>JBEBGD010000090.1:0-22283 GCA_040081625.1 Chthoniobacteraceae bacterium
CCGCAGGGCCGCCCGATCCCACGAACGTCTCGCTTCGAGCGACGACGCCCGCGGCGGGCCAAACGCCAAACGCCAAACGCCAAACGCCAAACGCGAAAGGAGCCCACTTCCCATGACCTGGCTCCAGCCGTGGGCCGCATGGTTTCTCGCCGGGCTGCCGCTCATCGTCATGCTTTACATGCTGAAGGTGCGCCGTCGCCCCGTGACGGTCAGCACGCTCATCTTCTGGCAACGTGTCGTGCAGGAGCACCGGCGGCGCGCGCTCTTTCAGCGGCTGCGCAGCCTGCTCTCGCTGCTGCTGCACCTGCTCATCTTCGCGCTCATCGTCGCCGCGCTCGCGCGGCCGACGCTCGATCGCTTCGTGCGCGACGGCGCATCGGCCGTCGTGGTGCTCGACGTGCGCGCGCGGATGTCGGCGCTCGAGTCCGATGGCGAGACGCGCCTCGCCAAAGCCGCTCGCGAAGGCCTCGCCACCGTCCGCGACGCATCGGCCAGCCGGCAGTTCGCGCTCATCACCGCCGGCCCGCAGGCCACGGTCCTCGTTCCCTTCACCGGCGACGAACGCGTGCTGCGCGAGGCCCTCGCGCAAGTCGATCCAACCGACGCCGGCGGCGATCTCGCGCCCGCGCTCGCGCTCGCGAACGACCTCCTCGCGACGCGGCAAGGCGAACGCAGGACCATCGTATTCACCGATCGCCCGGTCACGGGATCGCACACCGCCCGCATCGTCGGCACGCCGCGCGACAATGCCGGCATCACGCGTTTCGCAGCGCGTCCGCTGCCCGCTTCGCCCTCGACGAGCGAAGTGCTGATCGAAGTGCGCAACTTCGGCCGCGCCGAGTTGAAGACGAATCTCGAACTGCGCTACGACGACCGCCTGCTCGACGTGAAGCCGCTCGCGATCGAGCCCGGTGGCAAACAAAGCCTCGTTTTCCCGAGCGTCCCCCGACCCACGGCGACGGCACGCGGCCACTTCACCGCCACACTCGACACGACCGACGCACTCGCCGCCGACAACCTCGCGCGCGTCTGGCTGCCGCCGCCGCGCCCGGTGCGCGTCCTCCTCATCAGCCGCGGCAACGTCTTCCTCGAAAAGGCGCTCTCGGCCGATCCGACGATCAGCTACGAACTGCTCGCTCCCGATGCATGGAGCGACGCGCTCGGCACGAAGTTCGACGTGGTTCTCTTCGACGACTTTCTCCCCGCGACCACGGCGCCCGTCGCCGCGTTCTACGTGAAGCGAACTCCCTTCGACGCCGCCGGTCCGCCGCTCGATCAACCCGCTCTCACCGAGATCGACACGACGCACCCGACGCTGCGCCTGCTCGACTTCACGCAGACCACCGTCCTCCGCGCGCAGTCGCTCGCTCTCCCGCCGCCCGATTCCGAGTGGAGCTACATCGCGCCGCTGCGCTCGTTCGACCACGCGCTTTTCATCGTCGGTGAAAAGCGCGGCGAGAAGCCTCTGCGCGTCGCCGCGCTCGGCCTCGACCTCGCCGCGACCGACCTGCCGCTGCGCGTCGCCTTCCCGCTGCTCGTCACGCACACCGTTCACTGGCTCGCTGGCACGAATGTCGAATTGCCGACCGCCGTCCGCGCCGCCGAGCGTGCGCCATTCACGAACGGATTCATTCCGCAAACGCGCGAAGGCCGCGCGGAATGGCTCGCGGTGAACACCTTCGACGAAGCCGAATCGAATCTGCTCTTCGACGCCGCGCCGAAGGATCCGGCGACACCGCTTCCCTACCGCAATGCGCTCGCGGGCTTCGCCGCGTGGCCGTTCTGGCGCTACCTCGCCCTCGGCGCGCTCGTGCTCTTCACGCTCGAGTGGTCGCTCTTTCACCGCCGCCGCACCGAGTGAACGCCATCGAAGTCGGTCATCCATGGATTCTCGCGCTGGCTCTGCCGCTGGCGCTGCTGCTCTGGCTCGGCCAGCGGCGTTCTCTCGCCGACCTCACGCGCTCGGGACGCGTGGTGTGCGGCATCGTGCGCGCGCTCGTGCTCACGCTGCTCCTGCTCGCGCTCGCCCGCATCCACGCGCTGCTGCCGGGCGGAAAGACGGGCGTCATGTTCGTGCTCGATCGGTCGGCCAGCGTGTCCGCTGAGGCACGACGGAGCGCGGAGGAATTCGTCGCGACAAGTTTTGCCGCAAAGCCCGCGAGCGCGCTCGCCGGCGTCGTCGGCTTCGCGGAACGGCCCGCCCTGTGGCTCCCTCCAAGCGAACTACCGAAGCTGCCGCAAGCTTGGCCGGACCTCCCTGACCGCAATCGCACCGCGCTCGCGCACGCGCTGGATTTCGCCGGCGCCCTGCTGCCGGCGGAAGCACACCGCCGCGTGGTGCTGCTCAGCGATGGCAACGACACATCCGGCGGCGCGAGCGATGCCGCACGCCGCCTCGCCGCGAGCGGCGTCGAACTTTTCACAGTGCCGCTGCGCAACGCGGACGCGCCCGAGGTGCTCGTGGAGCGCGTCGAAGTCCCGCCCCAACTCAAGGCGGGCGAACCGTTCGACCTGAGCGCCACCGTCCGCAGCAGCGTCGCCACCACGGCCAAGGCGAAGTTCTATCAGAACCAATTCCTGATCGAGCAGCGCGACGTCTCGCTCAATCCCGGCGCGAATCTGCTGACGGCCGCGAATCTCCGCGCCGACGGCACGTTCGTGACCTACGAAGTCGAGGTCATCCCCGCTGCGGATACGCTCGTCGAAAACAATCGCGCACAGGCCACCGCGAGCCTGCGCGGGCAGCCACGCGTGCTGCTCGTCGATTCCGACGAAGCCCGACTGCGTCCGCTCGCGGATGCGCTTCGACGGGAGAAGATCCAAGCCGACACCCGCGGCGTCGCCGGTCTGCCGCGTTCGCTCGAAGACCTGCAACAGTTCGACCTGCTCGGGCTCAGCGATGTCTCCGCGTTCGCCGTTTCCCGCGAGCAGATGGAGCTGTATCGCCGCTGGGTGCAGGATTTCGGCGGCGGCTTCCTCATGCTCGGCGGCGAGAGCAGCTTCGGTGTCGGCGGCTACTACCGCACGCCGGTCGAGCAGTTGCTCCCGGTGCAGATGGAGCATCAGGACAGGCAGGATGTTCCGAGCGTCGCACTGCTGATCGTGCTCGACCGCTCCGGTTCGATGAGCGCGCTCGTGCAGGGCCAGACGAAGATGTCGCTCGCGAACCAGGGCGCCGTCTTCGCGTTGAACGTGCTCCAGCCGCGCGACTATTTCGGCGTGCTCGCTGTGGATGTCCGTGCGCACACCGTGGCGCCGCTCGCGCAGCACGGGAACAAGGATCCGATCGCGCAGAAGATCATGAGCGTCACCGCGGGCGGTGGCGGCATCTATATCTACACATCGATGGTCGAGGCGTTCGCGCAGCTCCGCGACATGCCCGCGCGCATCAAGCATCTCATCCTCTTTTCCGACGCCGCCGACGCGGAGGAAAAGAGCGCCGGCGAGATGGGCGACGGCGCGCCCGGCAGCGGCACGTCGCTCGATCTCGCCAGCGCGATGCTCTCGTCGAAGATCACGACCTCGGTCGTCGCGCTCGGGCTCGAGACGGATCGCGACACCGCCTTCCTGCGGCAGCTCGCCGAGCGGGGGAATGGCCGCTTCTACCTCACGAGCGACGCGACCACGCTGCCGCAGATTTTCAGCACCGAGACGATGAAGGTCGCGCAGTCGAGCCTCATCGAGGAGCCGTTCCAGGCCGTCGCCGCGCGACCGTCGCCGATCCTCGGCGGCATCGACTGGGCGCAGTCGCCGCTGCTACTCGGCTACAATGCGACCAAGCCGAAACCGACCGCCGACGTGCTGCTCGCGACCGAGCGCGGCGAACCGCTACTCGCGGTGTGGCGCTACGGGCTCGGACAGTCGGCCGCATTCACCAGCGACGCGAAGGCGCGCTGGGCGAGCGAGTGGCTCGGGTGGCCGGGCTACGGGAAATTCTGGGCGCAGGTCGTGCGCGGCGTGATGCGCAAGAGCGACCGCGCGAGCTTCGCGATCGACACGCGCGAAACGGGCGACCGGCTAACGCTGACGATCGACGCGATGAAGCCGGACGGGAGCTTTCGCAATCAACTGCCGTTGACGATCAGCGCGCTCCGACCCGACGGCACGAGTCTCGCGCTCACACCCGTGCAGGAGGCGCCGGGCCGCTACCGCGCCGAAAGCGAACTGCCCGAGGCCGGCACGACGATGTTTTCCGTGAGCTCGCCGGACCTGCCCGACGGCGGCGCGACCTTCGGGCACACGCGATCGTATCCGCGCGAGTTTCTCGACACGACGACGAACGATGAACTGCTGCGTCAACTCGCCGCGAGCGCGGGCGGTGCTTTCGATCCGCTGCCTGCCGATGTGTGGACCGCGCCGGCAATCGCCGCGGTGCAGCGGCGCGAGCTGACCGATTGGTTCCTCATCATCGCGCTCGCGCTGATCCCCGTGGACATCTTCCTGCGGCGTCGCGCGGCGGTCCGCTAAGCCGCCCGGGCTTACTCGTGGTCGTGTCCCTCATGCCCCGGCCAGCGCGCGAGGCTTTCCTCGTGGAAATGGCGCGGCTGACGCAAGCGGCGCAGCACCCCGTATCGCGGGCTGAAAATCCACGTGAGCACGAAGATCACGCCGAGCGCGAGGATGATCGCCGCTCCGCTCGGCAGATTGTTCACGTGAAATGAAACGACCAGCCCGGCGACGGAACCGAACGCGCCGATCAGTCCCCCGCCCCAGAGCATCGCGGGGAAGCTGTCGCACAGCAGATACACGGTCGCTGCCGGCGCGATGAGCAGGCCGAGCATGAGGATGACGCCGACCGCATGGACGCTCGCGACCATCGTGACGACGAGCAGAACGATGAGGAGCAGGTTGAGCGCGCCGACGAACACGCGCTGGCTGCGCGCGACCGAAGGCTCGAAGAGCAGCAGCAGGTAAGAGCGCTGAAACGCCGCGAGCAGCGGGATGCCGACGAGCGTCACGCCCCACGCGAGCCAGAGGTCCGCATTCGAGAGGCCGAGGATGTTGCCAAACAGATAATGCTCGAGCGGCACGCGCACATTCCACACCGAGCGCAGCACCAGGCCCATCGCCACCGCGATCGTGTAGAGCACGGCGAGCGCGGTGTCCTCCTTCAGGCGCGAGCTGCGCGCGATCAACAGCGCTCCGAGCGCGACGAGCAGCGCCGCGACGAGCCCGCCGGAAAAAAGCGCGGACAACGTGAGCCCGCCGGCGAGCACCGTGCCGAGCACCAGGCCCGGCAGCATCGAGTGCGAGAGCGCATCGGCCATGAGCGCGAGCCGGCGCAGCACGACGAAGCCCCCGAGGAATCCATTGGCGAAGCCGATGATCGCGCCACCGACGAGGGCGCGCTGCATGAAGTCGTGTGTGAAAGGTTCGGTGAGCCAGGACATCTCGAACGCGGACCATCCAACATCCCGAGTCGAACATCCAACATCCAAATTGGAACGCGCCACTTTGCGCGATGGTTGTTGGCAGCGAGATCACTCGCAGCTAGAGGCGCATCTCCAATCCATGAAAAACGTCTCACCTCCCGACTGGCGCGCGCCGCAGTTCAGCTTCAGCTGGGTCAAGAACATCCTCATCGCGATCATTCTGCTGTGGGGATTGTTCTCATGCTACACCACGATCCCGGCCGATTCGGTCGGCATCATGACGCGGCTCGGCGGTTACAAGGACACCCTTCAGCCCGGCCTTCGTTTCCGGCTGCCGTTCGGGATCGACCTGATCACGCTCGTGCCGGTGCAGCGGCAGAAGAAGCTCGAGTTCGGATTCAACACACCCGGCGCAGGCGATCCCGATCAGTTCTCCGACCAGCCAGAGGAGGAAGCTTCGATGGTGACCGGCGACTTGAACATGGCGACCGTCGAATGGGTCGTGCAGTATCGCATCGACGATCCGAAGGCCTGGACTTTCAACGTCCGCAAGCCCGTCATGACCCTGCGCGATGCGACCGAGAGCGCGATGCGCGAAGTCGTCGGCGACCGCACCGTCGATGAAGTGCTCACGGTCGGCCGGCAGGAGATCGAAGATCACTGCCTGCTGCGGCTGAAGGAACTCGCCAGCCGCTACGGACTCGGCGTTTCGATCATGCAGGTGCAGCTCAAGAACGTGCATCCGCCGCGTCCGGTGCAGGCGAGCTTCAATGCAGTCAACCAGGCGCAGCAGGAAAAGGAGCAGCAGATCAACGTCGCCAACGGCGAATACAACAAGGTCGTCCCGCGCGCGAGCGGCGAGGCCTTGCAGAAGATCTCCGAGGCCGAAGGCTACGCGCTCAAACGCGTGAACGAAGCACGCGGCGACGCGGACAAATTCACCGCCGTCTTCAACGAATACCGCAAGGCGCCGGAAGTCACGCGACTGCGACTCTACCTCGAGACGATGCAGGAAGTGCTGCCGCAATTTCAGCGCAAGGTGATCCTCGACGACAAGGCCACCGGCATCCTGCCGCTGCTCAACCTCGACTCCAAAACCCGCTAATCCAATGCAAGCCGCCGCACGTTCCCTACTCATCCTCATCGGCTTCATCGCCATCCTCGCGATCACCGGCGCGTTCTACGTAATCCCGGAAACCGAGCAGGTGCTCATCACCCAATTCGGCAAGCCCGTCGGCGCGCCGATCACCACCGCCGGGCTCAAGTTCAAGGTTCCGTTCATCCAGGAGGTCAACCGCATCGACAAGCGCGTGCTGCCGTGGGACGGCCCGTCCGCCGAGATGCCGACCAAGGACAAGCTCTACATCAACGTCGATGCCTTCGGCCGCTGGCAGATCACCGACGCGCTGACGTATTTCCGGCGCTTCACCGACGAGCGCGCCGCGCAAAGCCGGCTCGACGACATCCTCGGATCGGAAATGCGCAACACCATCGCGCGCCATGACCTTGTGGAGGTGATCCGCACCGTCAAGGGTCGCAAGGCCGTGATCGAAGCGGTCACCACGGGCGTATCCACGGGCGGGCTCCCACCCATCAAGCTCGGCCGCGTCGCGCTTGAGCACGAAGTCTTCGAGGCCGCGAAAACCAAGCTCGCCGAGTTCGGCATCGAACTGCTCGACGTGCGTTTCATGCGCATCAACTACAACGGCGCGGTCGCCACGAAGATCTTCGATCGCATGACCTCCGAGCGCCAGCAGATCGCCGACCGATTCAAGAGCGAAGGCGCCGGCGAAGCCGCGAAGATCATCGGCGAAAAAGAGCGTGAGCTGCGGCGGGTCGAGTCCGAGGCTTATCAAAAGACCCAGGGCATCACGGGCAAGGCCGACGCCGAGGCCACGGCGATCTACGCCCAGGCCTTCAACGCCAGCCCGGAGGCGCGCGAGTTCTACGAGTTCCTCCGCGCGATGGAGGCCTACAAGACCAGCTTCACGACCGAGACGACGCTCGTGCTCACGACCGACAGCGCGCTGCTGCGCTTCCTCAAGACAGCGACGCCGGCACCCCTGCCGCCGCCTCAGCCCTGAGCCGATCGGGTGGTGGGTTGGGCGGGACTTGAACCCGCAACCAACGCCTTAAAAGGGCGTCGTTATACAGATAAGTATCCCCTCTATTTGCCTACCACTTGCCAAATAGAGCTTCTTTGCGTATCCATGCGTTGTCATGCGCAACACAAAACTCTCCATTCGCAAAACCCGCGTCAACGGCCGCACATTCTGGCGCGTCACCGTTCCCCGTCTTGCTGGCGGGCGCGAACGCCGAACATTCAAGAGCCACGAAGAAGCTCAAACCTTCTTCGACCTTTGCCAAGTCGAGCAACGCAATCACGGCACCGCGGCGCTGAGCATCAGCGAGGGCCTGCGCGTCGAGGCCGTCGAGTGCAGCACACTCCTGGAACCGTTTGGCAAAACACTGCGAGACGCGACGAAGTTCTACCTCAATCACCTTCGCGCCATTCAAGGCAGCCGGACGGTGCGCGAAGTCGTCGCCGAATTGATCGCCGCCCGTGAGGCCGATGGCATGGCGCCGCGATATGTCGGCGATCTCCGCGCCCGCTTGAACCGCTTCGCGGCTGACTTCGGCGACAAGACGATCGCCGCTCTCTCGGCCAAGCAGATCACCGACTGGTTGCGCGCTCTCAGCGTCGGTGCTGTGACGCGAAACAGCTACCGTCGCCGGCTGGCTGCCCTGTTCAGCTTCGCCCGACGCGCCGGCTACGCTTCGGTCAACCCAATGCCCGACGTGGAAAAGGCCAAGGAGCGTGCGGGTGAAATTGAAATCCTCACCGTCGAGGAAACTGTTCGTTTGCTCGAATCAGCGAGCGTTGAAACCCTGCCGTATTGGGCCATCGCAGCGTTCACTGGAGTGCGTCCTGCCGAGATCGAGCGCCTTTCATGGGACGAAATCGACCGCGAAGGTGGTTACGTCGAAGTCAAAGCGGCAATGGCGAAGACCGCGAGTCGGCGACTCGTTCCCATCCAGCCGAACCTCGCAGCGTGGCTTGCTCCCTACGCACAAGCGCACGGCACCATTTGCCCAACGGGTCTGCGCAAGCGACTCGAAGCCGACCGGGAACGCGCCGGCCTGCGCTCAGAATGGCCACAGAACGCGTTGCGCCACGGCTACGGCTCCTATCGCCTGCCGATCTTGGGCGATGCTGGAAAACTCGCGCTCGAAATGGGCAATTCACCTACGATGGTTTTTCGTCACTACCGCGAAGTCGTGAAGCCGCGCGAGGCGGAGCGTTATTGGAACATTCGTCCCACGCGCGCGAAGAATGTCATCGCACTCACGGCCTGATGCGCGCCTTGCCTGACTTGCGTGTCCCTCCGATGATGTGCGCACCATGAAGGCAGTCCGCTTGGTCGATGTTTCCGCCCCGCTCCCCTCACCCGTTTGCCGCGTCTTGGCTAAGAATGCCGCGCCACGTTGCCGAGCCGGGCGATGAAAACACCGACCCATAAAAAGCGGTCGGGGAATCGCAGTGCGAAACGCACCAGAGACCTACCTCGTCTGAGCCTCAGGATCCCATTCCGAGTCCCGGATTTCTTCGCCGCTTTGGAAGGCGCTCGCTCCTTCGCCGATCGCCGCCAGCAATGGCACGCTGCGAAGGCGAGGACGAAGAATATCCGCAACGCCGATGCTTTCACGCCTTGCTGGACAAATATGCCAGCCCCATCAGATGTGCCGTGGCTCACGGTGAACTTCGATCCAGCGCCGCAGGACGCTGAACTACAAAACGAAGCTGCGACGAGGTGGAAGTCCATTGCCGGATGTCCTCGCTCCGTGAGCCTGGCTACCAAGTTCCAAGCCGAGTGGGATTTTGAGTCGTTACGCACCGCTGAGGATTGTGCGGCCTGCGCAAGCTACGAACTGGCACGCGAGAGTGCCACGATCCGCGCGCTCGTGGCTGCTTTTAGAATCGCGAGAAGTGAAGCGGTGGAGGCAGGTAAGTCTGGCGATTCTGAAACGGCAGCGCGAACGAACCTGCGATGGAATGCGCTCTTTTCGATCCTTCTTCGAGTCCTTCGGAGCAACGAGCGGCTTGCACTCGTCATGGCACCTGGATTTCCCGAAAAACCGTGGATGGCTCATTCCATGAAAGACCGCCCGCGCCCGAAGCCCTTGGTTCCGATAAAGACGGCGAGCGTTGAGCCGCTCGCGAGTGCGTTCCTTCCTTACCTTTTTGGCGCCTTCGGTTCTGATTCCGTCCAATCCAACGGTGTGCATCACTTCGCGCTTTCAGTTGATACCACCGCACCGCGCAAAGCAATTGAGACCGTCGTCAAGAAAGCCCTCCGCGCCGAGTTAGACAGCATCGGGGTGAAGCGGAAACATTCTCCATCCACTCCCGGTGAGATCCTCCATCATCTGGCGAAACTTCGACTTCTACGTTTGGTCAAAGGCCCAATTCCCCACCCAATACCGGGCTTCGAATCAGGGTCCGATGAGTCTTCTTGGAGACGAGATGCGCGGAAGGTCGGCTCACATTTGCACTCGTTCTTCGCACTTCCCGACGGCGAGAGGCCGCTTACTCCACACCGAGAAGCCGACATTCGCTGATTAGAGGTCTGACGTCCCAGATGGGCCGTTGAGGGGTTCGCTCAACGGCCAAGTAAACCGCGCGCGATCGTGAATCACGTTGCCGGTGAAAACTCGACCTAACTCCACCATGCGCGAAGATGCGCCCGCCAGTAGTCCAGCGGATTCAGGACTTGTCAAGAAACGTGATGTCGCCCGCGCGGCGAAGATCAGCGTTCGAACCGTGGACAACCTCATGCGCGCAAAACGCATCCCGGTTGTCCGGCTGTCCCCACGATGCGTGCGCTTCCATTTGCCGAGCGTGCTTGCCGCTCTCCGCCGTTACGAGGTTCGTGAAATCGCTCCAGTTCGCTGGCATCGACTCTCTGACAACACCTCTGCCCCCCAAGCTGAATGAGCGCGCTCGCCCTCGATACCGCTCTCAGCGATCTGCCAGACCTCGCTACCGAATGCGTCCTCATCGGCAGTGGTCAACGCGCTGACTGCATTTGGACGCGCGGGGATTTTATTGCCATCTGCGAACACATGCTGAACGGCAATTCACCGCAGGACTTCATGCTCGTGTATCGCAATCGGGACGATAAGCCGTGCTTCGCGAAGGCGAAGACGCCGAAAGCTAGTCGGCGGACTACCTGGGCGTGGGACACGATAATTGGACGAACCAAGAGCCCTGTAGGCATCGGCTTCTATCCGACCAACCCAGATGGGCAATCCCGCTGGGGAGCGATGGACTTCGATGCGCACGACGGAAGCGCCCTCCGCGCTCGTGCGCTGGCGCTGGAAGCTTTCAGACTGCTTCTCCGACACCCTCAACTTTACCTCGCCCTCGGAACGTCTGGCAGCGACGGATGGCACTTGTTCGTCTTCAGTCGGGAGTTTCACCCGACGGACCACTGGACTCTGCTGCTAAAGCAAGTCGCCGCGTTCATTGGGACTGAAGTTAAGCCCGGTATCTGCGAGGTCTTCCCGAACGACATTGCGCCCGGCTCTTGGGGGCACGGGATTCGCGCACCCGGCACTTGGAATCCGAAAACCGGCGGCATGGGAACAATCGCCTATGACGGCCTTAGCCCGCTGCTTGCCGAGAAAAAAGAAAAGAGAAAGGAGAGTCCCTTTCTTTATCATGCAACCGACAGTGTTGCGGAAGCCAGGTTGCATGATAAGCGCGAGACTGGGCTGCCTGGCGGACCAGATGACGATTGGACCAAGCGCTTTGCCATCACCCTTCCGGCTACCCGGCACCATCAACTCAAGGCGCTCGTCCTGCACGTATTTCACCAAGTCGGGCACAGCGTGGCTCGTCATTGGGCGGAATCTCAACACCAGTCAGCCAATCCGACACCCCAAGCCGATCTCGCCGAACACATGGATGAGTTTGAAGAGCTTTGGCGATGGAAGGACGAGCAATGGCAGCAGGAGTTACCCGATGGTGAACGCGCGCGTTTCGAGGCGCTCCCGACACAAACGCAGCGAGACGTATTTCGCATCGTTCGCAGTTTCGTCCGAAAGGGCGAACAGGACGACAGCTTCGACTTTCCGTTTCCGGTCGAAAATGTCGGCATGAGAGTAGGCGTGAGCTATCAGGCCATGAGCAAGTTGCGCCGGCATTTCATGGCTCTGCGATTCATCGAACTGACTGCGCGGCACATTCCAAACGTCCGCGCCACTCGTTTTCGCTGGTTGGCGGCTGACGAGACCGAGGATCCGTTTTGAACGACTGGTTACTCCGTCGTCGTCTCCAGCCTGCCGATGAAGTCGAGCACTGCGGCTTTGAGCCGCGGTTGATCCGGCAGGAGCATTTGAGCCGGCACCTTCAAAATCCACGCGAAGAAGGCCAACTCGAAATCCGAGACCCAACGAATCTGCGCCTCGATCTTCGCCAGCGTGTCGCGGCTCAAATCCCACCCGGCGACCTGACAGCGATCGGCGAGCGCCTGTTGTGTGAGCTTCTGCTGAAGCCGCAAACGGCGGAGTTGTGGGCCAACGATGTTTCGAGGATTCTTCAAGCGCTGTGCTGAAAACAGCACTTGACCGTAGGGGGCGTTTCCGGCGTGCTTGTTCTGAATCCGGCACACAGCCCATGAACCCGAAACTTGGTTTTCTCGTCGCCTTCTTTGCGCTACTTCTCGCCAGCCGCGCCGACGAGAAGTTCACCGGATCAGGCTGGGTTCTTACCGTCAAAATGGAATCCGGCTTCTGGATCGCTGAACTGAAAACACCGACGGGCGAAATCTGGTTTGGCGAGTGCTACGCGACGCTCAACGACAGGCCGTGGTTCGACTTTGAGGGAAAAAGACGACTACCGACCATGTCCGACACGATCGAATACCGCGGCATCGACTTCCCGGAACCGCCGACTCGGCCGGAAGACGAACCGGATTATGACGCCGAGTTGATCGCCGACAGCGTCGCCGAGGACGGAGGCATCTATGCTTCGGTGCGCGCTGAGGGCTGCACGCTGCTGCCAAAGCTGCGGAGCTGCGAGTTCAGCGTGGCGGCAGCAACCCGAGCATTGAACCCATGAAGAAAATCTTCGCCCAGGCTGACCTCTCCGGCTGGTTGTCGCTCGATGAAGAACGGCTTCTGAATCTCTACCGTGCTGCGAACGAGGCAGACCGGCATGAGTGGCTCTACCGCATCACACGCCGAAGGCTGGCGAACATGTTTGCTGAGGACTTCGACGACGAACGCGATGGCACGGACGCGAGCTACCTTCAGTGGGACCTTGAGCAATGGTTGCGAGAGGTTTGCCCGAGGGAGTTGCTGGGCGAAATCCTCTGCGAGGATCCGCTTTTCACCAGTTTGGTTAGCACCGCATGGGGCGCAGCAGCGCGCGTAGTGCTTGGGCCATCAGCGCGCGACGGCCAGCGCGCCGACGAGCTTTTCAACGCCGCCGTGCGCCTTTGGGACATGCTCGGTGATGCTCCGGGGCGCCGCCCACCGCTGAAGCTGGATCGCAAGGCGGCAATCGGATTCCTCGAAGCATGGCGGGAAGCCGCCCTTGCTTTTGCGTTTCGTCCCGAAGATGAAGATCAAAAATCGTAAAGCCCACGCCGCCGCAACTGCTCGCTGACTGTCGGCAACTACACGATCGCAAACTACCAAAGACCCGATGACACCGACATCAACCACAAACGGGCAGAAGCCGGCCCCCACGTCGGAGCTGCGCGCTGCCCTTCTGGATGCATTGGACGCGCGCCAGAGTTGGTTGGAGGCCAACAAGGAGAAAACTATCGAGCGCGCCAAGATCATTCTCGACTTGATCGACGACTTCAAAAAGAAGCACGGGTTGGCGGACGATTAGACGCTCCATGTCCGAGACAACAGCGATGCTCGAAATCCGACGCTCCGATTTCACGGACGCGGTAAAACCGTTGTTGAAGATCGCCCGCCCGCGCAAAGGCGAGGAGGCTGTGCTTTCCTTCGACGGCAGTTTCCTCGTCATCGAATTGGGTGGCGGTGGTGTGGGTGTGCCGGCGAAAGGGATTTGGCCTGGGCAAGCGCGCGTCGTCGGTGAGTTCGTGACCAGTCTCATGAAAGCGCCACCTGTGGGCAATCCGATCGTCTTCAAAATCATGGACGGGCGCATCTTCGCGGGCTCAGCGTCGATCGGATGCGCCTGGCAGGCCGCTGAGGCGAAGAAGATCGAGTTGCCGGTCAACGCCACGCCGCTCAATTTCCTCCGCATTTCGGAAACCTACACCGACGAGGAAATTCGCGATGCTGGGCTTCACAAGCTCATCAAGCTGGCACGAGAAGGGAGGGATGAAAAAGTTGCACGCGCCGCTCATCACCTTGCGTCGCTCGGCATCACTGCGGACGACCTGCGCGAGTTCATCAGGAAAAGAGTGCTGGGCGAAAAGGCACGTTGAGTCGGTGTCCCAGCCGGCGGTTTCGAGGCGGGGAGCCTCGCGGCATCCGGCACGCGCTACGCGCTCAAACGCGAACGCGAGCGGTGGCAGGTGGAGAGCGCGGCAGAACTTTGGATTTCGTGAGCACGCGCCGGCGCGACGATGCGTCGCGCGTTTGCGTTCCTGGGTGCGTGGATTATCGCCACAAGCATGGACCGCGAGAAACATTCAATCTTCTGCCAGATCCGATCGCATTCGCACTTCTTTGAACCCGGAGTGTTTGAAATGCTCGAAAGACCAAGCTGCCACATCAACGTTTACGATGTGAAAGAGGATACGTTTTTTCTAGGGATTCACAGCGAACACTCGCCGCCGAACTCGCGGGCTGATTTTAATGAAGCGGGAACGTTCATCCTCTCCGAATTTTTGATTGCGCTCAACGTGGGCAGCATGGGCCATTTTGAATGGGCCGCCAAAACCGCTGCGCCGCCAACTTACTCTCTATTCAACAAAGACACCCGTTCTGCCGTAGGGCTTGCCTCAGCGCGGCATTACAAATACCCGGAGAAAAAATCTCCGCTCACAAACGAAGATTTAGGCCGCGCCGTCGTGGTTTTTGAGGGTCTTTGCAACGAGCCGAACAACTACGTTCGCACCGAGTATTTGAAGGGAATTTATCACCTTGGGTTGGAGTTTTTTGATCTCACATTCCGCAAGGATGCGTTCGCGAATTTCTACAGAGCATTTGAACACTTCGTGACGGATCGAGTTCTCCGCGTGGCTAAACTCACGAACGAACTAAAGCAGATGGCGGAAGCGATGAGGCAGGTGGGATTGCCAGAATCCATGGTGGGCGCTTTTGGCCCCGATCTTTACCGGCTTAGATGTGAGCAAGTGATGCATTCTCAAAAGCAGCAGGTAGAGATCACGTGGGAAGACGCTGCGAAGATGAAGGCGTATGCAGACACGATGATGCTTGCTTTCTATTTCCCGCCTTGGGCAAAGGCTTCACGCGGCGGCTTAAAGAAATGACTGTCGCTACCGCCGAGATTCGCGTTGGCGACGGCCGGCCCGCGCCGTTCGCGCAGATCGATGTCCGCCGCGGGCTTTTCGTCTTTGTTGTTCGGCACGCTTTGACGAGCACTACGCGGCTTTCACGACCAAAGTCGGCGATCTCTACCGCCCCAACTACAGATTCGGCTCGCCGGATGATGAATGCCGGTTTTCCATTCGCGTCGGCCTGAATGCCTTCCTCGACCAACGCCCCAGAGCCAGGACAAATTGTGCAAGTCCGCCAGCGCCCGTTCGTGGTGATCGAGACGACTGCGTCTCTCTTGCCTGACGCGAAGGCGGACGGCGGTCAGCATTTCGTGCGGCTTTCATCCGTGGAAGATGATGCTCTTGGCGAGGAACTGGAGGTCGTTTGGGAACTCGAAGCTGGCGCGGTCTGCATGGAGCGCTCGTCGCTTCCGAATGTCACCGCGTTCGACGAACCGGCGAAACTCGATGCGTTTCTCGATGCGGTTCGGTGGGGCGCAGTTTCGCAGGCGGACGACAAAGCGATCCAGTCGCCGTTTCGATCCGGCATCGAGGTCGAGGAATACCAACTCGACCCCGTGGTGCGCGCGTTGCAAATGCCGCGCGTCAATCTCCTCATCGCGGACGACGTGGGCCTTGGAAAAACGATCGAGACCGGACTGGTCGCTCAGGAGCTGATTCTTCGGCATCGCGCCCGCACGATTCTCATCGTCTGTCCGTCATCCATCCAGGTGCAGTGGCGCGATGAGATGAGGGAGAAATTCGGCCTCGATTTCCGCATCATCGACAGCGACGCGATGTCGGAGTTGCGCCGGCGGCGCGGCATCCACGTCAACCCGTGGTCGCACTTCCCGCGGCTCATCACCTCGCTCGACTTCCTTAAACGCGAGCGCCCGCTTCGACTTTGGCGAGAGACGCTCGGCGGGCAGACCTACCCGCGTCGCTACGACCTGCTCATCGTGGACGAAGCGCACAACGTCGCGCCGTCGGGGCGCGGGCGTTACGCGATCGATTCGCAGCGCACCGAAGCGATTCGCGAGCTTGCGCCGCACTTTGAGCATAAGCTCTTCCTCACGGCGACGCCGCACAATGGCTACCGCGAGAGCTTCGCCGCGCTGCTTGAGTTGCTCGACAACCAGCGCTTCACCCGCGCGATGGCACCGAGCCGCGCGCAGCTCGAAGCCGTGATGGTTCGCCGGATGAAAAGCGAACTGGAGATCCGAAGTTGGAACGGCACGCGTCGGTTCGCAAAACGCGCCGTCCTGCCCATCGAGATTACCTTCACGGATGCGGAAAAAACCGCACACGCTCAGCTCCAGCGCTACACGGAACTGCGCACCACCAACGCCGCGAGCCTCGGCGAACGGTTCGCCGCGGAGTTTGTGCTGAAGCTCTTGAAGAAGCGCCTCTTCTCCTCCCCGGCTGCGTTTGCCTCCACGCTCGAACGCCATGCCGTTTCCGTCGGTGCCGCTCGCTCCGACGCGATGAGCCTCCGTGCGATCCAGACGCAGCTCGCGCTCGTGGACGAAGACTACGCGGACGATGCGAAAAAAGAGGAAGCCGAGGAAGACGCGTTGGCCGCGGCGAGCCGTGCTGTGCAGCCCGCCGTCGGCGAAGAGAAGCAACTCCTCGCCAGCCTTCGCACGTGGGCATCGAACGCGGCGGAGCGACCCGACAGCAAGGCGCACGCGTTGCTCGCTTGGCTCGACAAGCATCTTCGCCCCGGTGGCCAGTGGTGCCGCGAGCGCGTCATCATTTTCACCGAATACCGCACAACACAGAAGTGGCTCCAGCAGCTTCTTGCGGAGCGCGGCTACGCGGGGAAAGGACCGCATGGCGGCGAACGACTGATGACCATCTACGGCGGTGTCGGCCGCGATGAGCGAGAGAGTATCAAAGCCGCCTTTCAAGCCGATCCCGACGAGGCCGATGTCCGCATCCTTCTCGCGACCGATGCGGCCAGCGAGGGGCTCAACCTCCAGAACCACTGCACGCTGCTTATCCACGTCGAGATTCCGTGGAACCCAAACCGCATGGAGCAGCGCAACGGGCGCATCGATCGCCACGGCCAAGACCCGGACAAGCTAGTGCAGATTCACCACTTCGTCGGCGCCGGCTTCGATGAGACGAAGCCCGGTCGCGCGCCAGGTGAACTCGAAGGCGATCTCGAATTTCTCATGCGCGCCGCGCTGAAAGTGAACCGCATCCGCGAAGACCTGCTCGGCAAAGTCGGCACTGTCATTGCCGATCAAGTCGAGGAAGCCATGCTCGGCCAGCGCCGCGCGCTCGACACGGTGAAGGCTGAACGCGACTCCGACGTTGCGCGCAAGATGCTGAAATTCGAGCGCGACCTCCGCACGCAGCTCAAGAAGCTCCACGACCAGCTCGACGACACCGTGCGCGACCTGCGCCTCACGCCCGCAAACGTCGAGAACGTCGTCCTCACCGCGCTCGCCCTCGCGGGACAACCACCTCTCGCATCCGTGGCGCTGCGTGCGCGCGGCCGCTCACCGGCGATTCGCGCGTGGCACCTGCCCGCCGCGTTCTCCGGCGCGTGGCGCGATTGCCTGCACGGACTTGAGCATCCGCACTCGCGCCTCATTCGCCCGGTCACATTCAATGCCACCGACGCCGAGGGGCGCGACGACGTGGTGCTCGCGCATCTCGGTCATCGGCTCGTGCAAATGTGCCTGCGGCTCCTGCGCGCCGAAGTCTGGTCGATGGGCGAAACGAAGCGCCTGCACCGCGTCACCGCGCGCATCGTGCCCGATGCGGCGCTCCGTGAGCCCGTCATCATCGCGCACAGCCGACTCGTGGTCCTCGGCGCCGACAACCACCGGCTCCACGAGGAAATCTTCGCCGCAGGCGGACACATCAGCGGCGGCAAATGGGGCGGGCGCCTCAACGTCGGCGAAGCCAAGGCCGCGCTCGACGCCGCGACTGCCGAGGCCGTGCCCGGCTTCATCGAGGGCGAACTCACCGCGCTCTGGCCGAAGCTCCAGAAGCCCCTGCTCGACGCGCTCGACGCGCGAATGCACGAGCGCACGAAGAACCTCCAAACCTTCCTCGACGAGCGTTGCGAGCGCGAGGTCGGCAAGATCACCGCCATCCTCAACGAACTCGCCGCGACCATCGGTGCGGAACTCGACCAGAAACCCGACCTCCAGCTCACCATCGAGGACTTCAAGCCCGCCGACCTCACCCGCGAGGAAGCCACGCAGCGCGACAAAGACATCGCGGCACTCAAACGCCGCCGCGCCGAAATCCCCGCCGAGATCGAGCGCGAGACCACCGCACTTCGCGCGCGCTACCGCGAGCCCAGTCCGCGCGATTTCCCGATCTGCGTCACCTTCCTCGTCCCACCGCGCGCGGTGGCGGAAATCCAACGCCGCCTCCGCTGATGTCCGTCGCCCGCGAACACGCAGAATGGCTCTCGCTGCTCGACATCAGCGGCCCGTTCCTCTCGCTGCCGGTGCTCCAGCGCACCTTCCCGCAGGGCATCGAAGCCATCCCCACCGGGCTCCGCGGCGACCTGCGCGCCGCCTACTCGCAGTGGCTCGACGAGCGCGCTGACGACCCGACCCTCCACCCGAAATGGGTGCGCTGGATTCTCACCGGCGTGCTCGGGCACGACGCGGCGCTCATCGCCGAAGGCCCGCGCATCCCCGCCGGGCTCGATCGCCTCGTCGCCGAGCACCACGAGACCCTGCGTCCCGACCTCGTGCTCCTTTCGCCTCACGACGGAAAGCCCGCGCTCCTCATCCAGATTCACGCGCCCGCGCAAGACCTCACGAAGCCCCTCAGCGGCGCGCAGTGGAAAGCCTCGCCCGACACGCGCATGGCCGAGCTGCTCCGCGGCACCGGCGTCCCGCTCGGGCTCATCACGAATGGCGAGCGCTGGATGCTCGTCCACGCGCCGCCGAAGGAAACCGCCGGCTACACCTCGTGGTATGCCGACCTCTGGCTGCAAGAGCCGCTCACCTTCCGCGCGTTCGTCGCCCTCCTGCGCGCCGGCCGTTTCTTCGGCGTCGCGGAAAAGGAAACACTCCCCGCGCTCCTTCGCGACAGCGCGCAGGACCAGGCCGAAGTCACCGACCAACTCGGCGCGCAGGTCCGCGCCGCGGTGCAGGTGCTCGTCCAGGCGTTCGACAAACTCGATGGCGCAAGCAACCGCGCGCTCCTCGCCGGCGTGGACGAGCGCGCGCTCTACGAAGCCGCGCTCACCGTGATGATGCGCCTCGTCTTCCTACTCTCCGCCGAGGAGCGAAAGCTCATCGGCAACGAATACGAAACCTACCAGCGCAACTACGCGGTGGGCGGCGTGCTCGACGAATTGCAGGCGCGGGCGGACCGGCACGGCGAGGAGATCCTCGAAAGGAACAGCGACGCGTGGTGCCGCCTGCTCGCCGTCTTCCGCGCCGTGCATGGCGGCGTGCAGCATGAAAACGTGCGCCTCCCCGCTTACGGCGGCACGCTCTTCGATCCCGACCGCTTCCCATTTCTCGAAGGCCGCGCGGCGCAGACGAAATGGACGACGCACCCGGCGCACCCGCTCGCGGTGAACAACCGCGTCGTCCTCCACCTTCTGCGCGCGCTGCAATTCATCGAGACGAAGCTCCCCGGCGGCGGCGACATCGCCGCGCGCCGACTCAGTTTCCGCGGACTCGACATCGAGCAAATCGGCCACGTCTATGAGGGTCTGCTCGACCACACCGCGCGCCGCGCCGGGCAGGTCATCCTCGGCCTCGCGGCGTCAAAAGGCCGCATCGCCACGCTCCCGCTGGAGCGCCTCGAAGCCCTCGCCGCCGAGTCACAAGAAAAGCTCATCGAATTTCTGGTCGAGGAAACCGAGCGCACCGAAAGTTCCCTCCGCAACGTCCTCGACGCCGGGGGAGAAAAGCCGCGCCGCGGCCGCAAAGCCGCCGCGCCGGAGCTGGATCTGCTCAAAGCGGCGGAAGCACCGGCAGCGTATCACGTCATCCCTCACGCCATCACTGCCGCGTGCGACCACGACCCCGCGCTCGCCGCCCGCATCGCCCCGTATGCCGGGCTGCTCCGCGCCGACACCTTCGCCCGCCCGCTCGTCATCCTGCCCGATTCGCTCTACGTCGCGCCGGGCAGCGACCGCCGCAGCACCGGCACTCACTACACCCCGCGCAGCCTCACCGAACCCATCGTCCAGCACACCCTGGAGCCGCTCGTCTATCACGGCCCCGCCGAGGGCCTGCCGCGCGGCGAGTGGCGGCTGAAGACCCCGCGCGAAATCCTCGCCCTCAAAATCTGCGACCTCGCCATGGGCAGCGGCGCGTTCCTCGTCGGCGTCTGCCGCTACCTCTCCGCGCGGCTCGTCGAGGCGTGGGCCGAGGTCGAGCGCGCGCATCCGGATGCCTTCATCACCAGCCCCGAGGGCGACCTCTCCACCGGCGACCCCAGCGAAGCCCTCATCGCGCGGCTGCCCGACGACGAGCGCCTCCACCTCGCCGCCCGCGCCATCGCCGACCGCTGCCTCTACGGCGTGGACATCAATCCCATGGCCGTCGAGATGGCCAAGCTCTCCCTCTGGCTCATCACCGTGGACCGCGAGCGCCCCTTCACCTTCCTCGACCACGCGCTGAAGTGCGGCGACTCCCTCCTCGGCGTCAGCGACGCCCGCCAGCTCGAACGCTTCTCCTTGCGCCCTGCCGACGACGCCCAGCCGCTCTTCGACACCGCCAATCTCTGGCGCCACGTCCAGCAGGCCGCCACCCTCCGGCGCCAGCTCGAAGCCACGCCCAGCCACACCGCCGCGCAGCTTGTGGAAAAAGCGCGCCTCCACGGCGACGCCGAAACCCTCCTCGCCCGCTTGCGCGCCGCCGCCGATTTCCTCCTCGCCGCCGAACTCGACAGCCCCGGCGACCGCGGGTGGGACACACGCCGCGCCATCGCCGCCAGCCACATGCAGGCTGGGTGGAAAAAGGACATCGCCGAATTCCAGCACCTCGCCCGCGCCGAACTCCGCGGACGGCGTCCGTTTCATTGGCCGCTGGAGTTCCCGGAGGTATTTGACGCTGGGGAAAACGGCGAGCGACCCGCGGGCTTCGATGCCTTCGTGGGAAATCCGCCGTTCATAAAAGGCCACTTCATTTCACAGCATTTCGGGGATGATTACAGGGCCTACCTCGCGAGAAACATCCACGGCGACAAAGCGGGCCTTGCTGATGTGTGCTCGTTTTTCTTGGCGCGCATCTATGGGTTTCTTCGTTCAACCGGCGCTGCGGGTGTCATCGCAACCAACACCATTTCAGAAGGTGATACGCGAAAGGTCGGTTTAGATTCTATCTGCCAACTAGGCGGCACCATCATTTTGGCAGACCCCGACATTACCTGGCCCGGCGATGCTTCGGTTGTCATCAGTCCAGTTATTGTTACTCGAAAAGCGTGGTCTGGGGCGGCACTCCTTTCGGGTCGCGAGGTAGATAGCATTTCGTCACGATTGCAGGAAGGAGCGCAGCACGAGGTGCTGCCGCTACTGGCGAATGACCGTATTGCATTCGTAGGTTCGTATCTGCTTGGGGACGGCTACATCCTGACGCACTCCGAGGCTCAGGAATTCCTCAGCTCGGTGCCGGGAGCTGAGGAGGTAATCCTACCGTATCTCAATGGGATAGAGTTCAATGCGTTTCCGGATTTGAAACCTAAGCGTCTTGCAATCTGCTTCTGGGATTGGTCGCTCGAAAGAGCGAGGACGTTTGGTCCGCTTTTCGAGCGAGTGGAGCGCCTAGTGAAACCCGATAGAGACGTTGTTGACCGTGACCGCAACCGGGAAAATTGGTGGCTTCACGCAGAAAACAGACCCGGGCTTTACCACGCAGTCGGCCTCGGCAATCGGTTCGAGAGTCATCCCAAAGACTGGCTTCGAACTGCATCTCATCCATCGCGGGTGATTGCAAAAGCCAAGACATCAGACACGTGGGCGTTCGGCTTTCTCCCGTCCACAGCGTTATTCGATCAAACTCTCACAATCATTGCACGAGACGACTGCGGGATGTTTGTCAGCCTCCAATCTACTCTGCATGAGATTTGGGCGCGGGAATCGGGTGCTGGTTCGAAGATGAAGCTCGACCAGCGATACTCGGCCTCAATGTTCGCGACTTTCCCATTCCCCACCGATATGCGCGGCATGGAAGCCGTGGGCGAACGCTACCACGAGCACCGGCGGCAGTTAATGCAGGCGCGCGGCGAGGGGCTGACGAAGACCTACAACCGCTTCCACGACCCCGGCGAAACGGCAGCGGACATCGGCGAACTCCGCACCTTGCACCACCATCTCGACACCGCCGTAGCCGCCGCCTACGGCTGGCCCGACCTCGCCGCCCACGAAGGCACCGCCCTCGGCCACGACTTCCACGAAACCAAACAAGGCACCCGCTACACCCTCGCCCCC
>JBEBGD010000091.1:0-22239 GCA_040081625.1 Chthoniobacteraceae bacterium
CTGCGTCGCATCCGGCGCAAACGTCGTCGGCTCATCGTCGCGTTCTGGAAACAAGCGGAGCTTTGGCCCTGATGTCACTGTATAACGCAGCGCTCAATAGTAGCACTGCTATGATTCGAAAGCGCATCGCTGGTTGGCCCAACCCCGAATCCAGCGACTCGCCCCGCTCCGGCTCGGTGCCGGAAACGCTTCGCATAAAACCAGCGGCGGTCTCATTCATCGCCCGCGTTGTTCCCATAAAGCCCCGCCGCCGCCAAGCCCGATTTCGCGCGGGGTCAGACTCCGCGCACGGGGATCTCCATCACGGCGCTCTTCTGGCCGAAGGGCACGTTCTTGTAGCGATATTGCACATGCTCGTTTTCCCGCCGGCGCGTGGCGTGTTTCGTCGAGGAGACGCCGTAGCGGCGCGCGCTCAGCCGGTGATCGGCCGCAGGTCGATGAGATGGAGCTGGCGCCCGCCGGTGTGCGGGCTGTCGATGCACGCGAACTTCCCATCGCGCGAGCTGCGCGGGTGCGTGTCGCAGCGCCACTCACCGGTGTATTCCTTCGGCGAGTGGAAGGCGCCGAGCATGTGCAGGCGCCTGGTCGGGAGGTGCAGCAGGTAGGGCTTCTGGTTGCGCTCCTTGTCGGGATACGTGTCGCTGAGGATCCACTCGTTGCCGGGGAGATAGGTGCAGTGGCCGTCGGGCGGCAACATGCCGTCGATGGGCTCGGCGTTGTTCGTCTTGTCCTCGAAGACCTGGAAGCGCCAGATCTGCTCGTCCCATCCGGCGTAGGCGAGGATGTGTGTCGCGTCGCGCCAGACGAAGTGGGAGACTTTGCCGCTTGGGTTGAGGAGATGGAGATCCTTGCCGTCGGCGCCGGCGGTGAACTGGCGGGTCAGCCAGCGTTTGCCCTCGGCTTCGCCCTGCCAGCGGTGGAGGAAGGTGAAGCGTTTGGCGCCCGGCGCGACGAGCAGGTGGTTGAACCAGTGCTTGCTGTTGGGCGAGAAGCCGCCGGGTTGCGCGACCTTTGCAACGTCGGCGAAGGAGAGCAGCAGCGATTGCTCGCCGGTCGTGAGATCAATCTTCCAGATGCCCGCGTCCTCGGGCGCGAGCACGGCGCGGTTCGGGTCGGCGAGGCCGCTGTAGCCGTAGCCGGGGCGCGTGTCGTTCAGCCGTCGAAAGTCGGGCGAGATGCCCCAGCGTCCGTCGGGGCTGAGCGCATAAACGGGGTGGGGGATCGTGCGCTTCTCCCGCGTTTTCACATCCATGATGCGGCAGACGAAGCGGTCGCCGTCGCGGTCATTCCACATGACGGTCGAGTCGGTGCCCGGCACCCACTGGAGCATGCAACCCTGCTGCCAGTTCCACGCGCGCGATTCGCCCAGCTCGATCCATTTGTCGCCGTCGTGAAGATCGACCATGCCGACCTTGATCACGTCGTCCGGCGTCGGCGAGCGGTGCTCGAAATCGACCTGATTGCTGAGCACGAAACGCCCGCTCGGGTCGAACTGGTCTTTGTCGTAATACGCGAACCAATGATACTTCGGCCCGCGCGTGATCGTGCGGATGGGAGGGAGCTTCTCGCTGGTCTGAGCGTGGAGCGCGGTGCTGAGCGAAGCGGCGGCGGCGGTGCGGAGAAAGGCGCGGCGGGGAAGAGTCATGCCCCACTTCATACCCCGAAAAACAACAAGCCCGCCACCGCGAACGGTGACGGGCCTGTGCGGGAGAGAGTCGGCTTACTTCGCGGCCATGAACTTGAGCAGGTCCACGCAGCGGTTGCTGTAGCCCCACTCGTTGTCATACCAGCTCACGAGCTTGAAGAATTTGCTGTTCAGCCCGATGCCGCTGCCGGCGTCGAAGATCGAGCTGTGCGTGTCGTGGATGAAGTCGGACGAGACGACTTCGTCGGTCGTGTAGGCGAGGATGCCCTTGAGGTAGGTCTCGCTCGCCTTCTTCATCGCGGCGCAGATTTCGTCGTAGCTGGTGTCCTTGAGCGTCTTCACGGTCAGATCGACGACGGAGACCGTCGGCGTCGGCACGCGGAAGGACATGCCGGTGAGCTTGCCCTTCACCTCGGGGCAGACGAGCGCGGTGGCCTTTGCGGCGCCGGTCGATGCCGGGATGATGTTGATCGCGGCGGAACGGCCACCCTTCCAATCCTTCTTCGACGGGCCGTCCACGGTCTTTTGCGTCGCGGTGTAGGAGTGGATGGTGGTCATCAAACCCTCCTCGATGCCGAAGCCTTCCTTTAATAATACATGCACGACCGGCGCGAGGCAGTTCGTGGTGCAGCTCGCGTTCGAGACAATGTGATGGCTCGCGGCGTCGTATTTCTCGTGGTTCACGCCCATGACGACGGTGATGTCCTCGCCCTTCGCCGGAGCGGAGATGATGACTTTCTTCGCGCCCGCGGTGATGTGGCCCTTGGCTTTCTCCGCCTCGGTGAAAAGGCCGGTCGATTCGATGACGTAGTCCACGCCGAGTTCCTTCCACGGCAGCGCCGCGGGGCCTTCCTTCACGGCGAGGCACTTGATCTCGTGGCCATCGACCACGAGCACGTCGTCCTCCGCGAGGTCGGGCTTGGATTTCTTGCTGGAGACGGTCTCCTTCGCCTTGCCCTGGATGGAGTCGTATTTGACGAGGTAAGCGAGGTTGTCCGCCGGGACGAGGTCGTTGACCGCGACGACCTGGATTTCCTTGCCGAGAAGGCCCTGGTCGCAGATTGCGCGAAAGACGAGCCTGCCGATGCGGCCGAAGCCATTGATGCCGAGTTTGATCATGTGTGCGTGTGTTTGGTTTGAGTTACTTCGCTCCGGGAAAAGAGCGCGGAGTTAAGCGGGCCGCGAGGGATCGTCAACGGCGCGCTTTCATCCCGGCGCTCCACCGCTACGGTCCGCGCCCCATGCCCGCCCTTCGCAGTCTCATCCACGAAAGCCGCGCGACGCTCGTGCTCGCCGTGCCGCTGATGGCCGGGCAGCTCTCGCAGATGCTCATGGGCCTGACCGACAGCGCGATGGTCGGGCGCGTCGGCGTGGTGCCGCTGGCGGCGGCGGCGTTCGGCAATTCCATCCTCGGCGTGCCGATGCTCGTCGGCATCGGATTGCTCGTGTCGGTCTCGGTCCGCGTGGCTCAGGCGCACGGCGCAAATGAACGCGCGGAGACCGGCGAAGTGCTCCGGCACGGCCTCGTGCTCAGCCTCATCGTCGGCGCGCTGCTCGCGGCAGCGGTGTGGGCGCTGAGCCTCGTGCTCGATCGCTTCGGCCAGCCAGCCGAGGTCGCAGCGGAGGCGCGCAACTACGTCGTCATCGTCGGCGTCTCGCTCATCCCGATGCTGGCGTCGCTCGCGCTCAAGCAATTCAGCGAAGCGCTGCATCACCCGTGGCCGCCGATGCTCATCCTGCTCGCGAGTGTGGCGCTCAACGTCGTGCTCAACTGGATCTTCATCTACGGCAATCTCGGCGCGCCGGCGCTCGGGCTGGAGGGCTCGGCGTGGGCGACGCTGCTCTCGCGCTGCGCCGCGGTGTGGGCGATGTGGGTGTTCGTGCGACGCGCGCGGCGATTTTCGGAGCACGCGCCGGCTGCGTGGCTGCGTCCGCTCGTCGCGGAGAAATTCCGCGCGCTCGTGCGGCTCGGTCTGCCCGCGTCGGGGATGCTCGTGATCGAAAGCAGCGCGTTCAGCATCGCGGCGCTGATGACGGGCTGGCTCGGCGCCGCGCCGCTCGCCGCGCACCAGATCGCGCTCTCATGTGCATCGACCACGTTCATGCTTCCGCTCGGTCTGAGCATCGCCGCGACGATCCGCGTGAGCCAGGCCGTCGGCGCAAACGATCACGCGCGGCTCCGCGCGATTTCCGTGAGCGCGCTTTTGCTCGGCGTGGCGATCATGGCGGTGTGCGGGTTGGTGCTCGCACTCGCGCGCGTGCCCATCGCCGCCGCGTTCGTCGAGGATCGCGCCGTCATCGAACTCGCCGCGACGCTGCTCGTCGCGGCGGCGGTTTTCCAGATGTTCGACGGCGCGCAGGTCGTCGCCGCCGGTGTGCTGCGCGGACTCTCCGATGTGAATGTGCCAGTCGCGCTCTGTGTGCTGGCCTACTGGCTCATCTCGCTGCCGCTCGGCTACGCCGCGGCGTTTTGGTGGGGCTTCGGTCCGCTCGGCGTGTGGATCGGGCTGGCCGCGGGGCTCGGCATCGCCGCTGTGCTGCTCGTCGGTCGCGTGCTCTGGCGCACGCGGGTTTAAGCGCGCAGTTGTAGCCACGGCGCTCTGCGCCGTGGTCGACGCCTGCACGGCGCAGAGCGCCGTGGCTACAGAAGCTACAGTAGTGGCTGCGGAAGTTCTCAATCCACCCGCGGCGCTTGTCAGCACCGGACGCTCCCACTTGAGTGTGCGCGATGATCCGCGCCTTCCTCTTCGACATCGGCAACGTGCTCCTGAGATTCGACTTCACGCTCGCCGCGCGAAAGATCGCGGCGCAGAGCGACGTGTCCGATCCGGTCGAGGCGCTGGCGCTGATCGACCGCGTGAAGCCCGCCTACGAGGACGGGCAGATCGATCGCGCGGCCTTCCTGCGCGGCGCGGCGGACGCGATCGGCTTTCGCGGCACCGATGCGGATTTCATCGCGGCATGGGAGGAAATCTTCGAGCTGAACGAACCGATGGCGGCGCTTGTCGCGCAGCTCGCGCCGCGCTTTCCGCTCTACCTGCTCAGCAACACGAACGACATCCATCACGCTTACTTCACGCGGCGCTACCCGGTCTTCGCGCACTTCCGCGGCGGCACGTTCAGCCACGTCGTGCGCGCGTCGAAGCCGGGGCGCGAGATCTACGAGATCGCCTGCCGCGAGCACGGCCTCGAGCCGGCCACGACCTTCTTCATCGACGACCTGCTACCGAACATCGAGACCGCGCGAGCGCTAGGTTTCCAGACGCATCACTACCATGCCGCGCAACACGCCGCGCTGCTCGCGCAGATCCGCACCTTCATCTTGCCGCTGGGTTAAGCCGAAGCATTTCCGTGCCAAGCTGCCTCACATCCGATCTCCGCAGCGGAATATCCGGCCTCCGCAGCGACGAATCCGAAGTCCGCTGGCATAAATCCGCTCCCCTCAGCCGGTCCTCCAGAAGCCGCAGCCGTCCGTCCGAAGCCCGCCGCCGTCCCTGCAGAAGCCGCAGCCGTCTGTCCAGAACCCGCAGCCCTTCCTCCGCTGTCAGCCGGCTTCCCTCCAGAAACCGCGACCGTCCCTCCAGAAGGCGCAGGCACTCCGCGGAAAGCCGCTGCCTTCCATCCGTTCTCCGCAGCCTTGGCTTCGCGAGTAGATGCCTCCCGTCCAAGTCCCGCCGCATTCCCTCCTCAGTCAGCCGCGATCCCTCCGTCCCGCGCGACCCTTACTGCTTGGTCCGCACGCTCAGCGTGCCGTCCAGCTTCGCCGTCCTCACGATGTTTCCATCGAACCCCGTCCCGTAGAGTGCTTCGTGGATGTGCGAGTGCGTGATCCCGAGCAGCTCGATCGTCTTGTTCAGCTCGGGCCGCCCCTCGAAAACCTTGGCGAGATAAGCCACCAGCTTGTCCGCAAACTCGTCATCCTGCGCCCCCGCATCGATCAGCACCACGCCGCACTTCGTCTCGATCAACGTCGCCGCCGCCTGCCCGACATTGATGAAATGAAATTTACACGTCGGCTCCTCCTGCGCCCAACCCCGCGCCCCCAGCGCGAAGACGAGAAGAAAAAGGGAGAGGATCGAAACGCGCGCGGACCGGGCGGAGGTTTTCATGGCAACGCGCGTCTGCCAAATCGCCACGGCGGTTGTCACGCCAAAAAGCGGCGCGCTGCCGGCGACGAAACGCCTCCCGCCCGATCAAAGACCTCGACGCGCTCGACAAGGTTCCAGGCATCGGGTCGAAGACGATTGAGGCGCTGCGGGAGTTGCTGATATTTTCGCGAACGCAAGAAGACGCTCGCAGGTTCGTGCGAGTGCCGCTAAGACGCGCGGCCATGCCCGCCCTCGACTTCAAAGGAAAGAGCTTCATCTACACGCACCATCTCGGCGTGCCGTATCGCGAGTTGCTCGTGGTGCCGGAGAAGAGCGAGCCCGCCGGCGGCACGCCCGATCTCGACGGCAATCTCATCCTCCACGGCGACAATCTCGAAGCGCTCAAGGCGCTGTTGCCGCGCTACGCGGGCAAGGTGGACTGCATCTACATCGACCCGCCCTACAACACGGGTGGTGATTGGGGATACAGCGATGACGTCAATAGTCCGTTGATGCGGGAATGGTTGAAGAGATCCGCAAATCCTGTGGATCGCGAAGACCTGCTCCGTCACGATAAATGGCTCTGCATGATGTGGCCACGCCTTCAAGTGTTGCGGGAATTACTCTCAGAGGATGGAGCAATCTTCGTTTCAATTGGCAACCACGAGGAACATCGGTTGCGGTGCTTGATGGATGAGATTTTTGGCGATGAGCAATTCGTCGCGTGCTTCGTTTGGAAATCGCGGGCGAAGCCATCAAACATTGGCGACAAGAAACGAAAGCCCCAACAGGTGTCAGAATATGTCCTCGTTTATGCCAAAGCCGGGAAGGGTGAAGATAAGATATTCGGCTTGCTCCACTCAGGCGACGATCGCAGCTATCCGCACAAACATGGAGACCGGAAATACCGGCTTCAGACGATCTTGAAGTCCAACCGCGGAACGAATCAGCGTGATACGATGACCTTCGAGGTCGAAGGCTATACGCCGCCCGCCGGTCAGCGCTGGCAAGGAGGGGAAACAGAGATCAAGCGACTGCACGCCGAGGGATACGTTGAGTATCGCGAGGGAACGCCTTTCCGCCGGTATTTTGAGGACGAAGAAGATCCCGAGCACGCGCCAATTTATACATTCATTGACCCCGACGTTAGCGGAACGGCCGAACAGGGTAAGAATCTGCTGAATCAAATCGTCGGCGATCGCCATAACTTTGACAGCGTCAAACCGCTCGGGTTGGTTGAGTATCTTCTGCGTTTTGCAACAGAGCGCGATTCCATCATCTTGGACTCCTTTGGCGGAAGCGGCACGACGGCGCATGCCGTGCTGGCACTAAATGCGAAGGATGAAGGGAACCGCAAATTCATTCTCGTGCAGTGCGATGAATTTCAAAAGGAAACGCGCGAGCTTGTGGATATTTGCGACACGCTCACGGCCGAGCGCGTGCGGCGCGTTATCCGCGGCTACGATTACACCGGCACACAGGAGACGGACCTGCATCCGCCGGAGAAGGTGACGTGGACCACCTTCGCTAAGGACAAGAACCGCATCGAAATCCTCGAACGCATCGAAGCCACCAAGACGCTCGACGGCGCGAACTACGAGAAGATCGAAACGAAGATCGAGGACGGTGTGCTGACCGTGGTGGGGAAGAAGACCGTGGAGAAAGAGATGCCCGGCCTCGGCGGCAGCTTCACCTACGTGGAGCTTGGCGAAGCAATGGATTTGGAGCGCCTGCTGGCGGAGACGCCCGGCACGCTTCCCGGCTTCCCCGCGCTGGCGCGCTACCTTTTCCACAACTCCACCGGGCACACGCTCGCGACCACCGCCGATGTGCTAGCGCCCGGCGATGCGCCGGTGCTTATCGGCGAGACCGCGGTGTGGCGCATCTACCTTCACTATCGCCCGGATGAAGCGTGGCTGCGCAGCCCTGCTGCTGCCTTTACGCGCACGCAAGCGGAGACAATCGCGGAGGCGAACAAGGGGAGTGGTAAGCAAGTGCTCGTTTTCGCAGCCGCTAAGTTCATCGCGCACCGTGCACTGCGGGAGGTGGGAGTGGACTTCGCGCAACTGCCGTATGCGCTGCATCGCGTCCAAGCGGAATGAAGCGCCTCGATTACCAGGAGGAAACGGTCGAGAAGTTCGGCGCCTACCTCGAGAAGCTGGCCGCGAAGCGTGGGGCGGCAGACAAGCTCGCCGAGCTTGCGCGCGCTAACGGACTGGAACCGCTGCCCGTCGATTGGTGTAAAGAGACATGGAACGCGCTCAAGGCCGAAGGCGGCCTGCCAAAAGCGAAGCACGCGGACGGCACGACCTTTGTCCCGGACTGGCAGGCGCGACTCGACGGTATCAATCGCGCGGTGCCGAACGTGTGCCTGAAACTTCCGACCGGGGCTGGAAAAACGTATCTCGCGACGCGGGGGATCGAGCAGCTCCAGCGGCTTTTCTATCGGCGGCCGAATGGACTGGTGCTCTGGCTCGTGCCAAGTGATGCGATCTTTTCCCAGACGTGGAAGAATCTCGCGAACCGCGAGCACGCCTATCGCATGACGCTGGAGCGGGCGAGCGGAGGGCGCGTAAAGCTGCTGCGGCGCGGGGATGATTTCACGAAGACCGACGTGCAGAATTATCTCTGCGTGATGGTGATGATGCTGCAGGCGACCTGGCGGGAGGACACCGACCCGCTGAAGATGTTTCAAGACACAGGCAAATACGATGGATTCTTCCCGGAGGACGACGAGGAGGCGCACAAGGCGTTGCGCCGGCTGGTGCCGAATCTCGACGTGAGCGACCTGGGCGATGAAGTGCCGTGGGGTGCGGGCGTCTCGGTGAAGCAAAGCCTCGCAAATCTACTGCGTCTGGTGCGACCGGCGGTGGTCATGGACGAGGGACAAAAAGCTTATTCCCCGAATGCACGGCGAGCGCTGGCGCGGCTGAACCCGAGCTTCATCCTCGAAATGACTGCGACGCCAAACAAGGGTCGCGAGCAATTGAGCAATGTGCTGCACGGCGTCAGCGGCATGGCTTTGAAAAAAGAGCAGATGGTGAAGCTGCCGCTAATTCTCCACGACGCGGGACGTGGCGACTGGAAAGACACACTCGCAGCGGCGCACGGGAAGCTAAACGAACTGCGAGCACTCGCCGACCGCGAACGCGATGAAACGGGTCGCTACGTGCGGCCGATCCTGCTCGTGCGCGTGGAGCGAACCGGAAAGGATCAGAGAGATGATCCGACGAAGGTGCATGCCGACCATGTGCGGGAGTATCTACACGGCACGCTCAACGCGCGGGGGGAGGAAGTCGCCGAAAAGAGCAGCGCGGAGGACGAACTGACGGCGCACGACTTGATGAGCGAGACGTGTCCGGTGCGGTTCATCATCACCAAGGACGCGCTGCGCGAAGGCTGGGATTGTCCGTTCGCGTATGTGCTCGCGGTGATGGACGCAACGACGGCTCCGACCGCGCTTACGCAAATGATCGGACGCATCCTGCGCCAACCCGATGCGGAGCGCTTCGAGGCGAAGCGGGAAGAATTGAACCAATCCCACGTCTTCGTGCGCATGGGCAACGTGGCCGACGCCGTGAGGAAAGTGCGCGAAGGGTTGGAGAGCGAAGGCATGGGCGATCTCGGTGAACTCGTGCGCGCAGCGGGCGCTGGCGGAGCCGGTGGGACAGGCCAACAAGTGACGGTCGAGCGTCGGGCTCAGTTCAACCGCCGCATCTTTCTCCCGCGCCTGCTCGCCAAAACCGGGGACGGCTGGCGGTTGTTTGATTACGAAAGCGACCTGTATCCCGAGGTTCCGTGGGAGCAGCTCGAATGGAAAGGCGCGGCGCAGTTCTCACCCGACGACGCAGCGGCGCTGGCGCACACGCGCGTAGCGGTGGATGTGGACCATCTCGGCAGCGACGCGCCGCGACCTGCGAGCGAGGTAGAGAGCGGAGTGAAACCGGCGCTGGATTTTCCGGCACTGGTGCGGTTGCTCTCGGACGTCATCCCTAGCTGTTGCGCCTCGACACGTTGTCCGCAGAAAAGGATAGCCTGGAGATGGGAGGTTTTGAGTTAAGAGCTGAGTGAGGGCGATGGTAGTTATAGTCGCAGAGGAAGTGGGGGAGGAAAGAGGCGCGTTGGAGGCTGGAGCGGTAGGAGCGAGCATAGGCCCACTCGCGAGTGATGGTCTGGATGAAGCGCTCGGCCTTGCCATTGGTCTGAGGGCGGTAGGGCCTGGTGAAGCGGTGCTTGATGCCGTGCTGGAGGCAGGCAGCGGCGAAGAGTTTAGAGCGATAAGTCGAGCCGCGATCGGTGAGGAGGCGCTGGATGTGGACGCCGTGAGCTGAGTAGAAGCTCAAGGCTTGTTCGAGGGCGGAGAGGACGCTGGGGATTTTTTCGTCTGGGAGGAGGCAGGCGAAAGCGAGGCGGGAATGGTCGTCGATGGCGACGTGGAGGGATTCGACGCCTGCGTGGCGGCTGCGCTTGGTGCGATCGCCTGTGGCGCGGACGCCGGCGCGGTGGAAACGGCCCAGCTTCTTGATGTCGAGGTGGAGGAGTTCGCCTGGGAGGTCACGCTCGTAGCGGATGATCGGTGGTTTGGGCGGCTCGAGGGAGGCGAGGCGGTTGAGGCCGTGGCGGCGCAGGACGCGGGAGAGGGTGGCCTTGGAAACGGGGAGCAGGGTGAGGATCTGAGCGTAGGAGCGGCGCTGGCGGCGCAGGGCGAGGATCTTCTTTTCGAGTTGAGGGCTGGTCTTGCGTGGTTGGCGGTTGGGAACCGAGGAACGGTCCTCAAGTCGCGCAGGGAAGTCGTCCAGACGGGCGCGCTTGAGCCAGCGGCGGACGGTCTTTTCGCTGACGCAGAAAGCGGCCCCAGTGGCCCGAAGGGAGCAGCCCAGGGAGGTATGATGGAGGATCATCTTAGCGCGCATGATCGGAGTGAGCGCGGCATTAGCGTGCATGTTGTCCGTGCGGGAGGGCGATGGGTTGAGTGTTCATCCACCACCAGCCTGCCAAACCCTTGCCGTGCGGACAACGTGTTGAAACACGACACCTAGCCCATGGCAGGCCGCGCGCATTTTGCGGACGACACTGGCGGCACTGCGAGCGCGCGGATTGAGCGAAGACGAACTGCTGGCGAGCCGCTACCGATTGGCGGAGGCGATGCGAGCGGACTTGATCGAAGCAATCCATGACCACACCGAGCGGATTTTCTGCGACTTGCTCGCACGGGGAGAGCTTTCGTTTCGACTCGAAGGCAAAGGGCTGAGTTGGGAACTGTGGGAGAAGCTAACCTTCGAGGTGGCGCCGCCGCAGGATTACCGGCTCCAAAAAACGAACGGACAGCCACTGGAGAGATCGCTTTTTGAAGACGTGTGGAGCTGCGAACTCAACAAGCTGGAGACGCCAGTGGCACTTTACCTGGACGACCACCAAGCAGTCCGCTGGTGGCATCGCATCGCCGTGCGCGCCGACTGGCATCTCGATGGATGGAAGAAGAAGCGCATCTTCCCGGATTTTCTCGTGGCACTCGAAGAAGAGGAAGGAAAGCCGTCCAAGCTCGTCGTCGTCGAAACGAAAGGGCTTTGGCTTAAGAACGAAGATACGAAATATAAGCAGAAGCTCTTCGAGGTGTTGGAGCGGCACAGCGCCGGCGGCGTGCCTGTGGGCGAACTCGCGTTGGATGATGCTCCGGGATCGATGCGCTTCCGCATCGTCTTCGAGGGCGATTGGAAATCGCCGGTGGACGCCGCGCTCGCTGCGAACTGAAGAACCCCTCGATGGCATAGGGCGCGATTTTTCTTTCGACACGAGCGCCGCACGTCCGCTACACGCGGCGCGCTCGATGCAAGTTCGGCTGGGGGGGCCGGTTGGTCGGTCGCTTTGAACGGAGACCTGATTAGCCGCGCCCCCCACAGCCTTACTTGCCTAGGATGAATAGACCGGCGCTGCGCCGGACGACTTCACCAGATTCACGGCATGGACGCAGTTTTGCTTGGACGTGTAGCCCTCGCTCGCTGCGACGATCTCATTGTTGGCAGCCTTGAGGTGCCAATACCAATAGGGACCGGACTGGAACACTTGGTAATACATTGGTGGGTTATTTTTCTCCTTTCTAGCCCCGCTTTCGCCTCGTTTGCACAAGACAGAGTGGTCGGCATCGGAACGCACCTACAAGATAGCGGGTCGTGCAATCATTTTCCCTCCTACCGGGAGCGGCGGACACTCGGCTACCCGAACGAGTAGGCGGGCGATCCGACCCCGACGTCCGATGAATTCAGCGAGGGGAGCTATTCGGATAGCGACAAAAAAGTGATTTGGACGCTTGACGTTCCCGTGCGCTTTCCGCTACGCACGCGGACCGAAGCATATGAAGCCAGTTCGCTGGGGCGAATTTCGATGGGGTGATCCCAATGTTCGTTGGGGAAATCCATCCTATCGGCTGGAGCCCGGTGATGTGGGTTATGTGCCGACACCTCCACCTGCACCCACGAATATGAGCGACAAACGTAAATTCTCCTTCCCCCTCGCGACGCTGTTGCGCGAGGCCGACAAACTTCAAAACGCCATCGATGAGCCGGCGTATCTGGTAAAGATGAAGGCGCGCCTCGGCGATGATGTCTCGACCGAATTCGCCGCGCTGATCGCGAGCACGCGCACCGAACTGGGAAAGCAAACCAGCAAGACCGGCGACGCGAGCGCGATGACCGGAGAGCAAGACGATGCGGTGAGCGAACTCGAACGGCTGACGGCGGGCGCGCGGCGCACGGCGGGGCTGGCCTTTCCCGGCCAGGCCTTGTTGCGCGCGGAGTTCAAGGTCGGGGTCGATACGCCGAAGACGCTCGCGGCGGAGCTGGAACGCGCCGCGGCGATCTCTGCGGCGTGCGTGAAGTATGCGACCCAGCTCGCGGCTCAGGGCTGGATTGCGGCGGACACGACCGAGTTAAACACGGTGATCGCGGCTTGCAGCGGGACCGATACGGAGCAGGAGGCGGCTTACGCGGAGCGGCACGGCTTGACCGATTCGCTGACGGCTGCCGCGAATGCGCTCTACAAGGGCTGTCTGCGGGTGCAAAATGGCGCGCGGCTCGCGTGGCCCTCGACCAAGCCGGACACGGCTACGCCGCGCGAGCGTTTCCTCCTCGATAGTTTCCCGCCGCGGGACCGCAGCCAGCCGGACGGCGGCACGCAGCCGCCGCCAGCGGCGGGCGGAGGCGCGCCGCCAGGCGGCGGCGGAACTCCGGGATGATTCACCCGTCGCCGATGGTCCGAACGCGATCGACGGTGCAGTTGTCGCTCACGGCTGACCCGCAAACTTGAACAGGAACAACTCCGCCGCGTTCTCCTCGGGGTAGTAGAGCTTGAGCGCGGCGTCGCGATTGCGAACGTCGGAGGGCACGGCCGCGCTGGCGCGGCGGCTGTGGACCTGGTGGATGCCGAGATGTTCGCCCGCGGCGTAAAGGTCGCCCCACACCTCCGCGCGCACGGCGCGTTTTGCGCGCTCGATGAGCAGTTCGGCGAGCGCATCGCGCTCGAGCGCGGCGTAGCTTACAGGGAAGGCAGCTTCGATCTTCGCGTAGCTCTGGCCGGGGTCCTCTGCGAGTCCCGGCGCGGGCTTCTCCTGCCACGTCACCTTCACGATCCCGACCCGGACGCTGGCGTCGAAACCGGCGTCGCGATTCAGGCGGGAGAGAGTGTTGAGCGAGATGCGCAGGCGGCCGAAGGGCGGCGCTTCGACGGTGAGCCAGACGCGATCGAGCAGGGTGGGATCCTCGGTCGCTTCCAGCTCGACGGCGTAGGGCACGCCGATGATGTGGACGAACTTGGCCGGCGTCGTGCGAATCCGCTCAAACAGTAGTGCTCGTGCGTCGGGCCGGCGGGGCATGGGGTCAGGTGCGTTTCGTGCCGGTGACGGAGCGGCCGCTGCGGCCGCGCTTTGGGTTTGGTGCGTCGAGGTTCGTGCGGTGCTCGATCTTTTCGATCCTCCCGCATCGCAGATACTGCGCGCGGATGGCCTCGAGCATCGCGTCGCGTTGCTCGTAGAGTCGCTTGCGCGGGCGCGGCTTCGCGCGGCTGAGCACGTAGGCGGTGATGAGCGGCAGCGAAATGGTCGCGTCGCAGTAGCACACGACGCAGTCGGGCAGATTTTGCGGATCGACCTTGCCCCAGCTCACCGCTTCGCCCGGCGTCGCGCCGCTGAGTCCCCCGGTATCGGGGCGCGCGTCGGTGCATTGCAGGAAGTAATCGTGTCCGCGTTCCTCGATGCCCATGACTTCCTGAATCTGCGGCTCGGTCTGGAGGATGAAGTTCTTCGGCGAGCCGCCGCCGATGATGCACACGCTCGAATTCTCCCCGCCCGACTTCGCCGCATAGACGATCGCCGCCGTCTGGTTCACGTCGCGGTTCACGTCGATAAGCAGCTTCGACTCGTGCAGCGCCATCGCCGCGACGTTCATGCCGATGGAGGAATCGCCCGGCGAACTCGTGAAGATCGGCACGCCGTATTGATACGCGGCGCTGAGCATACTCGTCTCCTTCAGCCCGAGTTTCTTTTCGCGCTCATGCACGAATTTACCGAGCAGGTGATGGAATTCATCCGATCCCATCGTGCGCTGGAAGACGGGAAGCTGGATGACCTGCCGCACGAATGCGTCGGTATCGAGCAGCACGTCGTAGTCGAAAAGCACGTCGTAGATGCGGATGATGCCGTCGCGTCTTAGCTCGACATCATCGAGGAAGGGCGAGCCGGCGTAGAGCGCCATGCCGAGCCCGTAATGCATGTCGTGGTAGAGATTCGCGCCGGTCGAGATGATCCAGTCCACGAAGCCCGCCTTCATGAGCGGGATGATCGCCGCGGTGCCGAGGCCGGCGGGCGTGAGCGCGCCGGTGAGCGACATGCCGACGGTGCCATTTCCCGCGACCATCTTGCCGCTGAAAAGCCGGCACGCCTCGGCGAGGCGCGCGCCGTTGTAGGCCTTGAACGCGGACTCGATGAGATCATCGGCCCGCATTCCTTTGCGGATCGGGGTGGGGAGCAGGCGCGGGAATTTCTTGTTCAGTGACGGCATCGGGGTGCGGAGAATAGGGCGCGGCGTGGCGCGTGCAAGGCGCGCGAGAGTTCGCAAAGCTTTTGATTGACCGATGAAACTCACCCGCTAGCGTGCCGCCCCTTCGAGAGAAGGATGTCGGGCTGTGGCTCAGCTTGGTAGAGCGCTTCGTTCGGGACGAAGAGGCCGCGGGTTCGAATCCCGCCAGCCCGACCATTTTCACAGTAGGGGCGGGGATGGGGCGGCGGATGGTGTAACGAAAACGTAACGGATGTGGCTCGATTGGGAGTCCCGGGCGCGGCCCGGTCAGGCGCTCGCGCGAGTGGCGGCTTCTTCGCGGAAGAGGCCGAGCTGGACTTCGATCACGTTGTCCGCGGGCACGATCGCGAACCATGCCTTGCCGTGACTTTTCGGGCCGACCTTGTCGTAGTGCTGACGGATCATGGCCGGGCTGTTTCCCATCTCGGCGGCGACCTGGTGAATGTTGCGACCGGTCGCGGCCATGCGGTAGGTGCCGTAGCTGTGGCGCAGAACGTCGTGCGGCCATTCGATGAGCCGGCGCGCGCTGCGCTGCTCGCTTTCGTCGGCGCCGGCGAAGGTCTTCACGAGGCGCGCCTTCAATCGCTGGCGGAATTTCTGGAGGCTGCCGGTGACGACGTGGCCGCTGGCTTTCGCGTCGCGCCATGGGGCGAGCCAGGCGCGGAGGTTGTCGTGCAGCGGGCAGCGCCGGGCGAAGCCGTTCTTGTCCACTTCCTCGCGCACGACGATCTCGCGCTCGTCCCAATCGAAATCCTCCCAACGCAGCGTGTCCTTGCGCGCCGCGGCGTGGTAGCTGCGCGCGATCTCCTCCGGGCGCAGTCCGCTGAAGGCGGCGATCGCGACCCACGGGAGCCAGGCGTCTTCGACGTGCGCGAGCAGCAGGCGCATCTCGGCGGCGCCGAGCACCTCGACGACGCGGCGGCGGCGCTCGGTGCGTGCGCCGAATTTCGGCACGCGCTGGGCGGCGGTGATGGCGTCGGGCAGGAGGCCGCGCGAGCGCGCGAACTTGAAGAGGTGAACGACGTCGTCGCGGACGTGGTTGCGGCGGGCGGCGCTGAGCGGCTCGCCGTCCCTGCGCTTTCGCGCGGTGATCCAGGACTCGATCTGCGCGACCTCGATGGCGCGCAGTTCGCCGGGGAAGGCGGCGGCGAAATCGCGCAGGTGCCGCTCGAGCTGGCGGCGGTAGCGGCCGTCGAGGTCGCTGGATTGCTTGCTCGCGAGCAGGGCCTCGACGGTGTCGCCGGTGAGGTGGACGGGCTGGCGGAGTGCGGCGACGCCGGCGCGCACGACGGCGAGCAGATCGCGCGCGCCGAGCCCGGAGCCGATGAGATCCACGGCGTCGCGCCAGTCGGTGAACGCTCCGAGCAGATCGCGGCCGCGGCGCATGGCATCGGCGGTGGCCTGGGCGAAGACGGCGCGATCCTCGGCGGTGAGCGCGAGCACTTCGACGCCGCCGGCATTGATCTCGATCGCGATGCGGCGCGCCTCGCGCACGGCGGCGTCGTGATCGCGCATGGCGACGAGCTTGCGGCCGAACTTGCGCGGATCGACGAAGGTGCGTCCGTCGGCGCCGCGATACCACGGGACCTTGACGGTGCCGGCCTTCTCGAAATTTCGCTGCCGCTTCTTCGGGCCCCGCGCCGGCGTCGCGCGCGGGTTGAGCGTCGCATCGAGGGCGACGCGGATCGCGGCGCGGCGCGTGGTGGTGATCGGGGGGCGTTCTGCTTTCATTCTTACCAGCCGAGTTCCGGCCCTTTCGATCCGATCTTCAGTTCCCGGCCCAGCAGATCGAGCGCGATCCGCCCGCCCTCGACCTTCACGCGCGCATAAGCGACCTGCATCGCGACGTTGTCCCCGTAGCTGATCGAAGATGACGTTTTGATTCGTAGGAACCAAGCCTCGCCGCCGGCAGGCACGCGCACGCGCGCATATTGTCCGGAGGCCCATAGGTGACCGACGAGCGCGTCGCCCTCACGCGAAGTCTCGCTGTCGCGACCTGCCCATTTTAGCTTCACGATCTTGCCGTCCCATTTAATGGCTTCCTTCGCGAGGTCGGCGAGGAAGACTGACTTGGCCGCGCGGCACGCTTCCGCGAGGGTCTTGTCGGCGTCCGCGGGTTTCGGCGCCTGCGCGTGCGCGGCGTAGCCGATGGCGAAGGCGAGGAGGAGGGCGAGGGTGGGTTTCATGTCTTGGGTTTCGGCTTGAGTGCGCGGAGGACTTTTCGGGCGCCGGTCATGCGCGGTCCGCGGGGCGGCGCTGGCGGCTCTTCGTTGAGAATGATTCGTGCAGTTGAGGCGGAAGATGGGACGACGGTTAGGGCAGAGATCGCACGCGCTTCGGCCGTTTTTTCAGCGAGCTTCTGCGCGACGATGCGGGCGAGCTCGGTGACGATCCAGTTCGAGCGCGGGCGGTTGTCCGCTTTGGCGAAGGCGTTGATTTCATCGAGCAGCGACTTGGGCAGTGAGACGGTGATTTGCGTCTGGTCTGGCGCGCGATCGTGGCGGCGTGGTTTCGACATGGCAAGGGCGTTCAACAACAAATCTAAACATCACGCAACATTTATTGTTGACGTTACGTGTCCCGCCGTGATACGGCAGGATTATGAGCAAACCGAAATCCACGCCGAAGCCGAAGGCACCCGCCGCCGAGCTGGTGCAAATCGTGATCAGCAACGTCCCCGCGGAGTTGGTCGAGGCCATCGAAACGATCGCCGCCGGCAACGACCGTCCGCGCGCTGCCGAGATTCGGCAGCTTCTCGCGGAAGCCGTGCAGCAACGCCGGCTGACGCAAGCCGCCGCGTAACCCCCGGCCTCGAGCAATATGTCGCCAGACACTCTTTCCCCCGGCGCTTGCGCGCTTTCGCCTGCCGCCTCGCCGGTGCAGACGTTCTTCGATACTTACGTCAGCGCGATGAGTCGCGACTGGCGGGTGCAGCTCCCGGCCTTGATCGCGCTGCGCAAGTCTCACATCGTGCGCGCTTCGGCGGCGCTGGAGGTGTGCACGGAGCCGCGGCGTCGGCGCAAGCTGCAGGCGAAGCTGTATCATCACCGCCGGATGCTGCGCAGCTACGAGCATGAGCTGGTGATCCGGCTCGGGAGGGTGGCGGCATGATCGCGCGCGCCGAGAATTCGGAGTTCGCGCGGAAATGGATCGCGCAGCACTGCAAGGCCGAGGCGTCGGAGTTTGGTGTGCGGGCGTTCGTGCTGCTGGCGCTGTGGTGCCGCGGGGCGCATCACATCCCGAACGCGACGAAGATCGACTGGACGCGCGAGGATGAGATCGTCATCCGGCCCTACGAGAGACCGGCCGGGCTCTCGACCTACGACGCCGACGACTTGAGCGTGCTCGTCTTCCTCGCGCACGACGAGGCGTTGCGCGTGGCGATCACTCCGCAGCTCGAGGATGCCGGGGGCGCGCTCTACGGCGACGACGATTCGCCGAAACCGGAGGGCGACGTGGCCGGCTTCACGGCGGTGCTCGTCGTGCGGATCACGCCGCGCCATCGCGACGGCTCGATCTTCGAGAGCCATCCCAAGCTCGAAGACCAGGTGCGCAAGCATCGCGCGCGATTCTGCACGCCGTTGGAAAGCGAGGTGGCGGCGTGAGCACGACCATCGATTACGAGCTGGCAGTGTTTGGCATCGCGGAGGTCGCGGCTGTCGAGTTGCTCGCGGCGACGCTCGGCCTGCGGACGCTCACGGAGATCGAGCGCAACGTGCGCGCGAGCGTGTATTGGCGGCAATTCGTGGAAGCCGTCGCGCGCGGCGCGACGCTCGAAGGCAAGATCAGTCCATCGCTCGCCCGCGTGGTGATGGGATGGGCGAAGTCGGATGCGGATGCGCTCAAGGAGGCGCTGGCGGAATGAAGCGCAACGAACTCGAGGTGCGGGTGATCAATCGGCCGGGGCTGACCTACTTCGCGCGGTGCCTGGGCGCGACGGCGAGCTGCACGTCGTCGCCGGCGGTGGCGGCTCAGCGCGCGGCGGCGAAGGCGACGGCGAAGTCGCACAGCATCGGGCTGCTCTGGCGCGCGTGCGCGCCGGATGAAATCGAAGTGCGGCAGGTCGGCACGTCGTGGACCTGGGTGGCGACGTTCCCGATGAGCGCGTATGGGCCGATGAAGGAAAGCGAGGTGGCGGCATGAGCGCAGCAGGTCTTCGGGAAATGAATCGGCACAAGCGCGACGCGGAGCGCGCGGCGATGCGGCTCGATCGGATCGGCATGGATGTGATCGTGACGAATCCGGACGGGCAGGAGATGCACACGCGGCTCGCGTCGCTGCCGTGGACGGACATGCTCGGCTTTTACATCGTGAAGGTCGAGGGGCTGCGCGACGTGTGCGATTGCTCTCGCGTGCGAGTGGCGGCTGCGCGGGTTGAATGTCGAACCTCGCGTCGAATATCGAAGGGCGGCGGGCTGCGCATGGAAAGGGGCGGGGCGTGATCACCGGGCGCTGCCACGTGTGCAAGGAAGTCCGCGCCGAATCGCAGCTCGCCACCGAGCGGCGCACGGCGCGCTCGCCGCGCGGGGCTTCGATCTCGATCGGCATCATGTATTGCCGCGACCGCGGCGGCTGTCTGTGCCGGGCGGGCGTGCTGGCCGATGAACGGATCGCGAAGATCGTGGCGGACCTTGAAGCGGCGAAAGGAGCGTCGGCATGAACGGGCTCACGCTGCAAGTGCCGCTGGAGCTGCCTTCGTCCGAGGAAGTGCGCGCGATCATCCGCGAGGCGGCGATGGATTGCGCGGCGAAGCAGCTCGCGTGGCTGACGTTCGCGGAGGCGGCGCGTCACCTCGGCGTGTGCCGCAAGACTTTCGAGCGCAAGCGCAGGAAGCTCGGAATCCCGGTGGCGCAGATCGACGGGATCCAGCTCGTCGCGCGGGCCGATCTCGACGCGATCCTGCTGGCGCACTTGAGCGCACCGGGCGCGACGGTGATCCGCTTCCCGAGCGTGGAGCTGCGCGATGCGCAGGCGATGAAAGGAGCGGCATGAGGACGTGCGCGCAGATTCTCGATGAGGTGCGGATCGCGGTGGGCGAGCGCGGCTACGTGGAGACCGCCGAGCGCTGGGAGCGGGTGACGCGCGAGGATCCGATCGCGATGGAGCAGGCGCTGAAGGATCTGCGGTTTCGCCAGGCGGACCGGCGGCTCGGGCCGGTGCGCGATGTGGGGGCGTGGCTCTTCGGGACGTGGGTGAAGCTGCGGCGTCGGCAGATGGATTTCGAGGGGAGGGCGCGATGAAGGCGTATCTCGGCGATGCCGTGTATGCGGAGTCCGCGATGAACGGCGTGGTGCTGACGACCTCGAACGGTGTGGAGGTGAGCAACACGATCGTGCTCGAGCCGGAAGTGATCGCGGCGCTGTTCCGGTTCGTGGAGAGTCTGAAGACCGCGCCGCGCATCTGCCCGCGCTGCGGGGAGACGAATGCGCCGGCCTCGCTCAAGTGCGACGAGTGCGGGCTGGATCTGACCGTGGAGGATTCGCGATGAGGGTGTATTTCGTGACGGCGATCAACCCGGCGCGCACCGAGTGGTTGTGCGAGCACATCGAGGCCGAGGATTTCGAGCAGGCGTGCGGGATCGCGCGAGTGCTGGCGCGCACGCAGCTTGGCGAAGCCTTCCGTCTGACGAGCGTGGTGGAGCAGACGACGAAGCCGAAGCTGACCGCGCAGCTTCCCACCGGAGCGGCGGCATGAGCGGGCGCATCCTGATGATTCCATGCTCCGCGCGGGCCGTGGCGCGGCCGGAGAAGAAGATCGCGGACCTGGAGCGTCGCGCGGAATCGCTGCGAAGCGAGGCGGAGGATCTGCGCGAAGAGGCGCAGTCGTGCGAGGATGATGCGGAGCGTCTGGACGAAATGATCGAGGAGCTGAAGGGCAGCGACGGCGCCGTGCCGGACGCGGCGCAATGGCTGGCCAGGTATGCCGGGCAGCGCCTGACGTGGCCTTCGATCGAGGCGCTGGAACGGATCGAGGATGAGTCCGGGCTGGGCACGCTGCGCGAGCTGGCGCTGGCGGCCGGCGCGGTGCTGCCCGCGGAGCTGATGCCGGCGGTGCAGCGGCGCTGCTTCAAGACGTTCGCGCGGGATCCGCTGTGGCCGCTGAGCGAGAGGAGGGCGGCATGAGCGAGCGCGCCGGGCTGCTCATCGTGGATACGTGCTGGCGGTGCGGGTGCATGGACGATGCGCCGTGTGTGGACCTGCTGACGGGCGAGGCGTGTGCGTGGACGGATGGACGGCGGAACTTCTGCACGGGCTGCGCGCTCGACTACGGCGGGCTGATGATGACGCCGCCGCAGCCGGACTCGGAAGTGCTCGTCGGCGCGACGGCGGGCGAGCAGCTCGGAGGGGCGTGGTGATGAGGGCGCTCGGCATCCTGCTCGTCGTGCTCGGATTCGTGGCGGGGTGCCTGGCGGTGTTATTCATGTCCGACGATGCGCCGATCCATGTGCCGGGCGCGTTGCTGCTCGTCGCGAGCGTGCTGGTGTGGCTCGGCGCGGCGATCGTGGAGGATGCGATGAAGCGCCGGAGGCTGGAGGCGATGCGCGAGGCGTCGCGCCGAACTTTATGAAACTGAACACGATCACAGTCCACGCGGGCCGGTGCTTCAACCACCCGCACGAAGCCTACTCGAATCTCCGACCGGAGGTGACGATGACCGCAGAGCTGCAGGAGGGTGATGATCCGCTCGCGTGCGCGAAGGCTCTGCAGCATCAGGCGGAGACGCTCGTGGAGGATCACAAGCAGGCGATGCTGCGGTCGATCGAGGAGCTGGAGCACATGCGCCGGAGCGAGTCGGAACTGCGCGAGCTGGGCGAGATGATGAAGCGCCAGCAACAGCGGATCGACGATCTGCGCCGGGCGCACCCGGAGCTTTTGCACGCGGTTTCCGAGACGCCGGAAGGAGGTGAGGCCGCACCGATCTGACCAAATCTATTCCGCATCGAACCCGCGCGGGCCGTCCTCAAATCATGACCGGCTCGCGCGAACGTCGGGCGGCGCCGGGCCAATCGTGCACCGGCGCCGCTCGCAATCGCAGCCCGAATCCAACAGCCACTTTCCATATGACCAGGACCGAGCCGGAAGGCTCACAGACTATCACCGCCCGCGAACCCGCACAAATGCTACGTGTGCGGGGCGCGTGCGCGCGGGAGGGCGCGGCGTGATGCCTTCCTACGGATTCAAGGCGCAGTTCGCGGCCATGGTGGAGCGGGGCCAGAAGCGGCAGACGATCCGCCAGCCGTGGCGCGACGGCCGCCGGCCGCGCGCGGGGATGACGGCGCATTGCTTCGCGATGATGCGGTCGCCTTCGTGCCGGCGGCTTGCGCGCGGGAAGATCGTGTCGGTGGATAAGATCGCGATCGAGCTGCACAAGGCGCGGCTGCGCGTGCTGGTCGAGGATCGGGTGCTCAAGGCCGACGAGGTGGAGCAGCTCGCGCGGG
>JBEBGD010000014.1:0-77050 GCA_040081625.1 Chthoniobacteraceae bacterium
GATCGCAAGCCACCCTCAACCCACAGCCCGCCTTGTAACCCCCACCAAAAACAAATTCAGCAAATCACTTCGCCCGTAGTTGACACCTTTCATAGGGGTTAGGCGCTTCGTTCATTTCGGAGTTGGCTTCCGCTTAGTTGGTTTTGCGATGCGGCTGATGCAATCATCCATAGCACGAATGGTCTCCTGCGGGACCTGTGGACCATACCGAAGCTCGATGACGAGAGACTGCTGGCCCGGCGTTGGGGCGGGAATCTGAATCAGACGATGCGTAAGGCCGTCTTTCTGTTCGGTGCGGTCGGCGAACTCTTTAATGTCCTCGCTCACTGCGACGTTGAGATACAAGCCATACTCCGACGGCTCGGTCTCGGACTGTCGATAGCCGGGAAATGAATCTCCTCGGGCAATGAATCCGCGGAGAGTCGTCTTAACCGACGCCTGCTCGAAGGAGGTAAGTAGCGGAACAAGCGCAACCGAAAAGCCTGTGACTGGGCTATCGAACGGGCTGGAGGGCTCCGCGCCGAATGCGGAAACCGCGAGAAAGAAGGTAAGAAGGACTCTGTTCATGGAGAAAGCGCAGAAGCGCCTAACATAGAGATTGAGCCGAACTTTTGCGGCATATACCTCCAGATTGAGTGTGGCCTATGCATGGTGCTTTGTGATGAGGTTACTCTGGAACGCGAAAGAGTGGACCTTTTGGTATGCCGCAGGAGTGCGGTAGAAGCCCGTGATAGACCGCACTTGAGGAAAGCGAAACGACAACAGGTTTGCCGGCGAAGAACGGTCTGGGGCATGCAGTTGTGCGCATGAAGTGAGATTCTGTGACCAAGGCAAGCCCGAAACAAGCAGAAAAACACCCCATTGTTCGACAGTGATTGCGCTTTCGCCAACGTTGCCCTACTCACAGAAACACATGCCATCCATCGAACAACTCAAACGCGCCATCACTCTTGCTGAACAAATTGAAAAGCTCCAGTCAGAGCTGAATCAAATCATCAGCAATGTCGGTGGTAAAGTTTCCACCGTTACCACGACACTGAAAGCGAAAGCCAAGAAGGTCATCAGTCCTGCGGCGCGTGCAAAGATGGTAGCGGGTATCAAGGCACGCTGGGCCAAGATCAATGCCGCAAAAACTCCAGCGACTCCGGCACCTGCGAGAGATGCCGCTGCTCCTGCGGCGGCACCAAAGTCGAAACTCAAGCGGAAGATCAGTGCCGAATCCCGTGCCAAGATGATCGCAGGCGCAAAGGCGAGATGGGCCAAGAGGGGCTAACCTACGATTTTCTCGATGTCTTCGACCTCATCCAAGTCGAAGGTTGTTGGCACCGCTTGCATGACGCCCTGTGGACCTTGTTCCGGTGCAACGATGCTCATTTTGCCTGTCGCAGAATCAGTTGAAATGAGTCCCGTGCGCGTTCCTCGATCTTTAAGCGTCAGTTTTAGAATGGCAGGGGTGTTCACGTAGGCGTCGATCGTCGCTTTGAGTTGGTCTGCGTTGGTGCTCATGTCGGGAATCGTAAGCAGTCTCTACTCATCAGTCAACCCTTCGAGCGCCACGGGTCCGTCGCGATGAGCGGAGGACAAGAGGGACGAACTCACTCTCTGTCTTTTTAGCCAACGAGTTTAGATCTAATCGAGTTGAAAAAATCGAAAGCAGTCGTTCCGCCGATTTGTAAGGAACTCTTAAACTCCTTTAGTGGCGAATCCCCAAAGAGCAAATCCATCGGAACAAAGTGAAGGATTATCCCGTTAGAGTGAAAGTGAGCGTGAGAATGAACGCGATTCCAGTCGGGATACTTACGTTGCGCTAAAAGCCATTCTCGCTTCTTCTGCACGGACATTGGCGATTCGCTCAAATCCAAATACCATCGCGGCTCAGAAGAAGTAGGACCATCTTTCTTTAATAGGATGGGAAATGGAACCGATGAACGCCATTCATCGGGCAAGGGTTGATGGTGGGCCGTCAAATCTAAAACGGGATAACCCGGCGTGAAAATCCAAGAATGTCCTCGGGCTTCGCTGTTCTCAGGCGGGTTGAAAATGTCATCCACATAGTATAGTGAACGGTTTGGCAGAACTCCGTTGCCGTCGTAAATGAGCGTTCCTAAATACGTGACTGCCCAGATGCCCAATTCTTCGAGCATTAAGGTGATCGCTATAGATGCATCCAAGCAACGACGATTTAGCTCTTCTGGCGAAACCTGTGCCACGATTTCCGCTACCAGCTTGTCAACAATACGACGTTGGCGATTTAACTCAGACGCAGATGCACGCCGCATGGCTCGCCGTGCAAAGGCACCGATGGCCTCTCCAGTTGCAAAGGATACCTCAGTCTCGAACGAAACGAGGTCGGAGTGGTGCTGAAAGCCAGGATGGACCGCCTTCGTCGCCAACACTCGTTCCACTTCGCGGATGAGGGCTGTTTGAAATTGCAAAATGCTCGTGATCAAAATGGCCTGAGCCGCCACGAACGTGGATCACAACTCAGAATCCTGCAAATCCTCGCTGTGCGTTTAAGCGGTCATCGTGCCGATCTCGCGCTACAACGCGATAGCGGTCAATTGTGCGCAATGGCGGGTAGCTAAAAGAAAGGGAGCAACGTCGCTGTCACTCCCTCCCTTTTACCGTTGAGCCTTGCTGATACAGTGCATGATCAGGTCGGCCAGAGGTTTTGGCACATACCACTGGGTTTCTTCAAGAAGCTTGTGCTCCTTGTTTCGCAGAAGTGCGTTCACTCGACGACATGAACTCGGTGCGCCGTTGCTGAATCTACTCAAGTCCTCCCAGCGCATCTTTTGTTGTGATTTCAGACCGGGAGACAGGCGCATTTCGCTGAGCTGATACTGAATCTTCATATAGGTCATCGCTTTGACGCGGTAGCCGATGAAGTTGAAGGTCAGCCAGTCGCCTTCATCTGAATAAGAGGAAGCTCCTTTCGGGTGCTCATCCACTAGCTGAATGCTCACCACTTGATTGTCGGTATCAATCGCCATGTCGAGTCGGTTGAAGTGACCATCGAAGAGTCCGTCGAAGCTGATGTAGTTGAACGAATCTCTCGGCAGACCGGGACACACCACTTTTTTTACCGAGGGCAGCCGCTGGTTCAAACCGAGAATCGCTAGTGCTTCATTGACGGGCATCAGATACTTGACGCCGTTGTAGAGTTCGATGTCTGCAAACGGCGGGTTTGGATCTGCTTTACCGAAGCCATTGAGAACCATGGCAAGATCCTGATGAGTCTTGCTGCCGCCCTGCATTGGGGAATCCCAACCGGTTTTGAGTTTGATGGTTTTCGCACTCGCTGATGGCAGAGGCTGTTGCGCTGGCGTCGGTGTTGATGGTGATGGGCGTGGTGTTGCTGTTAGTCGTGGCGTCTGGGAATTCGCTACAGGCGTCCTAGCGCCAGCAGCAGCCTCAAGAAGGCCGGTTCCTACCGAACTCGGCTTATTCGATGCAAACCGATTCTTCGGATTGAACGATTCCACTTTAAGTAGCGTTTCCGAAAGCTTGCTGAACCGATGAATGCGGTCGGTGAGTTCTGCGAGTAGCTGCCCATCTCGCACTTTGATGACTCCGCTCTTTGACTCCGAGGCATCAACGAAAGAGAACGATCCATCGGCTGCGATCTTGTAAACGCGATCGACGCCGTTGCTGAAGCGAATGACCCAAGTGCCCGCCAAGCTCGATACATCTGCGTGTTGTTGCGCCATGCAGAGTGCCGACTGTCCGATCATGAGCACGAAGATCAAGCGAATCCGCTTTGCCGCAGGCTGAGAGCTGCCCGAGATCGATGTGTGTATATTCATCGGGTTCGCAGCAGTCACTTCGATACCTTTTCGGCCTTTGCGTCGTTGTTCGGCACTCCAAGCTTGAACTTCTCTTTCGTGGGGTAGTGATCCAGCTTGAACGTGTTTGCTTCGATCTTGTGGATTCGCTCAACGATACCCGATGGGAATTCGAGCAGGTAAGTTGTGCCGTTCGCTTCCAGCACGAGCCTTCCCCGCTGGTCTTTTCCGTCCCGGTTCCATTTCACGTATCCCTCCTTGGTGATGGTATAGACGCGGACCGAACGATGCTGATCGTTGTAGCTGATCTTCCAGGTGCCTTCGTAGAGAGCCAGTGCGGCCTTCTTTTGCTGCTCAAGCTGAAAGGAACTCTGAGACAGAGCGAAGTTGACGACGATCAGCAAGACAATCGCTGTCGCCGAAATCAATTTTGCCGCAGAATTGAAACTGCCGGTGATGGGTGAGTGTGATTTGTTCATCGTTGTGTTTTACCAGCGTGAGCGGGTGGAGTTGCAGGAGGGGTGTCTGCGTATTCCTTTTCTGGCATGACGCCAAGCACATATTCCGCATACGGAACGGTAGCGTTGTCAGCGTGGTCTGGTGCCACTTCCACCGTCAGACCTCGACAAGAAGCTCAGCGCCTTCCTGAAGAAGCAGCAGGGCTCGATGACGTTCGCAGAGTTCTCACGCAAAACAGGACTGCCAGCATCCACACTGCATCGCCTGATCAACGGAGATCAAAGCATCACGCTCAAGCGACTGGATGGACTGCTGAAGAAACTGAAATGCTCGATCAGCGATGTGTTCGGCGACGGGAAGAAGTAGCTCACCTGGGCAAGCGTAGATCGATCAATATGCCGACGATGATCCCCAGCGCGTAGGCGGGGATGTCAGGCCAGTTGAAGACGCTGCCGAGAATCAATGAGCCCAACCATGTCGCTCTCATCGTGTCGATCCAAGCGGCATGGTAAAGCTGACTGAGTTCAACTGCGACGGAGATACCAAAGGCGATCCCAGCACTCGCCCAGATCCTCGCCCGAGACTGAATCAAGCGGATCAGCAAGAAAACGAGCAATGCCCAAAGTGCATCAGCACCATACTTCTTCGCAAAGGGCGACAGCGGGAAGATGTGAGATCGCCAGATGAGCCCAAGGGCAACGACGAACAGCGCCGGAGCCAAGTAGATGAGTCGTTGGCGATTACCCGTCATCAGGAAAGTTCACATGCGGTGAAAGCTTGGCCTTCAGCTCGTCGATCAGATCTTCGGCCATGAATTCGTATTCATCGGGAATGTGCAACGTGATGATCTCTTTGCCCGCGAGCGCATCGGGAAACTTCTGCCTGAGCCTTTGCAGGTGCGACTTCTCCATGACAAAGATGATGTCAGCCCAGCCGATGTGGCATTGAGTGACGACGATACGTGCGCCCGGCTGTGTGCCGGCAGACCTCACTGAGTAGCCAGGAATGCCCTCCATCCACTTCTCTGCGGTCAGGCTGCGGATCTTGTTCCGGCTACAGATGAAGAGGAGCTTTGTCGCCTTCGCTGATCGCTTATGCGGTCCGTGCATCACTCGTCTTCGATCTCCTTCTTCCCCTCGCGTCGTGCCGCTTTCTTCAGTGCTCGACGTGTAGCCGTCACTTCCTCTTTCTGCCGACGTTGCTCAATACCGGGCATTCCAACCTGGTGCACGATCCCTGGTCGTTGCTCACCACGCAGCTTTGATGTGCTTTTGATGTAGGGCTTCATTGATGTGGGACGTTCTAGCGCACTGATCATTCGTCGTTAGTGGAAGCTACTTTTCCAAATGGGTAGGCAAGGACACGCCTTCCACTATTGCGATTCTTGCATCGGTGATCGCTTTGTCTGTCTGATTTGTCGCTCGCGTCAATTGCTCCACTTCCACACTAGCCGGACTCATCTCAAAAGTTCGCTGCAATCTCCATCGCTCCCCCACCATCTCCACGGCCTTCAAAAAGGATTCCCGTGCGGCAGGTGCGAGAAAGAGTGAGTTCTTGAACCACCAAAGCCTAAACTTCCTTTCCAACAGCTTATAATCAATCAATTCGCCCTGGTTTGGCACGATTTGTCTTAGCTCGTAGAGGAGCGCGAATGCTTTTTGGTGGGTTGTGAGCCTCTTTTCCCGAGCGATATTGCGATAATCAACGTCCCCCGCCAAAATTGTCAGTTTCTCTGAATACTCATGCTTTATCGATTCGACTTTGCCTGTTAACGTCGCGATGTCCTCCTTGGTCGCAACTCCTTTGGCTTTCTCTGCAAGGTAGCGCAGAGTAAACACTATCCCAGCAAGCAAAATGGCAAGTAAGACGACCAACCACCAAGGGTAGGCACTTGGATGGTCTAAGGCTTTTGCGATTTCGTGCGCTATTTCTCGAATCTCTTCTGGTTTCATCAATTGATTGATCTGGTCCGACGAACTACCACACGAATACATTGATTCAACAGCGACCAGAACCATTGTTTGGGCGACACTCTGTCGTCGATTGCTCAAAGCTGAAGGCATGCGAAGTTCGGCGAGATGCCAAAGAACTCTCGTCCATGCGTTTTCTGCAAGAATGGTGATGGAAGCACGGATGACCACATTCCACCGCTTGGATTCTTTCCGAAGCCAAGGCCATCGCATTTAATCACCGTTCCGTCCTGTGAATCGTGCCGCCTTGTTTACCAAGGGGATGATGAGCATGTGCGGAATCTCCTCGTTTCTCTTGCACAGACTGAGGATCATCCAGCGGTGTCATCCCAGATCGCTGCAAGGCGAGATCGCTCCTTCGACAACAAAATATCCAAGGCAGAGAAATTGGTCAGAATGATGCGGTTGGTGAAGGTCGGAATGGGCGAGGGGGTGGTGGCCCATGCTTTTGATCTCAACACCCCGATGGTCGATCACTTTCTGGAGCGTGTCTGTCGAGGGGTGCTTTATGACGCCCATCGGATTCCCTTCTTTCCAGCAAGCTTCGCTTGGCAACTGATGCCTCCCCACGAAGCTGGTGAACATTTCAATAAAGCGCCCGTTGAGCTGGCGCGAAAGGAGATCGACAATGTATTCGCCTACATTTGCTCCGACGAGCCGGCTGAGGGGTTTTTCTACGTTAGCCTTCGGTTCTACGAAAGGTTTTTTGCTCTTGGTAGGCTGCATCCTGTCTCCTGACATTCAATGCCCTTAGAACGCACAGAACAGCCCGCTGTAGTGTCCGAAGACTTGAGCAATGGCATGGGGGCGGGAATCAGCGTTTTAATATTTTCTATCAGGTGCCACAGACGATGCAGCCAGTTGGTGTGTGCGCTCAAGCATCCAACCTTTGCTCGCCAGAGCTTTCCCCTGAAGAAGCTCATACACTGCTTGGTGGCTCAATCCATTGCGTCGAGCGAAGCCCCTGGCGGACTGACCGATGATCTCGCGCTTACGCTCCGCAGGATTTACCAGCACCGTGAGAAACCTAGAGCGCGCCTTCTTTGCACGACGATGGCCGGAACACCATCCTTTGTACCGTTTGAAGAAGCCACAAGCCAAGCTACGACATGGGCTATATGGCAGTGAGAACTCATGGGCAAACGCCTTCACAGTCTTTGTTCGGACTCGCTGACCAGTAGGGCTGATGAACGTGTATCCCATCGTCTAAAGTGAAAAGTCTCACCTGCCCGAGATTGAGCAGGTGAGACCCTTCTGCTGATTTAGTTCTCGATCAGTGTCCCAGGAGGGAACGCATGTTCGAGCTTCGAATACGGGTGAGCGTGTTTAGCGCCCTGTTTCTCGATGATCTGGACATCCGCCTTCTTGTTCAGCAGCAGGTCGAGATCAATGTTCTGGTCACTGTCGAGGTAGTCGTAGATCCGGTCACCGTGCCACTCCTCAAGGAACGACTTCATGCCGTGGCGTTGCGACTGGCAGCGGGGGTTTGTGCAAAGGGTCGCGCTGGCAATGTACCCTTCATCTCTACCGTCCTCATCGATGAGTGAAAAGTCGAACCTCTGTTGCTGTTCTAGCGGACAACTGCAAAAAGCCTTCTTGGCTGGTCTGTGCCTGAAGAAGGTGCCTCGATAATTTCCCTTGGGCACCTCGAAGGGATTGTTGATTGGGTTTCCGAAATAGAATTTCATGTTGTCTATATGTGCAAAACGACTGCCTCACACATCAGATAAGGCATGACCCTCATCCGATTGCACAACGTGGTGAAGCAGTCGGTTAAAGTTGTCGTTGTGTTATTAGCATGTTACCAAAAAGCACATACGCATGACAAGACTATTATGACCGCGCTAGTTAATATCCGATTAGAATTCCCCAAGACCCTGTGCTAACGCGATCTTGTCGGCGATCTTTCCCCACTGGCTAAAGAAGAACGACAGCTCTACGCCACGACGGGCGTGCCAAAACTTGTCATGGTCATCCGGCACAGGTTTCATCACATGAGCTTCGACGCACTGACTGAGAAGCTGCAAGAACTGGGCTGGAGTGTTCTCCTCATTCTCTTCAAACGCTGCCTGCGCTTTGGCCCGCGTTCCCATCGGCGTGGAAACATTATACTCAATGATCTTGTCCTTACTGTCCGGCCAACCGCTCTTGTTGTAGCGTTTGACGCCTTCGAGGAAGATGGTTGTCTTCTGCGATGGAGACCCATCAGCTCGTTCTTCACGCATGGAGGTGATACGTCTTGCAACGCTTTGAATGTCTTCGCAGTGGGGATCAAACGCATCAACGATCTCTTGGGACCGCTTATGGCGAAACAAACATGCCCCTACCAGTGTGTGAAGAACTGCCACTGTGTAAATCGAGAGTGTGTCGGGCGGAACGCACTGGCCTAAAGCCTTGCTCATATACTGGTCAACGGGTTCACAGAGACGGGAAACCAGTTCATCACCACTGTTCATCGCCAGCACCTCATCGACTGTGGTAGAATCCAGTGCCTCGGTGAGAACTCCTTCACAGGCGTCCATGATGTTCGTGACATACGCAAGAGGACCATCGCCGCGCAACTTGGCAATGTTGTCCTGTTGCTCATGCACCGCTTGCTGAAGCTCGTCCAATGAGCGGAACGAACAAGCTGAGGATCGTGTCTCGTAAAACGGTTGTTGTCCTTCATGCTTCTCAGCATTAGCGGCGTCAGCCACAATGTTTTCTACGCACCCAGGCGAGCAGTCTTTTCTGAGTGGCTTCTCATTGGCTTTCTTAATGGCTTCATATTGGGTATAGTCATTCACATTTGACCCATTCTCATTCACGGATGACCCATTCCTATTCACGTTTGACCCATTCCTATTCACAAATGACCCATTCACGGATGACCCATTCCTATTCACGTTTGACCCATTCCTATTCACAAATGACCCATTCACGGATGACCCATTCTCATTCACGGATGACCCATTTGTGGGCGAATTGACGATACCCAGCTCAGATGTATCGGTCAACGTGAAGAGGCTCTTCTTCTTGGGATGTGCCAGGATGAGTTTTGCGTTCACCAAGCTTCTCACGGCACGCTTGACGGTGGAGTAGTCCATCGGGAGATCACGGGCCAACTGCTTCTTGTTCAGCTTGTGGTAGGGCAGCGGATTTGCCCGGTCCTGCTTCAACGCCAGTCGAAGATGAAAGCGAAGGTTGTGGTAGATCGTCGCCGCTGGAATTCCAAGAGTCTTTGCCACGGCGACATCAAAGCAGATCAGGTCAGACAAGGCATCATCTCTCACCTTGTCCTCAATCGCATACCAATTGGTGCTATCGTAACTCGCTTTGTTGTTGGAATCCTTGATGAGAAGATTCACATCTTCCCCGGCTAGATACTCGATCATTCCACACAGCCCAGAGGGACCCCAATACGGCCAGCGTCTTTTGCACAGCACCTCTAGGGTCTCGTAATACCACCACCTGTCCTCCCACCAATTCATCCTGTGGTGCTTGAGCTTGTAGGCAAACCCTGTGAGAACCACGGAAGCATTGATGCCGTGTTCTCTTGCGACTGTGCGCGAGTAGCAGTGGACCTTCGCGTTGCACTGATCCGCTTCAGCAACAATTCTCTCGTTGTCTTCACCGCCTCTATCGGAAGTGCTCTTGGTTTCAAAAGCATTTTCGGCAGAAGCCGCGTTATTTGCAGTCGGATGCGCTTTTGTCTCGCAATCCTCTGTCTCTTTTTGTAGTATGGACATTGTTATTCATGAGTGTTTCGACGGTCACCAGTTTGTCGCTGGTGGCCGTTTTGTTTTAACGAGTTATTGTAGCTGACGAAGACGGCGCTCCGATGAGCTGCACCGCGGAATGTACCTCCTCAAGAATGTGCGGACGCATTCTGCCCCAGCAACCACCACAGATGAAGGTGTTGTCCTCATTGTTCCAGGCTTCCCAGAGAATGCCGTTGTGAAGAAGATAGAACTCACGTTCTTGCGCATCGTAGAACGCCTGATCATGGATGCACTGTTCGCTGCCGCAATCGCATCCGCCAAAGGGCAGTGAAAGGTTGTGACAGTCGATGATGACTTTGTGCTTCTGTTCCATTGCCTCGTCGATGTCAAAGACTCCGCCATCAAGGCGTGAGAAAACCAGAAAGCGTTCATCTGTCTGTGCATGCTTGAAGGCAACGTCACGGCCATGCTTGTGTTGGATCGTGGCGTAACGGACTAGTCCGCTCACATCGAAGTAGCGATCGATCGCAGCGATGTAGATCGACTCTTGGAGATATTTGCACTCCTCAGCCGTAAGCTGCGCATTTTTGCGATCGCTGTTGGAAGCACCGATTGATTCGATGCCTTCAACAACTGCCTCACTATTTGCGTATGCTGCGGGAAGAGTCTTGTCTTCCTCTGCGGTTTTTAATATAATTTCCATTGTAGTAATTCATTTGTGTTTCTAATTGAGCCCGGTGTTTTCAGCACCGGGTTCTATTTATTAAGCTGCGCATTCTCCTGTATCGGATTCCCATTCGTCGTCTGGCGCTTCATCGAAGCTCTCGATCAATTCGGACAGCATACCATTGACGATTACCCCTGTGCGCTTTCGAGGTGAGTAAAGGTAGCAAAAGTCCATTTCAATGCCGGTGTCTTCATCACACACGGCGAAAAGCATCCCGATGCTTCCATCTATTTCAACATCCCAACCCTCAGTATCGATGGTGTAGCCAAGAGCTTCTAGACCCTCGGGTTCTATGGTCGGCAATTCCGGTACGGTTGCTATTTCTGTTTCATTATACATTGTTGTTTCTGCTTCTAGTTTTGCAATCGGCTCCCACGATCGCGGGTTATTTATTGTTGGGCGCGAGGTTTTTGCCTGTGGAGTCGCCCGTTGTTTTGAGCGCCTTGGTGAATCAGAGATACACCATCAGACGCAAAAAATGGTTATGCGGGGAGAAGTTCTGTTTTAAGAGTGCGCTTATCACCACCGTGCAACCACAAGGTCACATCCTGGTGTTGAGCGTCACCATCGACAGCGCAGCCGTAGATGGATTCTCCCACTATGCCTGCCTGTTTTAGCTGGCGGGCAATTAGATTGAGTAGTTCTGCTGGATAGCTCTGAGATTCTTGCAGCAGCTTCTCCGTGCACTCATCGATGGCAGTGAGAATGAATTGCTCCAAAGCTTCACCGTGCAGGCCGAGCGCAGTACCGATCTTGCGGGCTTGTAGCTCGCCGATAATCCGCTTGCCTGATTGTAGCCCAGCGATAACTGCATGGGATACATCAGCGCGGTCAGCTAGTTCACGAATAGTGAGTCGCTTATCAGTGCGGAGCTTTGAAAGTTGTTCTGCGAGGGTGAGTCTCATACCGTTGACCCCACACTAACACATCCGCGGCGTTTGTCTAGTGAAATGTTAGGCTCTGGCACATTTTCTGTTGGCGGGCCGCGATAATATGCGCATCAAGGTATTTCCGCTTTATGAAGCCTCAATGCGTCGCACTGATAACTAGGCTGCGTGGCTTTGCTTTCACCGAGCGCCCTGGACAAGTTACAATGCAGCGGATTCACTTAGGTCCTTCAGGTCAGTGCAGGATGCTCTCAGGACCGGCGCGGGCTAACCGGCGGCCCAGGCGCGCTCACCGGACGTGGCGGGTAGCGGCGGCGGACGGGGCTCACGCAAAGTTTTCACAAAAACCTTTTGACGTGTGCCCGGCGTCGCATATCATCGAATTCTCATTCCGGCCTAGGCCGGAGTGGAACCTGGCCACTGGTAACAGCGGCCTTACCCGAGTCGCTTCTTCGTCATCCGGTTAGATGGCGATCAAAGAGGCGGACGGGCCGATCAACATAGCCGAGCGAGAGGTAATCAGGGTGTCGTTCGGCGTCGATCTGGTTTCACTTGCCTGTTAGTTGTGTCCTGTCCACGGGTGGTTCTAGATGTTTAATTCGGCTTGGTGGACAGGTGGAGTAAACCTAAAACAAACTAGAACCAAATGAGCGCAAAAAGCGCATCCACAGAGAAACCCCAAGCCGCAACCGCTGTTTACAGTGATGAGGCTTGGGAGAAGTTAGAACTCCAACGGATGGCCATGAAGGAGAATCGGATTGGCCAACTGTTCGATGAAATGTCGGGGTATCATCTTAACATTACCGGGATTGAGCGCAAGCTTATCGCGGCTGTCGGTGATCCAGAAAAAGCGAATGAGAAGCTGCTATTGCTGGCCGTAAGGAAGGCTGGCAAGGAAGGCATTCTTCTTTCGGATGCAAGACGGTATGTTCGTGACCCGAACGACCTAAATGCGGCGAGGGAGCGCCTACTCGCGCCGAAGGACGAAGCCGGTAATCCGACTCCGCCTCTCATCTACGAGAAGCGGAGCAAAAACAATGAGCTGCGCATCTACGCAGTGGAGCAGGAGGATGCCCCAGAGGAGGAGAAAGCGGAATAGTCAGTAGCAGTTAAAACAGCAGCTACCTGGCCCTCAACTGGTAGCTGCTGTAACTGCTTCATCTCTAACTTCCTAAAAGCAGTGGAGAATTTAGATCAGTATTTAACGAAGGAAGAACTTCGACTTCGGCTCAATCTGCCGAGCACCCGAATGGTTGCTGATCCCCGCATCCCACAACGGTAGCGGCAATCCATTAGCCCACCGGCTCCATGCTTCGCGTCGAGATTCCAGACGAACTATTGGTTCGCGCCGTGAGCGATGCCGTTGAACGCCAACTCACCCGCATCAATGACTTCGCGGGCTACGTAGACCTCAAAGGAGCGTGCAAATTCCTCTCGGTCGGCGAAACACAATTCAAGGAATGGGTGCGTCACGGTTTGATTCACGCTCGAAAAGTCAGCACGCACCTCGTCCGCTTTCGTATCGACGAATTGCGCGACTTCATGGAGCAGTTCAAGATCGAGCGCACGCAGGCTAAGCTGCCGCTTCGAGTAGGGCCTTCACCTTCAACGGTGTCTGTGCAAACCACTCCTTAGCCTGATCCTCAGTCACAAGTTCCCGGTAGTTTCGGAAAAGCATCGATGGGGAATTGCCCATCTCCAGCGCAACACGGGCTGCGTCTTTGAGATCAGCGAGCCGGTAGCTTGCGAAGCTGTGGCGGAGTGCATTCGGTTTCCATGTGAACTCGAAGACGATTCCTTTTATCAAAATCCCTGTCTTGCAGAAGCGAGTGCGCGCCTCCGAGAGCACGTCATTGCGTGTGTAGCCGACGACATGCCCCGTTCGTTTTCGAAGGGGCAGGAGCCAAGCCGCCAACACCGGCAGCAGCGGAACAAGCCGACGGGAAGCCGTCTTGGCCTTTAATGCCGATACCTCGATGAAGCTTTGCTCGAACCGAATGTCGCTCCAGTCGAGCCTCATGATTTCCTGACTCCGAAGACCTGCAAAAGCACCGATTGCAAAAAATGGCAGTAGCCTTTCGGGCGCATGACCAAGCAGCAACCTCAGTTCGGGCGCGGTGTAGATTTGAATTTCCCCCTCACCCGCTGCTGCGGTCGCCACGTCTTCAACAGCTGTCGGTTCATTGCGCGGAAGATACCTCTTACCTCGCGCATACCGAAAGAGTTGGAGGACAGCATTGCGGTAATTGTTTCGCGTTCGGCCACCGGTGCCGAGGCCATTGAGCCAAACCTCGATTTCGTGAGTGGTGACGCGATCGATTCGCCCTTTGAATTCAGCAGCGAATCTGTTGAGACGATACTTCCTGTCCTCCAGATGGAAAAAGCCCGCGCCTTCCACCTGTTTCGAAGTGAGAAATTCTTCGACAATCTCAGGCACGGTCTTGGCGACAGTTTTTGGATTCTTTTCACGACCAGCGATCCACTCCTCGACCACGCCAAGCAGCGATACCTTAAACGGCGCGATCTTTTGCTTCACGATTCTGTAGTCCTCAGTCTCGGACAGCGTAAGCGCCTCTTCGCTGCTGCGTCCCGAGATGATCTGGGCAATCAACTTCCTCGCTTCAGTTTTCGCCGCCTCAAGCGTCGTCCGAGTGATGCGCTTTCGCTTTTCTCCGAGCACTGTATCCACGCAGTAACGTCCATCCGAGAACTCGTAAATGGGAACGACGACACTCCCCTCTTTGACCTCAATTCGTTTGGGCTTCGTGCGCGGCATACCGGTATATCTGTCACGTTTCTGTCACGCGCAACAGCCAATCGCCCGCAAACCCTGATGAATACTGGCGACCCTAACGGGATTCGAACCCGTGTTCTCGCCGTGAAAGGGCGATGTCCTAGGCCACTGGACGATAGGGTCTTCGTTGGCGGGCGCGGAAAGTAGGAGCGGGCGGCGGAGGCGCAAGCGCTTTCTCAGCGCTCGTCTGCCATCAGAAGTGTCGCGGTCCGCGCTGTGGCTCCGGCGTGCGCTGCGAGGGCGACGCGGGCGTGCTCGCCCAATGAGGCGCGACGGTCCGGCGACGCGAGCAGTGCAGCGAAGGCCGGCAGCAAGTCAGCGGCGGTCTGGATTTGCACGGCGGCTTCCACTCGGAGTAGTCCCGCGACCAAGGCGGCGAAGTTTTCCATGTGCGGACCGAAGACGATCGGCTTGCCGAGCGCTGCCGGTTCGGCTGGGTTCTGGCCACCGACTTCGGCGATGCCGGGGAGACTCTTCCCGATGAAGGTGACCGTCGCGAGCGCATACCAATCGCGGAGTTCGCCGGTCACGTCGATCAGGAGCACGTCGGGCCGGTCTCGCGCATCGGGCGGCGGCTGGCTGCGCCGAACGATCTTGAGCCCGAGCGGTGCAAGCTGCCGGATGATCTCGGGGAATCGTTCTACGTGTCGCGGCACCAGGATCAGGAAAAGGTCCGGGTGCTTGGTGCGAAGCGAGAGCACGACCTCGGCGAGCGTAGATTCCTCGGGATGCCATGTGCTGCCGGCGACGAGGATCGGCGCGCCTATGGCAACGCCGAGGGTGGCGAGCAGAGCGCGAAACTCCGCCTCGCGCGTGCTTGAAATGGCGGGCTGGTCGAACTTGATGCTGCCAGTGCAGATCAATCGGGATGGTTCGACGCCGAGGTTCTTCCAACGACTGACGTCATCAGGCTCGGGCACAAAGACGCGGTCGAGCAGTCGAAAGATCGGACCGGTCCATCGACGCCAGCGTTGAAAGCGCCGCTCGCTCCGCGGGGAGAGGCGGGCGTTCACGAGCGAGACCAGGATGTCGCGTCGCCAGCATTCGGCGACGAAATTCGGCCACGCTTCGCCTTCGATCAGGAAGACCTTCCGCGGCTTCACTGCGTCGAGCGCGCGGCGCACGATGCGACGCGAGTCGATGGGATTGTAGATCGGTTCGAGCCAGTCGCCGGCCGCCTTGCGCGCTTCCGCGAATCCGGTGGATGTCGTGGTCGAGAGCAGAATCCCGGCGTTCGGATCGAGTCCGTGAATCGCCCGTGCGAGCTTTAGCGCGATGAAGGTCTCGCCGACGCTGATCGAGTGAATCCAGAGCCACTCGCGGCTGCGAAAGCGCACGAGATCCTCGGCCGAATAGAACGCGAGGCGCTGGCCGAACTTCTCGCGAAATCCGCCGCGCCGGAACATTCGCAGCAGCACGCCGGGCAGCAGCGCGAGCAGCACGATCGGGAAGAGCAGATTGTAGATGCGCAGCGAGAGGCGCGTGTCCGGTGGGAGGCTTCGATCGATCGGCGCCACGAGGTTAAGGCGAAGGTTCGGCGCGCCGGAAGAATGCGACGGCTGTCGCGCCGTAATTCTTGTCGCGAAAACATTCGAGCGTCGCCGGCGTCTTGACCGCCACATCGGGAAGATGCTCGAGGACGAAGATGCCGTTCGGCGTCAGCGCGCGGATCAGCGCGACGTTCCCGAGCAACTCCGCACCGAAGTCACGCTCGCCCGGCGCCTTCGCATACGGAGGATCGGCGATGATGAGATCGAACGATCCCGCGGGAGCGATCCGGTCGAGATAGCTGAAGACATCGAGCGCATGGATTTCTCCGCTCAGGCGCGCTTTCGCGAGGTTCTCGCGGATGACCGCGACCGCAGGCTGGTCGTTCTCGACGAAGACGACGCTCGCCGCGCCGCGACTGAGCGCCTCGATGCCGAGGCTGCCGCTGCCCGCAAAGAGATCGAGCACACGCGCGCCGGGGATGACGTCGTGCAGGCTGGAAAAGATCGCGCCCTTGACCCGTTCCATCGTCGGACGCACGCCGACACGCGGCACTTTGAGGCGCAGGCCGCGGGCCGACCCGGAGCTCACCCTCATTGGCGGTCGGGGTCCGGCTTGGCTTCGTCCTTCTTCTTGTCTTCCTTCGGCGCGCCGCCAAAGAAATTGCCGATCAGATCCTGAAGCTTCCCCTTCACGTTCTTGCCGATGAGCTTTTCCGGGAGGTCGGTCTTCGGTTTGTCGTTCTTTCCGCTGATCTTGAAGTCGAGCCCATACTGGCCGTCCTCGAGTTTCGTGAAGCTGCCGACCGCGATCTCGGGCAGAGTCTTCGCGACTCGCTCGCTCACGCTCAGGCGCGCATCGAGAGCGAGTTTGCCGTCGAATCTCGAGACGCCGCTCGCAGCGATGCGCAGGTTCTCGGTCGTTAAAACGAGCGGGTCGATGAATACTTTTTCGTCGCGCAGGGTGAAGTCCGCCCGGGTCTCGCGCGGCTGGAAGTTCGCCAGCTCGCCGAGGTCGAGCAGTTGCGCGATCGACTCGAACACCTCGAGTTGCTTGAAGTGTCCACCTTCGATGCGCACGTGGCCGGGCCCTTCGAGCCGGGCGATTTGATCGGTCCGGCCAGTCACATCCGCTTCGCCGGAGAGCCGCCCGGCGACTTCGCCATCGCCCCAGCCGCCGACGCCGGCCAGCGCGTCGAGATTCACCGACCGCACTTCGACCCGGGCCTTGAACGGCTGGCCGTCAGCGCGCGTATCCATCTCATAGCGCCCATGGATCGCGCCGCCGAAGCTCGTCGCGGTGAGTTCGTCGAGCAGGAGCGTGTCATTTCCGTAGCTGAGGTTTGTCCGGAAACCCTCGAAGGCGTAGCGACCGCCCCAGACCAATTGTGCGGCCGCCACCGTGCCGGCGATCTGTCCGGCGTCGATCCTGGCAAAATCCAGCGTCACGTCAGTCGCGGTGATTACCGGTTCCCGCCGCGAGTTGCTCAACACGACATTGCCGCGCACCACCTTCACGCCTTGCACGAGCACGCTGGCCTTGCGCGACTGCGACTTGTCCTTCGGTTTGCTGGCTTCCTCCGTGAGCGGCTTCTCCGTCGTCGGCTTCTCCGGGGAAGGCCACGTCCAGCGGCCCTCGGCGTCCTGCGGCCAGTCGAACGTCGGCTGCTCCAGCGTGATGTCGCGAACCACGAACTCGCCGGAGAGCAGCGGTCGCAAAGCGAGTGTTCCCTCCAGCGCGCTCGCTTTGATGGTCGGCTGCCCGGCACCGTCGCCATCGGGCGTGGTGATCCCCTCGACCCGCAGCTTCGACGGCCAGTGGATCACGACACTCTGAAAATTCACCGGGAGCTTAAGCGCCTTGCCGAGCGCCTGTTCGAGTTGCGCTCGCCCGCCCTCGCCCTGCACGTAGGCGCGCAACACGACAAGCCCGAGCACGCTGAGCAGGAGCAGCGCGGCGAGTGAAATGAGAATGACCTTTGAAAGACGCTTCACGATGCCGATGCTACGGGCACCGCCGCGCCAAGAAAAGGCCGGATTCCCCTGCCCTGTGCAGAACTTTCGTTTTGGACGACATCCTCATCATCATCAACCCCGCTGCCCGCAGCGACCGCGCGCGCTCGATGCACCAAAAGTTCGCCGCGTTGCCGAACGCACGCATCGAGCCGACCACCGGGCCGGGCGATGCGGGCCGGATCGCACAACGGGCAGCAGCCGAGGGGCGCCGCCTCGTCGTCGCCGCCGGTGGCGATGGGACGATCAATGAAGTGGTCAACGGTCTCGCCGGCAGCGGCACCGCGCTCGGAATTCTGCCGGCCGGGACGATGAATGTCTTCGCCACCGAGCTGGGACTGCCGGGCGATTTTGAAAAGGCGTGGGCAATCATCGAGGCGGGCCGCACGCGCACGATCGATCTCGCGCTGGCGAACGATCAATACTTCGTGCAGCTCGCCGGCGTCGGTTTCGACGCGCAGGTGGTCGAGCGCACGACCAGCGAGTTCAAACGAAACTTCGGCCCGCTCAGCTACATCTTCAACGCCGCCCACCTCGCCGCCCAGACGCCGCCGCGATTGATCATCGAACACGACGGCTTCACGCACGAAGGTGGCCTCGTGCTGATCGGCAACGGCCGCTACTACGGCATGCCGCTGGAGATGTTCGCCGATGCGCGTCTCGACGACGGCCTGCTCGATGTAGTCATCGCGCGCGAGGTCAATCACCTCGCCCTTCTGCGCTTGTTCAGCGGAGTCGTCACCGGCACGCACATGGACTTCGAGGACATCGATTACTTCCAGACGCGCGAGCTGCGCGTGACCAGCGCGGACGAAGTGCCGGTCGAAGTCGATGGCGAGCTGGCGGGAAAACTACCCGCGACTTTCCGCATCGCGCCGCATCGGCTCGACGTGGTGGTCGGCGAGTCCTGAAATCCGCGCGACTATTTCGAGCGCAGGATGTGGCGGAAGACGATTGTCGCTTCGGTGATGGCGATGATGAAGCCGAGAAGAGCCCAGAGGTATGCTGACATGGCGATCGATGGAGTTTGAGTTTCGTTGCTGATGACGCGGTGAAGTTGGCGCGTTCGCTCACAGCCGCTCGCCGTCCGTTGCCGGGGAATGCACGTGGATTGTCCAAACAAGCGCGAGGCCCGGCGGTTCTCCACGCACCCACCATGCGCACCCTCCTCACGCTTCTTGCCCTCAGCACATTCATTCACGCCGCTCCCGAGGCATTCGAGGTCGGATCGGACAAGATCGATCAACTCCCGCGCGGCAAGGAAGCCGACGGGATCATCGGCGACTTCGTGCTCCGCAACGACAAGATCGAAGCCGTCATCTCCGGCAACCTCCCCTTGCGCCGCGCGAATATGAGCACGTTTTACGGCGACGACGGCATCACGCCCGGCTGCCTTTACGACCTCACGCTGCGCGGCGCGAACAACGACCAGATCGTGATCTTCGGCCCGACAGCGCAGCAGGGCCGCGTGTCGTGGGTGCGCGTCGGAAAGAATGGCAAGGACGGCGAGGCGAGCGTCGAGTGCGTCGTCACCGGCGCACTGAACGGCGGCCTCGCGAAGCGACACGAATACAAGCTGCGCGACGGCTGGCAGGGCGTGCTCGTGACTACGACCGTGACGAATGAGGGAGCGGACGCGCAGAAGATCGCGCTCGCCGACAAGTGGACGAACTTCAAGCGCATGGGTTCCGCGTTCAGCATCGCATGGGCGGAAGCCATCGATCCCGCGGACCGCGCGGGCTACGCCTACGGCGTCACCGAGGCGCCGGCGGGCTTCGCTCCGACGAAGCCGACGGACTTGAAACCCGGCGAGTCACTCACCTTTTCGCGATTCCTCGCGGTCGGGCATTCACCACTCGAAGCCGTGGGGCTCGTCGCGGAGAGGCGCGGCGTGGTCGGGCAGGTCAGCGGGGTATTGAAAGACAAAGCCGGCAAGCCCGTTAGCGGCGGGCAACTTCTCATCAGTGCCGCCGCGAGCACCGCCGGCGTCGCGCAGACGGACAAGGACGGCCGCTTCGCCTTCGCGCTGCCGGAAGGGAAATACAGCGCGGAGATCACCGACCAGGGCCGTGCGACCGTGACACGGGAGTTTGAAGTGAAAGCCGGCGCCGCGACGAAGCTCGACGCCACGCTCGCCGCCGCATCGGCGATCCAGTTCGACATCCGCGACGAAGCGAAGCGCTCCATCCCGTGCAAGGCGCAGTTTCTCGCCGAGGAAGGCACCGAGCTCGTGAACCTCGGCCCCGAGATGCGCGCTCGCGGCTGCAAGGATCAGTATCACAGCGAGCGCGGCGAGTTCCGCGTGCAGCTTCCGCCGGGGAAATATCGCGTCGTCGTCACGCGCGGCATCGAGCACAGCCATCTCTCCCGCACGATCGAACTGAAGCCCGGCGAGACCGCAAGTTTCTCCGGCACGCTCAAACGCCTCGTCGATACGGCCGGCTGGGTCAGCGCCGACTACCACAACCACTCCACGCCCAGCGGCGACAACGTGTGCGGCACCGACGATCGCATCATCAATCTCGCCGCCGAGCACATCGAGTTCGCGCCGACCACGGAGCACAACCGGCTCTACGATTGGAGCCCGCACATCGAGCGGCTCAAGCTGAGCGACTACGTGCAGACCGTCCCCGGCATGGAACTCACCGGCAGCGCCGCACACTTCAACGCCTTCCCCTTCAAACCCGAACCCGGCAAGCAGGACAGCGGCGCGCCCGTCTGGAACAAAGACCCGCGCATCACCGCCATCACGCTGCGCGACTGGCAGGGCGCCGAGCCGGATCGCTGGATTCAGATCAACCATCCCGACATGACGAAGAACTTCTCCGACGCGGACGACGACGGTCGCGCCGATGGCGGCTTCACGGGCCTCGCGATGCTCATCGATGGCGTCGAAACGCAAAACTACAGCGACAGCAACATCCTCCACCCGGCTCCGTATCGCATCGGTCGCGGACGGGACGGCAAGGAGAACGCGAGCGAAGTGCGCGAGTTCGTGTGGCTGCAAATGCTCAACCGCGGCCATCGTTACGTCGGCGTGGCCGTGTGCGACGCGCACACCGTCTGGGGCAACGGCGTCGGCGGCTGGCGCATGTATATGCCCAGCGCGAGTGACGAGCCCGCGAAGATCGACTGGCGTGAGAACTCGCGCCACGCGAAGGCCGGCCGCAGCATTCTCACCAGCGGCCCCTACCTCACCGTCGCGACGAGCGACGGCACGCTCCCCGGCGGCACCACGCGCGCGCAGAGCGGCGGCGTGAAGCTGCGAGTGAAGGTGCAATGCACCGACTGGATCGACATCGACCGCGTGCAGGTGCTCGTGAATGGCCGCCAGCCCGCCGACCTGAGCTTCACCCGCGCGACGCACCCGAAGATGTTTGCCGACGGCGTGGTGAAGTTCGAGCGCGAGATCTTCGTCCCGCTCGCACAGGACGCGCACATCATCGTCGTCGCGCGCGGCGAGAAGAGCACGCTCGCGACTGGCTTCGGCACGTCCGGTCAGGCCAATGTCCGCCCGACCGCCTACAACAACCCGATCTTCGTCGATGCCGATGGCGGCGGCTTCACGCCGAATGGCGACACGCTCGGCTGGCCTCTCCCGGTGAAGAAGCCCAACCTCGACGAGATCAAGCGCCAGCTCGCCGCCAACGGTCTCCCCGCCGTCCCGCCGCCGGTGAAGACGATCGCGCCGTAGCCGGAGCGCCGGCGTCCCCGCCGGCCACTCATGGCCGCGCAGCGGGAATCTTCCGGCTTCGCCGCGGGTATTCGTGGCCAGCGAGACGCTGGCGCTCCATACCGCCGACCTGCTATGACGACGTCCATGACCTCCCGCCTTCTCCTACTCGCCCTCACCGTCCCAGCGCTCGCTGCTCCACCTGAGCCGAAGTTCAAGCACGTCACCATCGATCCCGCGATCCAGATCGGCTACGGCGTCGCCGTCGCCGACGTGGATGGCGACAAAGCGCCCGACGTGCTGCTCGCGGACAAGAAGCAGTTCGTCTGGTATCGCAACCCCGGCGCCGCCGAGGTCGGCGACGCCGCCGCGTGGACCAAGCACATCCTCGCCGAGAACCTCACCGAGAAAGACAACGTCTGCATCGCCGCGCAGGACCTCGACGGTGACGGCAAGTGCGAAGTCGCTGTCGGTGGCGAATGGAACCCCGGCGACACCGAGAAGAGCGGCGCCGTCTTCTACCTCATCGCGCCCGCCGACCGCACGCAGCGCTGGGAAGCGGTGAAGTTCCCAGCCGTCGAGCCGACCACGCACCGGATGAAATGGATCCGGCTGGAAGCCGGGGTTGAGGGTCCCGGGTCTCAGGTTTCAGGTTCCACCGCGAAACCCGAAACTGGAAACCCGAAACCCGAAACCTGGGGCCTCGTCGTGGTGCCGCTCCACGGACGCGGCAATAAGAACGGCGAAGGCGCGCCGGTCAAAGTGCTCTGCTACCGCAAGCCCGCCGACGTGCGCGGCGAGTGGAAGGCGGAGATCGTCGATGAGTCGATGCACATGACGCATAACTTCGACATTATTCCCGATGCTACCCGTCCCTCCCTCGTCATCGCCGGTCGCGAAGGCATGCGCCATGTGTCCCGCCAAGGCGACGGCTGGAAAGCCGACACCGATCATTTCCCGCAGCGAAGTTTTACGCCCGATTCAAAAGGTGCTGGCGAGATTCGGCGTGGAGCGACGGTCGCCCGACTGCCAGCACCTCCATTTTACTCCGCGATCGAAGTGCCCAAGCCCAAGCGGAAACAAGGCGAGTTTTTCTGCACAATCGAGCCGATGCACGGCACGTCGCTCGTCGCTTACGTGACAGTCGAGGGCCGCCAAGGCGTGCGGCAATTTCTTCACCCCGTTCTCACCGACCAACTCGCCGACGGCCACGCGCTCGCTTGTGGCGACGTGCTCGGCGCGGGGAGCGACCAGATCGTCGTCGGCTGGCGAGGCAACCCGCAGAAGCCCCGCCCGGTCGGCATCAAGCTCTTCACCCCGCTCGACGACACCGGCGACCAGTGGCGCGAGAGCTTCATCGACGACAACGAGATGGCCTGCGAAGACCTCGTCCTCGCCGACCTCAACGCCGACGGCAAACTCGACGTCGTCGCCAGCGGCCGCGCGACCAAGAACCTGAAGATCTACCTGAACGAGACAGGGCGGTAGAAACCAAGGAGGGGCGGCGTCCCTCCGCCCTGAACGCCGAAGGCGTTCCAAACGGACGCGAGATACGGGAGCCCCTCCCGCGGCCCAGGGCGGCGGGACCCGCGCCTGCTTTTTGCCTAGTCCCCCTTACCGAAGTTCACCTTCGCGTAGAGCTCCGTGCCAGGCGCGAGCGTGAAGTTGTCATCACCCGCGCCAAGTTTGACCTGGACGGCCTCGAAGCCCGTGTAGGTCACGCTCGCGCCGAGGCCGAGGCCGGTGAGCGCGGTGAGCGTGAGCGCGCCGGTGTTGCCGAGCGTGTAACCGCTGTCGTCCACCAGCAGCAGATCCTTGTCTTTGAGGTTAGTGCCGGCGTCGAGGGTCACGGGGCCGCGGAGGGTGTTCACCACGCTGCCCGGGAATGGCCCGCTGTTGCCCAGCACCACCTTGTCGGTGCCGAGGCCGGTGTTCACGTCGAGCGCGAGGACGGTGTTCTTGATGTAAACGGTGTCATTGCCCGCGCCGGTGTCGAGCGTGGCGGTGAAGTCGGCGGTATTGCCGACGATGAAGCGATCGGCGCCGCTGCCGAGCCGGATGTGCAGCGCATTGAACCCGAAGAAGCCGATCCCGGCGCGGCCCATGCCGAGGCCGCGGATGTCGTTGAGGCCGAGCTCGCCGGAGTTCGCTCCCTTGTCGGCGGAATCGTCGATGTTCAGCGTGTCGGTGGCGCTGCCGGTGAGGGTGATGGCGCCCTTGATGGCGTTGAGCGAGTGGAGTGCGCCACCGGCATTCACGGTGTTCGCGCCCGCGCCGAGGAGCAACCGTGCGATGGTGCCGGCACCGGAGCCGGCCAGCGCGACAACGTCGGCGCCGGAACCGAGCGCGATATTGAAGACGCCGACGCCGCGGTAGCCGATCGCGCCGCTGCCGAAGCCGCTGAGCTGCGTGGCGGACAGCGTGATCGTCTTGCCGCCGGTCGATGCCGAGTCGTCCACGTTCAGCACGTCGTTCTTCCCGCCGGCCACATCCACGCGACCCTGCACGCCGTCGATGATCCCGCTCGCGCCTGGCAAAACGCCGGCGGAGCTGCCGATGTTCACGACGTTGAAGCCCACGTTCGCCTTGATCGTGACGAGCGTGCCCGCGGCGCTCGACGGCACATTCATCGTGTCGTTGCCCGCGCCGCCATCGACGGTCACCTTCGTGCCGCGAATGATCGGCGCGACGTTGAACGTATCGTCGCCCGCGTCGCCGACGAGCTGGTCGCTGCCGTCGGTCGAGAGCAGCGAGTCATTGCCGAGGCTGCCGCGGACGATGTCATTACCTTTGCCGCCATCGAGAACATCGCCGCCGTCGCCGCCATTGAGCGTGTCGTCGCCGAAGCCGCCGAGCAGCGTGTCGTTGCCCTTGCCGCCGGTGAGGATGTCGCGGCCAGCGCCGCCGTCGATGAGCGTCGGGATCGGGTCGAGCTTGTCGCTGATGGTGATCTTGTCGTCGCCACGCCCGCCATAAACCTCGATGCGGCTGAGCAGAGAGAAGGTGAAGTCCTGCGTGAACTTCTCCGTGCCGAGCTCCGTCTCGTCGATGGTCAGCGTGAGCGTATCGAGTGTGCGGGACTTGGCGAAGTCGATCTTATCCGCGCCGGGACTGCCGCCGATGATGAGGATGGTCTTGCCGGGGTTCGCCGGGTCGTTCAGCTCGAGCAACCGCGCGACGGTCAGCGCACGCGTGGCTGTGAGGACGGCGCCAGTGTCGCGATTCGCGAGCGTGAACTCGACGCTGTAGGTGGCGTCGTTATCCGGCGTGAAGCGGAACAGATTCCCGCGGCCCGTCGCGACGACGGAGCTCGCCGCGTCGAGGACGAGCCATGTCGCGTCGTAGTTGCCGACGATCGCCGAGCCATCGAGCAATGCGCGGAAGTCGAGCGTCTGCCCGCGCACGCCTTGTGTCGGTCCGGCGATGCCGGGGCCGGCCCCGGCGGCAGCAGTGACGTTCAGCGCGAGAACCTCGAGCGGCAGGTCGGTGCTGCCGAACGCGCCATTCGCCGGATCGGCGAGCGTGAAGCGCACCGCGAAGTGGCCAGCGGTCGCTGGTGCAAAGACAAACTGCGCGCCCGTGCCCTGCGCGACGACCGCGTTGCTCTCGTCAGTCACATTCCAGGACATCGTGAACACGCCGGTGATCGCCGCGCCATTGAGGAGGCCATCGAATGTGAGCGGTTGGCCGCGGACGCCGGTCAGCGGGCCGGTGAGAGCGACGTTCAGCGTGGTGCTGGCGGGGCTGACGTTCAGCGCGGCAGTCGCGTGACCGAGCGCGCCGCTCGCCGGATCGGCGAGATCGAACCGCACGATGAACTGACCCGTTGCAGCCGGCGTGAAGCTGAAATTCGCGCCGCTGCCGCTGGCGATCACGGTCGCGCCGTCGAGCACCGACCACGCGGAGACGAAGCCCGCCGGCCACGTGGCGCCTTCGAGCAGCGCGAGGAAGTTCACGGCCTGGCCACGCACCGCAGCCGTCGGGCCGCTGAAGCCGACATTCAGCGCGGGCGCGATGCCATTCACGGTGAGCGTCGTGACAGTCGAGATCGACGCCGCCCCGTCGGTCAGCGTGAAGTGAACGGCGAATTGTCCATTCGCCGGCGCGGCGAAGGTGAACTGCGCTCCACTGCCGGCGGCGATCAGCATGTTCCCGCCATCGAAGACCTGCCACACCGCCGTCGCACCGACCGGGATCGCGCCGAGCGCATGGAAGGTCCGCAGTTGTCCGACGACGCCTTCGATCGGGCCGCCGATGCCCGCGGCGAGATTCGCAGTCGCGGCGCCGACGATGAGCGTCGTGTCGGCCACTCCGACGACGGTCGCGGTCGAATCGGTGAGCGTGAGCTGCACGGTGAACGCGCCAGTCGCCGTGGGCATGTAGGCGAAGGCGGCGCCGATGCTGGTGGCGATGACCATGCTCGCGCTGTCCAGCACGCGCCACGTCGCGGTGTAGCCGGAGAGGGCGCCGAGTAGCGCGCTGTAATCGAGCACTTGTCCGACCGCTGCGATCGTCGGGCCGGTGAGGCCGAGCGTCTGGTCGAGCGGGCCTGCGGGCGGTGCGTCTGTGATCCCGAGCACGAGCGAAGCGTGGCCGACCGCGCCGGTCACCATGTCGGTGAGCGTGAAGCTGATGCCGTAGGCGCCCGCCGTCCCCGGCGCGAAGGCGAACTCGTGTCCCGCGCCGCTCGCGACCACGACCTGCATGGCGTCGCGCACTTCCCATGTGGCGGTGTAGGCCGCGGCGAAAGCGGTGCCGTTCAGCAAGCCGCCGAAGCTGATCAATTCTCCGGTCGCACCGAGCGTCGGGCCAGTCACGCCGACCGTGAGGCCCGGCGCGGGTTGATCGATCCGCAGCGTGGAAACCGATGTGCCCTGCGCGCCGGTCGCCGTGTCCGTGATCACAAGGCGCACGCTGAAGTTCCCGATCACCGCGGGGACAAATGTGAACGTGCTGCCAATGCCGGATGCGATCACGACATTCATCGCATCGCTGATCTGCCACGCGGCTGTGTAATCCGCGGGCAGCGTGCCGCCATCGACAAGCGCGGCGAACGTCAACGCCTGCCCGCGCACCCCGGCGATCGGGCCGCTCACGCCGCTCGAGAATGTCGCAGCCGGCGGCACGACGCTGAGCACCGCGTTCGCCACGCCGAACGCACCGCCATTCGGATCGACGATCTGGAGCTGCACCGTGTATTGGCCCGGCGCCACAGGCAGGTGGAGGAATTGCGAGCCGCTGCCCGTCGCGACGACGGCATTCTTTTGGTCAAACACGAGCCACGTCGCGTGGACGTCGCCGCCGAAGGCAGCCGCATCCAGCAACCCGCCGAACGTCAGCAGCGTCCCGCGCACGCCTTGCACCGGGCCGGCGAAACTCACGTCGAGCGTCGGCGCGGTGGCGGCGACATCGAGCAGCGTCGTGACGAACTCCGTGGCCGCGCTCGCCGGGTCGTTGAGCGTCAACTTCACCGTGAACTGCCCGGCGGTCCCCGGCACGAAGACGAACTGATGTCCGGTCCCGCCATCGACGACGACGCTCGCATTGTCGCGCACTTCCCACACAGCGGTGAACGCAGTCGGGGCCGGCGCGCCGTCGAGCAGTGCGGTGAAGACCGCGCCCTGGCCGATGAACGTGTTCGCCGGGCCGTTCACACCGGCGTGGATCGTGCCCGCCGTCGTGTTCACCCGGATCGTCGCGTTCGTGAGCCCGAAGGCGCCGCTGGTCACATCGAGCACGACGAGCGTGATGCGATAGTCGCCGGCCTTCTTCGCGTTGAACGTAAAGTCCGCGCCGGTGCCGCTCGCGATCACCGCGCCAGTCGCGTCGAGCACCTGCCACACGGCGGCGATTCCACTACCAAGGGCGCGCCCATCGAGCAGCGCCGCGAAGTCGAATGTGCGACTGCCGGGCGCGCGCGGCTCGACCGTGATCGTTGCGTTGAGAGTCGGGACGCGCACGGTCGTGCCATCGGGCGGGAGCACCGAGACATCACCGCGATGTGCAAACACGCCGCCCGTTGCGCCGACATCGACGAAGAACTCGCGCAGGTTCGGCGTGAGCGCGGCGAACAACATGTCACGCACGAGGAACGTCGTTTTGCGCGGCAGGTTGCCAGTCTGCGCCGCGAGCTTGTTCGTGCCGAGCGTGTCCACCATCGAGTCCTTTGCTTTCGAGAGCGTGCGGCCGGCGGCGAGGGTCGTCCGGGTGCTGAGGAAGGCGAAGTCGGTCGACACATGGCTGAAGCCGTAGGTGAGCGGCACCATCTGCGTCGGCGTTGCCGCGCTGAAAGGCACGACCATCGCGGCGCTGCGCGAGAAGAGCACGTCGTTGCCAGCGTCGCCCCTGATCACATCGATACCTGAGCGCAGCGTCACACCCTTCGCTCCACCCGCATGGAGCAAGGCCTGCGGCGAGAGCGCATAGGTCGTGCGGTAGCTCTGCCCGCCGAGCATGAGGCGGAGCTGGTTGAGATTCCGCCCGATCTCCGAGCGGATCTGGATCAGGGTCATCGCCGGGTTCGCCACGATCGGCACCACGACAACGCCTTGATCGCCGATGAGCAGGTCGTTCCCGAGGCCGCCGCGGATCGTGTCGTTGCCGCTGTCGAGGTCGTATTCGAAGACCGAGCGCACGAGCTTCAAGTCCGCCGCGTCCGGTCGGCGCGCGACGATGTTCACGACGTTGGTCGCGAGATGGTAGGCGAGTTCCGGCGCGCGGATCTTCTGCTGCGTCGCGAGCGCGGCCTGCGTGTCCTTGAGCACCTGCGGCGTGATGCCGAAGACGTTTACCGGCTGCGCGTAGATGACGCCGTCGAGCACCGGCGCGATAAGCGCACCTTCGTCGCCGATGATCACGTCGTTGCCCGACCCTCCGTCGATGATGTCGTTGCCGAGGAAGAGGTGGTGATAGTCCGGATCGATCGCCTTCGGGCGCAGCTTCGGATCGCGATTGGGGTTGTTCGCGAGTGCGTCGCCGACGAGGTCGTGAAGCACTCCGATGTGGGCGTCCAGCACGAGGTTCTGGAAGTCGATCGCGATGTATTCGAGGTCGCGCAGGAAGCTGTGGTAGCGCAGCGCAGCAGTCGTGAAGTCGGGCGCGGCCACGGGGCTGCCGGCTGCGAACGGCGCCATCAACATCGCGTTGTCGCCGAAGATGTAATCGTCCTCGCTGCCGCCCGCGACGATGTCGTTGCCGATGCGGATGTCGTGCGGCGTGGTCGCGGTGCCCGTGAGTTGTTCGAGCAGGTCGAAATCGAGCGACAGATAGTGCAGCGCGCTGAGCACGGAGAAGACGCCCTGGCGGACACTCTCAGTCGCCGCGTCGATCGCCGCCAGGCCGCTGAAGATCGGCGAGATCACCGTGACGTCGTCGGCGAAGATCGTGTCCGCGCCCGCGCCGCCGTCGATGATGTCGTTGCCCGGCAGCGCGTCGGCGTGGTGGACGAGGTCCGGCACGAAGGAAATCAACGGAAGCGTGTTCGAGCCGTCCGCGCGGCGCAGCGCATCGGCGGTCGCGAGATCGCCGAAGGCGAAGTTCGGCACGAAGGTGATCTGCGGCGCCGTCGAGTTCAGCTCGAGCGGCTGGAGCGCCATGTTCGGCACGATCACGGTGCCGCCCGCGGCGAGTTCGTAAGGCACGCCCGCGTCCGCGCCGATGAGACGCACGCCGCTCACGACCTGCGGCAGGTTCGTGCCGAACGGCACCGAGTTGAACACGCCATCGGCAAAGATGATGTCGGCGCCATCGTTGCCGTTGAGCGTGTCGCTTCCGCGCTGGCCGAAGAGCAGGTCGTCGCCGTCGCCGCCGTTGAGCGTGTCGTTGTCGGCAGCGAGGAGGTCGATGAGGATCAGTTCCGTATTCCACGCGCCGCTGTCGCTGTTGATCTGCTTCGCGCCGCCGGGCAGGTAGGTGCCTCCGAGCACGGCGAGGTCGGCACCGAGCAACTTCGCGGCAAGCAGCGGGTCATCCAGGCGGAGCGGGTGCTCGTCCATCTTGATCACCGCTATGATCCGACCCACGTCCTCGAGGAATATGTCGCGGTGCCACGAGCCATTCGCATTCAGGCGCGGCGTGCCGTCGGCATTGAAGGCGCGGACGATCCGGCCCTCGTCGCCGAGGACGACATCGTTGCCAGCGCCACCACTCGATGTGTCGGAGCCGAGGCCGCCGATGATCTCGTCATCCCCTGCCCCACCGTCGATCACGTCAGCGCCGAGTTGCCCGAAGATTTGATCCTGCCCGTCGCCGCCGAGGAGCGTGTCGTTTCCAGCGACGAAGTCGATGAAGTCGAAGCGCACGATCGTGCGAATGACGACTGTCACAAACGGCGCGGGATAGGTGCGCCATGCGGACGGATAGCCCGGCAGCACCTCGCGGGAAATGAGGCCGTTGTCGCCGAGGATCACATCCTCCCCGGTGCCGCCGTCGCCGAAGTCGTTGCCGTCGGCACCGAAGAACACGTTGTGGCCGCCGGTGATGTCGTCGTTGCCGGCGCCGCCAAAGAGACGGTCATCACCCTGCTGGCCGAGGATGAAGTCGTCGCCGTCATCGCCCAAGATCGTGTCGTTGCCGCCGCCGTCGGTGGCGCCGGTGAAGATCGAGAGGAAGTTCTGGCTGGCCGGGCGCGCGACAGCGTAGCCGCCGGCGTCGCCGAGCAGCACGTCGTGGCCGTTGCCGCCCGAGATCATGTCGCCAGCGGTGCCGGCGAAGATGATGTCCTCGCCGTCTTCGCCGAATATCATGTCGCTGCCGCCGATGGTCGGGTCGGTCGAGGTCATCGTCGAGAGCACGCCCGCGACCGGGAAGTCGAACACGCCGTTGTCGCCGAGCACGAAGTCGTCGCCCGCGCCGGCGTGGATCGTGTCGTTCGCCGCGCCACCCGCGATGAGGTCGCTCGCCGCGCCGGTCGTGATGTTGTCATTGCCGCCGATCGCGGGATCGGTCGTGGCGAAGCGAATCATCGCGCCGGCGAGATCAAAGGTCGCCACGCCGTTGTCGCCGAGGATGTAGTTGCGCGCAGTCGGGTTGAGCGTCGTGATCGTATCGCCAGCGGCGCCGCCGAGGATCACGTTCGCGCTGTCGCCGCCATCGATCATGTCGCCGCCGCCGATCGCCGGGTCGGTCGTCTCGGCGCGCAGGAGCAGTCCGGTGGTCGCGTCGTAGGTGATGCGGCCGTTGTCGCCAAGCACCACATCGAACGCCGCATCGGAACCCGCGTGAATGGTGTCGTTCGCCGCGCCACCGAGGATCACATTCGCGCCGAGGCCGGAGGTGATCGTGTCGTTGCCGCCGATCGCCGGATCAGTCGTGCGGACCTCGACGAGCACGCCGTTGCGGAACGTCGCGACGCCGTCGTCGCCGACGAGCACGTCGGCCTGCACGTCGGAGGTCGAGAGATCGAGATCGAAGCCGAGGATCGTGTCGCCGCCCGCGCCGCCGAAGATGAGGTCGCGGCCCTCGCGACCACGGATCGTGTCCGCGCCGCCGACGGCTGCGTATTCCGTGAAGGCGAATGACGTCGGCCGGATCGTGCCATCCGTGAAGTCGCCGGGGCCGGCGTGGCCGAGCACGGAGACGATCGTCGAGCCGTCGAGGAAGATCACCTGGCCGCGGTCGCCGAAGATGATGTCGTGCGCCTGGCCGCCGGTGATCCTGTCGTCGCCCTGGCCGCCAAAGATGATGAGCGGGAGCGTGGAGCTGCTCGCATCCACGACGTCGTCATCGGATGCGGCGGTGTTGTGGTAGGCGCCCTGCGTGTTCAGCACGAAGAAGTCGTCCTCGCCGGCCGTGAGCGTCACGGTCACGTCGTCGTTGCCGAGGCCGGTATTCAGCGTGGAAATGGTGCGCAGACCGTCCCGCCGCAGCGTGCCGTCGATGCTGATGAGATCGGCGCCGAAGCCGGTCCAAATCGTGATGCCGTTCGCAAAGTTCCCGTCCGCTTTGTTCGCGCCGTAGGTGATGATGCCCGGCGCGAGGCCGGCGATGCGGATCTCGGAGTTCGGGAGCTCGACGAGGCCGGCGAACGCCACGTTCGTCAACCGGTCGCTGATGACCACCGAAGGATCGCCCGCGGTCGCTGCTTCATCCGAGACCATCAGCGTCTGCCGGCCCGCGCCGCCGTCGATGTTCAGCGTGCCGCGGATGTCGTTGAGCGTGCCATTGAGATAGTCGTAGCCGGCGACGTTGTCCGGGCGGCGATCGGCTTGCGATGAGACGTAGATGCGGTCGTCGCCATCGTGCGTGCGCACGTTCGTGACCGTGCCCGCCGCGCTGCCGCGGATGTTGAAGATGTCGCTGCCGGCGCTCAGGTCGATGTTCAGCGTCTCGACGGCGTAGTAATGGATGCCCTCGAGTTGTGTGCCGAGCGTCGCGCTGCCTCGCTGCGTGCCGAGGTCGAGCAGTGCGCCATCCACGTCGAGCGGGTCGATCCGCAATGTGGCGAACTGGCCCTGGAACGTGATGACATAGACGTTGCCTTGCTTCGTGACGCCGACGTTGGCGGTGTTCGGCGCAGCGGTGAGCGGCGTCGTTGCGTTTGCCGGGTTGAGCAGCGGGTTCAGCGCAGCGAGCACTTCGGCGGCGCTGGCGTCGTAAGCGATCGGCTGCGTGAAGACCGGCGCGCCGCCGCCGAGCCGCAGGCCGAGGCGGAAGGTGCCGCCGGTCGCGTTGACCGTGAGTGACTGCGGCGGGAGCGAGACATCGCCGGCGAGCGCCGAGTCGTCGAGGTCCGCCGGGTAGATCGAGAGGCCAGCGTAGGCGCCCTGGAAGGTGAAGACGAACGCGCCCGGGGTGCGCACAACATCGAAGTTGTGCGTATGCGGCAGATCGAGGTCGGCATTGGCCGGATTGAGGATCGGATCAAGCGCCGCGCGGATGTCCGCCGCATCCGCGTCGAAGTCGATCGGCGCGCTCCAGACTGTCGTGCCGGTGATCGTCGGCACGAGCGCGCGGGCGATCACGAAGAAGTCGTCGCGCTGCTCGTCGATGCCGTGCTGGATCGCCTTGATCGCATCAGCGTCGAGGCGGAAGCCGATGCGGAAGGTGCCCGCGGTCGCATCGATGTTTAGCACCTGCTGATTCGTGACGCCCACCCCCGGCACCGTCGTGCCGTCGCGGACGGTGCTGACGAGGACAAAGGCGGACGCATCGTCGTTCGCCACGAGCTGCGTGTCTGCGATGAGGCCGGCAAACGCATCCTGCAGCAACATCCGCTGGAGCTGGCTGAGCGCGGTGCCCGCCGGGTTCGTGGCCAGCAATGCGAGGGTCTCCGGACGCAAGGCAACGCCGGCGAAGGTGACCGGATCGTAGAGCGGCGTGAGGCGATCGATGAGCAGGTTGAACTCGCCGAGCAGCGCATCACGCAGCTGCATCTGGGTCGCCATGCCGCTGTCGAGGAGGTCGCGCGTGGACGGCGAGAAGAGCGCGCGCAACGCTGTCGAGAGCGGAGTGCCCGCGGTCGCGGAGAGGGCGCTCGCGAGCGCCGGCACATTGGTGAAGTCGTCGGGCGTGAACAGCGAAGGCAGCCAGGCGAGTTGCTGGAAGTTCACCCCCGCCAGTCCGCCGGTGAACGTGACGAGATAGGTGACATCGCCAGGCGTGCGACTCTCGCTCACCATGATGTCTGGCGAACCATAGGTGAGGCGCAGGAGGTCGCGCACCGCGGCAGCCGTGGCGCTGTAATTAATCACGATCTCCGCGTAAGCAGCGCGGCGGATGAGTCCGGTCGCGGTGGTGGTGAAGCCGTTGTCGGTGCCGAAGCCCGGCACCCGCAGCACATACGATCCGCTCTTCGCTTGCACCGTGATGCGCTGCACTTCGGAGAGCGTGAAGAGATTCAACCCGGTGATGCTCGTGCCGGTGAGCGTGCCGGTATTGCTCTGCGGCACGGCGACGTTGCGGACGCTCACGGTCCACGCGAGGTCGGTGCTGTTCGTGCCGACGAGCGAGATCTCGAAGACCTTGGTGTTCGCGTCGCTCAGGTCGGCGCGCAGGGCGACGAGCACTTCGCTGTTGAGCGTGCCGAAGAGCGCATTGAGCGCCTGCCCGACTTGCGCGGCGCTCATCGAGAAGTCGAGCGCAGCCTCGGCGTAGCCGTTGAAGCGCGCGATGCCGGGCAGGTTCGTGAGCGGCAGGCCAAAGCCGAGCGTGCGCAGCGTGTAGCGGCCATTGGCGGCCTTCACCGTCAGCTCGCGAGGATCGTTCACGCTGAGCGGCGCCGTGCCGTCGAGGTAGAGCACGCCGATGCTGGCGTTGTCGTGGACGTTCAACGTGTCGGCGCCGGCGCCGCCATCGACGACGAGCATCCCGGAGAGCTGGGCGATCACGAGATCGTTGCTCATCAGGTTGATCGTGTCCGCGCCATTGCCGGTCTGGATGACCGTGTGCCCGAGGATCGTCTTCACATTGATCGTATCCGCGCCATCCGCACTCGTGATGAACGTGAGGCCGCGATGCGTGGACTCGATGGTGAAACTGTCCGCGCCCGAGCCGAGCTGGATGTTCACCACTTCGAGGCTGCCGTAGGTGATCCCGCCATCGAACTCGCGGCCACCGACGACGGTCGCGCCGCCCATGCCGAGGCCGGTGACGCGATCTTCGGTCAGCGTGCCGCGATCGTCGGACGGACTGTCGCCGTTGAGGATGTTCAGGATGTCCACCTGGTCGGCCTCGTTCACGCGCGTGTTGAGATTCACCGGCGCGTAGAAGTAGGAATCGCCGATCGCGACCGCCTTCAGCGTGAGCACGCCGTCGGTGCCGATGGTCGGCAGGAATGCCGCCGGCACGAGCGCCGCAAGCCCGCGCACCACGTCCGAGGCGCGGTCGCCCGGCAGCACCGTGTAGGTGTAGGTGCTCGTGCCGAGCGTGATGCTGTAGCTCGTGCGCGTGAGCGTGCCGGTGAGCGAGACCTCGGCGCGCTCCGCCACATCCGGCGCGTCGGTGGTGCTACGCGACGGCGCGATCGTGAGCCCAAGGTCCGCGCTCACGCTGATCGTGAACGGCGCGGCGACCGCCTGCACGAGCGTGATCGTGTCGCCGGTGATGCCCGGCTGGTAGTCGTCGCCGGCGGGGTCGTTGTTGATCTGCGTGAGCAGGTCATTGGTGATGTAGGCCGCCGGGTCCGCGGGCAGCGTCATCGGGAGCGTCGAGGTGAAGCTTAGGCCCGCGAAGTCGATCGTGAAGCTGTCGCCCGGCTGGAAGTCGCCGTTGAACACCCACGCCGCCTGCGTCCACGAGAAGCCGGTCGGGTCGAGCGGCGTCCCGCGCACGGTCGGGATGATCGAGCTGTTCGCGTCGGTGGCGAAGCTGAAGCGGAACGTGGCGGCCGGCTTGCCGATGATGAGGCGGTTGCCGAAGACGCTCGCGAAGAAGTCCACGTAGAAACCGCCCGGGAGGACGGCGCGCAATTTTTCGACGAGCTCAAGGGTCGTGGAAATCTCGGGCGCGATCTCGTTCCTAAACGCGTCGCCGAGGAGCTGGCGATTCAGGCGGAAGAGCGCCTCGCCGGTCGGGTTCTGCGCGATCAGGTTCTGCGTGTCGGTAGCGAGCACCACGCCCTGGAAGCGCGTCTGGTCGTAGATCGTCGCGCCGGTGATGATCGCATTCAGCTCGGTCACCAGCGTGCTGAGCACCACGTCGGCCGGCGTCGCCACGCTCGTGAGCAGCGTCTGCGCGCCGACCGAGAGGCGGTTCCAGAGGTAGAGACTCACCGCGTCGGTGTGGGCCACGAGCTTCTGCTGGAGAGACGCGGCGTCCGTGATGTCGGCGGGAGCGAGCGTGACGCTGCGGACGGTGTAAGCCGTGCCGTCGAGCGTCACCGTCCACGCTTCGTTGCGGCTCACGACACCGCTCAGGCTCACCATCACGCTGCGCCAGTCGATCGAGCCGACCTGGCTCTGAGTCGGGATGCCGGTGAAGGTGACGAGGCCCGGGCGACTCGCGCTGAAGGTGGTCGCGAAGCCGTTGTTCGAGCCGATGCTGAGGATGTTTTTGTTCGTGCCGAGGCCGCTGCCGATGCTCAAGGACTTCAGATCGATCGCGCTCCCGTTCGCGCCGTTGTCGAGCAGCGTGACATTGTAGAGCGAGAGATTGATGCGCGGATCGAAGCCGAGGCGCTCGCCGTATTCGGGCAGCGTGTGGATGGCATACACATCGGTGAAGCGATCCTGCGGCCCCGCGGCGGGCAGGCTGATGATGCGTCCGTCGGGCAGCGGGAAGTTCGTCTCGCCCGGCAGGCGGAACGGATCGTTGAGGAACGCATCCTCGGCGACGCCGATGCCGCCATTGATGATGAGCGGACCACGGATCGCATTCACGCGCGACTCCGGCGCCGCAAACACGAGCGCGTCGCTGCCATCGGCGACGAGATCATCGACCGCTTCGACGAAGACTTCCTGCGGTGCATTCCAGACGGGCACCGTCACCCAGGTGCCGTTCGCATTGAGGTAGGTCACATGCACCGCATTCGTCGTATCCACGTAGATCGAGCCATCCGCCGCGACGAGCGCGCCCGGCGCCGCCGCCCCGCTGAGGATCCCGGTGAAGTCCGTCCACACATCAGGCGCAAAGATGACCTGCGGCGACACCGCCGTGCTGCCGTCGTAGTCCGGCGTGACGAAGACGTTCGCCTCGAACTTCGCCCCGCCGGCGCGCACGATCGAGATGTCCGAGCCGACGATCGTGAACGTGTAGATGCCCGCGATGCTGCTCGCCGCGAGCGCGGCATTCAGGCCGGTGGCGATGTTCGCGAGCGTGTCGCCCGGCTGCGCGATGTAGCGCAGTTCGATCGAGTCGAGGAAGAGCTTCCACACTTCCGGCTGCGAGCCGCCCTGCGTCGGGTGGCCGGTGAGCGACACGAGCGCGCTGTAGCTGCCACTCGCGCCAGCGCCGTTCACCGTCGCACCATTGCGGTCGCCGGTGACGGTGAAGGCGACGGTGAACTCGGCCATGTCGGTGCGGGCGACGGTGAGTTGCGTGCCGGTGAGCAGGACCGAGTAGGCGGCGAAGCGACCGCTCGCGAGCACCGAGTTCAAGCCGGCCGCGATGTCGGCGAGCGTGTCGCCCGCGTTCACGTGGTAGTTCACATCCACGCCGTCGAGCGTCAGCTTCCAGATCTCGGGCGTCGGCACACGCGTGGTGCCAGCACCCACGATGTCGATCGTCGCGCTGAAGGCCGGCGTGGCGTTGCGCGTGATGAGCGCACCGCCGCGCGTCTGCATCATCTGCGTGAAGAATGGCGCGCCGACCGAGGTGATCGTGATCGTTCGGCCGTTGAGCGTGGCGATGTAGCCGGAGCGCGCGTCGATCTGCGCCGTCAGGCTCGCGGCGATGGTCTCGAGCGTGTCGCCGGCCTGCGCCTGGTAGCTGAAGGTCTGCGGTTTTCCGGTCGCGTGGTCGGGCGCGGTCGTCTCGGCTTCGGTGAGCTGGAGCGTCCAGACTTCGCCGGGGATCACCGCGCCGCGCAGCTCGACGAGCGCACGGATGGTCGCCACGCGGACCTGCACCGAGTCGTGGCGACCGTTGTTCTGCGTCGGATCGAAGGCGAACTGCGAGTTGTAGGTCCGCGTGAGCTGCGGCACCACATTTACATAGACGAGGTGGCCCGGCGCGCTGGTGAGCGTGACCGAGTAGCTGTCGGTCGTCGGCGCCTGCTGGTAGGCCCCCGGCAGTTCCTCGCTGATGTGGTAGGAGATCTCGAACTTGCTCGTCGCATCCGGGTCGGTGGTCCAGACGCGATCGAGCGAGTAGGTCTTCTTCTCCGCGTCGTAGGCGATGACCGTCGCCGTCTGGCCGCGACCCGTGCCCTCGGTGATCGTCAGCGTCTTACCCACGAGCCCGACGGCGTTCGGGTTCGAGTCGTGGCCCTGGATCGAGATGATGAGGTCGTAGGACTGGCCGCCGATCACGCCATCGAGCAGGCCGTCGTAGAAGACCGTGTTCTGCACCTGGCCGAAGAGATCCGTCTCGTCGTAGTCGATGAACGAGCGCACGCGCACGAAGTAGGTGTCGCCCGTGACGCTCGCGCTGTTGATGTCGAATTCGAGGAAGCCGTCGCGATCGGTTTCGCTGCCGGCGTCGATGACGCTCCGATGGCCGGGCGCGCCGTAGTAATCGGACGCGAGCACCGTGCTGCCGTCGGGCCCGATGAGCTCGATGGCCGTGCTGGCGGTATAGCCGAAGAGGTAGAACGGATAGAAATCGAAGCCGGTGACGAGATTGCTGCGGTCGATGTCGAGGACGACCTTGAGCTTCCCGCCGCGCACGACGTCGAAGAAGAATGGATCTTGATTGCCCGCGGTCGAGACGCGGTCGGTCACGGTGATGCCGAAGCCACCCGAACCGGACGCCACGCTATAGACCGGGTTGCGCGTGTTGCCGGCGCCATCGGTCACCGCGCCGGTGAGCAGCGGCAGGTTCGTGCGGCCCGGCCCCGTGAACGTGATGAGCCATGGATCGCCGACCGCGCCGGAGCCGGTGACATCGACGCTCAACTGCTGCATGCCCGGCAGGGCGATGGCTTCGAGCGCCGCCTTCACCTGGGCCGGCGTCGCATTGTAGGGGATCGCCGCCGTCGTATAGACCGCCGCGTTGAGCGAGTTATCGAGGCGGACACTCAGCGTGAGCGTGCCGTTGGTTGAGACGGTGTAAACGGCCTGCTGCTCGTTGGTGAGGACGCTGCCATTGACGCGCGTCTCGACCGATACGCCGCCGGCGATGAGCGCGCGCATCGCGCCGGCGATCAGCGTCAGCGTGCGGCTCTCGGTCGGGTTCACGCCATTGGGCACTTCGAAGTTGTAGTGCTGGTTGTCGAGATCCACGCGCCAGAGCTCGCCCGCGCGGAAGCCGCTGCCGATGGTCGCCTCGGTCAGCAGGATCGTGACGCTTGGCAGATAGTGCGGGCGTGCCGAGAGCGGATCGTTTTGCACGAAGCGGTCGAAGATGTCGGCTCGATCCGTGTAGGGCGAGGCACGCAGGTGCGTGATGGCCGGATGCGGCGTCAGCACCGCCTGGTTGCCAAACTCGATCGGAGCGCCGTTCGCGTTTTCGACGTGAACGACACCCGTCGTCGGCGCCGGCGCCGTGTAGCCCGCATTGCGCAGACGCGTGGCGATATCCACGGCGATCTCCGTCGTGCTCGGGACCGTATCGGCCGTGCCCTGGAAGCTGGCATTCGCGATCCAGAGCGTCCACACGTCGTTCGGCGCGATCGTCGGCGAAGTCGAGATCGTCACGTCCTGGCCGTGCCGCACCGACGGCGAGCCGCTGATCGTCACCCCGCCGTGGACGAGCGCGAGCGTCACCGTCAGGCTCGGGTCGTTCACCCCAAAGGTCGTCCCGATGCGGTGCAAATAGACGACCGCGCCGCGCGAGATCGCTGCAAAGCCCGCGGAACTGTCCGTGTCCACCTTCGCCGCGAGCCGCTGCGCCATCGTGGTGGGCGTCTCGCTGGCACCCGCGAGCACGGAGTAATCGGTGCCACCGAGCGTGATCGTCCATGTGTCGCCTTCGTTTACCGCGCCGCCAGCCGGGATGGTCAGCGTCAGCGCCACAGCATCGACGGCGGTGCCCGGGCCGCTGGCCGGCACGAACTTCGCCGGCGTGGCGATCGACGCATCGGCCGGCAGCAGATCGAAACTGCCGGTCGCCTTGGTAATAATGATCGCAAATCCGGTCGCGATTCCTTGCGAGGAAGCGGTGTAGCCGGTGATACCCAGGATGTCCATCCTGAGAGTGTTCACGACCTGGCTCAAGGTCTGCGCAACGATCGGCACCGCATTCTGAACGCCAGCCACATCGATCGCCCACACTTCACCGGCGCCCGGGTTGCCCGAGAGCGTCACGAGTGAAGTATCCGGCACCGACACCGCTCCGATCGTGCCCCCGACGTTCGTCGTCGTCGCGCTGACGGTGAGCGCCGGCCCGGCCACCGTGCTGCCCACATAGATCCGCCATGTCGTTCCGTTGCTCGGCGAGACCACCGCGATTGCCTTCAAGCCGACACCTCCACCGATCGCCAGCGCCAAGTTCTCAGCCACCGACTGGAGCGTCGGGGTGCCAGTCACCGCTGGCGAATACGCCGTCCCATCGATCGTCACGGTCCACGTATCTCCAGCCGCCGGCGTGCCGGTGAGATCGATCGCGACCGTGGGATTGAAGATCGTGAGAACGCCCGGCGGGTCGGTCCCGGACGTAATGGAGAGGTCGCTCGCATTGATCGTGAAGTCGGTCGCGGAATACTTGACCACCGAGACGACCGCGCCTTCCGATGCGCCGACGTAGCCCGTGAGCCGGCTGATCTGCGCGGCGATGCTCGCAGCGATTTCGTCCGGCGTCGTCTCGGTCGTCACGTGGACCACGAGATCCGTGCCCGCGAGCGTGAGCGTCCACGAGTCGCCCGGATGCGGGGTATTTGCGAAGGTGAGATACGCGACATCCTGCACCGCAGGCGTCGTCACGGTGACGGAACCCGCCACGCTCGCAGTGACCGTGAAGGTGTTTGGCGTCGGCGTATTGACGTTGGTGATCGTCAGCGACGGGCCCATGAATGTCGCATCGTAATCCGTGATCGCGCCCGCCAGCGTCGCGAGCCGCTGCGCGATGGTCGCGAGCGAATCCGGCACGCCGCCGCCAGCGTCCTGCACCGTGTAGGTCGGGTCGGTCGCCGCGCCGACGCCGCTGATGTCGAGCGTCCAAACCTCACCGATCACCGGCGCGCGCAGCAGCGCCACGATGTGGCTGGTCGCGGCCGCGACCGGCGCGATCGTCGCCACCGCTCCAGAAATCGCCACGCTCGCAGTGACCGTGAAGGTGTTTGGCGTCGGCGTGTTGACGTTGGTGATCGTCAGCGACGAGCCCATGAACGTCGCATCGAAATCCGTGATCGCGCCCGCCAGCGTCGCGAGTTGCTCGGCGATGAAAGCGAGCGAATCGGGCACTCCGGCGCCTGCATCCTGCACGGTGTAGCTCGGGTCGTTCGCCGCGTTGACGCCACTGATGTCGAGGGTCCACGTGTCGCCGATTACCGGCGCGCGCGTCAGCGTGATGGTGTGAGTGGTCTGGGCGGTCGGCGGCGGCGTGACCGTCGCCACTGAGATGGATGCGCTCACCGCAGGCTCCGCGATCGGCGCGGCCACATCGGCGATGTAGATGTTCCAGTTCGGCGAGTTGAACACCGCACGCGCCGTGTAGCCCGTTGCGCCGTCGATCGCCCTCGCGAGCCGATCCACCACGCCGGCCAGCGTCTCATTGGCGGCGACTGTGACCGGATAGGCGGTCCCGGCCAGCGTCACGGTCCAGATCTCGCCCTCATGCGGCACCCCGCTGAATTGCACGGACACCGCGCCGTCCGCGGCATTGTTCGTGAAATTGGTCTGCGTGATGGTGCCCGGCGGCGTCACGCTCACTGTCACCGCGCCGATGGCGCCCGCGTTGACCTTCGTCACGACGATTCGTCCATTTTCCTCAAGCTGCGCGATGTAGTTCGCGGCGTTCGCAGCGTTCAACTGATTGTCCGCCGTGTCGTTATTGATGTCGCCGATCAGGTCGTTGATCACCGTGGTCAATGACTCCGTGGCCGCGACGATCGTGCGCTCGGCGACCTGCGTGCCGCCGATGAAGATGCGCCACACCTCGCCCTGATACGCTGAGTTCTTCAACTGCAGCAGCACCGAGGTCGGCGTGGTGGCAACCGTGAAGCCGCCCGACGCGGAGAGCGTGAAGTCCGAACTGAACGGCGTCGCTCGGCTGAGCACGAGCCGATACGGATCGCTCGTCGTGCCCGTGCCGAGCACGTTCCTGGTGAAGCTCCCCGTCGTAAGATTCGTGCGCAGGCCGTTTGCGACGTTCTGCTCATTATTCCCGCCCTGCGCGACGTAGTTTGTGGTGAAGGTGCTCGCCCCGCTGCGCAGGGTGAGCTGCCAGTTCTCGCCCGGCCGCACCGGCCCGTTGATGACGAAGACGGCCTCGGTCCAGTTGATGAAGGTGAGCGCCTGCGCCTGGTCGGGCGTGCCGGAAATCTCCGCGTAGCCGAGCGGATTGTCGCCGCTGACGGTCACGGTGAGCGCAAACAGCGCCGCGCGCGAGAAGGTGATCGCCGCGCCGGTCACGGTGGCGGTGGCGGTGAAGCCGGCGGTCGTGAGGCTCGTCGCCCATCCGGCGACCACGTCATCGAGCGTCTCGGTCGCGCTGGTGATCGTGTGCGTGTAGTTCACGCCACCGGCACGCAATACCCAGCGATCGCCGATCTCGGTGGCATTGGTCCCGTCGAAGTTCTTCAGCGTCACCGTGGCGGAGGTGAAATTGACCGGCACTGGCGTCACCGCATTCGTCATCGGCGTCACCGTGCGCGACACGCTGCCACCGCGCTGGATTTCCTGCGTGAGCGCATCGAAGGTGAAGCCCGCCGCATCCACGATCGTCAGCGTGCCATCCGCCGCGGAGGTCGATGCAAAGAACCGCGCGGGCAGCTTGCCAAGAAGCGTCGCCGCGATGCTGCCGAGTGTCTCGGTATCCGAGAGCACGGTGTGGCTGTAGGTGCGGTAGCGCAGACCGGAGAGCGTCCACACATCGCCGACGTTCACCGTGCCATCGAGCTTCAGCGACACGCTCGTGTAGTAAGTGCGCGCATCCGGCGTGTCGGCGATCGGCGCGTGCGCGAGCGGGCTGAGCATCGCCTGCGTCACGGTGAACGAATACACGTCAGCCGTGCCGTCGCCCGAGCCCTGGATGCGCACGTAAGGCGTTTCAGAGTTGATCGAGCCGCCGAAGGCTTCGTTGCCGACCGTCGGGTCGAAGAAGGTGAAGAAGTTGTCGCGCGCGTTCACGTCCTGCGGCCCGGTGTGGGTCATGTCGATGAACGTGGTGTCGTGCCCTTCGATCTCGCTGATCGGCTCCGGCGCAAAGACGAAGCCGGCCACCGGATGCTGCGCGATGCTGACCTGGAGCGTGTAGTCCACCCCGACCGGCAGGCCGCCGAAGCCGAGCCAGTTGTCGATCTCGATGTAGTAGGTGCCCTTCTGCGTGAAGTTGAACGTGAGGAAGTCGTCGAGATACGTCGCGCTGCCGAGGCCGCTCTGCGCGAAGTCGAGCGGGTTCGAGAACCCGGAGCCCTGCGCGATCAGGCGGCCGTCCTGATCGTAGAGCTTGATCAGGCTGCCCCACACGATCGTGTCACCGAACTCGAACCCTTGATCGATGTCGAAGTTCGCGCGCACTCCGCCGGCCGAGGCCGCCAGCATCGCGTCGGTGATCGTGAAGCGGTAGAAGTCGGTCGAACCGTCGCCGGTGCCGAGCACGCTCAGGTGCGGATACCACCGCGTCGTGCCAGCGTCATCGTAGCTCGCGATGTCGGGGTTCGAGTTCGCGCTCCAGCGCGCGAGGTCGAGGTTTTGCGAAGTGTAGATCGAGTCGTGGACGCCGACTTCACGCAGGATCGAGACGCCGAAGTCGCCGGTGAACTGCGAGACGAACTTCGCCGTCACCGCCGGCGGCAGCGTCGTGAGTTCGAGCACCACCGAGGTGCCGGCGGCATCCGGCTTCACCGAAAGCACGCCCGTGCGCACATCGCCGCGCACCGCGAAGTCGCGCGCCGCGCTCACGCCGACGAGCGCGTCGATGCCCTGCTGGAGTTGCGCGATGAGGTTCTCGTAAGGCGTCGTGCCCGTCACGTTCGCCGTCACGCTGCCAATCAGCGCGCCTGCGCCGTCCTTCACCGTGATCGTGTAGGTGCCGAGCGGCGCATTCGGTCCGGTGACGCTGAGGGCGAGGTATTTCGCGCCGGTGAAGATGCGGGTGACGAATCCTTCGCCGAGCACCACGAGATCGCTGGCTTCGGTCACGTTGGTCGAGTTGTTCCCCTGCGTGATGAGCAGGCCCGGGGCGTCGTCGTCGGCGATGCGCACGTCGAGCACGTCGAACAGGCGCATCTCGCCGTTCTTCCCGGCGACGTAACGATACGTGACGCCGTTCATCAGCACGCTCCACGTGTCGCCATCGGCGATCGCATCACCCGGGGCGATGTTTGATAGCTCGACGGTCGCATCGACGAAATGCGTCATGCTTGTCGCGAGCGAAGTGATCGTGCCCGCGGTGCCCGGCGCGCTCGGCGAAGGCGCGAGCGGCGCGAAGTAGTCGAGCGTCGCGCCAAAGGCCGCGCCTGCCTTGCGCGTGATGTCGAGCGTCGTGCCGCTGAGCGTGACGAGATACTGGCTCGTGCCGATTGCGGCGCGCAGGCCGATCGCCACTTCGTTCAGCGTGTCGCCCGGCAGCGCGCGATAGACGAAGGGCACCTGGTCGAGCCGCAGCACCCATGTCGCGCCGTTCGCCACCGTCCCGGCGAGATTGACAGAGATGTGCGTGAACGCCGCGGTCGGCGTGCCGACGATCGACGTGCGGCCGCCTGTGCTGAGCGTGAAGGCCGGACCGGCAAGCTGAGCCTGGTTCTGACCCGGCACGCGCGTCGCCTGCACGAGGTTGACCACGTCGCGGTTGATCGCCGCGATGAGGCCCCCGACCACGTCGTCGCTCGTGAGCCCGAAGTAGGCGCCGAGGTCGCTCGTGATCGTGTGCGTGATCCGCGAGAAGTGCGTGCCTTCCTTCTTCGAATCCTCGGTCGCCCAAACGATGATCTCGCGCGGCGTATCCCAGTTCATCGTCGTGAAGGTCACCTCGCTCAGCGGCGCCAGCGTGGTGGCGTCGAGGATCTGGATCTCGCCATCGCCGCCCAGCTTGATCGTCACGTCGCCGGTCGGCCGCTTCGTGAGCACGATGCTGTAGCGGTCGCTCTCCGGATTCGCGCCGAGGCTCGGCGCCACATGGTTCGCGCCTTCGGCCACGACGGTGTCGAAGCCCGTCTTCGCGATGAGCACGCCCGCTGAATCGTTGTCGATGACTTCCACCACGACGCTGAGCACGGCGAGATTGTCGTAGGCGCCGCCGTCCTCGTTGCTGCCGCCCTGGATGACGGTGTGCTGGATCGCGAGGAGCTGCCGGCCTTCCGCCACGAGGTCGTCCGGAGCGGTGATGGTGATGGGCACCGGGATGAACCAGTTCGTGCGGTCGAACACGAGCGTCACGCCGACCTCGCTGCCGTTGATCCTCACGCCTTTGGCGCCGGTGCGTTCGTCGCTCTCGCGCCGCGGCGGCGACACCGTGATGCGCACACTCTCCTGCGGCGCGCGCGTGAGCACGATCTGGTAGGTGTTCTGGACGAGGCCCGTGCCCTGCGGCGCCTGCTCGAAGACGCGCAGCGGTCCATTGCCAAGGCGGATCTGCACGCCCGCAGCTTCGTTATCCATCACCTTCACCGAGAGGTCCTGCGCGAAGATCGCGTTATATGCGCCGTCGAGGCTGAAGATGCTCTGGTCGATGACGCCGCTGTGACCTTCGAGGCTCTTGCTCACGACGATCACCGGCTTGTGATTCGGGAAGCCGCCGACGTTGAACGTATCCGTGCCGAGGCCGCCGACGGTCTCCAGCACGACATTCGGCGGCGTGCTCACGATGAAGAACGTGTCGTTCCCCTCGAGCGCATCGACCGTCAGCTTCTCGATCGTCGAGTAGGTGATGAAGAGGCCCGCGCCGAAGACGCCTTCACTCGTCACCACGAAGTCGTCGCCGAACTCAGTGCCGACGATCGTGAGCGTGTCGAAGCCGTCGCCGCCCTCGATGCGCACCGGCGCGTTGACCGTGTAGTCGATGAAGTCCGCGCCCTGGCCGCCATTGATGTTCGTGAACGGCCGCTTCGGATCCTTCGGATCAACCTTCACAAACGCGCGCACCTTGAACGAGTCGTCATCCTCCTCGCCGTAGAGGAACAGCTCGGCGAGGTTGCGATACACGGTGAAGCTGTCGCGTCCCGCGCCGCCGTGCAGCTCGGCAGGCTGGCTGATGCCGTTGCTGAGGTAGCCCTTCGTCGTGAGCGTGGTCGGGAAGTAATCGTCAGGCAGCAGGCCGTTGTAGGGGTTGCTCGCGTCGCGCGGCGACTTGTAGAGCTGGCCGACCTGGAACGTGTCGTTGCCCGCGTCGCCGTAGATCGCCAGCGGCGCGTTCGTGTCGTCGAGCACGAACGTGTCGTCCCCATCGCGCCCGAAGACCGCGATGCGTCCACCGAATGTTCCGCGGTAGTTCACGCGCTCGACCACGCCATTGCGAACCGGCATCCGGTTCACATCGGTCTCGAGCGCGAGGATCGTGCTCGGACGGAACAGGAAGAAGTCCGGCTGGAGCGTGCCATAGACATTCAGGCGGTCGTTGGCGTCGCCATTCTCGGCGTCGAGCACGTTGATGAGCGCGGGGCCTTGCCCCGACAGGCCGATCTCGTAGTAGTCGTTGTCCTCGCCGCCCTCGAGCGTCAGCACGGCGCCGATTCCATCGAGGAAGGTCTGGCGTCCGTTTGCGTCGTAGTTCACGCGGATGCGGTCGTTGCCCAGGCCGCCGCGCACGGTGAGCAGGCCCGTCGTGCCTTCGATATTGATGACGTCGTTGGTCGTGTTCAGCGAAGCGACCTCGTCGCCGAGATCGATCACCGTCGTGCCGGCGTGGGTCGAGCCGACATGGACCACATCGTTGCCCGTGCTCAGCGAGAGGATCAGCGACTCGAACTCGACGTAATTGATCCCCTGCACCATGCCGAGCCCGTCGATGCTATCGCTGGTCACGCTGGCATCGAACCCGGTGATGCCGCCGTTATCCACATCCGTGCCGGCATAGACCGTGAGCAGATCGCCGCTCGCCGTGTTCGTGTGGCCGAAGACGTTCAACTGCGCCGGGAAGCCATTCATCGTGCTCGTGAGACTCGGCAGCAGCGCGTCCGCGTGGCTGCCGACCAGCAGCACGTCGCTGCCGAGGCCGAGGTAGAAGTTGAGCGTCTCGGTGCCGAGGTAGTGGAGCAGCCCGCCCGCACCGAAGAACCCGACCGTATTCGTCGAGGAGAGCGCGGGCCGCAGGTAGTCGTGCGTCAGCGCGCCCGTGTCGCCGAGCGTGTCGCCGTCGTAGCCGAACGCATCGCGGTCGTCGTCGAGGTTGACGATATCGTTCGTGCCGGCGCCGGCGTCGATCGTGAGCAGCGCGGTGATCTCGTTGAGCGTGCCGAGCTGGTTGTTGTTCAAGCCGGCCTGCGTGCCAACGTTGATGATGTCGTTTCCCGCGCCGGCATTGATCGTCGTCGGGCCCTGGATGCGGCGGATGTCGAACGTGTCGATGGCCGCGCCAGTCGAGATCGTCGTCGAACCCGTGAAGGTCGCCGCGCCGACGAGCAGCGTGCGCGGAACGACCGCGTCCAGCGGCACCGTCACCGGCACCGTGATCGGGCGCAGACCTGGCGTCTGCGTGTAATGATTCGCGCCGTTGCCGGAGCTGACGATCTGGTTCTCCACCCGCACGAAATTGAACTCCGCGGCCACCGGCACCAGCGTGCCGTCCACCCGCTGCTGGACTTCGATCACCTGCACCTTGTCGGTGGCGAAGTAGGACGCCGGCTCGCCGCCGACGGTCGTGAACGGTTCGTTGCCAAGGTAGAAGGCCGCTTCGCCACCCAGGTAAGTGTCCTGCACGAAGACGCCCGCGATCTTCACATACACCGGCTCGCCCCGAGCGTGGAAGATCGGCCGCTTGGTGAGCGTCACGGTCGCGCCACTGGTGGTCGCATCGTAGCCCTTCACCGCGTCGAGCTGCGCCGCGAACGCAGCGGCGAGGTCGCCAAGCGTCTGGCCGTCGCTGACTTTGATCTCGATCTTGCTGCCGTTGAGCGTGACCGACCACGTCTGGCCCGCGACGATCGTGCCGCTGAAGGAGATCGTGCGCGTATCGCCGGAGCCGCCGAGCGTCACAGCGCTGCCTTGCGGCGCCTCCGCGGCGAGCGTGTCGGCCACGTAGGTCCTCACATTCCCGTTGTCGTCGAGCGCAAAGATCCACTCCCCCTCGTCCTTGCTCACGATCGGCTGGCCGAGCTGCACCAGTTCGCTGCCGTCGTAGAAGATCCCGTCGCCTGCGCGATGGATCGCCTGCACCACGACCGAGAACCGCACCGTCGCTCCCGCACCCGGCGCGCTGGCCGGCGTCACCGTCGCCGTGTTGCCCGAGACGAGTGGCGTCACGTTGTAGATATTCGATCCGTCGTAAATCGTCGCGATCACCTGATCGCCCGCCTGCAACGCGCGGAAGCCGCCGAGATCGAAGACTCCGGCGCCAGTCCAGTCAAAGACCTTCGAGAAGGTGACCTTCACCGTGACCGGCGAAGTGGACTGGTGTTCCGGGCGCACGTTCAGCACCAGCCCGCCGGCACCGACGCTGACGATCTCGTCGCGGGCGAGGTTGTAAGTGGCCACGGCATTTGAAACGACGATGGAAACGATGTCGCGCACGGCCAGCCCCGTCGTGCCAATCGGCAGCGTCACATTCGCGGTGAGACCGCCCAGCTTGAAGACGTCGTTGAGCACCTCGGTCACGCGCTCGCCGCGATTATGGATCGCCACCTGGCCGGCCCGGTGCAGGAACGGATTGACCACGTCGATGTCCAGCCGCACATTCGCGCCGAACGCCGTGAAGATCGTGACCTGGTTGGTCGCGAGGTTCACCGAGAACTCCGCCGAAGTGAGCGACACCCGTGAGCCGTTCGTGAGCACCACCGACACGGCGATCGCTTCGCGCATGGTGATGTCGGTCGAGAGATCGACGGTCACATTGCCGCCGAGCGTGAAGTTCTTGTAGCTCTCGCGGTTGCCAGGATTGGTGACCGGCTGGCCGAGTTCGTCGAAGGTCGGCTCGCCGCCGAGGTAGCGCACCAGTTCCCCCGCCCCGCGCACGACGCGCTCGCCGTAGAAGTGCGTCACGACATCGCCCGCCGCGTGCGTGAGCGTGACACCCGCCGCGTTCACGACCGGCTGGCGCGTATAGACATCGAGCACGAGCTCGCCACCCGCGAACCTCAGAGTCGCGCCGGTGAACGGATCGATGACCGGCTCGCCGCCGTAGTAATACTGCCCGTCGGCGATGAGGTAGTAATTGATGTAGCTGATCTCCACGACGCCCGGCGCCGGGTTGTTGTTCGTATCGAGCAGCGCCGCGACGTTGATCGTGACGGTGTTCGAGCCGGGGCTGTAGATGAAGTCGCTCGGGAACAGTCCGCGTGTGACTCCGGCGATGACGACTTGCAGGTGGATGTCGTTGAGCGTCGTCCCGGCGCGCAGCGTAAAGGTGCGCGACGCCACGTCGTTCGGGTCGGCGAGGAACTTGTCGCTGCCGTGGGTCTGGGTGCTCTGGCCGATCACGCGGTCCACCGCGCGCAGGAACGTGTCGAGGAGCACCCTGTCGCCCGCGTTGTTGGTGGCGTTGTCGATGTTGATCGTGTCGGTGCCCGGCGTGCTCTCGATGAGATCGACGACCCGCGTGACGAGTGTGCTCGTCACCCGCGGCACCGGGAGAAGGACGGGGTTCGCCGTCACGGTCGTCGTCTGCGCCCCCATCGCGTCGTAGTAGAGCCGCTGGCCGCCGGCGTTCACGAGCTGCACCTGGTCTTCGATGATGTTCCCGCGCTTATCGAGGATCACGACGAAGGCGGCGAACTTCCCGCCCTGGTCGAAGACGATCGGCGAGAGCGTCGCCGCGGCATACTGCTCGGCCTGCACAGTCACCCCCGCCGTGCCGCTCGTGATCACCGGGATCGCCGCGGTCGAGCTGGTGCTCGCAAAGGTCACGATCCACGGACTCCCAGCCGTGCCTGCGCCGCTCACGTCCACGACGGGCGCAGCCGACACCGACAGGCCGGCGAGCGCGGCCCTCACCTGGGCCGCCGTCGCATTGAAGGCGAGCGCGCCAGTCGTCAGGCCTGCGTAGGTCAGCGTAAAGGTGCCGGTCGTCAGCGTCGTCGATACCGACTGGTGCGGCCGGGTATCCACATAGACGAGCGGCGCGTTGCGGAGCAGCTCGGAGAAGTCGGGGTTCGACGTGGCGACGTTCACGACGCTCTCGTTGATGTGCGCGTCGCCGTCGAAGAACACGCGGCCGGCGATGCCGAGCAGCGAGCCGGCCTTGATCGTGACCGCGGCACTGGCGCTCGTGAGGATCGGGGTGCCCATCACGGCGCTCGTGAAGTTGAGGAAGTTCACCACCCACGGATCGGCGAGCGTGCCCGCGCCGGTGACCTCGATGCCGCCCACGTCCGCCACATTCGAGAGCGCGGCGATCGCGGCCTTCACGTCGGCGGCCGGGGCGTCGAATGCGATCGGCGCGGTCGTCTGCCCCGCGTAGCTGAGCGTGAAGGTGCCGCTGGTCGCGCTCGTCCAGACTTTCTGCGTGAGCGAGTCGCGCACATTGACCGTATCGTCGCCCGCGCCGCCGTAGATGAGTGCGAGCCCGCCGATCTGGCCGAGGTTGATCGTGTCGTTGCCGCCGCCGCCGTCGATGACGACGTTCTGGCCGGGCCTTTCCGCCGTGGCGGTGTAGGTGCGGACGACCGTGTAGGTGTCGTCGCCGTTCGCGAGGCGCAGTTCGAGAGTCTCGAAGCCCTGCGCATCGACGCCGAAGAACGGCAGGCCATTCGCGCCGAGCCCGGTGGCGAGGCCGATGCCTTCGACGCTCTGGAACTCGTCGAAGAGCAGGCGGCCCGTTTCATCGCGATCCTGCGCATACACCGGCGTGCCGTCGCTCTCCTCGCCGACCTGGATCATGCGCGGGATGCCCGAGCGGATGCGAATCTGCCCGGCAGCCGAGAGGCCCTGCTGGTTGTGGACCACGAGCCGGTCGCCCGCGGTCTCGAATTGATCGCCGCCCACGACGACGAGGCGGCCGCGGATGCGCGACACATCGAAGATGCCCGTGGCCTTGAACGCGAACGGAGGCGGATCGACCGTGACCTTCGCCGGCTGCACCACCTGCTCGCGCGGCACGAGCGCGCCGACCTCGTAGTTGAACTGGAGATCCGGGACCGTGATCTCGAGCTTCGCGTCGAAGATGAAGAACGCGCCGAAGACCAGCCGCGATTGGAGATTCGCCGGGTTGTAGCTCAGCACGTTCGAGTCGCTCGCGTCGAAGCGGACGAAGGAATTCGCGAGCCGCGCAGAGGCCTTCAGCACGTTGATGAAGGATGCCATGTAGCTCGCCGTCAGCGACTGGATCGTCTCGCCGGAGAAGACCGCGCCGAGCAGGCTCACGCGGAAGGTGAAGCCGCCGAGGTTGTCGGCGCGCGGCGCATAGACCACTTCCGGCGGGAGCTGGATGCGGAAGGCCGGCGGCTGATACTCGAAGGACGGTGGATCGAACACGAGCGTCGGCGGCTGGCCGCCGATGTGGATCGTGTCGTCGCCCGAGCCGCCCACGAGCGTCGTCTCGAAGAGCGGGCTGGTCGCGAGCACGTAGATGTTATCCGCGCCGCCGCCACCGTCGATCTCGATGGCTTCGATGTTCGTGAAGTTCACGATCCGGCCTGCGCCGGCGATGTAGGTGTCGGTCACGATGAAATTGTCGCCGATCGGCGTGCCGACGATCACGATCGTGTCGATGCCTGCGCCGCCGTTGATCTTCACCGGAGCATTCTGCAGGTAGTCGTAACGGTTCTCGCCGCCGCCACCGAAGAGCGTCGTGAGGTTCGTGATCTCGTTTTCGTCCTCGGCGTTTTCGCGCAGGACCAGGAAGGTCTTGAGCAGGAAGCGATCGTTGCCGTTGCCGCCATCGAGATAGAGCTTCGCGCGGTTGTGGTTCACCTCGAAGCGGTCGTTCTGGTCGCCCCCGAGGATGGTCAGCGGCGCGGAGTTGCCGTTGGTCAAATTGTCCGTGTCCACGACCGGCACACCGTCCGGGAATTCGAGCGTGCGGTTGCCGGTGTCGGGCTTCAGCGGAACGGTCGCGATCGCGATGTCGTCGTCGCCCGAGCCCATGTCGATGACGGTATAGACGACCGTGTCGTTCGAGAGGAAGGCGTCCGCGCCGGCGAGGCCGTTGACTTTCACGATGTCGATGCCGCGGAAGCTGAGGATGTCGCTCGCGGCCTTCGTCCGGTCGCCCACGATGACCGTGCCGACTCGCGACGCGCCGACACCAAACGCATCGAGCGTGATCTGGTCCGGCCCGTTGGTTCCGTTCGCCACGAGCTCGTCGCGCCCGGAAGTGCCGCCCGAGTCGTCGATCGTGAGGCGCGTCGAGTTCGAGCCGGTGAAATTGATGATGTAATATTCGTTCAGCCCGCCCTCCGGCCCGAGCCCGGAGCCGCGGTTATCGAGCGTCACGGTGCCGGTGAACGGCGTCACCGTGTAGGTCGTCGACCCGACGCGGACAAAGCCGTCCACGTCGTTGAGCACCATCACATTGTTCGTATCGCCACCGGTCAGCTCGGCGTGCTCGAAGATGCGCGCGTTGTTACCCGGGTTCAGCGTGCTCTCGATGATGGAATCCCCGCGCCAGGTGTCGCCACCGTCGCGCAGGCTGAAGCTCACCGGCGCGCCGAGCGCGAGGTATTCGGGATCTTCCGCATCCTTGAGCCGCGTCTCCTCGGCCTGCTCGTCGAGGTTGTTCGCCTTGAAGAACACGCCGCCGCCGACCATCCTCGAGCTGTCGGCGGTGAACTGCGGCATGATGAAGTTGTCCCCAGTCGGCGCGAACGTCACGACCCAGTTCCCGGCGCTGCCGGTCACCGCCACATTCGTCACGCCGATCCCTTGCAGCGCCGCGAGCACCGAACCGGCCCCGGTCGCGGGCGCATTCCACGCGATCGGTGCCGTCGTCTGGCCGCGGAAGGTCAGGGTGAAAGTGCCGCCGGTCGCATTGTGCGTGACCTGCTGCACCACATCCATCGTGCGAATCGTCTTCGGCGCGATCGACACGCTCTCCTCCGGCCCTTCGAGCACCGGGATGCCCTGGATCGTGTTCGAGATGCTGAGGAACTGCACCTTCCACGGACTCTCCGGCGTGCCGTTGCCGGTCACCGTCACATCGTTGATCTCCGGCAACGCTTCGAGCGCGGACTCGACTGTCGCGGCCGTCGCGGTCGCCGGATTGATGTCGGCTGTCAGCACGCTGTTGAAGGTCAGCTTGAAGGGCGCGGAGCCTGGCGTGACCGAGATGAACTGCACCTCGTTCGCCGTGTAGTGCGTCTTCGAGATCACCGTGATGCGTCCGTCGCCCACGACCTTGCCGATCACGAGGTAGTTTCCGAAGAGGCCGAAGTCCGAGTCCTGTTTCTCGACCAGCGTGTCGTCGCCACCCGAGTCGATGAAGATGTCGCGGCCGTTTCCGCCGCTCACGCGATCATCGCCCGCGCCGCTGTTCAGCGTGTCGTTGAAGGCCGAGCCGGTCAGATCGTCGTTCCCCTCGCCACCGATGAGCGTGAGGGCCGCCTTGTCCACCTCGACGCCGCTGGCTGTGATCCGGTCAGTGCCCGAGCGGGCGTCGATCACCAGGCCGTCGCCCTCGCCGCGCACGCTGTTGACCGCCGTGACGGTGTAGTGACCCTGGCGCACGACATCGATGCCCGTGTCGTCGCCGGTCAGCGTGAAGGTGTCGTTCACGCCGTCGTCGCCGTGGATGAGCAGCGTGTCGAGCGCGCGGTCGTCGGAGAAGGTGAAGTTCGGCTCCTCGATCGTCGTGTCGTCGCCGGTGTTCGACGGCGTGCCGTTGTCGCTGAGCGTGCGGATCTTTGTGCCCTGCTGCGTCGCCTGCCGTCCGTAATCCACGGTGACCCGGTTCACGCCGGCGCCCACGAGGCTGTTGATCTCGATGCTGTCACCGCCCGTGCCGGCATCGATGTTCAGATTCTCGACACCGGTGGCTTTGAAGCTCGCGGGCAGGCCAGTCGAAACACTGAACTGGCTCGCGGCACTCCGGCTCACCGTGATGCGATCCGCACCGGCGCTCGCGGTGAATTCCAGGCGGTCGTTGTCCGTGGATTCGTTCGCAGTGATCTCGCTGCCCGCGGAGGTGATGCCGAGACGGAAGATGTCGTCACCCGTGCCGCCCTGGATCAAATCCGCGCCGCCGTTGCCGACGATCAAGTCGTTGCCTTCGTCGCCACGCAAGTCGTCCGCTTTCGAGCCGCCGTAGATTTGATCGTTGCCTGATCCGCCCGTGGCGATGAGTCGGCCGGTGCCGAGGTTGAAGATGTAGTCCTCGCCCCCGCCGCCGTTCACCGTCACTTCGGTCGCGTTGCCGGTGACCTGGATGATGTCGCTGCCTTCGCCAGCATTGATGGTCGCTAGCGCGTCGCCCGCGTAGATGATGTTGTCGTTTCCGCCGAGGGCGTTCAGCGTGATCGGCGAGGTGATTCCCGGCCCGAACACGAAGTCGTCATCCCCTTCCGTGCCGTCGCCGACGATCGAGGACACGTGCTCGAAGACGTTGCTGCGGCCAGCCGTCGTGACCTTGATCGTCTCGTCGCCCGGCGTGCCGCCGATGTGCTCGATCGTGTAGCTCTCCGACTGCGCTCCCACACCGATGCCGCGCTGCAAATTGCGCGAGCCGGTGTTAAGCTGGAGCTGGCCGCCGTTCCATTTACGCTCGTTGCCCGCGCCCGGGCTGCCCGCGAGGAAGACCGGCTTCGGCAGCTCGAGGTAGCCGATCGTGAACGTGTGCCGGAAGGTGATGCTGAAGAAGAAGAAGTCGATCGAGACGGCGAGCGAAAGCTTGATCGGGATGGTGCCCTGGCCTTCCGCGTGGAAGCGCGCGTCGAGGCTGACGCCGAGCGGGAAGCCGAAGATGTAAGCCCGCACGTAGCCGCCGAGGTGCAGGTCGAAGAGGAAGTAGTCGTTGCCGAAGGTGTCCTTCGTGACCACCGACGTGATCTCGAAGACGACACCGCCCTCGATGCCGAAGAAGTTGTTGCCGATCTTGAGCCGGCCCTCGACGCGAACGCTGAAGCTGCCGCTCGAATCGAGCCAGCCGGCGACGGTGAGGCCTCCGAAGCCAAACAGATTGACCCCGGCGGCGAAGTCGAACCTCCACGAATTGAACGACGAGACGCGGATCGAGAAGCTCGCGTCGAACTTGAGGATCTCGAGAATCTTCACGTTGCCGCTCAGCCCAAGGTAGAAGCCCACCGGGACTCCGTCGCGCGCCGCGCCGGTCGTGTTGAGCTGGAACCGGCCCGCGGCCGTGATCGAGAAGACGGCGACGTCGGCGTTCACGCTCACGCCGATGTCGAGCACGAGGCCACTCGAATATACTGCCGCGAGACCGTGCGCCTCGAAGCTCAGGCCGCCGAGGTAGAATGACACGTCGAACCGGATGCGGATGCCTTCCGGTCCAATGAAGATCTGGATGCGCCCGTCGCCGCGCGCGAAGCCGAGGAATGTGACCGAGCCACTGATGTCGATCAGCAAGCCCCGCTCGATCGTCATCGTGCCGAGTGTCTGCGTGCGGCTGGTCGTGTTGATCTGGAAGGTCGCGCCGACCGAGAACTGCAGGCCGACACTTCCGCCGAAGCTCGCATCGAGCGAGAGGGTCAGCCCGGCGACGAGGCCCTCGCTGTTGATGCGCAAGCCTCCCGCGATATTCACCTGCCCCAGCGGACCGATCCGCGCCGTGGCTTCGACGGTCACCGAGAGTTCTGTGAGGTCCACGCGGAACTCGAACTTGCCCTCCAGGGTGATGGTGTCGGCGATGTTGAGCGAACCGCGCATCTTCAGCAGGAAGCCCGGCCCGGCGGCAAGCTCGACCGTGCCAGGCACGAGCCGGTTGTTCGCATCGCGGACGAAGCGCCCGGTCGCCGGTTCGATCTGGAAGGTTTCGACCATCCTCGGTGTCGAGAACGAATTCAGCTCGAGCAGGAACTCGCCATCGAAGCGAACGCCCGGGATGCCGTTTGCGATGAGGATGATGTAGATGCGGCCGACGATGCCCGTATCCACGCCGGCATAGACGTTCAGATTCAGGGTGCCAGAGACTGCGCCGAGGACCGGGATGCTGCCGCCCACGGCGCCGGTGACTTTAAGGATCCCCTGGCCCATCGGATCGATATCGACGGAGATCTGGAGGAAGCCATTGAGCGTGATGACGTGCGCGATCGTGAGCTGCGCCTCGATCGTCGCGACGAAGTAGATCGACGGGTTCGCACCTGCGACCGGCATCCCGTCGAGGCCCGGGGCCGACGCAAACACGGCGATGGTCGTGGGATCGCCCGCTGAGAGGAAGGGCAGGAACGCATCCGGCACCTTGAAGCTCTGGTCGGCCAGCGTCGTATTGAACATCAGCGAGACCGAGCCGCTGACCGAGAAGATGTCGCCGATATCCGGCAGGCCGATGCCCGCGCTGCTGTCCACGCGAAGGTAGCCGGCGACACCGATGATTTCTCCCGGCTGCGTGGGCTGGAAGACCGCCTGGAACAGGCCGGTCACCTTGCCATAGGTGATCTGGTTGCTGCCGATTCCGAACGACAACTCCGCATCGGCGAAGATCGTCATCCGCTCCGGATTGAGCTGCATGTAGAAGAGGCCGCGGGCAGTGAACAGCGGGTTGGCGAAGCCCTTGGGTTGCAGAGCCAGGAAACCGATTGCCTCGAGTGCGAAGCTTTGCTTGGCGAGCACGTAGGTTTTTACGAGTGGCCCGCCGTTCGGCCCGATCCCGGGCAGCGAGATCGTCTCCGTCTTCGGCGCATTCGAGGTATTGAGCTGGAACGTGCCCGACGCGGTGAGGCGGAGGCCGATGTCGTCGAGTTGCTTGAAGTTCCGGAGTTCCGCGGTGGCGACACCCCAGACGGCCGGTGCGTCGCCGAGGTCGATCACAAAGCGGCCGGCGACCGCCCCCAGCGTGCCGACCACGAACACCCGCAGCTCGGCGTTGAAGTCGAGCATGATGACCTTCCGCTCGCCGTCGATCGTCAGCTTAATCTCACCGCGAATCTCGACGACCGGATCCTCGATGAACGGAAGCTTCAGGCCGTAGGAGCCGGAGATCTCGAGCTTGAACGCCTTCGCCTGACTGATGATCTGCAGCGTCTGCGTCGAGGCGGCGCCGGTCGTGCCGCCGGTATCTGCCCAGCCGCTTGCTTTGAAGATGACTTGCAGCGCGCCGATGTTGAAAGAGCCAGCGAGCGGATAACGCCACGTATTCGTCCCCTCGATCCGGGCCGGCGTGCCGAGCACCACATTCTCGCCGCCGGCTCCCTTGAGCGTGAATTCGTCGCCGTTGATCGTGGAGGCATCGACCTGGCTCGATCCGACCGGCGTGAACGTGATGTCGATGTAGTTCTGATCGTTGAGCGTCTCGCGATCGAAGGTGTCGCCGGGGGCGTGCGACGCGAGCGACGCGCGGCCCGACTGCACCGTGAACGTCTCGGTCTGCGCGAGGTTCCCCACCATGATCTCGTCCGCGAAGCTGTTCGGCAGGACTTCGACGGTGTAGTTGCCGTCGGCGAGTTTGCCACTGAAGCGGTAACGCCAGGAGTTCGTCCCCTCCCCGTTCTCAAGCAGGACACGCTCGGGCGAAGTAAGCGCGATCCCCTTGCCCGCCGCGTCCTTGAGCGTGATTTCGTCGCCGTCGATGGTGTTCGGATCGATCTTGCTGCCGAGCGGCGCGCGGAAGGTGACCTCGATGTAGCCGCTCGCATTGATGCGGTCGGACCCGATGACCGAACCCGTCATCGGACTGTTGAGCGCGGCGACGCTGCCCGCGACGGTGAAGTTCAGCGTGTATTCGACGCTGCCGTATGGATTCGCGTCCGATTCCGTCCAGCCTTGGCCGGAGCCGTTGGCCGCGAGGAAATGAACGCCCACCTCGCCGACCCCGAACATGCCGTTGATGAAGTAGCGGTAGGTCACTGCGCCGCGTTCGCCGAACATGCCCGCCGGGGTCATCCGCAACGGCGCGATCGAGCCATCGACGACGACATTATTCGTCGTCGCGCCGAGACCGGTCAGGTCGAACTCCGCGCTGGCGTCCGTGATCGAGCCCTCGTCGAGGGAATGCATCGACGACGGACTGAACGTGATGTCGATGAAGCTGCGATTGACCGGGCTCGTGATCTCGACCGGCGGACTGGTGCCGGGGGAAGCCGACACGCCTTCCGTCCATGAGCCGTCGAGGTAATTGATCGTGACCGCACCACTGGTCGCAAAGCGACCGGTCAGCCAATACCGGTAAATCACCGTGCCGACCCCGGTGCCCACCTGCATCGGCGGGTCGTTGCTATTGAGGCGCACCGTGCCGATGCCCGGCCCGGAGAATGCGAACTCCGGTGCCGCATCCATGATCGAGGCGGCATTCGCGGTGTTCGGGAATGCGACATCCACGAAGTTGCGGCTGTTGAGCGTATTCAGGTCGATGAAGCTGCCCGCGCCCGGATTGAGCACGATGGCGCTCGCTCCCAGCACGGTGAAGACCGAGACCGTCGGGTCGCTTCCAAGGCCGGGGCTCGTGGTGCCATTGCCCTCGTCGGCGTCGGCATTCTTAAAGCCTTCGCCGGTCGTCCCATGGTAACCGAGGAAACGCACCTCGACGGTGCCGGTATTGAACGTCGTGAAGGGGCTCTCGAGGAAGTAGCGGAACCGCGAGACATTCTGGTTGAGAATCTCTGCCTCGATCGCTGCCTGGTCCGCCCCGGTGATGGGCGTGACTACCGTGCTGCCATCGTCCGCGATCGAGGTCTTCAGCGGCACTGGCACGCCGCCGGTGTGATAAAGCTGACCGTTCGCGAAGACCTGGAGTTCCTCGCCCGCATCGAAGATCGAGCCGTAGTCGAGCTTCTGACCCGGGGCGAGCTTGAAGCTCACGTCGATATACGGGCCGCTCTGCGCGGTGCCACCGAGAGGAGTCAGGGTCACGAGCGGCCGGTTGTTGATCGCGCCGATGTCGATCGTGCTGCTGCCCGGATCGAGCAGCACTCCCGTCGGCGCCACGGGCAGTCCGACCGCGCCGCCCGGCGTCAATTCATCGGAGAAGCCGATGTTCACCGTCTCGCCCGTCACGTCCTGGAAGCTCAGCTTCAGCTTCCCGGAGATGATCTGATCGAAGAAGGCACCGACCGGGCCGGGGATCGGCGTCACCGCATAGAAGAGGACGGTGACCGAGCCCTTGGCGACGTTCGAGAGGTCGAGGTAGAGCTTGGCCGTAAAGTGTGCCGCGCCACCCGCGAGGAAGATGTCGCCACCGATGAAGATTTTCCCGTCGGTGCTGATCTTGAATCCAACGATGCCATTGAAGACGACCTCGGGCAGCGCCCGGTGGCCAAAGGTGCCCGAGCCCGAGATCACCATCGGTTCGGTGAAGGCGGCGAGGAAACCGCTCGTGTTTGGGTCCATCTCGATGCGGCGGTTTTGCCGCACGACCTGCATTCTGATCTGATCGAGCCACTGATCCGCCGGGATGCCACCCGCGCTCAGGGAGAATGCCGGTCCCCTGAGGTCTGTGGCCTTTTCGATCGAGGGGAGGGTGCTGAAGAACTCCACGCCGCCGGAGAAGCTCTTGATGGCAAACCCGGCGGGAGGAATCGTGATCGGCGTGCGGATCGTGAGTTGCACGCCGAGCGGGCCGAGTTCGGTGAGCGCCAGACGAATCTCGAAGCCGAGACCCGGCGGAACGTCGAACCCGCCCTCGAGGCCGAGGAAGAAGATGCGCTTGGCCACCTGCGCTTCGGGCGCGAGCGACGAGAGGATGTTCCCCGTCGAGTCGAGCCGCAGGATGCCGCCGATCAAACTCGCGTTGATCTTGCCGATCCCAAAGAACGGACCGCCCACGCTCACCCCGAGCGAGTCAATGCCGATGATCGGGAACTCACCGTTGATCAGCTTCTGCACGTCGATTTTGATGCCCTCGACGAAGCCCGAGAAGTTCAGGCCCTTCAGCCCGTGGATGCCCGTGACCGCGGCTGAAAGGGTGAGCACGAAATTGCCCGGCTCCTGCTCGATGCCGTTCGGCCAGGTGATGCCGATCTCCGTGATGCGAACCGGCAGCCACTTCGGCCACTTGAAGGTGTCGCCCGTGGCCGCGCCGATGCCGATGGCGATGCCAAAGCCGGGCAGCGACTTGAAGGAGCCGTCGCCGAGGATCGCAAAGTTTCGGCCTTCGCCACTGAGCACCAGCCCGCCGATGTTCACTTCCGCTCCGGCCGCGCCGACTCGCAGCAGCTCTTCCTTGCCGACCGCTCCCGTGTCGAGCCGCACGTCGCCCGCGGTTAGCGTGACGACGCTGCCGATCGTCACCCGCAGCGTGTCGATGTCGAACTTGAACGCGTTGATCTTCCCATTGCTGAACGTCAGCGTCGCCCGCAGCGCCTCCGTATCCGGCGAACCCGGCAGATCCTTGCCCGGCTCGGCGGTGAGTCGGTCCGTGACGACCACCGAGAAGCTGCCGCCGATCATCAGCTTCGCCCCGCCGCTCGCGATGAAGATCGACCCGTTGAAGACCACCGGATTCTCCGCGTCGAAGTTGACCGAGAGGTTCGTGACGCCGACGCGGATGTCGTCGAACTCGAGCACACTGCCGAAGCGAATCTTCGTCGTCGCCGGCGCCGGTTGGCCGGTCGAAGTGATCGGGGTCGCCTGCGTGGGGATCGTTCCGGTGGTCACCGGGACGCCGCCGAACTGCAGGATGGCCTGGCCGATCGTGAAGCCATTCTGGCGGACGACGAGTCCGGGGATGATTGTGGGCGGTCCGCGCACGGGCGTCTTGCCCAGCGGAGTCGGGTCCGTTGACATTTCCGCATTGGTGGGCGCGCGATTCTGCTGCGTGCTCGTGTCAAAGGGACGCAGCTTCGCGATGATGTTCAGCGGGATGATCGTCACGTCAGCCTGATAGACGCGGAGGATTTCCTGGGTCCGCGCGCCCATCGGGTCGTAGGCGATGCGGATGCCCTGCGCGGCGATCGTCAGCACGTTCGGCACGGTCACATTGAGCGAGTTGACCGCGAAGCTGAACTTGCCGGGCACGTTGATGTCCACCTTGCCACCAAGCAGGCCAAAGACATCGACTGCCACGTCGAAGGCGCCATGCACGCCGAGCAGGTCCGCGGTGATGCCGCTGCTGCTCTGCTGCGACGAGGTTCCCGAGCTGGGCGGCGGCGGTGCGGGCTGGCCGGACGGCGCGACCGGCGCGGCTCCGCCGAAGGCGAGCGACGCGCGGTCCACGCCGATGCCGATGGTGATCACGACCTTGCCGTCCTTGAAGCCGAGTTTGTCGATCCCGATGGCCGGGCCTTGCAGGGTGAGCGGGCCGATCTTGATCGGCGCCCCCTCGGGCCGCTCGCCCGGCACTGGCGCCGCGAGCGTGAAGCGCTCCTGCTTCGGTGAGTTTACTGCGCCGTCCTTCGTGCGGACGCCCCAGAATGCTTCCACCGGGATGCTCGGGTTCGGCGCGACAAAATTGACGAGCACCTCCGTCGGCGCGCCGCTCGTGCTCCCGGCGAAGAGGCCGATCGCGTTGTTCGGGTTCGAGTCCTTCAGGTAGTAGCGGTAGGTCGTGCCCGAGATGAGCAGCGGCGGGCCGACGAGTTCGGGGAAGCCATTCGCGTCCACCTTGATGTCGGCGACACCCGTGCCCGACAGCTTGAACTCATTCCCATCGATCGTGCTCGTGTCGATCGGGCTGCCGTCCTGCGAGGTGAAGGTCACGTCGATCCACTGCCGCGCATTGATGCCGGTGAGGCTCACGCTGCCGACCGGGTTCACGAGCTGCGCGCTCGCGCCGGCGACGCTTCCCGGCGCCTTGGTGCCGTCCAGATAGCTGAAGGCGAACGGCAGATACGCGATCTCGACATTCGCACCGGCCGGGATCGTGCCCGTGTAGGAGTAGCGATACGTTTTACCGGCGACGACCGTGGAGATCGGATCGGCGCTCACGGTCACGCCGGGAATCGGCGCGCCATTCACACGCAACGCAATCTCCGCCAGTCCATCGGTGATCGACGCATCGGTGATCGGCGAACTGCCGACGCGGAAAAAGGTCACGTCGATCGTCTTCGCCGTCGTATTGATCGCCGTGGTCGGCACGACCTTCGACACGGCCACAAAAGTCTCGGTCCGCGCCAGTGCCGCGACGCCATTCACGTCGGCGAATCCATTCGCCGTGAAGGTCAGCGTCACCGCTCCCGGGTTCAGGGTGCCGGTGAAGGTGTAGCGCCAGAGGTCCGGGTTTGCCACGGCGTCGGGCCGCGTCGGCGCGGTGCTCAGCGTGATGCCCGAGGCGCCGCCATCGACGCTCACGGTGAACTCATTTCCATCGACCGTGTTCGCATTGATCGCCGCACCCGTCGGCGTCTGAAGGATGACGTCGATGTAGCCCTTCGCATTGATGTCCGCGAGATCGACGAAGCGCGTGCCGGCCGTGAACGACTGCGTCTCCGCGACGTTCGTGATCCGGGAATTGTCGAGCCACGACTCGGCCAGGAACTCGACCGTCACCGTTCCCTCGGGGATCACGCCGGTGAAGTTGTAGCGCCACACGTTCGTGGTGCCGACGCGCTTCGGCACACCGTTGATGACCACACCCGGCGGCAGCATGCCATTCACGCGCAGCACGAATTCCGGCGCGGTGTCCTCGATGGAGCTGGCGATGAAGCCCTTCCGGTTCGGGTCGTTGAACTGGACGTCGATGTAGCCGCGCCGGTTCAGCGCCGCGCGATCGGCGAGCGAGCCGGCGACGGGGTTGAACAGATCGGCCGTGAGCGGCTGGATCGATGCCGGCACGCCGGGGAACGTGATCGACTGGCCGAAGATCGACGCGCCATTGACGCGCAGCGTCTGCAACTGGAAGCCCTCGGCCTGGCTGATCGTGAAGATCGCCGAACCGGAGATCGAAAACGCCTGCTGGCCATCGATGTTGATCAGCAGCGTCGCGGGCTGCGTCTCGCTCGTGCCGGTGACCCCGACCTGCAGCGTGCCGTTCGGCTTCTTCGCGAAGGTGATGCGCCCGATCAGCGAGAAGACGTCGCCGACCTTGAAGGTGAGGTCGCCGCGGAAGTCCACCACGTCGCTGGTCGTCGTGAACTTATCCAACGTGATCGGCGTTTCGCCAGGCACCGAGATGGTCGTCGTGATCGGGATCGCCACGCCGGAGTTGTTGAAGTCGATGGTCGCCACCCCGATGACCTCGAGGCCCTCGACACCGACGACCTTCACCGTGCCCTCGGCGTGCAGCGCGTAGCGCGTCGTGCCGCCGATGGAGAACCGGATGAGCCCCAGCCGCGCATTCGTGAGCAGCACGCCCACCGCATCCGGGTTCACCATGCCGTCGTCGAGGAGATACGGTCCCTTGCCGAGGAAGATCTCGAGACCCGCCGCGCCCACGGCGCCGGTCGCACCGGTGAGGCCGGCCGGCGGGCTGCCAAAGCTCAGGCTGCCCTCGATGCTCACGAAGTCGCCGAGCGTGATCTTCAGGTCTTCGAGCAGGAGCTGGAAGAACGCGCGGCCCGAGGTCTTCACCTCCTGCGCGGTGAACTTGATCGCGATGGTGCGGCCGTTGATCTCGATCATCTCGTCGATCGGCATCGTCGAGGTGTTGAACCGCACGCCGGCGGTCACGCCGACCTCGACCCCCGGGAAGGTCGCATCCACGCGTCCAGTCACCTGCCCCGCGACGCCGCCGGGCGTGATCACGAGCACCGCGCCGGCATCGCGGAGCTTCAGCGTGCCGTCGTCCGCGAGACCATCGACATTCACGTCCAGCGCAGCGAACCGCGTCACCTTCGTGCCGTTCGGCCGCGTGCTCTGGTCGATGTAGAATGAACCCGACAGGGTGATCCCGGCGAACGCCGCCGTCGCCTCGGTGAACGCCACGCGCACATACGGCCCTGCCGGCACATTGATGCGGGTCGTCACGCCATTGAGCATGAACGTCTGATTCACGTCCGCGCGCAGCGTATTCAGCGCAAAGCCGACCGTGCCCGAGAGCGTGAAGTTCGGGATCGTCACCGTGGCCTTCACCGAGAGCTGCGCCGCGAGCCCGCCCGGAAGCAGCACCAGCGCGCCATTGCCTTCGGTCAGCGAAACGAGCGGCGTGCCGTCATCGCCATTGAAGACGAGCGAGACATTCGTCGCGACGATCCGCACGACCTGCTGCGCCGCCGGTGTGGTGATGCGCTCGAAGGCGAAGTTGCCGCTCAGCGTCGTGCCCATCACCGTCAGCATCACGTCCGTCGCCTCGACGCGGAGGTAAGGCCCGGCGGGGAGCGCGAGCGTATTCAAGCCGGCGCCGGTGAGCACATCCGGCTGGGTCGTCTGGCCGGTGGCGACGCCGCTGAGGCCGAGGATGCCCACCGCACCGAGCCCGTTCAGGCCGGCAACGGTGAGGCGCTTGCCGGCGCTGATCGTCGAGCTGTCGGTGATGCGGATCTTGTCGCCGACGAGCGTCGCCACGACCTTGCTGGTGCCGGTGTTCGCCGCGTTGTTGTTGATGCGGTCGAGGATGCCCTGGATCGTCGTCACCCCGGCGAGGTTCACGTTCCACGTCACACCGTCGCGGCGGGTGATCTTGAGGTGCGCGTCGTTTTGCTGTGTCGCGGCGAAGCCCGTCGTCGCCGCCTGGCCCGAGGCGGTGAGCGCGAGCGAGGTGATCGTCGGGTCGATCACGCGCAGGCGCAGGTTCGTGCCGGCGAGTTCCGCGCGCACCTTCGAGCCGATGCCCGCGACGCCGAGCGCCGAGTTGAAGTCGGCCACGAGGTCCGCCGCCTTCGCGTTGTTCGCCATGTCGGCGGCGAGCACCGTCACAGGCGTCGGCGTGCCATTGAGGCTCACGGTGAAGGTCACGTTGGTCGCATACTTGCCGTTCGCCGGCGCGGCCTTCGTAGCGGTCAGCGTCAGCTCGATCGGGAAGCCGTCGCCGCCCTTGAGGCTCGCGAGCGGCGAAGTGACCGTCACCGGCGTCTGCGCGGGCAGCGGAAGATTCACGTCGGCGTTCGTGTTGTTGATCCGCAGGCGGAAGGTGCCGCTCAGGCTCACATCCGGCACGTTGTTGATCGCCACGTCCGCGCCGATCTCGCCCGCGAGGCCCGCATTCGTGATGACGAATGAGCCGCTGCCATTTGTGAGGCTCACGAACTCCGTCGTCCCGTCGCCGAGCGACAGGCGGACGTTCGCGGCCATGATGCGGATCGTCGTGTTCGGCGCGGTGCCCGACTTCTCGAACGAGAAGTCACCGCCCAGCGTCTGCCCGCCGATGACCATCTCCACGTTCGTGCCGCTGACCTTTACAAAAGGTCCGCCGGGCACATCGACGGTGAATTCGTTCAGCGCCGCGCCGGTGATGACTCCCGTCGCCGTGCTCTGCGCGATGCCGAGCACCGATGCCACTGAGGAGCTGTTCAGCGCCGCCACGCTGAACGGCGTCGCGCCGGTCGTCGTGTCGGTGAGCTTGAGCGCGTTGCCGTCGATGGTCGCCATCTCCGTGCCGGCAGCCGTGTTGATCGCGGTCACGAGATCGCCCAGCGTCGTCGCGCCGAGCAGGTTCACGTCGAAGGTCGAGCCGTCCCGCTGGGTGACGCGCAGGTGCGGCCCGTTCGATCCGATCGCGACGCCGAGTCCGCCGCGCAGGTTGGTCAGCAGCACGTCGCTGTTTACCGCGCCGACCGTGAAGGTGGTCGCCGGCGGATCGGCGATGCCCGTATTGAGCGCCACGCCGAATGTCCCGCGGAAGTCCACGCCGGGCACGTTCAGCACGACCGTCGCGCTGAAGCTGCCGAACAACTGCGTCGCCGCGCCGACCTTCTTCACCACCAGACCGCCGCGCCCATTCGTCACGCGCACGAAGTCCGTCGTGCCGTTGCCGAGACGCAGGCCCGCGTTTGCAACGGCGATGGTCATGATGTTCACCGGCGCCGCCACGGTCCCGACGTTCTTCTTCTCAAAGCTGAAGTCACCCGTGAGCTCCTGGCCCGCGATGCTCACGGTGATCTGCGCCGCATCCACGCGCAGGTATGGCCCGGCGGGCAGCACGAGCGTCGTCGTCTCGCCGCCGACGCTGAAGCGCTCGCTCACCGGTGCGGTCGTGTTGTTGATCGAGAGCGTAAGTGTGCCGGAGAAGAGCGGCGCGTTCATCGGGTCGCCGTCCACGTCGATCGTGACCATGCCCGTGATCTGGCCGGCGATGCCGCCCGCGACCGCCGGCTTCGCGGGAGTCGTCGCCGTCGCCGCCTGCGCCGCGATGGCCGGGCGCACCACGAGGAGCGCGCCGCCATTGGCGAGCGTGAGGAAGTTCGTCGTGCCGTCGCCGAACGCGAGACTCACGTTGCTCGCGGCGATGCGCATGATCTTCGCCGTCGGCGACACCGTGATCTGCTCGAAGCTGAAGCTGCCCGTGATCGTCTGGTCCGCGATCGTCAGCGCGACCGGCGTGAGGCGTCCGAGTTCGACGCGGAGGAACGGACCCATCGGCAGGTCCAGCGTGATCGAACTGGTCGCGCCGGTCGGGATCGTCGCCTGCACCCGGGCGTTCGTGTTATTGATGAGCACGTCCACTCCACCGGTGAAGCTGATGCCGGGGATCGTGATCGCGACCTGCGCGCTGAACTGCCCCGCGAGCCCGGCCGGCGTGATGAGGAAGGCGCCCGTGCCCTGCGTGATCGCGAGGTATTCGGTCGAACCGTCGCCGATATGCACCTCCACGCTGTCGAAGCCGAGTCGGACGATCTTCTTCGCGGGCATCATGCCGGCCGCCGGGATCGTCACCTGCTCGAACGCGAAATTGCCCTGCAATGTCTGGCCGGCGACGCTCAGCATCACGTCGTCGCCCGTGATCCGCAGGTAAGGCCCGGCCGGCAGGTTGAACGTCTCCGGCGGAACCGTCACGAGCTGCGCGCCGATCCGTGCGTTGCCGCTCGCCGTGGTGCCGGTGAGGAGCTTGAGGTCGGCGGCGGCCGTGAAGCCATTGAGGGCCGTGACCGTCGGCGCGGTCGCGCCTGCGCCATTGTCCTGGATCTTGATGCGTCCATCCGCGGTCAGGCTCGCCACGACTGGCAGCGCCGTCGGCGTCACCGCGGCAGCCGCGGCGTTGATCTTCGCGACGACTTCGCCAAGCGTCAGCGCGCCGCCGAGATTCACATCGAATGAGCCGCCCGCCCCGCTGCGCGTGATGCGCAGGTGCGCGTCGCCCTGCTGGGTGCCGGCGAAGCCCATCACGCCCACGATGCCCGAGGAGAACGCGGTGACCGTAGCGTCGATCACGCGGAACTCGATCGACGCGCCGACTTCAAACGCCTGCACCTTCGAGCCGAGGCCCGCGGTGCCGAGGGCGCTGTTGAGCGCGTTCTTGAGCTGCGTGTTGGTCGTGTTCGCAGCCTGGCTCGGCAGCGACACGGTGGTCGTGGTGGTGACTGAAGTCGTCACGGCACCGACGGCCATCGGCGCGGTCAGCGTGAAGCTGAAGGCCGCCGCCACGCCGCCATTCCACTTCCCACCGGCCGGCGTCGCGTCGATGAGCTGCACGATCGTCGAAAGCAGCGGCCCGGTCGCGGGAACCGTGAAGCCTTCCGTCGTCGAGGCGGTGATCGAGAACTCCGTGACCGTCGCGTCAATGACGCGGAACCGCAGCTTGGTGTCGGCGAATTCCGCGACGACCCGCGAGTTGATCCCGATGTTTGTCAGCGCGGCATTCCAGTCATCCACGAGCGCCTGCAGCTTGTCCGTGGCGAGCGCGTTGTCGGTCTGCGCGGCTGCCGGGACCGAGACGAGCACCGGCGCGCCGTTGATGGAGAAGGTGAGCGCCACCGCGCCGCTCGAGTATTGGCCGTTCGCCGGGATATTCGTCGTGCCGGTGATCGCGCGTCCGCTTGCCCCGAGGCCGAAGAGCGCGCTGATGCTCAGCGAGCGCACGCTCGGGTCGATGACGTTGAAGACCACCGTCCCGGCGGAAAGGGAGGCGTCGAGCTTGGTGGAGAGCCCGGCGAGTTCCAGCGCCGTGTCGATGTCCGAGAGCAGCGCCGCCGGGGCCAGGTTGTCCGCCTGCGCTTCGGGCGTGATGACGACCGACTTCGCGACGCCGTTGATGGTCACCAGGAAGACCACCTGCGGCGCGGAGTTACCCGTGAGCGGATCGACAAAGCGCCCTGCAGCCGGCGGCACCGCCGCGCTCGTGAGGCGGATCGGGTTGTTCACGCCCGAGCCGGCGTTCAGCAGCGTGAGCACCGTCCCGCCGTCGAGCGTCGAGAAGGTCAGGACTTCGTTCACCGCGTTCGCGCCGGTATTGATCGTGAGGCCGAAGGTGCCCTGGAACGTCACACCCGGCACATTCAGCGTCACCGTGCCGCCGAGCGTGCCGGCCATCGACGCGGGCACCGCGGGCGTCATTCCCACAGCCGGCTTCGCGGGCAGCAGGATGAAGAATCCGAAGCCGCCATCGAGCGTGACGATCGGTGTCGTGCCGTCGCCGATCTCGATGTGGATGTTGTCGAGCTTGATGCGCGTCTGCTTGGTCTGCGCGCCAGTGCCCGGATCGGTCATCGTGATCGTCTCGAAGGCGAAGTCGCCGCTCAGCGTCTGCCCCGCGACGCTCAGGTTGATGCTCGTGCCTTCGACGCGCAGATACGGCCCCGCGGGCAGGCTCACCGTGATCGTCTCGGTGCCGGCGGTGAAGGTCTCGTTCACCGGCCGCGCGGAGGTATTGATGCTCAGCCCGAATGTGCCCTGGAACGAAACGCCAGCCGGCAGATTGCCGAGCGCCACGTCCGCGCTGAGCGTCCCCGCCATGCCACCCGGCTGGAGGAGGAAGGCGCCGCGCCCATTGCTCACGGTCACGAATCCACCGAGGTCGAGCCCGACCTGACTGAGCGCGAGCTTCACGCGTTTCTGGCCCGTCGAACTCGTCGCCTGCTCGAAGCTGAAGTTGCCGCTCAAGGTCACGCCCGCGACGCTGATCGTCGCCGGGTTGATTCCGTCCGCGCCCTTCAACTCCGCGCGCAGGAACGGCCCGCGCGGCAGGTCGAGCGTAAAGGTCTCGGTGCCGACGACGAAGTTCTCGTGGATCTCGCCGGTCGTGTTGTTGATCGCCACGACAACGGTCGCGTTGTTCAGCGTCACCGCGCCGCCGAGGTTAAGCGTCGGGTTCGCCTCGATCCGGCCCGCGAAGCCCGCGGGCGTGATGAGGAAGAGCGCGGCCTGGCCGTCGGCCTGGTTGATCTCGAGTATCGGGCTGCCCGCATCGCCGAGCGCGATGCGCGCATTCGCCACCGCGACCTTCACGACGCGCTGGCCGTTCGGCTTCGTGAGTTGCTCGAAGGAGAAGTCGCCGCCGATCATCTGGCCGGCGAGCGTGAGCGACACGCCGATGCCTTCGACCTTCACGTAAGGCCCCTTCGGAAGGTCGAGCGTGACGGTATCGTTCGCGAGGATCGTGCCGGTGATGACGTCCGCCGGGTTCGGGTTCGTCGGCGTCGGCGCGGGCGGCACCGCGGCGGTGCCGAGGATGCCGAGGTCGGCGCCGGCATTCGAACCGCCGAGCGCCTCGACCTTCAGCCGCGTCGTGGCGCCGGTGGAGTTGTCGCTGAAGATGAGCTGCGAGTTTTCCAGCCGCACGATCGACTTGCCGGCCGCCGTGTTGATCTTCGCGACCACGTCGTTCAGCGTCGTCGCGCCGGTGAGGTCCACGTTCTTCACCTGACCGTTGCGCAGGGTGATCTTGAGATGCGGCGCGGTGCCGTCGATGCGGATGCCCATGCCGCCGCGCAGCGACGCGAGCATCGCGGTGCCATTGAGCTGGCTGCCGACGAAGGTCGCCTGCAGGCGGTCCTGCGGATGCGCGGTGTCGGTGATCGTGTTGATCGCGACCTTGAAGGTGCCTGAGAGCGTGACGCCGGGGATGTTCACGTTCACCGAGCCGCCAAGCTGCCCGGCGAGGCCCGCGTCGGTGAGCAGCAGCGCCGCTGAGCCGTTCGTGAGCGAGAGGTAATCGGTCGTGCCGTCGCCGAGCCGCACCACGACGTTCTTCGCGATCACGCGGATCACCGTGCCGGCTTTCTCAAAGGCGAAGTCGCCGCTGATCTTCTGGCCCGCGATGTTGAGCTGGAGATTCGTGCCGTCGAATCGCAGATACGGTCCCGCCGGCAGGTTCAGCGCGAGGTTCTGGCCCGCGACCGTGAACTGCTCCGCGACCGGCACCGTCCCGTTATTGATCGCGAGCTTCAGCGTGCCGCTGAATCCGATCACCGGGATCGCGACGGTGCCGCTGATCTCGCCGGCCATGCCTGTCGGCTTGATGACGAAGAAGCCCGTGCCGCCCGTGAGCGAGACGATGTCGGTCGTGCCGGCCTTGAGCGCGAAGTTCAGGTTCGTCACCGCCACGCGCACGATCTTCACGGGCTGCGTGCCCGGCGCGCCGCCCGGCGAGACCGCCTGTGTGATCTGCTCGAACGCAAAGTTCGCCGTGAGCTCCTGGCCCGCGATGCGCAGCACGATGCCCGTGCCCTCGACCTTGAGGTAAGGCCCGGCGGGCAGGTTGAGCGCGATCGTCTCGACCGCGTTGAGCGGCAGTCCGGTGAGCACGTCGGAGCTGCCGACTTCCCGGCCCACGCGCAGGATGCCGAGCTGATCGCCCACGCTGCCCGCGACACCGAGCACTTCGAGGCGGTTGGTGTTCGTGGTCGTCGCATCGACGATCCGCAGGCTGCGCCCGTGGAGCGACGCCGTGATCGCGCTGCCGCCCGCCGTCTGAATCTTCGAGATCACATCTGCCAGCGTGTCGGTCTGCACGAGGTCCACACCGAACGTCGAGCCATCGCGCTTCTTCACCGTGAAGTCCACGCCCGCGACCGCCGTCACGCCGAGATCGGTCAGCGTCTTCTCAGTCGTCACCACCGGCACCGACACGCTCGCCGTCACGGGCGCGGCGGTGTTGTTGATGCTCACCGCGAAGTTGCCGAGGAATTCGACCGCGCCCGGCACGTTCAGCGAGATGTCCGCGCTCAGCGTGCCCGCGAGTCCGGCCGGCCCGATGAGGAAGGCGCCGCGCCCATTGTTCACGCTCACGACTTCCGTGCCGCCCGCCGTGATGCCGATGTGGACATTCGCCACGCCGACCTTGAGCTGCTTGGCCGTGCCGACGGTGACCGACTCGAAGCTGAAATTGCCGCTGAGCGACTGGCCCGCGACTTCGAGCGTCAGCGCGCCGGAGAAGCTCACGGAGCCCGCCGGCACGGTGACGCTGCCGCTCGGCAGAAGCGTCAGCGTCTGCGCCGTGGTCATGTTGTTGAAGACGACCGTCGCGAGGCCGGTGAAGACCACGCCCGGGATGCCGACCACCGAGACCATGCCGTCCGCGTAGAGCGCCATCCCGCCCGCGTTCTTCCGCAGCGAGATCGTCGCGTTGTCGATGAGCAGGCCCTTTGCGCTCGGGTTCGGCTCCGCGCCGTCGAGCGTCGCCGGTCCCTGGCCGATGAAGATCTTCGCGCCCGCGACGATGATGTTTTCCCCACTGAAATCGATCGTGTCGCTCTCGATCGTCACGAACCCGCCGATGTCGATGATCACGTCCGTCGCCGTGAACGCGACCGTCGGCGTCGCCGGCAGCCTGATGACGAGCACGTTCTCTCCGAACACGAACGTCTCATCCACCGCCACGCCGGTCGTGTTGATCTTCACCGCGAGATTCCCGCCGATCGTCGCGCCGCCGCCCGCGATATTCACGTCACCCGATACCACGCCCGCGATGCCGGTCGGCTTCAGGATCAGCGCGCCCTGGCCCTTCGTGATCCCCTGCCCGCCAAACTCGATCGCCACATTCGCAAAGGCGATCCGCGTCACCTTCACCCCGTTGCTGAAGAACTTCGCGCCCTGACCGTTCGCGCCCGTGATCAGGTCGGGATCGGCGTCGCCATCGACATTCGCGAGGAGCAGCACACTCGTCGCATCCGTGGCGAGGCCGAGCAGCGTCGGCGTCACTCCTCCGAAAGGATCGTTCGGGTTGCTGTTGTTGAGGTAAACGCGCGTCTGCGCCGTGTTCGCGCCAAAGGCCACGTCGAGTTTCCCGTCTCCATTTACGTCGCCGAGCGACACGCTCGTCGTCGCAAAGGCGCCCATGCCGATCGCTAGGCCCGCCGCGCTGAATGGCGTCACGCCGCCGCCGTTCTTGAAGACGAGGTTTTGCTCGCCCGTCGCCTTGCCGACGATCAGGTCCGCCAGCCCGTCGCCCGTCACGTCGCCGAGCGCGATGGCCTTCGTGTGATTCGCGACGTTTGCCGAATCGATGACTTGCGCGTCCGCCGCGGTGAAGAGCGCATCCGGCGTCGTCGCAAGGAACGCGACCGACACGCCGTCGAGCGCCAGCGAAGTAATCGTGCCCGTCGTCTTCGCGCGGACCTGCAGCTTGCCACCGACGATCGTCGCCTCGAGTCCGCTCGTGCCGAGCGAAGTATTCAGCGCGTTCACGAATGCCGCCGGCGTCGCGCTGCCCGCGGCGACCATGTAGCTCGAAACCGTCGCCGAGCCGTTGATGCGGAACTTGAAGGTCACATCCGCTCCGAAGTCGGCAGGCAGACCGGCCGTCGAGGTGAAGGACGGCAGGCGCAGGTTGTTGTCCGCCGTGTTTTCCACGAAGAGCGCCGTGCTCTGGCTCACGATCTCGAACGCCGTGATCGTCGGGTCGAGCAGGCTCACCGCGAGCTTGCCGTCGGCGAGCAGCTTCACGGTCACCCGCGTCGCGAGATTCTGGAGCGCGAGCGCGTCGTTGAAATCGCTCTCGAGGTTTGCCCGCGCGGCGTTCGCGCTCATCGCCGCCGCGCTCACCGTCACCGTCACCGCCGCCGCGCCGTTGATCTTCACGCCGAAGCTGAACGCCGCCGCGAGCTGGCCGTTCGCCGGCACCGCGGCGGAAGTGAGATACTGCTGGCGGTTGAGCAGGCTATCGGCGTTCGGCGCGAAAATGCCGAGCGCCTGCGCGCTCACGTCAATCGCCGAGGTGTTCGCGTCGATCGCGCGCAAGCGCACCAGATTGCCGGCGGTCAGCTCCGCGAGCACCCTCGAGCCGAGGCCGACGCCGGCCAGCGCCGAGTTGATGTCCGCGACGAACTTCGCCCGCCGCGCGGCATCCGTCGTGAGCGCAACGCCGTTGTCGTCCACGCCGTTGTCGGCCTGCGCGCTCGCCGTCACGGTCACCGTCGCGCCAGTCGTCGAGCCGTTGAGCGCGATGAAGAAGCTGAAATCCACGCCCACGCCGCCGATCTTCCCGCTCGCCGGCGCCGTCACGAGTGAGCGCAGCGCGACGCCGTTGTTCACGTAGAGCCGGTTTGCCGCGCCGTCGTTGCCGATCACGATGTCCGCCCGTCCGTCGCCGTTCACGTCGCCCACCGCGACCGCCACGGTCGGGTAAGTCGCGGCGTCGAGGGTGATCGCCGCGGCGGAGAACGGCGTCGCGGTTCCGTTGTTCAGGTAGATCAGGCTCGCGGTGCCGTTGTTTGCCACGAGCAAGTCCAGCTTGCTGTCGCCATTGAAGTCCGCAAGCGACACCGCCCGCGTCGCATTTGTGGCTACCGCGAGATCCGTGCTCGCGCCGAACGGCGTCGCCACGTTGCCCGAGTTGATGAAGATCAGGTTCGTCTGCGCGGTGCGGCCCACGATCAGGTCGCGCTTCCCGTCGCCATTCACGTCGCCGATCGCGATCGACGTGGTCGCGCTCACCGCCGGGCCGAAGCTAAGCGGCGCGGCGCTGAACGGCGTCGCGGTCCCGTTGTTCAGATACGTTTGGAGCTGCGCGCCCGCCCGGCCGACGACGAGGTCCGGCCTGTTGTCGCCGTTCACATCCGCGATGGCCATCGCCGTGATCGCGTCCGTCGCGCCGCCGAGGGTGATCGCGCCGTTGAATTCCGGCTTCACGCTCTGCTCGAAGAAGAAGTCGCCGACGATCCGATTGCCGGGCGTGCCGTCGATCACGCCGTCGATCGTCAGGCTAGCGCCGATCACCGCCACCCGCAGGAACGGCCCGGCGGGCAGGTCCATCGTGACGGTCGTCATGCCGACCGAAAAGGTCTGCTTCACCGGCTGCGGCTGCGTGTTGATCTGGAGCGAGATCGTTGTGGTCGTGATGCCCAGCCCCGGCAGATTGATCGCGAAGTTGGTAATCGTGAAGTCCGCCGCGACGCCGAGCTTGTTCACGAGCAGCGAGCCCGAGCCGTCGTTGATCTGCACATACGGCTGCGCCGCGCCCGGCACGCCGATGCTCAGGGTCAGGTTGGTGATCGCGATGCGCAGGACCTTCTCGTCGTCGGCGTTGCCCGCGATGTTGTCCGGCCCGCGGGTGGTCGTCTGCTCGAGCGAGAAGTTTCCGCCGAGCTGCTGGCCCGCGATGTTCAGCCGCGCGCCCGTCGCTTCGATGCGGAAGAACTGACCAGCCGGCAGAACGAGCGGCGTGCCAGTGCCGAAGTCCTCGTTCACCGCTCCCTCGAGCGTGTTCACCTGGATCGCGAAGCTCGCATCGAAGGTCACGCCCGGGATGTTCACTGCGACATCCGCGCTCAAGCGGCCCGCGAGGCCCTTCTTCGCCGTCGCACCCGTGCCCTGCGTGATGAGCAGGAAGTCGCCGCTGCCATTCGAGATCGTGACGAACTCCGTGGTGCCGTCGCCGATCGCGAAGCGGACTTCCGAGAGCGAGATGCGCACGACTTTCTTCTGGTTCGGAGCGGTGCCGCTGGTGAGTTGCTCGAAAGCGAAGTTGCCGCTGAGCGAAAGGCCGAACAGGCCGAGGTTCAGGCCCGTGCCCTCGACACGCAGGAAATTGCCCGCCGGCAGATCGATCGTCGTGCTCGTGCCGCCGACGATGAAGGTCTCGCTCACCGGCACCGTGAGCGTGTTCACTTTCAGCCCGAGCGTGCCGCTGAGCGTGACGCCCGGCACATTCAGTGCGACCGTGCCGCTCAGCGTGCCGGCGATGCCGTTCGGGTTCGTCATCGCGTTGACCGGCAGCGCGGGATTCGCGGGACGGATCACGAAGAAGCCGTTGCCGTTGGTGATGCTGAGGAAGGTGTTCGTGCCGTCGCCGAGGCCGAGGCTCACGTTCGTGAAGGCGATGCGCACGATCTTCGTCGCCGTCGGCCCGGTGCCGCGCGTGATCTGCTCGAAGGAGAAGTTGCCGCTGAGCGACTGGCCTGCGATCGAGAGCACCACGTTGCTCCCCGCCACGCGCAGGAACGGCCCGGCCGGCAGGTCGAGCGACAGCGCCGAGTTGCCGATGCTGATCGTGTCCCTCACCGCGACGTTCGTGTTGTTCAGCTCCAGCGAGAAGGCGCCGCTCAGTGAGACGTTCGGCACGTTCAACGCCACGCTCGCGCTGATGCTGCCCGCCATGCCCGCCGGCGTGATGACGAAGAAGCCGCTCGCGTTCGTCACGCTCAACACGCCGTCCGCGATGCTCAGCGAGCCGTTCGCCACCGCGACGCGAACCGCTTTCGTGCCGTCGGCGCGCGTGGATTGCTCGAGGACGAAGTTCGCGGTGAGCGTCTGGCCGAGAATATTGAGCGTCGCCGGCACCGCGCCGCCGATTTCAATGCGCAGGTAAGGCCCGGCCGGCAGATTCAGCGTGGCGGCCGGGTTGGCGAAAGTCTGGTTCACCGCCGCCATCGTGTTGTTCACGCGCACCTTGATGTCGCCCGCGAACGTCACGCCCGGCACATTCACCGCGAGGCTGGCGCTGATCTCGCCCGCGAGGCCCGCCGGCGTGATGAGGAAGTTCGCGTTGCCATTCGTCACGCTCACGATGCCGCCGCCGAGGCTGAGCGAAACATTCGTCGCAGAAACACGGATGCGCTGCGCGCCGGCGATCGTCTGCCGCTCGAAGGCGAAGTTTCCGCTGAGCGTCTGGCCGAGCACGTTCACGCTCACGCCGGTGCCCGCGACCCGGAGATACGGTCCCGCAGGCGCGTCGAGCGTCACCGGCGTCACGCCGACAAGGAAGGTTTCGTTGATCAGCGTCCCCGTGTTGTTGATGACGACCGAGAACGTGCCGCCGAGCGACACGGACGGCACGTTGAGTGCGACCGTCGCGTTGATCGTGCCCGCGAAGCCCATTGGCGTTACGAGGAAGAAGCCGCTGCCATTCGTGACGGAAACCACGTCGCCGATCGCAAGGCTCACATTCGCCAACCCGACCCGCACGCGCGTCTGCGGGGTCGCCCCGGCGGTCGTCACCTTCTCGAAGGCGAAGTCGCCGCGCAACGTGATGCCCTGCACGTCGAGTTCGATGCCCGTCGCTTCGATCCGCAGATACGGGCCCGCGGGCAGACTGAGCGAGACGGTCTGATTACCGATCACGAAGCTCTCGCTGATCGGTGCGCTGCCGCTGTTGATCGCCAGGCCGAACGTGCCGCGGAAGCTGAAGCCGAGCGACGGATCGACCACCACCGTGCCAGTCACTCGGCCCGCAAAACCGCTCGGCTTCACCGCGAAGATGCCCTCGCCGCGCGTGAGGCTGATGACCGTTTGCGTGCCGCTCTTGAGCTCGAGCTCAACGTTGGTGAAGGCGATCTTCACCGACTTCGCGCCCGTCGCGGCTGAGACACTCTGCTCGAACGCGATGTCCGCCTTCAGCGACTGGCCCGCGATGCTGAGTGTCACGCCGAGCCCGATCACGCGCACGAACGGTCCGGCCGGCACGTCGAGCACGAGCGTGTCCGCGCCGACCGTGAACGTCGTCTTCACCGGCACGGCGGTCGTGTTGATCTGGAGCGAGAGCGACCCGACGCCGAGCGTGAAGCCCGGGATGTTCGTCATCACCGACGCGCTGAACGAACCCGCGACGCCCGCCGGCGTGAGCAGCAGCGAACCGCTGCCATTCGTGATGCTGAGGAAGTTGGTCGTGCCGTCGCCGAGGCCCACGCTCACATTCGTCGCCGCGATGCGCAGCGAGCCGGTCGCAGCGCCGCTCGTCACCTTGTCGAAGGCGAAGTTTCCACGCAGCGTCTGGCCGACGATGTTCAGGTCCACGTCGAGCGCCTGGAAGCGCGTGACCATGTCCGTCGTCGGGAAATCGAGCACCACGGAGTCGCTCGTGTTCGGAATGGTGAGCGTCTCGCTCACGATCCGGCCGGTGTTGTTCACCTCGACGGTCGCCATGCCGCTCAGCGAGAAGCCGCTCAGGCCGAGCACGCGCACCGTGCCGGTCGCGAACATCGCCACGGTGCCGTCGGGATACTTGACGAGGCCGACGCGCGCATTGTCGAGCAGCAGGCCGGTCGCGTTCGGATTGATGTCGCCGTTCTCCAGCTTGCCCGGACCCTGGCCGAGGAAGACCGCGAGGTTCGTGCCCGCGAAGGTCAGCTTCCCGCCGACATTCACGAAGGACACGCTGCCTTCGATCGTCACGAAGTTGCCGATGTTCAGCGTGAGGTCTTCCGCGAAGAACGCGAACAGGTCGCCTTCGCCCGCGCCGAATTTCACCGCGATCGTCCGTCCGTTGATGTCGATCGTCTCATCGACTGCGCCGCCGCTCTTGTTCACGCGGAAGCCCGCGCGTCCGCCGAGGCTCGCGCCGCCGACCGCGATCGCGATCTCGCCGCTGATGATGCCCGCGACGCCGGTCGGCGTGATGACGAATGCGCCTTCCGCATTCTTGATCCCCTGCCCGCCGAAGCTGACCTCGACATTAGCCAGCGCGATGCGCGTGACCTTCGTGCCATTGGCGCGCGTGCTTTGGTCGAAGAGGAAGTCGCCCTTCAAGAGCACGCAGCCGACG
>JBEBGD010000092.1:0-21882 GCA_040081625.1 Chthoniobacteraceae bacterium
GGCCTGGAGCGCTACGATGTGCTCAAGCAATTCAACGAACAGAAGCTCGTCGATCCCTCGCAACTTGCCACGCTCGTGCGCGGCGTCGGCAAGGACGCAGAGGCGACGCTCACCGTCATCCGCAAAGGCCAGGAGCAGAAACTCACCGTGAAGATCGGCGAGAAAATGCTCCCCGAGCGTCGCGGCGGGATGCCCGACATGGAGCAGTTGCGGCGGCGCACCGACGAAATGTTTCGCGGCGGCGGCGACCAGGGGCGCGAGTCGCAGGAGCGGATCCACGCCTTCCAGGAAAGGATGCGCACCTACCTGCGCGAGATGAACGACTGGCAGGAGAAGCTGCGCCAGTGGCACGAGAAGCGGGAGGGCGAAATGCCGAAGGCGCCGCCATTTCCGAATCTCGACATGGCGCCGCAGCGCCGCGGCGGCGCAAATGAACCGGGCGATCCGCTCGATCCCGTGGACATCCTGCGCGGGCCGCGCGCGGGCGCGCAGGCCGAGGCGCGCACCGAGTGGAGCGATGGGGCTTCGCGATGGGATGCCAGTAGCGCGCGGATGGTGATGCGTGATCGCGAAGGCGAAGCGGAGCTAACCATGAAGGACGGAAAGCGAACGCTGACCGTAAAGAATCCTGCGGGTGAAATCGTCTTCAGCGGCCCGGTCGATACCGCCGGGCAGCGCGATGCAATTCCGGAGAATCTCCGCAAAAAGCTCAGCGCGCTCGAAGCCGCGCCGAAGCCGCAGCCAGGCCCCGACCGCTACCGCGTCGTCCCGCGTGAGCAAGACCGCGAGCCCTTCGCTCCGCAGCGCCAGCGCGAACCCGAGGTGCAGTAAAGCTACGACGCCTTGCGCGCCCGGTAGTAGGTCGCGGTGTGGCCGACGCGCTGGACCATCAGCGAGTTGGTCTGCTGCTCGAGCACGCGGGAGAGAAGTTTCTTCTGATCCTTCATCGCGCCGAACTTGACCTTCACCAACTCGTGCTGGTCGAGGGCTCCGTTCAAGATCTTGATCAGCCGCTCGGACACGCCGTCGTGGCCGACCTTCACGGTCGCCTTCGTCAATTGCGCGCGCGCCTTGAGTTCCTTGAGCTTCGGGTCTTCCGGCTCCTGCGCCGGTGCGGATGTGGCTTCGATGGGTTCGTCGGTCATTCCTTGATGAGTCCCTTTTGGAGCAGCTTTTGCAGCTTCGGCTGGATGACAGCCCGGCAGTAGCCCTGCCCCGTGTTTTGGTTGTAGTAGTTCTGGTGGTAGGCCTCCGCCTTGTAGAAGATTTTGAGCGGCCCGATCTCGGTCACGATCGGGTCACTGAATTCCGCCTTCGCACCCGCCTTCGATTTCTCCGCGGCGAGTTTCTGCGCATCGTTCTCGTAGAAAATGACTGATCGATATTGCGTGCCGCGATCCGCGCCCTGGCGGTTGAGCGTGGTCGGATCGTGCGCGGCCCAGAAAACCTCGAGCAGCTTGTCGAAGCTGATTTTCTGCGGGTCAAATTCAAGCTGCACAACTTCGGCGTGGCCGGTCGTGCCGGTGCATATGGCCTCGTAAGTCGGGTTCTTCACGTTGCCGCCGGCGTAACCACTGGCGACGCTCTTCACACCGATCAGGCGCTGGAAGACCGCCTCGATGCACCAGAAGCAACCGCCGCCGAAAGTGATTCGCTCGGTCGCGGAGGAGACAGGTTTTTCATTCATCTTTTTGGGTTCGGCAGCCACGCCCGTGGCGGCGAGCACGAGCGCGAGCAGTGGAAGGGCGAGAAATTTCACGGGCGGCAGCTTAGCGATGTTCGGGAAATTCTCAAGGCTCGCGCAACGCGAATACCTCGACGCCCGCACCGCGGCGGAATGCGAACACACGCCCGTCTCCCGCCCGATGGACGCTCCACGCGGCGCGTTCACTTTCGGGCGGAGCCCACAGCACGCGCCCGGTCTTGTCGCGCAGTTCCGCCGGCGCTCGCGAAGGATCAGGCGAGCCAGCGAGCCGCTCGACGCAGGTCGCGGTCCGTCCTTCGATCCGCCAGCGCAGGCCACCGAGCGCGATGTCGAGCGGCTCCGCCTCGTCCACGTGCAGCGTCGCGGCGTCGAGCGGGCCGAAGATTTCGCGCACAAGCGCGCCCTGCTTTCCGTCGGTCTTCCACACGGTGAAGCGGCCAAAGTGCTCGTCGCCTTCCGCGATCCAGAGCTGGCCAGTCGCGTCCACGGCGAGCGCGCGGATATCGCGCAACGCTTCGGGTTCCCACGGGCCGGGCTCGATGCGGCCGCCGCCTTTCCCGACACTCGTGGCGAAACTTTCCGCCGCCTCCGCGGGCCGGAGCTGCACCTGATGATGCGGCGCGCCGAGCGCGGTGTAGATCGTGAGCTTCGAGGTCTTCATCGCGTCGCCGACGAGCGTGAGCGCGCCGATCTTCTCGTCGGGCTGGAGCCAGCGCGTGGTGCTCATCATCACCCACGGCGGCTCGTGCTCCATGAGGAAGTAGGCGAGCCCATGGCCGGCGATCGCGGCGACGCCGAAGTCGATCGGCCGCTCCACGCCCGTCTGCGGATCGCGCATCGGCGTGGTGGAAAACGACATCTGCCCCGGATGCGGACCGGTGAGCGTGGTGAGGTAGGCGCCTGTCTTCGCGTCGAGCACGGCGACGAATTGCTCCTCCGAAAACGTCACGTAGAGCCGCCCATTGTCCGCGGCGAGCGCGTCGGCGCGATCGAGCTTCGTCTTGTCGTCGCCCCACAGCGACGTGATCGCGAGGTCGCGCGCGTCGCGTCCTTCCCACGCGATCGGTGCGCCGGTCGCGGCGTCGAGGCGGTAGAGCTTTGTGCCGTCCGCGTCGGCGAGGACAAACACCGCGCCGCCGTCCGCGGCGAGCGAGCGCACGCCGCTCATCGCGGGCCCGTGATGATGCCCCCACAGCACACGCCCACCCGGCTCGCACGCGACGATTTCGTGCCCGAGCCGAGCCGAGCGCCAGCCGAGGAAGACCGCGCGATCATCCGCGGCGACCGCACACGGCGGACCGGCGTCGCCACCCGCGAACTCGCCACCGAGCCCCGCGCCGACCACAGCGAGCGGCTCGAGCTGGAGCGACGGCGGCAACGGCCGCGAGCACGCGGCGAAGGCGAACACGATGAAGAGCAGACGATGCATCGCCCCAGCTTTTCCGCGACGCGGGGCGTGAAACGCCAGCGCAAACAGGTGGCTCGACACGCCGCAATCCCCGGCTGAATCTCGCCGCCCTTTCCACCCGCACATGACACGCCGCCTCCTCCTCACCGCCCTGCTCGCGTTGACCTGCATCGCGTCCGCCGCCGACACGCCGAAGCGCAAGATCCTCTTCTTCTCGAAGTCGAGTGGGTTCGAGCACTCGGTGATCAGCTACAAGACCGGCCAGCCTTCCTACGCGGAAAAAATCCTGCTCGAACTCGGCGCGAAGAACGGATGGGAGTTTACGTTCAGCAAGGACGGCTCGCTCTTCTCGCCGGAATACCTCGCGCAATTCTCCGCGGTCTTTTTCTACACGACCGGCGACCTCACCACGGCCGGCACCGACAAGCAGCCGCCGATGAGCGCCGCGGGAAAGCAGGCGCTGCTCGACTTCGTCGCGAGCGGCAAAGGCTTCGTCGGCACGCACAGCGCGAGCGATACCTTCCACACCGCCAACGAGGCGGCGAAAGGCCCCGACCGCTACATCAACCACGGCGCGGATGCCGACGCCTACGTGCGATTCCTCGGCGGTGAATTCATCAAGCACGGCAAGCAGCAGTCCGCGACGATGCGCTGCGTCGATCCGAAATTCCCCGGCCTCGCCAAATACGCCGACGGCTTCGCCTTCCCCGAGGAGTGGTATTCGCTCAAGGACTTCACCGACGACATCCACGTGCTGCTCGTGCAGGAGACGCAGACGATGGAAGGCGCCGAATACCAGCGCCCGCCGTATCCCGCCACGTGGGTGCGCGCGCATGGGAAAGGCCGCGTCTTCTACACCTCGATGGGTCATCGCGAGGACGTGTGGACCAATCCGATCTTCCAGGAAATCCTCACCGGCGGCGTGAAGTGGGCGCTCGGCGATGTGAAAGCCGACATCACTCCGAACCTCGCCAAAGGCGCACCCGGCTGGGCGACGAATCCCGCCTACGTCGAACCGCCCCCGCCGAAGAAGTAGCCTTCATACTCTTACTCTTACTCCTTTTCTTACTCTGCGTTTTCCAACGCAGAGAAAGAGTATGAGTAGGAGTAGGAGTAAGAACTCCGACCGCATCTTTACCACGCCACACTCAATGAAACTCCGCATCCTCCTCGCCCTCATCCTCAGCGCATCATTCACCTTCGCTGCCGAGAAACCGCTCAAGCTGCTGCTCATCGCCGGCGGCTGCTGCCACGACTACGCGGCGCAAAAAGATATCCTCAAGGCCGGCATCGAGGCGCGCGCGAATGCGACCGTCGATATCATCTTCACCACCGACTACGAGATCGGTGCGAAAGGCACACCCGACGCGACCAGGCCGAAGTTCCCGATCTACGGGAATCCGGATTACGCGAAAGGCTACGACCTCGTCATCCACGACGAGTGCGCCGCGTCCATCAGCGTTCCCGGCGTGATCGAAGGCGTGCTCGCGCCACATCGCGCGGGACTCCCCGGCGTGAATCTTCATTGCGCGATGCACAGCTATCGCGTCGGCGGCGCGAGCGATCCCATCACCGACCCCGCCGATCCGCACGCGTTCTGGTTCCAGTATCTCGGCATTCAGTCCAGCCGCCACGGCCCGCAGGAGCCGATCGTGATCGCCTACACGGACACCGCGCACGCGATCACCACGGGCCTCGCCGGCTGGACGACGATCAAGGAAGAGCTCTACAACAACGTCGCAGTGCTCACCGCGCACGCACTGGCCAAGGGCACGCAGACCGTCAAGAAAAAGGACGGCACGAGCGAGGATGTGGAGTCCGTCGTCGTGTGGACAAACGAATACGGCCCGAAAAAGGCGCGCGTTTTCTCGACCACGATCGGGCACAACAACGACACCGTCGCCGACGCGCGCTATCTGGATCTCGTCACGCGCGGAGTGCTCTGGGCGTGCGACAAGCTCGACGCCAGCGGCAAGGCGAAAGCCGGTTACGGCCCGGGAGGGAAATAAAGCGCGGCTTACCGCGACACCTTCACCACCGAACGCGTCGCCGCGCTCTCGTAGCAGGCGCGGATCAAGGCGATGGCCTTGCGCGCGTCGGTGCCGGGGATCATCGGCGGACGATTCTCGCGGATCGCTGCCACGAGGTCTTCGATCAAGCGACGATGCCCCTCGATCGGGATCGCCTTCGGGTCCGCGGTGCCGCCGCCGATCTTGCCGGCGCCTTCGTTCTTGAGCACGTCTTCGTCGCCCGGCTCCTTCACGGCGAAGTCCCATCGCGTAACTTTGTCGTTCACGATCGTCGCGCTGCCTTTGTCTCCGACGATCTCGATCTGCAAATCATCGCCCGGCCACGCGCTGGTCGCGGCCTCGATCACGCCGAGCGCGCCGTGCGGGAAGCGCAGCGTGGCCGTGAGCGTGTCCTCGGCCTCCATCGTGTGCGCGAGCGTGGCGTGGAAGCAGGCGACTTCCTCCGGCAGCCCCACGAGCCATTGCAGCAGATCGACCGCGTGGACGCCCTGGTTCATCAGCGCGCCGCCGCCGTCGATCTTCCACGTCCCCTTCCAGCCGCTCGTGCCGTAGTAGCTCTGCTCGCGCCACCACTTCACATACGCGCTGCAGATTGTCAGCCGCCCGAAGCGCCCCGCGTCGATCGCCTTTTTCAAAACCTGCGCGCCCGCACCGAAGCGGCTCTGGAACACGCACGCGAGCCGACCGTTGCCGCGCTTCTCCGCCGCGAGAATCGCGTCCACGGCTTCGAGCGTTACGTCGATCGGCTTCTCGCAAAGCACCGCCTTGCCCGCCTCGAGCACCGGCACCGCGACGGCCGCGTGCAAGCCGCTCGGCGTCGCCACGGTCGCCGCATGAATCAGCGGATCGGCGATCACTTCCTCGAGCGAGTCGTATTCGCGGATGCCGTGCTTCTCGCAAAACGCGCGCCGCTGGTCGGGCACATTGCCGTAGGCACCGATGAGCTTCGCGCCGGGCACGGCGGCGATGGCGTTGGCGTGGAACTCGGCAATCATGCCGGTGCCGATGATGGCGAACCCGATGGAGTCAGTGGTGGAGGACATGGCCGCGAGATGTAGCGGGCCTGCCGCACGTGGCAAAGCGGAACTCTCGGCTACCCGTCAACTACTCCGCCTCACTTTGGGCGCTGCGCATCCGCGAGTGCCTTCGCCTTCGCGTCTTCGTTCGAGCCCTGAGCGTAGCCGACGATCTCCGAGCGCGCGCCGTCGAGCTTGATCACGAGCAGTCGCGAAAACGGCCGGTCGGTTTTCTCATCGTTGCTCGTGATGCGATAAATAATCGCGTAAGGCTGGAAACCGCTCCTGGAGTGGACTCCGCGCCACTCGACCACGTCGTTCGCCTTCGCGGGAAACCTCCCGCCCGCAGCGCTCATCGTCGCCCCGTAGAGATCCACCACCGTCTTGCCGTGCTTGATGTTCACCCAACTCCGCGCGTCGCCGCCCGTATAGACGAGCTGATAGGCGCCGAGCCCCTTGCAGACCATCGTGAAGCCGTCCCCTTCCTTCTCCGCGTGGTAGCTCAAGCTCTGCTTCTTCGCCGTGCTCGTGTATTCGGAAGTCACGCGCTCCTCCGCGAGAGCGCTGGTGAGCAGGAGCGTGCCGGCCGCGATGAGGCGCGATGCGATTGAATTCATCGCCACACGTAGCCGGATACTCGCCGCTCAATGCGAGGAAATAAATCCACGCGCGCGCAGACACTCGACCGCGATGCCGGACACGGCACCGCGCAACCTTTAGCGCAGGCGCTTGAGCTTCGGCGGGAAGATGTCCGCCAACGTGTAGACCTTCTTCGTCATCCGATTCAGATTCTTGACCATCAACTCCTGCGTGCTCGGGGCGACGGAGCGCTTCTTCATCACGACCGACTTAACCGTGCTCCGGTTCAGGAGACAGCGGCGGGCGAGCTGGTTGGAGGTGATCTTTTCCTGCTCGAGAGTGGTGTCTAGATTGTTCGTGGCCATGGTCTTGGAAAGTCGGTTTTGAGGGCGGCGAAAGGACAGCAAAGCGCGCCGGTGTCAACCATTCATCTTCTCCCACTCGGGATGCCGCACGATACGCCGCAACGCGCGACGCAGCAGCGCGCGGCCCGGCTCCATGCGATGCCACGGGCTCGCGCCGCTCGGATGCGGCAGCGGGATCACCTCGAATCTCACCCCCGCGCGCTCCACGGTGAACCCGCGCCCGATCATCTCCACGAGCGGTGCCGGCGGGAGAAACTGCGCGATCGCGAGCTTGCCGATCGGGATCACGAGCGCCGGCCGCAGCAGCTCGATCTCCGCATCGAGCCACGCTCCACAGCGCGCGATCTCATCCGGCGCAGGCACGCGATCGCCACCAGTCTTCGACTTCCCCGGGAAGCATCGGCAGACCGCTGACATATAAATGCGCGCGCGGAACTCGGCCTCGCTCCACCCGCACGCCTCGTCGAACCACCGGAACAGCGTCTTCCCCGCCGTCCACGCGAAGGGCCGCCCGAGCACGGGCTCCTTGCTGCCCGGCGCCTGGCCGACCGTCACCACACGACTCAGCACCGCGCCGCCGCTCACCGCGGGGCGATGCATCCGCGGGCAGAGCGTGCAGGCACGAAGGCGGGCGACATGATCCGCCAGCGCGCGCTTCACTTCGCCCCCAGCACCGTGCCGTCGGCGATGGAGTGGCCGAGCAGGAAATCGCGCGCGAGCATCCGCTTCTTCCCCTCGAGCTGCACCTCGCGAAGCAGAATGCCGCACGTCCCCGCCGCGACGAGGATGCCGTGCTTGTCGGCGCGCACCACGGTCCCCGGCGGCACGCCGAGATCGCAGTGGTGCATAATGCCGGCAAAGACCTTCAACTTCTTCCCGCCCTCGCCGCTCGGCAGCCACGTGTAAGCGCTCGGCCACGGGTTCATCGCGCGGATGCGTCGATCGATTTCCTCGCGCGTCTTCGTCCAGTCGATCTCGCCATGCTCGCGCGCGAGCTTCGCCGCGTAAGTGGCCAGCGCGTGCTCCTGCGGGATGCGCGGTGCCGCGCCCTGCTTGAGCAGCGCGAGCGCCTCGGTGAGCGCGGCCGGCGCGAGCAGTCCCAGCCGGTCGTGCAAGCTGCCTCCGGTCTCGTCCTTCCCGAGCTTGATCGACTTCGCGAGCAGCATGTCGCCTTCGTCGAGCCGCTCATTCATGTAAATCACCGTCACCCCGCTATCGCGGTCGCCCGACTCGATCGCCGCCTGGATCGGCGCCGCGCCGCGGTGCCGCGGGAGCAGCGACGCGTGCAGGTTCAGGCACGCGATCGTCGGGATGCGCAGCAGCTCGCCCGGCAGGATCTGCCCATACGCCATCACCACGATCACCTCCGGTCGCAGGAAACGGATCTGCTGGATCGCGCTGTCGCACCGGATGCGCTCCGGCTGGAAGACCGGCACGCGATGCCCCACGACCAGCGTCTTGATCGGCGATGGCGTCAGCTCCTGGTGCCGCCCCACCGGCTTGTCCGGCTGCGTCACGCACGCGATGACTTGATGATCCGTGCCCTCGAGCAGACTGCGCAGGGTCGGGACACCGATGTCCCCGGTGCCGATGAACAGGACGCGCATGTCGTGCTAGAGGATCCTCACCTGGCGCCCGCCGCGCCGCGTCGCGAGCCGTTGCGCCACCTTGTCGGCGGCGGTCACTTCCTTCGTCCCCACCGAATCCCCGCACACCGTGCACCGATACTCGTGGAGTTCCCTGTCCGGCAGCACGAGCAGCAGCCGCTCGCTCACCGACTGCGCCACGCCGCAACGCGCGCAGTAAAGCGACGAAGCACGGAACTCCCCGAACTGCCGCGCACTCACAGCTTCTCCTCGATGATCGTCCGAATGATGTCGTAAGCCACCTTCACCGGCGTCTGCGTCGCGTCGATCTCCGTCACCAGGTCCGGGCCATAAAACTCGATCACCGGCTTGCTCTCCTTCTCGTAAGTCTCGAGCCGGCGCCGGATCACCTCCTCGTTCGCGTCGTCGAACCGGTTGTCCTTGAGCGCCCGCTTCTTCAGCCGCGCCACCAGCGCCGGGCGGTCCGGGCAGGCCAGATGAAACACCCGCCGCACATCGATGATGTCGCGCATGATCTGCGCCTGTGGCGCATTGCGCGGGATGCCATCGAGCACCAGCGCGTCGATGTCCGGCTTGAAGATGTGCGACCGCACGTGATCGCCGATGCGCGCCTTCCAGAGCTGCACGGTCAGGTCATCGGGCACCAGCTCACCGCGGCTCGAATACTCGATGAACTTCTGCCCCACAGGCGTGCGCGTATCGAGCGTGCGAAACACATCCCCGCACGCGCAGTGATAGAAGCGCGGGATCGCGCCGAGGACCTTGCCTTGGGTCCCCTTCCCGCTGCCGGGAGCGCCGACGATGAGGAAGGTGCGGTATTTCTGCATAATCAGGAGGGCCGCGAGTAAAGGGCGCGCCCGCCCCGGCGCAAGCGCGAATCTCGCCCCTCTCCGGCCCCGCCGCAGCCGTAGATGTATTACATGGTCCGGCCCGCCTTCGATCCCGGCGGCATGAACCCCGGAAAATCAAACCCAAGATCATCGTCGCGCAGCAGCATGCACCGTCGATCCGCGCCGGCTTCCCGGCCCCCGACGCCGAAAATTCCTGAATCGGTCCTGGTCCCGCGGGGAGAAATGGTCGGGCTGGCGGGATTCGAACCCGCGAATGTGTCGCTTGGAATCCCCTGCCGTCCCCGCCTTCACTGGCGGTGCGGAATTGCGGAGGCGCGGCGGGGATGCGCGGGGAGAGGTTCGGACGCCAAAGTTGTTACTCTTTGTTACAGACCCGGCGGGCGGATGAAGCCGAGCAGGTGCAGGCCGCTCGTGACTCGGAAATCGAGCGCTCGCGTTTTGCGAAAAATGCCGTCGCCGTTGCGGTCGGCTTCGACGGTCCCGGGGGTCGCGCTCGTGTTGGCTTCGATGGTTCGCAGCACGGTCGGGAGGTCGAGTTTCGCGACGATGAATTCGTGGCCGCTTTCACCGGTGCCGAGTTGCATCACGCCGATCGCGCCGACGCATGGCTCGCGGGTGATCCAGCCTTTGAGCTTCGCGTTGCGCCAGCTCGTGAGGCAGTGCGGAGTGAGGACGGCGGCGATTTCGGCGAGGCGCGCGTGGCCGCGATAGACGGCGCGGAAGACGGCTTCGACGAAGGCGGCGCAGTAGGGCCAGCCGGGTTGCCAGCCGGCTTCGATCAGCACGCGGAGCAGCTCGTCGGCGATCGGGTCCGGGCCCGGCGTGGCGGGGAGGTCCCACTTGCGGTTGCCGACGATCTCGGTGAGGCCGAGGTAACGCGCGGCTTCGATCACGATGCGCGGGCCGAAGGGAGATGTTACAGGTCCCTCGGCTTCGCTCGGGATGACAGACGGGGACGGGGCGACAGGGGTTCCGGGCGTCTGGACTCGGCGGCCGGCGATGAGCGCGGGGACGGTGCGCTCGACGAGGGCGAGGGTTTCATCGACGGCTTGCAGCGTGGCGCGGCCGAAGTCGCCGTCCTCTTTCGCTCCGCATCGATGCTGGATGCGCAGGACGGTCGCGCGATCGAAGGCGGCGGTGTTCATGCCGCTCTTTCTCCGAAGTGCCAGGCGGCCCAGCCGCCGAGGCGGACGCCGAGCCACATGCGCCAGCGCAGTCGCCAGCTCACGCCGTCGGCCTTCATCACGTCGCGGAAGATGCGGTCGCACTCGGCGCGCGTGAGCGTGTCGGGGATGGCGCCGAGGCGCGGGATGCCGCGGGTGTGGTAGAGCCAGTCGTGCAGGATCGCGGCGCGGTTCTGGCGGCCGATCTTTCCCGCGAAGCTCTGGAGCGGCCCGGGCACGCTCGCGTAATCGGTGACGAAGCCGGCGGGGACGGTGATGTAGAGGCCCGCGCCCGGGTCGAAGTAATCGACGCGATCGAGCAGCGTGAAGGTGCCGTCGCCGTTGTCTTCGACGCGGATCTTCATGGCAGATCGTCGTCGTCGCGGGCGCGGAGGCGGTCGTGGGCCTCGATGCTCGCGCGGGTGGCCTTGTCCTCCCAGCGTTCGCGGCGCCAGCGGCGGGTGACGATGAGGAGCATGATGACGGCGGTGAGCGCGGCGGCGATCGAGCCGATGTCGGCGGCGACGCCGGCGATTTCGTGGACGGCGCGGAGGATGCCGGAGACGACGCCGGAAACCACGCCGAGCGAGCCCGCGATCATGGGGTGATTTTCGGCGAAGCTCTCGAGCGTTTTCATCGTCCGCACGGGGGCTGTCAAAGACGCGCCGCGGTCATCCGGTCACGGCTTCACTTCGGTCGCGGTGAGGACGGTCAGCGTCGTGCCGCCGTAGAGGCGGCCGGTGCTCGATTGGTTCAGGTAGCAGGTGCCGCTCGCGGCTCCATAGCGGACCTTGTAGGTGACGGCGCTCGTCGTCGCGGGGGCGTCGATGAAGTGGATCGGCGCGGCGAAAGGCTGGGTGACTCCGGCGCTTTCGATCTCGAAGGTCGCGATCGCGTCGGCGCCGCTGTCGCGGAAGATGGCGTAGGCGATGGCGTTGCCGGTCGAGCGCGCGATGTGGATCACGCCGTCGATGCGCACCTTGTTGCTCGCGCTGGTCGGCGTGATCGTGACGGTGAGCGCCTCGGAACCCTCGGTGCTCTGCGGGATCGTGTCGTCGCGCGGGATGGCAGTCGTGTGCGAGGCGGTGGCGGCGGTGGATGCGGTGACGACTTGGACGGCTCCTCCTCCGGTCACCCATTTGAGTCCCGTGGATTGCGCGCTGTCGGCCTCTAGGATTTTCCCGTTGCTTCCAACGGCGAGCTTGTCCGATGTATCCGCGCCGGTGCCGACGGCGAGGTCGCCCTTGGCGTCAAAGATCGCATCTGTCGCGACCGACCCGCCCACCGTCACCCATTCGAGTGTGCGCTGCGTGCCGGAGACAGTCCCGGCGAGCACCTGCCCGGTCGTGCCGATGGACGCCGGCCACTTGTAGTCGATGTTCGCGCTTTGGACTTGTGCCGAGAAGCTGGAGTAGTTCGTGCCGCTGCCGGAGGGTTCGAGAAAGCGGAACTCGCTCGCGGTCGCGCCGCCGCCGATGGTGGCGACTTTCCCGCTGCCGAGGCACAAGTTCAAGTTCCCTGTGAAGTTACTGTCCCCGGCGACGGCGAAGGACGCGGCGGAAAGAAATCCGTCCGCTTGAACGTAGAAAAGACTACCCACTAGATTGATTGCCAGCCCCGGCGAACCGGAAATGCCGGTCATGTCAATCGACAGTGAGTTTGATCCGTCAGACGACGTATTGACGATTGTGGTGGTTTCTCCGTCGCCCGTTGTGAAGCTATTCGCCCCCGTGAACGCATTGTTCGCACCCAGCGTCGCAAACGTGCTCGTGCCTCCGGGGATCGTGTGCGTGTTGAGCGTGCCCAGCCCGGTCACGTTCCCCGTGTCGCCGATGATCACCACGCTGTTTTGCCCGAGCTTGCCGGTGCCGAGATCGAACCGCACCACCGCGTTATCCGTCGAGCTGGCCGGACCCACGAAATCGCCCGTGCCGGCCACTGTGCCCCACTCGACCGCAGTCGCGCCGCCGTTCACCTTGAGCACCTGGCCGGCGGTGCCGAGCGCCAGCCGCGCAGCAGTGTTCGCCCCCGTGCCTTGCACGAGATCTCCCGCCGCATCCCAGATCGCATCCGTCGCCATCGCGCCGGGGGTCAGGGTCGCCAGCTCGTAATCCGTCTCGCCCGCATTCACGCGCAGCACCTTGAGCGTCTGCCCCGCCATCGCCGGCAGCACCGACGTGCGGAACGCCGCGAAGTTCGCGGAGCCGAGCAGCGTCTGCACATTCGCGCTCGGCGTGATGCCCGCATACGTCGTGAGGTCCGCGTCGTAAGCCTGCACATTCGTGCCGATGACCAGGCCGAGGCTCGTGCGCATCGCGGCGAAGTCGGCGGCGGCGAGCAGCGTCTGCACGTTCGCGCTCGGCGTGATGCCGGCATACGTCGTGAGATCCGCGTCGTAGGCCTGCACGTTCGTGCCGATCGCGAGGCCGGCGGCGGTGCGCAGCTCGGCGTAGGTGGTGATGCTCGTGCCGAAGAGCGTGAACGTGGCGCCGGTCGGCAGCACGAGCTGGCTCGTGTTCGCGAAGCTGATCGCCGCGGCTGCCGCCACCGTCGCGGAGCCGGTGAGGCGCGCGTCCTGGATGAGCGGGCCGGCGAGCGCGGCCGAGGCGAGGGCGATGAAGGCGAGGAGAGTGCGGGTCATGGTGTTCAAAGCAGGGCCATCCAGTGCAGCGAGCAGTCTTCCGGCGCGGCCCCGCTGAGCAGCACGGTGAAGCCGGTGGTGGCGATGGAATGGACGGCGTAGGCGATCGGCGGGTCGTCGTCGCCGGACGCGGCCTTGATCACCGGCGACACGAGCACGGTCGTCGGCGGCGTGGCGAAGCTCGACGCGAAGGCGATGACGGCCGTCGTCTCGCCCATCGCGATTGCCTCGCTCCCGCGCTTGAATGTGCTGCTGTCGGAGAGGCTGAAATCGGGCGAGCCGGTGATCGCCGAGGCGAGCAGGTCGCGCGTGAGCGTGCAGGGCACGTTGAGCGCCTGCTGCTCGCTTTCGCCGGTGCGCGTGAACTTCACCTCGAGCACCGCGCTGAGCGAGACGGCGCTCGTCGCGGCGAAGGCGGTGTGCAGCGCCAGCGTGCTGAAGGGCAGCGTGCCGTCCCAGCCGATGAGCCATTCGAGGCTGTCGTCTTCGACGGTCGGCGCGGTGGGCGTGCCGAGCACGGTGCGCGTGAGTGTCCAGGTGAAGGGCGCGCTCTTCGTGACGGTCCAGTAGCCGCCGAGCCGCGACTCGAATGCGGCGCGGGTCGCGAACGCATCGACGGTGGCGACGATGCTGAAGCCGGCGCGGCTGATCGTGGTGGAGAAGTAGGCGCTGCTGCTGACGGTCGTGGTGCCCGCGCGCGAGCCGGCGCTCGCGTCGGTGATGGTGATCAGTCCGCTTGAGTTCGTGGAAGTCCACGCGCCATCCGAGTCGAGCGCGGTCTCGATGTTCCCGCCCGCGGTGCTCGCGGTGGCGCCACCGGCGACGGCGACGGGGATCGCGCGCGTGGCGGCGGCTGCCCATGCGGGCGGCGCTGCGGGCAGGCCGCCGACGGTCACATAGACGGCGGCGGTGCCGTTGGCGTCGTCGAGCATGAAGCCCTGGCCTTGGAGCTGGCCGGCGACTCCGGTCGTCGCGATGCTGACCGTGAAGTGACTCGACCCGGCGCTCGTCTTGCTCGCGGTCTTCGCCCCAGCCGAGGCGGCGGTGACGGTGACGAGCGCGTTTTCATCGATCGTCGCGGAGAAGTGGCCGTGCGCATTGAGCGCGTCGGCGATGGCGGCGGCCACGGCGAATTCATCCTCGCCGGTGTTGATGGTCGTGATCTCCGTCACGCTGCCGCCGGCGGGCGTCGCCGGAGCGGAGGCCCCGCCATTGTCCTTGTCGATCCAGAAACGCTCGGTCGTGTCGGCGTTGTCCGGCAGGTCGAAGTAGGCGCCGGTCGCGAAGTCGGCGACGGCGACGGGTGCGATCGTCCACACCTGCGCGACCGCCGTGTTCGGCTGAACGCGGACCTTGACCACATGCGTCTCGCCGGAGAGCAGCCGGAAGGCGCCGCGAATCGGGTCGGGGGCGATGGCGACGGAGTAGCGCGCGGGTGCTGTGGCGCTGCCGGCGGCGATCTGCGTGATCGTTACGTCGTCGGCGGAGTCGTCGCGAGCCGCCCAATTCTCCGAGTAGGCGTAGAAGTTCTGCGTGATGCGGAGCGTGTATTGCGCGCGCACTCCTGAGGCGGCGGGGATGGGGTTCGCGATCTGCGCCTGCGAGGGCGGGCCGAGTTCCGTCACGTCGGCGGTGAGCGTGAGCGTGGTGTTCGCGACGTTGAGCAGGATCGTGTAGAGCACGCCCGCCTTCGTGACGGTGACGCCGCCCGCGGTCGTGACGGCGGCGTTCGCGTTCAGCGCCGTCTCGAGCGCCGCGGCGGTGATGTTGTAGGCGAGGCCGGCGAGGCCGGTGCCGCTGGCGTTGGCGGTGAGATCGAAGGTGCCGCTGGTCGGCGCCACATCGAGCGGGCCTACGCCGACGCGAATCTCGTCGATGGTGTCGGGATCGATCTCGGAAAAGATTCGCTCGTCGGCTTCCGCGCGCTCGAGCAGGTGGATGCGCCGCGGCTGCACGTCGTCACGCACGAAGCGGCGGTCCGGTCCCGCAGTGTTCTCGCCGATGCCGGCGAGCCACCCGGTGGCGGATGGACTTGAGACGTCGATGAACCAGGCGGGCGCGGACATTACCCCGCCGGGCATGTCAAAGCCGCATCGCAGTGCGCCGCCCGGTGCCTTCGACCCACCGGCCCGCGTAGCCGAACCATTCGATCGGCTCGATCTTCACGTTGCCGAGCAGCGACTGGCGCGCGGCGCTCAGGCTCAGCTCGTAGAGCGGCACGAGGCCGAGCCCCATGAAGTCGAGCGACGACTCCGATCGCGTCCAGCTAAACGTGCTCCCGATCGACGGCGGCGGCCACGGGTGCGTGGAGACGGTGAGATATTTCGGCCCCGGCTCGCGATTGATCTGCTGCGAGTAGTAGAGGTGGGGGAAGATGCGGCGCTCATACGGGTAGATCGGCGAGCGATAGAAGACCGCGGCCTTATACCCCTGCGACCACACCGCCGACTCGTCGCCCTCCGGCTGACGAAAGCCGATACTCATCACGTCCTGCGTGAGGACCGGCCACGACGCGTAGAGCGTGCTGTCCACGTCGAGCGGGTTGGTGCGCTCGTCGTTGAGGAAGGGCGCGGTGTTTTCCGGGATCGTGATGACTCCGAAGCCGAGCACGATGTGGTTGGGGCTGCCGCCGCTCCACTCCGGCTGCTGGTCGAAGTTCACGACGCTCATGCCCGGCCAGCGATCGAGCAGGTATTCCTCGCCCTGCCGCGGCGTGTAGTCGCCGCTGCGGTTGTGATGCCGCGCGCCGATGTAGCCGCCGCCATTCGGACACGTCACGCTGATCTGCCGCACGCGGAAGTTGATCTCGTGCGCCTGGTCGAAGCTCAACCCGAGCGGGTGAAAACTCGGCACCGCATCCGGGTCCGAAAGCAGCGGAGGCGGCCGCAGCTCCGCGAGCCTGAAATCCGGCGGCGCGGCGAGCGTCGCATCGCGCGGATCGGTCTGCGACTCGATGAGCATCGGCGACTCCGGCGCCTCGACCAGCCCGAGCAGAGCATCGCCCGTGAAGCCCGGCGTGCGCGTGACGGGCCAGCACCCTTCGCCGGTCTCGTCGTTCACGTCGATCGCGTGGAAGAAACGATCAGGAGGAGCTGCCATCGAGGATCACCGGCTCGCCTTCCGCGAGCACACGCAGGCTCGCGCGTGCGCCCATGAGGTTCCCGTAGATGATCTGCACCTCGCCCAGCGCGCCGCCGCCGCCGCCGCGATCAATGTCCGCGCCGAGCCGCTTCGCGATGGCGTTCACGCGGTCCACGAGGCGGTTGAAATGCGCCTGCAGCGCGGGATCCGTGGACCGGAACGCGTCCACATCCATCTCGAGATCGTCGGGATTGAAGGGGATCATCCTGCGAAGGCGTTGATGAACTCCGCATCCACCAGCTGCGGCTGTGTGATGAGCCGCTCGGCGACCTCCGTGACGCGATAGACGTGTCCATCCGGCGTCGGATCGAACTTCGTGCGGATGCTCTGCACCTTGAAATCGAAGCGGCTCATCAGCGCGGCGGTGGTGTCCGCGCCGGTGAGCACGTCGCCGTTGCCGTTGCGGAAATGGATCGGCTTCACCCAGCCCTTCACGCCCGCGAACTCCGGGCCGGTGTAGAGATACGGATCGCCCGCGATCTGCGGCTCATCGATCGCGGCCCACATGCGGGTGATCGACGGCGAATAATAGACCAGCGTGAGCGCGCCCTCGAAAGGCGACTTCGCGCGCAGCGACACCTCCTTGATCTGCCGGTTGCGCCGCGAGATCACCACCGGCTCGCGCGCGCCGCCGATGAAGCCGTTGTAGCGCTCGGTGAGCGTCGTGATCGCACCCTCGTCGCGCGTGACGTAATCGACGAGACGAAGGTCGCGAAACTGGAAATCCACATCCCCGCGCCGGGCGAGGAAACTCTCCGCGAGATCGCGCCGGCACTTCCATTCGCGCGTGAGCGTGGTGACGCCGAGCTCGTCGGTGGGCGCGCGAGATCCGGTCTGCAGGATGAGCGTGGTGAGCGCCGGCCGGAAGACGGTGAGCGCGGAAAGATCGGTCGATTGACCTTCGTGGGCGATGCGCGGGATGCTCATGTGGTCGATTGCACTTTGCGCTCGATCTGGCCGAGCTTTTCCACGGCCTCGTTGAGCTTGGTCTCGCTGGCCTCGAGCGCCTTCTTGTGCGCCGCCTCGGCTTGCTTCTCCGGGTCGCGCAGATTCTTCACGCGCTGAAGCTCGTCGGCGCCGAAGCGGCGGGTGAAGGCGCGATCGGCGCGGGCCTCGGTGCGCGCGGCGCGTTTGTCTTCGCGCTCGGCGGCGTGCCGGCCCGCCGCGGTGAGCTTGAAGCGGTCGAGCTTGAGCAGTTGCACGTCGTCGCTCTTCTTCACCTGCGCGGCTTCGATCGCGGCCTGTTGAGCCTGGAAGGCTTTATCGACTTCCGCCTGTGCCTTCTCCCGATCGGTGGCGGCTTTGGCGCGGGCCTCCGGATCGGCATCGTCGTCGCGGATCTTCGGCTTGTTCTCCGGCGGCGCGGCGTTGTCCTCGGCGCGCTGTAGATTGTAGGCGGCGGCGTGCGCGGCGGCGGCTTCCTTGAGCGATCCTCCGCGCATGAGCGTGTCGTTGAAAGCGAGCATCGCGCCGAAGGCCGCGGCGAGCACCTTCAGCTTGTCTGCCACGAAGACGAGCGCGGTGCCGAGGCCGACCTTGAGGTTGTTTGTGAGCGTTTTGATTTCGTCGCTGGCCTTGCCGAGCATCGCGATCGTCTTCGCGTCCATCACCTCGCCGAACTCGGCGCTTCCATCCGCGACGGCCTGAAGCGCCGGCACGAGCGCGAGCGCGGACTTGCCCATGACGGCCACCATGTCGGAGGCGTTCATCGCGCTGCCGCCGATCTTCTTCATCAGCTCATCGGGGCTCATCGACTTCAGCTCGTCCACGCTCACGCCGAGCGACGCGAAGTGCCGCTGCAGCTCGGCGTCGCCGGCGATGGCCTTGTCCTGCGCGATGATGAGCTTGTTCATCCCGCCGGCCATCTCGTCGAGACTCGCGCCGTTGGTCTCCGCGACCTGCCCCCATTTCTGGAGACTCTCCACGTTCACGCCGAAGCGCTGGCCGAGATCGGCAATCTTGTCGCCGTAGTCGATGACTTCCTTGACCTTGGCGGCGATGCCGATGGCGGCGAGCTGGCGGCCGATGCCGGCCATCATCCCGCCGCCGGCGGAGACTTCGCTCTTGAACTGGCGCACCTTCCCGCGCGCCTCGTCGAGGCCGCTTTTGAACTGCGCATTCTTGAGCCCGAGCGTGACGCCGAAGAACTTCACAGGCCCATCTCCTCCTCGGTGTAGCCGGCGGCGAAGGCGTCGGCGATCATCGCATCGCTCACGATCTGGAGCTGATCGCCCGCGGCCTCGATGCCGCCGGCGATGAACCAGCGCGCCATGCCGGGCGTCTCCGCCCACGCATCCGCGCGCGAGTAGCCGAGCTGCATGAGCCCGGCGACGAGGAAGATCGTGGGATGCGTTCGCGCGCTGTGGCCGTCGGGCGTGTCGAGCGGCTTCGGCCCGGCGCTGTGATGGGAAAAGTAGGCATACCACGCGCCGAGCGCTTCGCCGAAGTCGGCGTAGTTCCGATGGAAGGCGAGCCTCAGACGGTCGAGCGGGCCGGGCTGCATGGCGCGGCGAAGTGCGCGCGGGCTCGCGTGGGGCGGGAGCGCGCAGATGCGCACGGCGAGCGCGAGGTCCTCGAAGTCGGGCGACTCCGCGCATTCGTGCAGCATCCCGCAGCCGAGCGCGGCGAGGGTGCGCCAGTGCCAGAGCGTGAAGGGCTGCAGGCGCGTGCCGAGGACGAGGGCTTCCGCCGGCAGGAAGTGACGGGCGAGCCGGTCTTGCATGGCGGGCGCCCGGCTACGGGCTGTAGTCCGCCGAGTCGGCTTTCTTGAGCTTGAGCTTCACCCGCTGCACCATGCCGAAGCCGGTGATCGGCACCGGATCGATGACGACGAACTCCGTCGCCGAGCCATCGATGGTGACCGTCACGAGATCGAGATGCTTCGGCGCCGTCTGCCCCGAGATGATCGTGGCCTCGAACTCGAGCATCTTCGCCGGGTTCTGTCCGATCTCGCACACGTCCTCCAGATTGTGATCGAGGATCGTCTGCCGGTTCTGGAACTCGGTGAAGACTTCCTGGAAGGTCGAGGCGTCGATGATGAACGCCGCGATGCCGCTCGGCGCCGCGACGTATTTGAAAGCGACCCCGCGTTGGGTGGGCGTGGTGGGCATTTACTTCTTCGCCTCCGGTTTCGTGGCTGCGGCCGCGGCGGGTTCGGGCGGCGGAAGTGCGGGCTCGAGCGCGGCGACGAGTGCGCGCTGTTCGGCGAGCTGGCGCTGCTTGCTCGCGATCTGGGATTCGAGATCGGCGATCCGATTGAGGGCAGCCTGGTGTTGATCGGCGATGGCGGACATGGCGACTGCCGCCGCGTGTCAAAGGTAGAAGCGGCGCCCCGCCGCTTTGCTCGGATCAGATGAAGCGGCGAGGGCGCCGCTTCTACGCTGGGAGATGCACGGCGAAGGTCTTGCGCAGCGTGGTCTCGAAGTTCGGGCCGCTGAAATCGCGCTCGTGCTCGCTGCCCCAGTAGGCGCTCACGCCGAGGGCGGCATCGAGCACCATCAGCGCCGCGGCCACGGTGGCGATGCGATCTTCCCCGAAGATGCCGGCGAGCGCCTCGACGCGCTGCTCGTGCAGCGTGAGCCGGTCGGTGGTGTCGCCGGGCTGCTCCTTGGCATTGGTCACGATGTGGATCGCGAGCGGCACCTCGTAATTCCCCTGGCGCGCGTGGGGCCCGCCGCGCTGGCCGGCTTCGAACACGACGCGATGCTCGGCGGTCTGCGGCGTGAGCGTGTGCCCGAGGCAGAGCGTGACGCCCGCGAGCGGCTCGCCCGCGCCCTGGTAGTTCGCGGCCACGTAGGCGGCGAGCACGGCTTCGAGCTTGGATTCGGGAGTGACGGGGAGTGCGGGCATGGGTCAGGCGGCGTGTTTGCGGCGGAGGTATTCCGTCACCTTCTCGATCTCTTTCAAGAGGCTCTTCTCAAAGTCATCCTGCGCGCCGTCAATCGCGCGCTGCGGCACGAGGTCGTCGAGATACTTCACATCGTTGAAGAGCGCGACGTGCGGATCGTCCGCGCCCTGCGTGCGATCGATGCCGCGACCCGGCGCGGGCTGCTTCATCCAGACCGGCAGCGCGCCGATCTTCGCGCCGGGGATGGCGCGCGCGGCGGTGATCCAGCCGGACTTCGCCCAGCCGACGCGCTTGACGATCTTCTTGAAGTAGGCCTTCAGCGACTTCGCATCGCTCACGATGACGGGTTTGACGCCGCGATTCACGCGGCCGCGCGAGTTGCGCATCTTGCGGTGGAGCGCGCCGTCATCCCACTCCATGAGGCTGAGCCGGCCCGCGGAGAGGCCGAGCTTTTGCAGCATCGCGCGCGCGCCGGCGAGGTCGCCGTTCTTGAGCTTCGCGTAGAAGGCGCCGGCGACTTTGCGGCCGTGCTCGTTGACGAGGTATTTGTAGGTGCTGCTCGGGCCGATATAGACGCTGCCCACGTCGCGCCACACCGCGGCCTGGCCTTCCTGCTTCGCGGCGAGATCCTTGCCGCGCGGGTAGGTGGCCTCGGCGAAGTAGCGCGCGACGGCGCCGCTGCGTTCGCGCACGAGCCGGCCGGGCTTCTTCCCTGTGAGTTGCGCGAGATCCATGAAGAGCGCGTCGATGCCCTCGCTGTTGAGGGTCATGTTGGACTCGATCATCGCTCAGCGCCCTCCCCGCGCGCGCAGCCGGAGCGCGAGCGTGTAGCTGATCGCGTCGTCGCCCACGGTCTCGATCCGGTAGAGGTCCGCGCCGATCGCGAGGTCGCGCTGCGCGGGCGGGGCGGTGGCGAACTGCGCCTTGGCGGCGACGAGCGTGGCGTCGTAATCGAGCAGGGCGCCGCCGGCTTCCTCGCCGCCCTCGGCACGCTGCACGCGGTCGAGCACGCCCTCGAACTCGATCGGCTCGTCGTCTTCATCCACAAAGCCGGCGATGGTGAAGGTCGCGGTGCCGAGCACCTCTGCGGCTTCGTCGAAGGCTTCGCTCATGGCGTCGTCAAAATCGCTGGTCATCGACACGGGAAGCGCGTCAACTTGCGGAGTGAAACCGCCGCCCGCCTGGCTGCTGTCAGGGATCTTTCTCTTCGCCGCGATGGTCGGAACCTCGATCGGGCTCAATCCGGCCGGCGGGGAACTCAAGGCGTATCATTTCTTCCTCCTCGCGATGGCTCCGTGCCAGTGCTGCGTGGCGGTTGCGCTGCTCCCCCGGAGGTGAGGGCGGGGCGGACTTCCCCCATGCGCGCGCTGATCTTCGTCCTCCTCCCGCTCATCGCGGGCGCCGCTCCGCTGCTCCGCGCGGGCCCCACTCCGGCGCCGAAGATCCCGCGGCACCATGGCCCGTGCACGGGGACGATCGCATCGATGCGCTGCAAGACGTGCGAGTGGTGCAGCTATTGCGGGAAGAAG
>JBEBGD010000177.1:0-6246 GCA_040081625.1 Chthoniobacteraceae bacterium
CTAAACGTCCGTCAGCGAGGCGCGAGGCGGCTTCACAACCGCCTGGGCGAAACGATCTCTGCCCTTGCGGCAGCGGCGTGAAGTTCAAACGCTGCTGCGGTCGGCCCTGATGAAGGCGATCTCGCTGTGGCAGCCGTGGGCGACGGCGATTGCCGTCGGCGCTAAGTCGATCGAGACGCGTGGATGGTTCACGACCCATCGCGGGCCGCTCGCCATCCACGCGGCGAAGACGGACACGCCGGAGCTGCGCGAATTCTTCGCGCTGGGCCGGTGCGCCGTGCTGTCGCGGGCCGGCTACGCGACCTTCGACGATCTGCCGCGCGGCGCGATCGTGGCGACGTGCCGACTCGTCGAGTGCCTGCGCACGGAGGACATCGCCGATCTCTCGGGCCGCGAGCGCAGTTTCGGCGACTACACGCCGGGCCGCTTCGGGTGGGTGCTGCGAGACATCGTGAAGCTCGAAACTCCGATCCCGGCGCGAGGCGCGCAGCAGCTTTGGGATTGGGATGACGGCACGCCATCTCCACAAGGGCAGCTTTGGTAACGGGTCGGCCGACCTCGCCGGAACCAACGATGATCGTTTCCGCGATTCGGGAGCATTCACTTTCGACACCTTCGCACCTTCGCAATGGCTCCCGCTCTCATTGATCGTGCTCGCTCTTACGTGGCGAAGATGCCTGCGGCCGTGTCCGGCCAAAGCGGGCACAACGCGACCTTCCATGTGGCGTGTGTGCTGCTCCAGGGGTTCGATCTGCCGATGAGCGATGCGGCGTCGGTGCTCGCGGAGTTCAATGCGAGGTGCGCGCCGCCGTGGAGTGAGAGGGAGCTGGCGCACAAGCTCGCGCAGGCGGACAAGGCGCCGGGTCTGGAGACGACCGGCGGGCTCAAGCCTCGCGGCTGTCTCGCCGGGGAGATCGAGCGCGACGACGGGCCGCGCGAGCCGCGAGCGCCGTCGCAGGCCGCGAGTGCGCCGATGCCGATGGCGCCGCCGGTGAAGCCGGGATTCTCCGCCGCGAAGCTTCGCACCTTCGCGGCGCGCTGGCGGGAGTTCATTGACACGGCCTGGCTCGCAGATCGGTCGGCGGTGCCGCCGTATCGGCTCGGCGGGACGCTGAGCGCGGACGAATTCCTGCGCGCAGTTTTCCGCGAAGGTGAGCGGGTGGTTTGTTTCACGAACCAACGATCGCAAGGTCAGGCGATGTGGCCTTTGCAGCATCCACCGCTCGGCGGTGATGAAGGCGTGTGGTTTCTCGCGCAGCCGGTCGATGGGCTCGAATACGTGAACCCGCGCGAGAAGCCGAATGAGGACGGGACGCCGCGGATGAGCCGGCGGAGCGAAGAGAGTGTGATCGACTGGCGCCACCTCGTGCTCGAAAGCGACGAGGCGGATGCGCGGGATTGGATGGGGGCGCTCGTGCAGCTCCCGCTGCGCGTGGTGGCGATCTACACGAGCGGCGGGCGCTCGATTCACGCGCTCGTGCGCGTCGATGCGAAGTCGAAGGGCGATTGGGACAACGTGGTGAAGCAGATCCGGCCGATCTTCGTGACGCTCGGCGCCGATCCGAAGGCGATGAGCGCGGTGAGGCTCACGCGGCTGCCTGGCTGCGTGCGAGGGGAGCGGTTGCAAAAGCTGCTTTACCTCAACCCGGAGCCGGAGATGGCGGCGATCTGCACGCTGCCGAAGCGGCACGACTTTCTCTCGAGCATCGTCGCGCAGGTCGAGGGTGCGGCGCAGCTCGATCCGGCTGCGGTTTATGAGTCGGGGGAGTGGGATACGGTAGAGCAGTTCGTGGCGGCGCTGCGGTGGTTTGAGTCGGCGCCCAGGGCGAGGGCTGCGCTGGCGCGGCTGACGACGTGGATGAATGCCGGCGCGGGGGGGGGTAACGCGTGAGTCCGGAAGACATCGCGAGAATTCAACGGCTGGCTGCGGACAATGGCATCCTGCCACTCGGCGGCGCTGAGGAGATCGCGGCTGCGCTCAACTCGCAACGGCCCAAGGTGCGGCTGCCGGGCGACAATCGCGAGTTGCTGCACTTCGCGCAGGACGTGGGCGACGAGCTGGCGAAGCACGACTTCTACCGTCGCGATCGGTCGCCGGTGGGGATCAATCGCGAGAAGGCCAGGCTGGATGCTATCACTCCGCAGGCGCTTCGCTCGATGGCTCAGGAGCATCTGGTTTTCTTCAAAGCTAAGGAGATCGGGACCGGGAAGGACTCGACGACGATCGAGATCGTGAAGACGATGAATGTGGACACGTCGCGCGGCGTGCTGGAGTCGTGGTCGTTCGTCGATAAGCTGCCGGAGATCGAGCGGGTGAATCCGATCCGGCTGCCGATCATGCGGCGGGATAGCCGCATCGACCTCGCGCCACCGGGCTATTTCAGCGAGTCGCGCATCTTCACGCTCGATGACGGGGTGGTGTATGACGAGACGATGACGTTCGAGCGGGCGAAGGAAGTGCTGGACGCGCTGCTGTGCGAGTTCCCCTGGCACGACGATGGGCGCTCGCGGCGCGTGCAGCTCTCGGCGATGATGACGGTGTTCGGTGCCTGCCTGCTGCCGAAGGGCGCGTGCCGGCCGGGGTTCATCTACACCGCGAACGACTCAGACGCGGGGAAGACGCTGGCGTCGAAGGTGGCTATCATCCCGGTGCATGGGAAGGTGAACGCGCGCGGCTTTCCCCGGAAGGAGGAGATGCGGAAGGTGCTCGATCAGCTCGCGATGGATGCGGCGACGACGATCCTGTTCGACAATGTTAAGGGGACGCTCGGCGGTGAGGACATCGAGGCTTTCATGTCGTCGTCGAGGTGGAGCGGTCGCGTGCTCGGCGAGAAGGGGGGGTTCGAGGTCGATAACGTGACGACGTGCTTTTTCTCCGGGAATGAAGCGAAGCCGACGCGGGACATGATGCAGCGATGCCTATTCGTGGAGCTGTTCCTGGCCGACATCGACTCGACGAAGCGGAAGATCAAAAGGCGGCTGACTGATAGCGTGCTCGCGGAGACGGGGCTGCGTAGCGAAGTGTGCTCGGCGCTGTGGGCGCTGGTGAAGTATTGGGACGCGCAGGGCCGCCCGGCGGCGCCTTCCATGATGCCCAAGTGCCCCGAGTGGAGCGCGATCATCGGCGCGATCGTGGCGTGTGCTGGCTATGGCGATCCTTGCGAACGACCGGACATCAAGAGCACGCGCGGCGGTGCGCACGAGATGCAGGAGCTGGTGAGGAAGCTGGCGCCGGGTGAGGGCGAGGTGAAGAGCGAATGGAAGTTTGCGGAGATCATGGATGAGGTCACGAAGGAGGGGCTGTTCGAGAACTTGGAACTGCACGGGAAGAAGGGCGACAGCGAGGATTTGTTCGACAGCGAGGGCGCGCTGACGCCTGCGGCGAAGTCGTTCTTTGGGCGATTCCTAGTCAGTTTCGACGGGCGGCTATTTGCTGGCGTATCAGGCGAGCGCCTGCGGTGGGTAGTGCAGGGCAAGGGAAATCAGCGCAAGTATGTCGTCGTCGCCGAGGATCGGGCGCCGTCCGCGCCAGAGCCGACGCTCGGAGTCTAGCCGCCGCGCGGCGCGCAGTTCCGGCTCGAGCGGAGCGAGCATCTCACGCCGACGCAGTCGGCTCTACTGCCGGGCGAGCGAAGCGAGCGTCGATCCGTGTTACGCTGCGCGCTCTCCTTTCGGGCTTTCCAATTTTATAGAGCTGCAACCTTCGCTCAAACATGAAAGCTCTGGCAGTAATCGACTTACATAAAGCAAAGGCAGTGCTCGGCGAAGGTGTGCGACGGTGCGGCGGCTCTTGGGAACTTTCGCTATAGCGATTCCCTCAAAGTGTCGAAGAACCTTCGCAGACCTTCGCTTACCATCGCTCTACGACACTCCATGACCCTACCGGGAAGGAATCTCTTTGAGAGTGACACTCCCGATTTAGTTTAGGCGTCCCCAAGGCAATGCGCGTGACACTCGGCGAAAAATTCTCTGACACTTTGACACCGGCGCACTTGCATGGAGCCGACTCCGCCCCTGGCATCAGGGATTCCAGTTCACTGCGCGCATCACGCGATCGTCTCGATCCACGAGTTGAAGCCGCATCCCTCGAACCCGAACAAGCACCCTGAGCGCCAGCTCGTGCTCTACGCCGAGGCGATCCGGCAGAACGGCTGGCGCGAGGCCATCACGATCTCCCGGCGCAGTGGTTTCATCGTCAGCGGCAACGGTGCCGCTGAAGCTGCGCGCCGGCTCGGCGCGATGGAGGCTCCGGTGGAGTATCAGGATTACGCGTCGGAGCATGAGGAGCTTGCCGATCTGCTCGCGCATAACCGCTTACCGGAGATGGCAGTGAAGGACGGTGCGAAGCTCGCCGACATCCTTCAACAACTGGGGGGCGCCGCGTCCGTGCTCGCCACGGGCTACTCGCCGGCCGTCATCGCGGAGTTGCTCGAGCAAATCGCGCCGCCACCGCAATATCCGATCACGCCCAGGCTGAACGAGACGCACCGCCTCCTCTGCATCGTCGTCGAGAGCGAGACGGATTGGGCGTTCCTTAGAAACCTCGCCGGCATCCGCGTCGAGCGGTCCTACAAAAACGCGAGCGTCGGCGAGGGCCACGTCGTTACGTTCGAGCGTTTCCTCGATCAGCTCCGCGCGAACCTCGACTCGCTGCGCGCCCGCCCGGCGGAATGATCTTCGCCATCCCATCGCACAAGCGCGCGGACACGATCACCACGCACCGCCTGGCCCCGACTGCGCTCGTGTGCGTGCCGGAGTCGCAGGCCGCCGACTACCGCGCCGTCACGCCAAACGTCGTCACTCATCCCGACTCGATCGTCGGCCTCACGCCGAAACTCAACTGGATGCTCGATCACCTCGCCGACGGCGAAGGCATCGTCTTCCTCGACGACGATCTCGAATACCTCTGCCGCTGCTTCACCACACCCGCCGAGGCCGCCGCGCGCAAGATCACCGATCCCGGCACGATCGAGGCGATCATTCGGCAAACGCACGACCTGGCTGCCGACGTGGGCGCGTTCTACTTCGGCTGGGAGTCGAGTGAATCGACGATCCGCTATCACTCCGGCCTGACCCCGTTCAAGCTCACCGGCTTCATCAACGGCTGCGCGATGGGCTTCCGCGCCGGCCACGGCCTGCGTTTCGACGAAAGGATTGTCGCCAAAAACGACTACGACATCGCGGCGCTGAACGCCTACCGCCACCGCATCTGCTTCCGAAACACTCGCTATGCGTTCTGCCAGCGCGAGACCTTCACCGGCGCCGGCGGGCAATCCTTCCATCGCAACTCGATCACCGAGCGCCGCGACGCGGAGATCCTGCGCGAGAAATTCGGCGACGTCATCCAGCTCGGAAAAATCGGCGGAATGCGCAAAGCCGACTACGCCGGCGCCGTGAAGGTTACACTCAAGCTCCCGTTCTAAGCGAAGCTGCGATGGTTAGCCTGCTCACCAAACATTTCACGGCGCGAGGCACGCCGCTGCCTTTCTGTGATTCCTTGCCAAAGGCGACGAAATCGACCGAAGGCTATTTAGCCCGCGACGACGGGAAACCCGCTGGAGAAAGCTACGCCCATGCTTCCAGCCGAAAACAAACAAGCCTGCCAGCGCCGGCGGTTGGAAGTAGCACAATCCAAACACCGGACTCGCCTTCGCAGGGCGGCTGGCAGGCCAAGAAAAACAGTAGCACATGCAATCCAAGTCAGTCACCGAGATTCGCAGTCTCGGATTCACTAAAGTCAATCGTCTCGTTCGCGCTCATCGTCATCTTGACGATCTGCGCCCCGCCTTCGCCGAGTGGCAGGCGGGCGAGATCTACGTCTGCAAAAAAACCGGCAGCTATCGCTATCGGTTCGGCGACAAATCCAAGTCGCCGACGCCGTGGAGTAAGCTCGCCGAGCAGTTGTTCGACGGCCCTGCCGCCTTCGCGCTCGCCGCGTTGGTGCTCGCGCCGCCGCACGTTGAGCAGCCCGCCGAGGTCGATGGGAAATCCCATACACCCTCGGGCCGCGCCGACATCGTCGCCCTCGCCGCCGCAGCCTAATGAAACGCCTCACCGTTTCCTCGCTGTATCGCCAGAGCGGCGAAGGCGCGCAGGCTCGCGGCACCCGCGTCCCTGCCGTCCGCCTCACCGGCGCCTGGCTCGCGCGTCTCGGCTTCACCGCCGGCACGAAGCTCAACGTCCGCACCGTCGGCCCGGTGCTCATCATGGAGATCGCGCGATGATCGCGCTCGATCTCCCTCTCAT
>JBEBGD010000178.1:0-6184 GCA_040081625.1 Chthoniobacteraceae bacterium
CTCGGGCATCACCGTGCGCGGCAGCGTCATCGGCGGCCTCGGGCCCGGCTCCGGGCACATCGATTCAAGCCAGGGCGGGGTCGGAAGGGTCGTCATCGGCGGGCAGGTCGAGGGCGGCATCGGCTCGAAGAGCGGCGGCGTGGACGTGACGGCGCAGCGGGGCGCGGTGCTCGGCGTGAGTATCGGCGGCGACGTGCGCGGCGGCGGCGGCGCGGACTCGGGTTTTGTGAGCGCGGATCGCTTTCCCGCCGTGACCATCGGCGGTTCCGTCAGTGGCGGTGCGGGGGCGCGGAGCGGCTTCGTGGAGCTCGATGAAGTCGCGCGCACACTCATCAAGGGCTCGGTCTTCGGCGCCGCGAACAACGCGGGGCGCATCCACGGCGACGACGTCAATGGCACGCTCACGATCCTCGGCAGCCTCATCGGCGTGGGCGGCACGGCGCGAATCGTGGCGAAGGGCGAACTGACGTTTACGGGCCTGCCCGCGAATAATCCCGTCGCATTCACGCTGATCAAGATCGGCGGCGACGTGCGCAATGCGGAGATCCTCGCGGGCTACGACTTCGACTCGACGACCGGGGCGTTGATCAACGTGACGCCGGACGTGCAGGTCGGTGTGGTGCAGGTCGGCGGCGATTGGATCCAGTCGAGCCTCGTGGCCGGCGCGCTCCAAAACGGCGACGGCTTCGGAAACGGCAACGACTCCAAAATCGTCCCGACCGGCGGCATCATCGATGACGCTGCGATCACGGCGCGGATCGCAAGCGTGATCATCGGCGGCAGCATCTTCGGAATCCCCGGCGGCACGGACAGCTTCGGCTTCGTCGCACAGGAGATCGGAGCGTTTCGATTCGGGAAGAACAAGCTCACCCTCGCCGCCGGGACGCCCGATCCGGCAGTGAGCGTCGCGGCGACGGCGGATGTTTTCGTGCGCGAGATTCCGTAGGTTCTTCCTCCGACTCCCGGGGGAATCCCCCGGCTTGAAATACACAACGTCCGCGTGCGTGCGGTGAACCGCACCTGCTTGGAAGCACGGACAGCTATGAACACCTCGACGAAGATCCTCACCGTCAGCAACGGCCCGCTTCTTTCCAAGCTCATCAACGCGATGCTAGAACACGCAGGCGCGACCGTGGTGATCGAAGAGACACTGCCGCGTCAGGCGCTGCGCGCGATGTGGGCGTTTCGGCCGCAGTTGATCGTGATCGATCTCGATCCGCAGATGGACGACGGCGAAGGAGCGGCACGGCTGCGAGGTGAAGCGGCGATGTCCGGGGTTCCGGTGATCGTGCTGACCGAGCGGGGCGATTCAGGCGAATCGCGAGTGGCAGAAAGTGAGCGCCTGATGGCGAAGCCGGTCGCGCCCGTGGCGCTGCTCTCCGCGGTGCGCGAGGCGATCGGGCTGCTGCAGCGTCCGAGTTTCGCAGCGGCGACGCGGGCCGGCGCGATGGCGATGGGACCCCAATTGTATCCGGCCCGGTTCTGCGCGGCGTAGGGGACTACGCGGCGTAGTATTTCGGATACCGGTAGTATGCCATGCCTTGCGCGTGGCTTTCTGCGGCTTTGTGGGCCTTGCTGGAAAGTTGTTGCGCTTTTTAAGGCGCGGGCACACTTGGGCACACTGGCATGGCTTCTCTCTACTCCCGACCTCGCTCGCCGTTCTTCTGGATCAAGTATCGCGATCCGAATTCGGGGCGGCTGGTGAGGGAATCTACGGGCGTGCGGCGCGACTCGGAGGGCGGGAAGCAGCTCGCCAATCGCAAGCGCGCAGAGGCCGAGGTGAAGGAATTGAGCGCGCCGCAGGTGCGGCACGGTGAACGCTGGCAGGCTTGGGCACGCGAGTATCTCGACGATCGCTACCTCGGCAGCGGCTCGCACAAGAACGCGCTGACGGCGCTGGCCGATCTGCTCGCGTTCTTCGAGGCGCACTCCATCTACACGCCGCGGATGCTCAGCTACGCGACGGCCTCGCAGTTCATGAAGTGGCGGCTGTCCGCGAAGACGCTGCCGAGGATTCATCACAACACGGCGCGACTCCGATTCGTTTATCTCTCGGTGCTGATGAGCGAGGCGGTGCGGCGCGGGTTTGCCGACGGGAATCCGTGCCGCGAGGTGAAGGCCGGGAAGATCGCGGCGAAGGCCAAGCTGGAGATCAGTGCTGAGCATGAGGCGCAGATCGTGACGCTGCTCGCCTCGTCGAAACCGTGGATGCTCGAGCAGTGGCGCGTGCTGATGCTGACCGGCTGCCGGATCGCGGAGACGGTCGTGCCGCTCGATCGGATCGATACGGAGGAAATGACGATCACCTTCAAGCTGAAGGGCGGGAAGCTTCACACGGCTCCGCTGCATCGCGAGCTGATGCCGCTCGTCGAGCGGGCGCGGTGCGAGCGGCGCCCGACGTTGATCGCGCCCCCGGCGGCGGCACACGCAGTCTGGTGCCTTTGGTTCAAGAAGCACGGGTTCCCCTACTCCGCGCACTGCACGCGCGTCACGGTCATCACGCGGCTGCTGCGCGACAATTTCAGTCCGGCGAAGGTGTGTGCGTTGATCGGTCATTCGGAGGAAGTGAATGTCATTTACCGGCGGTTGAAGCCGACTGACGTGCGCGAGCTGCTCTCAGCTCTTGGGTCTTCGCGGGAGTCAGCCAATCGCTCGACCGGAAGCCGGGATTCTTTGTCAGCCAGGCGAGGACGTGGCGGCGGGAAGTCCGGCCTGGAATCAGCGGGACGTAGCCCGCGCGCTGCATCGCGGTGAGGTAACCGGGCGAGCGGCCCATCGACTGCGCGATCGTGGCGAAGTTCACGAGGTCATCGAGGGCGGGAGTTTTCTCGGCGCTCATCGCTGTGCTTTCCTCGCCTTGCCGGGCCGCAAGAGTTCCGACGGATTGAGACCGGCACGATCGAGGAATCGATTGCAGGCACGGCGGATGTCCGCCAGGGCGAGGGGATCGGTCACCGGCTGGCGACGTCCTCGGATGGTGATGCGGAGGCCTCCGCTCGTCATGCTCATGCGATGGCGGCGGTAGGCTCGGCGGGGCTGCTCTCCTGCGGCGCGGGCTTGCGCGCAGGGAGCAGCGGGAGAAGCTGCTGCAAGGTCTTGATCGCGGTCGGCTCGCCCGCGATGGCACCGAGGACGATGCCCTTGGTGGCGACTTCGGCGATGGTGAGGTATCGCTGCATGGCGGCTCGATGCGCGGCGGCTTCCTTCTCTTTTTGGTCGCGGGCTTCCGCGAGCAGGGCTTCGCTCATTGTTCGCCCTCGGTGCGTTCGGTCTGCCTGCCTTCGAGGTAGCCGGATTTTTTGCCGAGATCGAAGCCGCGACGAAAGGCGCGCGTCTGCTCGACGATGGAGATGAGCAGCAGCGCGAGCAGCACGACGACGAGCAGGATGGCGATCATGCCGCCACGGCTTGCGCCGCCTCCGGTTCACGAAAGATTCTGGCGTCGTGCTTTTCGGTGAACGCGAGGAATTCCTCGACCATTCGCTTTACGGCGCGGCCCTCCGCGTCGGGTTGATCCATCGTGCCTTTGATCCAGCCGATCAATCGGTTGGCACCGCGTTCGTTCAAGTCGTCGAGTGTGCGTTTCATGCTGCTACTTTCTTGGTGTTTGCTTCAGGCGCCCCGGCCGACTGCGAATCGGCTTCGGCGCAAAGGTGGTCATGGATCAGCGAGGCGATGAACCCGGCGGTCTCCTCGGTGCGGGCGAGGTCGGGGTTGCGCTGGAAGAAGGCGTCCACTCCATCGGCGACGGCGGCGCGCAGTTCGGACTGCTCCTCGAAGAGCTTGAGGGCCTGGCGGGCGCGGGCGTGGAAGTGCTCCATCGACTTCATCGGGCGGCGATCTCCGAGAGTTCGAGCTGCTGCGGATCGGGGATGGCGATCTCGCGGCCGAGCGCGCGCTCGAGCTGGTCGCGATTCTCGCGGACGATCTGCCAGCCGCCGGGCTCGAGCATTTCGTTGATGTCTTTTCCGAGGAGCGGCTTGAGCACCTTCAACAGGCCGTGAAGCTCGGCATCGATCTGCACGGTGGCTTTGAGTTTGCGGGCGGGCTTGTCGCTCATGTGGCGGCACGTTGCGGCACGGTGCGGCACGTTGCAATCATTTTTTTTGAAGTGCTGCAACTTTTCTGCGTCTCTTGATCCGTGGCCAAAAAAGACAGCACTACACTTCGCGTCCGAAAAACGATCGCTGCGGCCCTCGATCGCGTGCTCGACGAGGCCGAAAACGGCATGTCCCGCGATGCCTTCGCCGAAGCGATCATCAGCCAGGTCATCGAGCAGATGAGGGCGGACGTGCCGCCGGCAGAGCCGGCGGAGATCGTGATAACCATGCGCGGCCAGATGAAGAAACTGCCCGGAAGCAACATCACGACGAACCTGGACGAGGTGATGGCTCGCATGAGGGCGATGGAGGACGAGGTGAAGGCTTTGAGCGCACGGCTGGGGCCGCCTCGCGCCGATCAATGGCAACCAAAAGACACAAGGCAGAGAAGCGAACCGCGCCAGGATTCCGCGAAGCCCCCTGCTCCACCTGCATTCACGAGCGGCGGCTCTGGAGCTTCAGCGCCCTCCTTAAACGAAAGCCCGCCGTCCAAAAAACGAATCAGTGGCGCCCGCGATTCGCTGCGGCGGATGCAGGATCGGGAGGCGGAGAAAAAGCAGCGCTGATCGGCGCGCTGTTGGCGCTGTTCGCCGTGGTCGCGATCCGGTCGGGACTCGTGATCACGTTGAGGGAATTCGATTGGCAGATCGACGTCGCCGACCTGGCGATTCGGCTTTTCCGGCGACGCTGAATTGTAGTCTGCGCAGGGTGAAACACACGGTGCATGGCGCGGCCCGGCGCTGATTACATCGGCGGCATGGCTCAAGACCCGAAAACCATCCGCTTCAATACCGCCGACTCGCCGAACCGGCTGAGCCGATTCGAGAAGGCGATCAAACGCAGCACGGCCGACGGAGGCGAGGTGATCCGCCAGCTCACAGATGCCTTCTGCCGCTACGTGGAGACGCACGGCCACACGCCAGCCTGGCCGGTGGAGCTGGTGCCGCTGCCGATCGGCCCTGGCAAGGTAACCGCGATCAAAAGGAAGCGTTGACTTCGGATTGAACAGCGCGCGCACTTCGCGCGTCTGATCCTGCCGCCATGAAAACTCTCTTCGTCCTCGTCCTCACCGCCACGGCCGCCATCTTCGGGCTGAAGGTCCACGCCGACGGGCGGGAGGCGGACCGCAAGCGGGAGGCGATCGCGCAGCACGTCGTCACTCTCGCGATGACGAAGACCGACGTGCTGCTCAGCCGCGGCGCGCCCGTGGTGAAGGAACCGCAGCGCAACGGCACGGAGATCTGGGGCTACGGCGACGGGCTGCTCGTCACCTTCTCGAAAGATCGCGTGATCGATGCGGCGAAACACGAGCTGCCCGCGGCGCGGCGGGGTGCAGCATCGCCACCGGCGGCGGTGCCGGCCGGGTCGCACTACGAATGGTCACCAGCCTCGCGGAAATATGTGCCGGTGGGCAACGGGACGAGCTGGCGGCGCAGTGTCGGCGGCGGCTAGACGCGATGCACGGCAGGCTGGCCGGTGAAGCCGCACGCCTTGCGCAGTTCTGTCATCGGGAAGGCGGGGCCGGGGTCGTTCTTTCGCTCGGGCGCGATGCAGTCGTGGCCGGTGATGTCGTCGAGCTGGTAGCGGGTCACCACGGCGAGGGCGACGCGGGTGCAGGCGGCGAGCTGCGCGGCGGGGAAGGCTTCCCATCGCTCGATGGTCTTCGGGCTGTTGCGATGCCCTGACGAGACGAGCGGCAGCTTTGTCCAGCGCGATGCGAGCGCGGGATCGTTGCCGGCGTTCGCGAGTTCGATGCCGATGCCGCAGGTGTTGACGCCGATGTAGAGCTTGCCCGTTTTTGGGTCGCGCCAGCGGCTCGTGCCGGCGTGGCCGCACGTGCGATTGAACGGACGGCATTGGTAGATGGTGCCGTCGCGGTCGATGACGATGTGCGCGCTGGCGCCTTTCGCGGCGGGCGTGCGCCAAAAGTTGATCGAGCTTTTCGCGGTCGCGCCACTCGTGAAGTGGATGACCAGGCACCGGCGGATCGCCATCGCGCTGCCGCCTGCGATCTCGTCGTGTGTGACGCCTTCGAGCCAGTGTTCGGGATTGATCTTCACGGCGTGATGACTTCGTGGATGCCG
>JBEBGD010000093.1:0-21723 GCA_040081625.1 Chthoniobacteraceae bacterium
AGTATATATTCAACGACGGGGCGGGGGCGCCCCGGCTCCTTGCAGCACGCAGCGGAAGCCGTGGCTGTTGCCGCGATCGCCGCTCCCCGGGACCGTGCGGAGGGACGACCTCAGACCTGAGTAGGTATCCCAGCCACCGCCACGCTGGAGCCGTGCCGTCTGCGCGGCATCACACCACTCCTCACACCATTCCCACACGTTGCCCGCGAGATCGTAAAGGCCCAGGCGATTCGGCGGGAAACTCCCCACCGGGGCCGTCGCCACGAACTCGTCCCGATAGCCGGTCAGGGGTTTCTGATTCACGTTGATCTCCCTGCCCGCCGTCTCTTCGCCGGTGAAATTGCCCGCGCCCGCAGGCGGGGGCCACCCGCTGCCCCACGGAAACACATCCCCCAGCTTGTTGTGCTTCTCCCAAGGCGGCAGCGCCGGATTCTCACGCTCGCCGATTCCCACCGCGCAGCTCCACTCGTGATCGCTCGGCAGCCGGTAGCGCTCGGTCGGCGCGAGCTTGCCCGCCTTGCGTTCCCGCTCCGTCAGCCATCCACAAAACGCCACCGCATCGTCCCAGCTCATCAGCACCACGGGATGCGCAGGCTCTTGCACAAAGGACGGCTTCGGCCACTCGCGCTGGGCCTCGCTGGCAAACACCTCGTAGTCCTGCACCCGCGTCTCCCACACGCTGAAGAGCACACGCGCGCCGTCGGTCGGCCCGCCGGTGATCGGCACGGGGACGAACTTCATGCCGAGGGTGTTTGCGAAGGGGGCGTCCTTGGTGGCGGCTTGTAGGGCAAGCGCTTCGCTTGCCTCGTGTTGCTGCGGCGAGTCTCCGACTGGCAAGCGGGGCGCTTGCCCTACAGGCGACCACACCAACCATCCGCCCACCGCGAGCACGACCACGGCAACGCCGATGAGCAGCGGCGCTTTCCTCCGACGCGGCGGCTTCGGCGGTGCGACGGGGATCGGCCCGGTTCGCACGCGCTCGAGGTCCGCGCGCAGGGCCGCGGCGCTCGGGTAGCGATGGTCGCGGTCGGCTTGCATGGCCTTGTCCACGATCGCGTCGAAGCGCGGGTCGAGCCCGGCGACGGTCGTCGAAGGGTGCGCGAACCGGCCGCGCGGGACGGTGCCGGTGAGCATGGCGTAAAGCATCACCCCCACCGCGTAGAGGTCGGCGCGCTGGTCCACCTTCGCGGAGGAAGTCATCGCCTCGGGCGCCATGAATTCGGGCGTGCCCATGACGAGGTCCGTGCGGGTGAAGCCGGCGCTCTCGTGCGTGGTGACTTTCGCGAGGCCGAAGTCGGCGACCTTCACCCGGCCGTGCTTATCGACCATGATGTTCGCGGGCTTGATGTCGCGGTGCAGGATGCCGCTGTCGTGCGCGAAGCCGAGCGCATCGCACACGTGCGTGGTGATGGCGAGCGCGCGCTCCGGCGGCAGCGGGCCTCGCGCGATGAGTTGCTGCACATCGGTGCCCTCGATGAATTCCATCACGAAGTAGAGCAGCCCGGTAGCCTGCCCTGAGCCTGCCGAAGGTGCCGTCTCGCCGGTGTCGAAGACTGAGACGATGCCGGGGTGGCTGAGCCGCGCCATGGCCTTGGCCTCGATCTTGAAACGCTCGGCGTAGTGGACGTCGTGCTCGTCGGCGATGCCGGACGGGAGGATCTTGATCGCGACGAAGCGGTCGAGGCTGCGCTGCACGCCTTTATAGACGGCGCCCATTCCACCGAGGCCGAGCAACTCGATGACTTCGTATTGCGGCAGCGCGCGCTGGAGTCCCTCAACGGTCGGCGGCACCCATCGGAGTCCGCTGCGCGTGGACGCCGGCGTTTCTCCCGTCGGAGCTGCCCGAGCGAAAAGCTCGCCGGCGTTCGCTTCGCCGAACTCCGTGGGAAGTTGGAATTCCGATGAGTCGTCGGGCATCGGAGCGGGTGCTTGGCAGGGCGGCGCGCGGAAGTCAATATGACCGTCGGAACTGCGCGCGGATTCGGCATTGTCCATCGCGCGCGGATTGGGCAAGGGTCCGTCCGTGAAGTTCGCCCGACTCATTCCACTGCTCATCGCGCCGTCGTTGCTCCTCGCGGGCAGCGCGGATGAGGACTGGAATGCACTCATCGCGCTCGACGCCGGCCCGCAGCGACGCCCCGGAAGTCCCTCGGAGATCGGACCGATCATGATCGAGCATCTCGGGAAGCAGGAGCGCGCGCTGCGCGGATTCCTGCGCGCGCATTCGCAGGATCCGCACGCCTTCGAGGCAAAGCTGCGCCTCGCGCGCGCCCTCCAGCTCAAGGCCGACGTGCAGGACGCCCGCATCGATTCGCCCGAGGTCGAGGCGCTGCTCGCCGACGCCGAGCGCACCACGCGGCCCGAGCAGCGCGCCGAAGTTCGCTTCGCCCGCGTGAGCTACATGATGCGCCGCCTCCGCACGCCCGACGCCAAGCAACGCCAGCACCTCTACGATCTCGCGAAAAGTTTCCAGGCCTCATTCCCCGACGATCGCCGTCTCGCCGCGCTTCTCACCGAAGTCGCGACGCGATTCGATCACGAGCCGAAGCGCAAGCGCGCGCTGCTCGTCGATGCGCAACTGGTTGCTCGCGACGAGGAGCTCAAGGCGCGCATCGCCGACGATCTCAAGCGCCTCGACCTGCTCGGCGAGCCGATCGCGCTGCGCTTCCAGGCGCCGGACGGCGACGCCTTCGATGTCGCCACACATCGCGGGAAAGTGGTCGTGCTCATCTTCTTCGCCGCGTGGTCGCAGCCATCCATCGATGCGCTTGCGACGATCGAGAAGGCGCTGCCGAAGTTGCCCGCGGACCATGTGCAGCTCTTCGGCGTGAGCCTCGACAACAAGCGCGAGCCGCTCGAGGCCCTTGCGATCGAGCGCAAGATCACCTGGCCGGTCATCTGCGACGGCCGCGCATGGGAAAGCCCACTCGTGCGCGGCTTGGGCATCAACACGGTGCCGACGGTCTGGCTGCTCGATCGCGAAGGCCGGTTGCGCTCCCTCGACGGACTCGAAGGCTTGATCAGCCAGGTGCGCGAACTTCTCCCCGCGCGCTGATGCTCATCCGCGTCGCCGAGCCGCACCCCATCCTCGCCGGGCGAGTCGCCGCGACGTTGCGCGAGCAAGGCCACGAGCCAATCACCGAGCTGCACGAGATCGATTCGTCGGATTACATCCACGACGAATCCGATCTGCTCGACGCGAGCGAACTGGCCGACGCGAAAGCCGCGTTGATCGAAGACGGCATCTTCGCGCCGCGCGAATGGACCGAAGCCGACCTGCGCGCCGCGACGAAATACGGCTGGGCCATCGCACACGCCGCGCTCAACACGCGGCCCGGAATCAACGTGTGGTCGGTCGCCGAAGGCGGCACCGCCACGACAGAACACGAACTGCGCTTCATCGCCGCCGAACTTCGGCGACGCGCGATCGCCGTGACGCACATCGCGCCGTGCTGGCCTGTCGCGATCGAGCCCGCACTCGATCTCGGCGAACTCAGCGACGCCTTCATCCGCGCGCTCGCCCGCTACGAGTCGGCTGGAGTCGGGCTGTTCATCCCGAACGCCGCCGGCAAATCCATCGTGGCGGGACCGGACGCGCTGCTCGACTTCGCGAACATCGGCTGGCTCGAAGCCGCCCGATCGCTCGCAGTCGCGGACGCGGCGCTCTTCCGCCGCGTGCTCGCCTGCGCGCAGGAGCACTTCGCGTTCGACAAGCCACGCGCCGGGATTTCGACGAGCGAAGACGACATTCACGCGCTGCCCGACGTGCCGGACGCGGACCTCGAGCGCACCTTCCTCGACGACTTTCGCGGCAGGCAATTGCTCCACGTGACGGCGCGCTCAATCTTCGCCGACGAAGCGCTGTGCGGCCCTCTCGCGGCATTTCTCGCCGCAGGATGAAGCACGTCGCCCCTGGATTTCTCGTCGCGCTCGCGCTCGGTCTTACGCTGCTCTGGCCCGGCGACGCGACGTGGCTTTCCGATGAGCCGCGGCTGATCGCCGAGGCGTGGCACGCGAACCACGATCACGAACTGGCGCGCGGCGGCTTGTGGGGAAATTTCGGTATCCGCTACGGGCCGCTGCCGACTTGGATCTATCAGGTGCTGCTGCTGTTCACGCACGACCCGGTGACGCTGCTCGCACTCCGAGCGCTGCTCTGCGCAGGAGCGACGGCCGCCGGATTGCTTTGGCTCGGGCGGGAGTTGCGGCTGCCGGCGTGGTTCGTCGCGGCGATCCTCGCGGGACCGTTCGTCGTGCAGTTTCACCGGGTGTTGTGGGATGCGAGTTTCGCCGTGCCGCTCGGCGCGCTCACGCTCGCGGCGTTCGCGCACTTTCTCCGCACCGCCTCGGGCAGAACGCTCGCGCTTACGATCGCCGGGACCTTCCTGCTGCCGACGATCCATCCGCAATCGCTGCCGCTCGCGTTGCCGCTGCTCGGCTGGCTCGCATGGAAACAGCGCCCTGCATTGCACCGCCACTGGAAGCCGCTCGGCGCGCTCGTGCTCGTGCTGCTCGCCACGCATGCACGATGGATGGCCGAGGCCGTGTTTGGCTTCGCTCACAACATCGCCGGCACCGTCAGCCACGGGTATCCCGATGGCAGTTCGCGTTTGATCTGCATGCTCGCGCCGTTGCTTGGTGGCAATTTCATCGGCGGGTTGGGCAGCGTCGCGCAGGTGCCGTCGGGCGCGCTTCGCGCCATGTCGCTCGGGCTCGCGATCGTGTATCCGCTCGCGTGGTTCGGCAGCTTCGTCGCCGCACGACGCTGTCGCGGGGATTCGCCGCGAGCGATCGTCGGCGCGGTCGCGCTGGCCGGACTGGCGGTGCAGGCGGTGCTTTTCGGGCTGATGCGCATCCCATCGGGGCCCCAGTATTTCTTCGGCACGTTTGCGCTGCACGCTTTCCTCGTGTGGCTCGCCGTGGATGCGCTTGGGCGGCGTGGCGCGATCTGCGGCGCGGTGTTTGGCGTGTCCGCGGCACTCGTCACGATCGGCATGGCGCTGACCATTCACCAGCGCGGCTACGATCCGGCGCTCGACTGGCCGACGTTGAAAAGCCAGGTCGCGGTCGCACGGGCACTCAACAGTTTCACCGACGCGACTGCGGGCACGGACGTCGCGGTCATTCAGCGGCACCCGCAGATGCTCCGCACGCTGCGCCTTCTGCTGCCGCCGGATCAACCGCAGCGCGAGAGCGGACGAATCTTCATCACTCGAGCCCGGGCCGACGCTGCAGAGATCGAGCTGCATGAATCGTCGGCGCCCAAAGGCACACTCATCGACATCACTCCCCTGCCAAAAGGCTGGCAGCCGGCGGGTTGGTGACTAGCCTCGCGCGATGCTCGACATCCGGCTCATCCGCGACAAACCCGATTACGTGAAGGAACGCCTCGCCACGCGCGACCCCGCGCTGGCATCGGTCGTGGACGAGATCCTCGATTGCGACCGCAAGCGCCGGACGAGCGACACGCGCTTTCAGCACCTCCAGGCTGACCGCAAACGCATCTCGAAAGAGATCGGAATCAAGCGCGGCAAAGGCGAGGACACGTCGGCGATCGAGGCACAGGTGCGCGCGATGGGCGACGATATCGCGCATCTCGAGGATGAGGCGAAGCAGCTCGAAGCCGGCCAGCGCGTGCTGCTGCTGAATGTGCCGAACCTCCCGCACGACGCCTGCCCGCATGGCACGAGCGCGGAGGAAAACCCGGTCGTTCGGACGTGGGGCGGAAAGCCGGCGTTCGATTTCGCGCCGAAGTCGCACATCGAGCTGGGCGAAACGCTCGGCCTGTTCAGCTTCGATCGCGCGACGAAGATCGCTGGCTCGGGCTTCGTCTGCTACACGGGCGCCGGCGCGCGGCTGGAGCGGACGCTCATCAATTTCCTGCTCGACCTGCAGACGCAGCAGCACGGCTACACCGAGGTGCTCCCGCCATTCCTCGTGCGGCCCGATGCACTCGTGGGCACGACGCAGCTCCCGAAGTTCGAGGAGCAGCTCTACCGCTGCGATCGCGATGAGCTTTACCTCGCGCCGACTGCCGAGGTGCCGGTGACGAATCTGCACCGCGAGGAGATCGTGTCGCTCGATGCGCTGCCGATCCGCTACGCGGCTTACACGCCGTGCTTCCGCCGCGAGGCCGGCGCCGCGGGCTTGGGCACGCGCGGGCTCATTCGCATCCATCAGTTCGACAAGGTCGAGCTGGTGAAGATCACGACGCCGGAGAATTCATTCGCCGAGCTCGAGTCGCTCACCGCGGATGCGGAGAAGGTGCTGCAAATCCTCGGGCTCCACTATCGCGTGATCGAGCTTTGCACGGGCGACGTGGGCTTCGGCTCGGCGAAGACTTACGACATCGAAGTGTGGGCGCCGGGCCAGGGCGCGTATCTCGAAGTGTCGAGCTGCTCGAATTTCACCGACTACCAGGCGCGCCGGATGAACCTGCGATTCAAATCCGCGGACGGGAAGAACATCTTTTGCCACACGCTCAATGGCTCCGGCACCGCGCTGCCGCGGCTCTACGTGGCGCTGCTCGAGACGTATCAACAAGCCGACGGCAGCATCGCGCTGCCCGAACCGCTCCGCCGATATTTCGGCGCGGAGCGCATCGGCTGATGGCTCGCAAGACGCGCCATGCGGCAGTCGGGGAAGCGGTCGCGACGATGCCGCGGCTGCGGCAGGATCAAACTGCGCTCGTCGCGGTGTCCGGCGGGCGTGACTCGGTGGCGCTGCTGCATGCGCTGGTCGGCGCGGGTTACCGGCAGCTCGTCGTCTGCCATCTCGACCACGCGCTGCGACCAGACAGCGATGCGGACGCTTGGTTCGTGGCCGATCTCGCGGATCGCTACGAACTGCCGTTCGAGGCCGACCGCGTCCCGGTGCTGGAGATCGCGGAGGAGCGGAAGCTCTCGATCGAGGCCGCAGGCCGCGCTGCGCGCTACGAGTTTTTCTCGCAGGTCGCAAACGCGCTGTGGTGTCCGCGGGTGATCCTCGCGCATCACGCCGACGATCAGGTCGAGACGATGCTGCTGAACCTTTTCCGCGGCAGCGGGCGCGGAGGCCTCGCGGCGATGCAGCCGCACAGCGTTCGCGAAGTATGTGGCAAGCGGCTCGAGCTGCACCGTCCGCTGCTCGGCGTGTGGCGCGACGAGATCGCCGCCTACGCGAAGGCGAATCGGCTCGAGTATCGAGAGGATGCGTCCAACGACGACCGTCGTTTCGCGCGTAACCGTGTGCGCCACGACTTGCTGCCGGCGCTCGCGACTACCTTCGGGCGGGAGATCAAACGAGCGCTGCTGCGAACCGCGACAGTCTTCGGTGACGAGGAGGACTACCTCGGCTCGCGGACTCCGCACGCAATGCCCGGGCCGCTCGCAGTCGCCGAAGTAAAGGTGCTGCCGGTCGCGCTGCAGAGGCGGATGATCTTCGCATGGCTCGAGTCCAACACGATCGCGGATGTGGGTTTCGACGACGTTGAAAACGTGCGGAGGCTGACGACCGCGCTCAGGCCGGCCAAGGTGAACCTCGCCGGCGATCGCCACGTGCGACGCACGGCGGGGAAGCTACACATCGCCTGATCAGCGCAGCACATCAGCGACGCGGTCGAACTCGGCCTCGGTATTGTAGAAGTGCGGACTGAACCGGAGCCAGTCGCGGCCGGCACGGTCCGGGCGCAATGAGGCGACGATGCCGGCTTCGAGCAAGCGTTCGTGCAGCGCTTTGTGATCGGCTCCCGCGCGACGCACGGCGGTGATCGCGTGCGCGGCGGAGCCTTCGCGCGGACCGATCGCCTCGAAACCAAGTGGCTCGATGCGGGCAAGCAGCGCGGCTTTTAGTTCGAGCAGACGCGCGGCGATGCGCTCGATGCCGGCATCGAGCAGCAGTTCGAGTCCGGCTTTCATCCCGTAGATGCCGGGGAAATTCAGCACGCCGGGTTCGTAGCGCTGCGCGGTCGGCACGAAGCGAATCTCGGGCTGCGCGATGAAGCCGGGGCTGTGAACATTCCACGCGCCGAGCAGCGTCGGGCGTAGCGTCTCGAAGTGCTGGCGCTTGACCATGACGAGGCCGATGGCGCACGGGCCGAGCATCCACTTGTGCGCGTCGGCGCTGAGGAAATCGACGTGCGCGGTGTCGAGCGGGAAGGCGCCGAGCGTCTGGATGGCATCGACCGCGAAGAGGATGCCGCGCGCGTGGAGCATCGCGCCGATCGTGTCGAGATCGGGGCGGTAGCCCGAGAAGTAGTGTGCGCTCGTGAGCGCGACGAGGCGCGTGCGCGGCGTGAGCACGGACTCGACTAGCGCGGGTGTGATCTCGCCGGGGCGCTCCGGCTTGAGCAGTCGCACCGTGACGCCGCGGCGCTCGAGTTCGAGCCACGGATAGACGTTCGAGGGGTAGTCGTCGGCGTGGCAGACGACTTCGTCGCCGAGCTGCCAGTCGAGGCCATTGGCGAAGAGCGAGAGGCCGATCGAGGTCGGGCCGAGCAGCGCGATTTCATCGGCGTCGCAGCTGAGCAGGCGCGCGCCGAGCACGCGCGTGGCGGCGACGTCGCGCCAGGTTTGCGCGTCTTCCTGGTGGCTGAGCGCGCCCTGCTCCACGTAGCCGTGCATGGCGTCGGCGACGGCACGCGGGAGCGCGCAGACCGCAGCGTGCGCGAGGAAGATCTTCTGCTCGCAGATCGGGAATGCGGCGCGGCGGGCAGACTCGTCGGGATAAAGGGTCATGAGTATTCCGGCGGCGCCTTCGCCTCGAACCGTGATGCGCCCGCGAACCGACGCCGGCTAGTTGTCCGAGTCGCCGCGGTTTCTTTTGACCTCGAGCTTGCGGTAGAGCGTGGCCATCGAGACGCCGAGCATCTTCGCGGCTTTCTCGCGATTGCCGGCGTTGAACTTGATGGTCTCATCGATGAAGCCGCGCTCCTGCTCGCGAATGTATTCGTCGAGCGAGCGGCCAAGCGGCAGCGGCGAGGCGCCGTCGGCTACGGGCACACCGCCCTGGCGGAGCACTGGCGGCGGCAAATCCTGAGCCTTGATGAGTCCTCCGTCGCACAGCGCGCATGCGCGCTCGATCGCGTTCTCGAGTTCACGCACGTTGCCCGGCCAGCGATACAACTGGAGCGCTTCGACCGCTTTCGGCTCGATTTTCTTCGGCTCCTTGCCGGTCTGCGCGGCGTTCTTTTGGAGGAAGTGAGCGACGAGCAGCGGGATGTCGTCGAGCCGCTCGCGCAGCGGCGGCATCTCGATCGGGATGACGGCGAGCCGGTAGTAGAGATCCTCGCGGAAGCCGCCGGTCCTGATTTTTTCGAGCAGCCCTTCATTGGTCGCGGCGAGCACGCGCACGTTGATGGGGACGCTCTTGGTGTCGCCGACGCGGCGGAGCTGGCGCTCCTGGAGCACGCGCAGCAGCTTGGTCTGGAGCGAGAGAGCCATCGAGTTGATCTCGTCGAGGAAGATGGTGCCTTGCTCGGCTTCCTCGAAGAGCCCGATCTTGTCCTGCGCGGCGCCGGTGAACGCGCCCTTCTTGTGCCCGAACAACTCGGACTCGAGCAGGTTCTCCGGCAGTGCGGAGCAGTTGATCGCGACGAAGGGCTGATGCTGGCGGTTCGAGTTGAAGTGCAGCGCGCGGGCGACCAGTTCCTTGCCCGTGCCGCTCTCGCCGAGGATCAGGATCGTGCTGTCCGTGTCGGCGACTTTCTTGAGGAGGTTATAGACTTCATCCATCCGGGAACTGAGGCCGACGATGTTTTCGAAGCTCGCGGTCCGTTTGACCACCTCGCGCAGGTTGCGGATCTGCCGCTTGTCGGACTGATGGTCGAGCGCGCGCTGGATGGCGAGCTGGAGTTCATCGACCTTGAAGGGCTTCGTGATGTAGTCGTAAGCGCCGAGTTTCCACGCCTCGATCGCGCTCTCCACTTTCGCGTAGCCTGTGATCATAATCACCGGGGTCTGCGGGATCACCTCCTTGCACTCGCGCAGGATTTCGAGACCGCCGACCTTGTCCATTTTCAGGTCGGTGATGACGAGCTGCGGCGCCTGAGCAGCGAGGCTGTCGAGAGCCTTTTGGCCTGAGTTGTAGGCTACGGTTTGATGACCACGTTCGTGGCAAATCTCGGAAATGACCGAGACCATCGCCGGGTCATCATCGATAATGAGAATCTTTGCCATGGGTAGTTTCGCGGGCGCGAGAGTATTTCAAAGTTGAGACTTTGGAAGCAGCTTTTCGCGAAAATTGCCGGGCCCCGCGTTGCTCAGGCCGAAGCCGATTCCGCCGGCGGCTCGACCCACTTCCCGTGCTCCCGGATGAGATCGACGAGCCGGTCCACGGCCTCGTCGGAGGGGATGTTGAACTTCACCGCCTGCTTGCCGACGTAGAGGTTCACCTTGCCCGGCGCCCCGCCGACATAGCCGAAGTCCGCGTCGGCCATTTCGCCGGGGCCGTTCACGATGCAGCCCATGATGGCGATCTTCACGCCCTTGAGGTGCGCGCTCGCGGCTTTGATGCGTGCGGTCGTGCTTTGCAGATCGAAGAGCGTGCGGCCACAGCTCGGGCACGCGACGTAATCGGTCTTGAAGATACGCGCGCCCGCGGCTTGCAGGACGTTGTAGGCAAGACGCAGCGACTGCCCGGGAGCCCGCTCGCCCTGCACGATCACGGCGTCGCCGATGCCGTCGCAAAGCAACGCGCCGATGTTCGTCGCCGCGGTGAGCAGATTGGAGAGAAAGTCGTCCTGCCTGTTGCCGAGCGTGTCCTTGAGCAGGATCGGATGCCGCTCATCGAGTCGCGCGGCGAGCAGGCGATACGCGGTGATGACTGGCAGATCGAGCCCGTCAGCCACGGTGACGAGTTGCGGCAGCGGCCCGCCGTTGATGCCTTCGATGAGTGCCTCGTCGCGAGGATCGACTGCGGCGATTCCCTCGGATTCGACGACAGCCTCCGGCCGATAATCGCCGAGTTTGTCGAGTTTGTGCGCGAGCGCCTTCCAATTCCCGTCGGTGGTAAAAACGCGGATCGTCTCCTCGTTCCCCAGCGGCACGCCATCGATCTCCACCCGCTCCGATGCGCGCCGGCGATAGGAAAACGGATCGTAGCTGAGTTCGACGTTGGATGTTGGACGTTGCACGTTGGACGTTCGTTCCACCGCCGCGACCAGCGCCTTCGCCACTGGAATCTCGTTCACGCTATCCTCCGTCAACGACACGCGGATCGTGTCGCCGATCCCGTCGTGCAGCAGCGACCCGATCCCGATCGCCGACTTGATGCGCCCATCCTCTCCGTCCCCCGCCTCGGTCACACCGAGATGGATCGGATAATTCCAGTCCCCGCCTTCCTCCGCGAGCCGCGTCGCGAGCAGCCGATACGCTTCGATCATCACCTTCGGGTTGCTCGACTTCATCGAGAACATGAAATCGTGGTAGCCGAGGTCGCGCGCGATGCGTGCAAACTCCAGCGCGCTCTCGACCATGCCGAGCGGCGTGTCGCCGTAGCGGTTCATGATGCGGTCGCTCAGCGAGCCGTGGTTCGTGCCGATGCGCATCGCGCGGCCGTGCTCCCTGCAGAACGCGACGAGCGGCGTGAAGCGCTCGCGGATGCGCTCCAGCTCGGCGGCATATTGCCCGTCGGTGTATTCGACGATCTTGAACTTCTTCGAGTCCGCGTAGTTGCCGGGATTGATCCGCACCTTCTCGACCCATTTTGCCGCTTCCATCGCCGCGTCGGGCTTGAAATGGATGTCCGCCACGATCGGCACGTCGCACCCGCGAGCGCGCAGGCCGGCGACGATGTGCTCGAGATTCGCCGCGTCCTTCACCGTCGGCGCGGTGATGCGCACGACCTCGCACCCGACCGCGGCGAGTTCCATCGTCTGCGCGATGCACTGCGCCGTGTCCATCGTGTCGCACGTGATCATCGACTGCACGCGGATCGGATTGTCGCCGCCGATGGCGAGTTTCCCGACCATCACGACGCGGCTCTTCCGGCGCTGATACGCGAAGGGCGACGCGCAGTAGGTCATCTATTTTGCTTCGGACTTCGGCGCGAACTTCATCCCCGGCGCGCGGGCGCGGCTGCCGAAGAGATCCTGCACATCGAAAAAGGTGATGAAGAGCATGAAGCCGATCAGCACGACCGCAGCGAGCGTCTGCACCCACTCGAGGATGCGCGTCTCGATCGTGCCCTGGATCGGCCGGCGGCGGATCATCTCGAAGATGGCGAGCGTGATGTGGCCGCCATCGAGCACGGGAAGCGGCAGCAGGTTGAGCAACGCGAGGTTCACATTCAGCAGCACGCTGAACCACAGCGCGAGACGCCAGCCGTCCACATTCTCGAAGAGCAGGTAGTAGGTGCGGAAGATCGTGACCGGTCCGCCGAGGTGCTGCGCGCTGATGTCCGACTTGCTCGAGGTGATCGCGCCGAGCGTGTTCACGATGCTCAGCGCGCTGAGGCGCACCTGCTCGACGGGCGACGGATGGATCAGCAGGCTCTTCGCGCTGAGCGTGAGGCCGAGCGTGTCCTCACGGAATTGCAGCCCCATCTTCGCCCGCGTCTCACCCACGGGCGGCTCGGGCGTGACGGTGACCGACACCGGGGTGCCGGCGCGATCGAGATCGAGCACGATGGGCTTTGCCCCATTGACGTCCACGAGATCGATGATGTGCAGCGAGTTGAACACCGGCTCGCCACCGACGCGCAACACGCGGTCGTCCTTCTGCATGCCGGCGCGCACGGCGGGGCTGCCCTCAAAGGCTTGCTCGACCGAAGGCGGCGTGAGTTGCAGCGGCTTGGTAAGTTCCACGCGCTGGCCGTCGCGCTCGACCGTCAGCATCAGCGGCGCGTCGGGATTTGCACGCGCCACATCGGCGATCGTCTCGAAAAGGTGAACCCGCTCCCCATTCGCGGACAGGATCACATCGCCACGCCGCAGCCCGGCCTCGGCTCCAGCTTCGCCCGCCTTCACGGCCTCGATGAGCGGTGCCTCGGCGGGCGCGATGCCGATCTGCCGCATCGCGCGACGCTGGTAAACTTTCGTCACGGGAACTTCCGGCTTCGCATCGGCGGTCGCGAGCTTGCCGTCGCGCTCGTATTCGATGCGAATCATCCCACCCTCGCTCGTCACCACGCGCCACAGGACGCTGTCCTCCGACATTCCCTGCCAGCGACGGATCGGCTTCCCGTCGATCGCCTTGATCACGTCGCCCGCGCGCAAGCCGGCCTTGTCCGCGGGACTGCCGCGCTGGACGTAGCCGATGCGCGTCGTGCTCTCGGACTCGCGCACCGGCCGGCCCACCTGCCACACGATGACCGCGAAAAAGCACGCGAGCAGAAAGCTGAACAGCGGCCCGGCAAACGCGACGATGATCTTGTCGAACGGCTTCACCGGCAGCTTCGCCTCGGGCGGCAGGTCTTCGCTTTCGCCCTCGAGCGAATCCATCGGCGCCATCTGCGGCAGCTTCACGTAACCGCCGGCGGGGATGCTGTTGATGGCATACCACACGCCGCCGATTTTCCTGCGCCACAGCGGCTTTCCGAACCACAGCGCAAACTCGACGACATGAAGCCCGCGCCATCTCGCGGCGAGGAAGTGGCCGAGCTCGTGGACGAAGATGAGCAGATTGAACAGCAGCAGAACCTCGATGCAGATGAAGACGAAGCGGAAGATGGCGGAGATGGTCATTAAGAAAGGAGTTCAGCGGCGCGGCGGCGCGCCCATAAATCGGCGTCGAGAATAGCCGCGAGCTCCGGTGCCGCAACCGGGGTGTGCTGCTGCATGACACGCTCGACGGTCTGCCAGATCGCGGGGAAGCCGCAGCGGCGGTCGAGGAAGGCGGCGACGGCGACTTCGTTCGCGGCGTTGAGCACGGCGGGTAGCGTGCCGCCCGCCTCGCCAGCCGAGCGCGCGAGGTCGAGCGCGGGGAAGTCTGCGCGGCGCGGCAGCTCGAACTCCAGCCTGGCGAGCTGCGCGAAATCGAGCGGCGGGAGCGTGTTCGGCACACGATCCGGCCACGTCACCGCGTATTGGATCGGGAAGCACATGTCGGTGACCGAGAGCTGCGCGAGCACGGAGCCGTCGATGAATTCAACCATCGAGTGGATGATCGACTGCGGGTGGATGATCACGTCCACGCGCGCCATCCCGACATCGAAGAGCCAGCGCGCCTCGATCATCTCGAGGCCTTTGTTGAAGAGGGTCGCGGAGTCGATCGTGATCTTGCGGCCCATCTCCCACGTCGGGTGCTTGAGCGCCTGCTCGATCGTCACGTTGGCGAGTTGCCCGGCGGGCAGCGTCCGAAACGGCCCACCGCTCGCGGTGAGGATGAGCCGCCGGACGTGTTCGCTCGCGTGGCCTTCGAGGCATTGGTAGATCGCGTTGTGCTCGCTATCGACGGGCAGCACCTGCACGCCGTGCTCGCGCGCGGCGGTCATCACCGCTTCGCCGGCCATGACGAGGATTTCCTTCGACGCAACGGCGAGATCTTTTCCCGCCTCGATCGCCGCGAGCGCCGGGCGCAGGCCGGCGGTGCCGACGATCGCGATCAAGACCATGTCGACCTCGGGCAGTGTCGCCAGTTCGACCAGTCGCTCGTCGCCGCCGTCGCCGCTCGAGATCGCGAGCTTCGCGCCGGGGAATTCCTTCGCCGCTTCGCGCAGCGCCGCTTCGTTCGAGTGCGCACTCATGCCGACGATTTCCATCCGGTCGGGGATGTCGCGGGCGACTTCGCGCGCGCTCGCACCGATCGAACCCGTGGCGCCAAGGATGACGACGCGGCGCTTCCTCATCACGCCGCGCCCACGACGAAGCGCAGGTAGAAGAACATCAGCGGCGCGGTGAAGAGGATCGAGTCGATGAGGTCGAGCCCGCCGCCGATGCCGGGGAGCATCCGGCCGGAGTCCTTCACGTCGGCGCTGCGCTTGACGATGGACTCGGCGAGGTCGCCGATGATCGCCGCGAAGCCGAGCCCGACGCCGAGCACTGCGGCGTGCGTCATGTTCAGCAGCGCGAGCTTGTCGCCCATGAGCGCGAGCAGGCCGCAGCCGCCACCCGCTGAAAAGACGAGCGCGCCAAAGAATCCCTCCCACGTCTTCTTCGGCGAGATGTGCGGCACGAGCAGATGTTTGCCTATGAGCGAGCCGGTGACGTAGGCGCCCATGTCGCTGAACTTCGTCACCACGATGAGCCACAGAACGTAGAAGTGCCCGGTAACGTGCCCGGACGCATCGCGCGGCGTGAGATAGACGATCTTCGTGACGAAGCTGAACAGCCACGGCACGTAGAGCAGCCCGAAGAGCGTGAAGGCCATCGTCTCCAGCGGCGAAATGTCGCGCGTGCGCTGAAACATCTGCCTCGCGAAAACGATCAGCATGAAGAGCAGCAGTGCGCCGACTTCAAAATCGTGCGCGCGATCCGGCCCCTGCTTGCTGAGGTAGTGAAAGGACCCGGCAACAAAAAGCCCGCCGCACGCGAGGCCGATCATCTTGAAATTCGGCAGCTTCTTGTGATCGAGCATCACGTAGAATTCCCACAGCCCGATCAAGGAGAGCCCGCCGATGAGGAAGACGAAGCCGGGCTCCGAGCCGGAGAAGATGATCCAAAGCGCGACCGCCCAAAGCGCCAGCGACGAGCCAAGGCGGCGGAGAAAGGTGAGTTTACGGTCGGTCATGTCGCGGCGAGCGCGCACCCATACGCGGCGGGCTTTTGCTGACGAGCGAAAAGTGGCGTCCGAAAACGCGGAGGGCCGGACCTTTGCGCGACGCTTACGCCGGGATCGCTTCGCCAACCATGTAGCGGACGATGCGGCGAATCGTGATCTTATCGCCGAGCGCCTTGCTCTTTTCGTCGAGAAGCTGGCTCAGGGTCTGGTCGGGGTTCTTGATGAACGCTTGTTCCAGCAGGCAACTGCCCGCGTAGAATTTACCCATTTTGCCGTCGATGATCTTCTCGACCACCTGCGGCGGCTTGCCGGGCGGCACTTGATCCGCGTAGATCGCGCGCTCGCGGGCGACGAGATCCGCGGGCACCTGGTCGCGGCTGATGCAGACGGGATTCGCCGCGGCGATCTGCAGCGTGATGTCGCGCACGAGTTGCTTGAAATCGTCCGTGCCGCCGGTCTCCGCCTTCTCCGCGCCGACTTCCACGAGCACGCCGACTTTGCCGCCGGTGTGAATGTAGGCGGCGACGAGACCATTGTCTTTCACCTCGATGCGCTCGTGGCGGCGGACCTGGATGTTCTCGCCGAGCTTCTGCACAGCGGCGACGCGATCAGCCTCGAGATCCGCGGCGGGATTCGCGGCGACCTTCTTCGCGAGGTCGTCGCAGAAGGCTTTGAACTGATCGTTCTTCGCGACGAAATCGGTCTCGCAATTGACTTCGATGAGCACGCCAACCTTAGCACCCGCGGCGACCGCCTGAGCGATGATTCCGTCCTTAGCTTCGCGGTCGGCTTTCTTCGCGGCGCTGGCGGAGCCTTTCTTGCGGAGGACGTCGATGGCGGCCTCCATGTCGCCATTGGCCTCGGCGAGCGCACGCTTGCACTCCATGAGGCCGGCGTTGGTCTTTTCGCGGAGGGTCTTAACGGTTTGGGCGTCGATGATCATGAGAGTTGGGAGTTGAAAGTTGAGAGCCGCGCCGTTGACCGGCACACGCGGGGAAAAATGGCGGAGCGTCGAGATGCGGATCGCAACTCTCCACTCACCGCCATCGACCGCGTCCGGCGCGTTATTCGCTGACTGCAGAAAGAGCCACCTGCTCCTTCTTTCGCTCGCTGACGCTGGTGGAGACGATCGCGTCCACGAGCTTTTGAAGAATGATGCGGATCGAGCGGATCGCGTCATCGTTGCCGGCGATCGGATAGGTGATGTCTTCCGGGTTCGCGTTCGTATCGACGATCGCGATGGTCGGCACCTTCAGTCGCTTGCACTCGGCGACGGCGTTGGCTTCGCGCACGGTGTCGATGATGATGACGGCGTCGGGCAGCTTGTCCATGTCGCGGATGCCATCGAGGTTGCGCTTGAGCTTCTCGCCCTCGCGCTTGACGGCGGAAATCTCCTGCTTGCCCATCTTCGAAAATTCCGGCTGGGTCTCGAGCGCCTCGATGTATTTCATCCGGCCGATGCTCTTGCGGATGGTCTTGATGTTCGTGAGCGTGCCGCCGAGCCAGCGCTGGTTGACCCAGAAATGGCCGGTCGCCTGCGCGGCTTCCTTGATGGCTTCCTGCGCCTGCTTTTTGCAGCCGACGAAGAGCACCTTGCCGCCGCCCGACGCGGTATCGCTGAGGAACTTGGTCGCGCGCTCGAGCTGGACCGCCGTCTTGGCGAGGTCGATGAGGTAGATCGCGTTCCGTTTCTCAAAGATGTATGGCTTCATCTTCGGGTTCCAGCGCTTGGTCTGGTGGCCGAAGTGGACGCCTGCTTCGAGAAGTTCCGTCATCAGTTCAGTGGACATGTATTATGAGTATAGGGCGGCTGTGGAAAAAGGGCCGGGAGGGTGCGTCACCTCCACGGCGTCCGCAAGGGCGATTTTTCCAGCTTCTCCCGGTGCCGATCCGGGCTTCCCTTCGCGGAGCGTATGCCTACGATGCTCGGCACCATGCCGCCGAGCGATCTCCTACCCCCGCCTCCGGGATCCTGGCTGAGCCGGAAGCTTTCCGTCGTGGCACAGTTGACCGTGCTCGTAGCAGCCACCCTGGCGGTTCTGCTCGGCATCATTTTTGCAGCCGTTTATTTCGAAGGCCGCGAACTCGTGGAGGCACAAATCGACGCACGCCTCTCCGCGGTCGCGGAGAGCCGCCGCGACTACGTGGCCGAGTGGATCGGCCGGCAGCACGACCGCGTGGACATCTTCGCCACGCGCGGGGTGCTGCGGAACTTCCTCGAGAAGCACGCGGCAAAGCAACCCGAAGAGCCACAGCGCGGGCAGTCACAGGAAAATCTCGAAGGCCACGTGAGCATCGGTGCCGCGCTCGTGGCCAGCATCACCGATCGCGAAGGGGTCGTGCTTTTGAGCAGCGACTCCGCCGAGGTCGGCCGCAATAGAGCGGGCGACGCACTCTTCCAGGCGGGACTGGAGGGACCCTCCGTCGGGTGGCCCGAACCGGCAGGCGACGGCTTCACCGTCGAGATCGCGGCTCCCACGCGCTGGATCGATGGGACGCGCGCCGCGCTGGGCGTGGTCGTCTTAAAAGTGGATGCGTCGCCGCTCGCCGTCGCGCTGCGCAATACGACGGGCCTTGGCCAGACCGGCGAAGTCGTGCTCGTCATCCGGGAGGGCGATCAGATCCGCCTGCTCTTTCCTCTCCGCCACTCGGGCCAGCGCGATTCGCTGCCCGCCGCTCTCGTTCCGGCGATCGATGCTGCGACCACGGGGCAGTCCAGTTTCCTGCACACGACGGACTACCGCGGCATCCCGGTGCTCGCCGCGGCGCGACCCATCGGCTACGGCGGCTGGGGTCTGGTCGTGAAGATGGACGAACACGAAGCGTATGCGCCGATCGACACGGCGCAGCGCGCGGCGCTGGTGCTCGCTGCGGCGATCAGCTTGATCGGTTTGATCGGCGCTTACAGTGTCGCGCGCGGCTTCACGCGCCCCATCCGCCGGCTGGGCCGCGCGGCGGAATCGGTCGCGAATGGCGACCTGAACGTCGCGGTGCCCGTGCGCTCGAGCAACGAACTCGGTGTGCTTAGCGCGGCTTTCAACGAGATGATCGCCGCGTTGCGCGCGCGAATCGGCGAACGCGAACGGGCAGAAGCGGCGCTCGATGCGGAACGCGCCCGGCTGCGCACCTTGATCGATGTGCTGCCGTTTTCCATCTACGTGAAGGACACGCAGCACCGCTTCCTCGTCGCGAATGTGGAGTGCGCCCGCGCCATCGGCGCGGCGGCGCCCGCCGAGTTACTCGGAAAGACGGACGCCGACTTTTTTCCCGAGGCCCTCGCCGCTGCCGCTCTGGAAAATGAGCGCCCAGTGCTCGCGGGCGAGCCGGTTTTCGACCTCGAACACGAGAGCATCCGTCCCGGCGGTTCAGTCATCATCGAGCTGACCACCAAGGTGCCATTGCGTGACGCCGCGGGAAATGTCATCGGCCTCGTCGGCGTGAGCCGCGACATCACCGGGCGCCGGCGCGCGGACGAAGCGCTGCGCGCGAGCGAAGCACTGCTGCGCTCGATCACTGATCACACCGAGGACATCATCTTCGTGAAGGACCGCCAGTCGCGCACGATCTTCAAGAATCCCGCCGGGCTGCGCGCGGACGCGCTGCCTCCGGAAAAAGTGATCGGCCACACCGACACTCAGTTTGTCGCCGACTCCGAACAGGCGGCGAGATTCCTCGCCGCCGATCGCCGCGTGATGGAGTCGGGGCGGACCGAGACGGTCGAGGAGGTGCTCACTTCCGCCACCGGCGAGGAGCACGTGCTGCTCACGACGAAGACGCCGCGCTTCGATGCGGACGGCAACGTTATCGGCCTGGTCGGCGTCGCGCGGGACATCACCGCGCGGAAAGCGGCGGAACAGGCGCTGCGCGAAAGCAATGAGCGCTACGAACTGGTCGTGACCGGCGCTCACGCTGCCATCTGGGATTGGAACATCGTCGCCCGGCGCGTCTATTATTCGCCGCGATGGAAGCAAGTGCGCGGTTACACCGACGACGAAATCAGCGATCGCGAAGAAGAGTGGAGCGAGCGCATCCATGCAGACGACCGGGACCACGTCATTGCGGCGCTGCGCGCGCACATCGAGGGAAGGGCTCCACTTTTCTCCGAGGAATACCGAATCCTGTGCAAGGACGGCTCGTGGAAGTGGGTGCTGGACCGCGGGCTCGCGCTGCGAAATTCGGCGGGGCATCCGATCCGGATGGCCGGCTCGGAAACAGACATCACCGAACGCAAACGCGCCGAGGAGGAGATCAAGGCCTCGCTCGCCGAGAAGGAAGTGCTGCTCAGCGAAGTGCATCACCGCGTGAAGAATAACCTCCAGATCGTCTCCAGCCTGCTGAACCTCCAGACCCGGCAGCTCACCGACCCGGCCCTCATCGAAGTCTTCTCGAGCACGCGCGACCGTGTGGCCGCGATGGCCGCCGTGCATGAGCGGCTTTACGAAAGCGGAGACTTCGCCCGCATCGACCTCGGCGCGCACCTCGGCTCCCTCGCGCGCGTGCTTATGCGTGCCCACTCGCCGGCCGGCGCACGCGTCCGCCCGGTCCTGCGCCTCGATCCGGTGCCTGTCGATTTGAACACCGCCGTGCCGCTCAGCCTCATCGCCAACGAACTCATCCTCAACGCACTCAAATACGCATTCGCCGGTCGTCAGGACGGCGAGCTTACCCTCGAACTCCACACCAGTGCGGGATACCGCGAACTGCGCGTGGCCGACGACGGCCCCGGCTTCCCGGCGACGCTCGATCCCGCCACCACGACCACCCTCGGCCTGCGCCTCGTCCGCGACCTCGCCCGGCAGATCCGCGCCGAATTGCGGATTGACAGCTCCACGTCGGGCACCAACGTCGTCCTCCGTTGGCCCGAACAGCTCGCGGCGAATGAGCGAGCGACACCGGCCGACGTGACAGGCGCGCCGGAAACATGAGCAAGATTCGCATTCTTATCGTCGAAGATGAAGCGGTCACCGCAGCCGACCTGCACGATGAATTGATCGCTCAAGGCTATGAGGTCATCGGCACCACGGACACCGCCGAAGGCGCGCTTCGGCTGGCCGAGGCGGGCAAGCCTGAGATGGTGCTCATGGACATCAACCTCGCCGGCAGCGCGGACGGTATCCACGCCGCGAGTGCCATGCGCGGTGCCGAGATCCCCGTCATTTTTCTCACCGCCCACTACGACCAGCGCACGCTCGCGCGTGCGAAGAAAGCAACGCCCGTCGGTTACATCTCGAAACCCTTAGAGCCGCACGAACTGTCCGTCGCGATCGAGATCGGCATCGAGCGCCATCGCTCCGACACCGAGCGGATGCGGCTGCTGCGCGAGATCGAACACGAGCGCGAGCAGGTGAAGATCCTGCGGGGCCTGCTGCCGATCTGCGCGTGCTGCAAAAAAATCCGCAACGACGCGGGCTACTGGCAGAGCGTCGAGTCCTATATCTCGAGCCACAGCGACGCCACCTTCACGCACAGCTACTGCCCGGCGTGCGCGCTGACAGTCTTGGGCGATCTCACGTAGCGAGGACGCGACGACCGGGATTACGGCCGATTCAGCATCCCAAGCCGGGGCGTCGAGCCGGAGACGAACACCGCCGCCTTCGGGCGATCGGGGAAGGGCTGGAACGTCAGGTCGCCGAGCGGCGTCACGCTTTCGCCGTCGAAGAAGTGCACGTCGCCACGGAACCGCGGCCCGGAGGCGACGATGATCTCCGCAATGCCGTCGGAATCCACGTCGGAAGTCGCGACGTCCACGATGCCGCCCTTGACTCCGCCGAGCACCGTGATCGGGCCGAGGAGCGAATTGGACTGCGTCGAGTAAATCGAGATCTGCGCCTTCTGCCCGAGGCCGCCAGACATGATGATATCCGCGCGGCCATCGCCATTGATGTCGCCCGCGGCGACCTGCACCGCGCGGCCTTTTGCGAGAGTGAGTTCGAGGAGCTTCACCGAGGGCGTCGGCGTCGCGAGGAATTGCGCGCCGTCAAACACGATCACCTTGCGACCGTCGCGCCGCGAAGCGATGAGGTCGTCGCGGCCGTCGCGGACTTCGATGGCGACGGCGAGGTGCGCGCCGGGCGCGACGGTGCCGAAG
>JBEBGD010000094.1:0-21433 GCA_040081625.1 Chthoniobacteraceae bacterium
GTCGAGCGCGCCGGCGAGCGCGACGACGCTGCCGCCACCGGCAAGTGCGAGCTGGTCGTATTGCGTGCCGGCAGCGGGTCCGCTGATCTCGGCTTGCAGCGTGCCGCCTGCGGCGAGCGTGTAATTTCCCGCGACGGACATGATGCCAGCCGAATTGCCCGGCGCGTGCGTGCCGCCAGTGACCGTGAGGCTGCCCGCGATGCTGCCGCTGCCTTTCAAGACGCCCGCGCTCACCGTGGTCGTGCCCGCATAGGTGTTCGCGCCGTTTAGCGTGAGCGTGCCGCTGCCGATCTTCGTGAGCGTGAAGGCGCCGGCGACGGGCGCGTCGAACACGATGTCGCCGGTGCCGCCGATGCTCGTGTTCGCGCCCAGGATGACGGTTGAAAGATTTGCCGTCGCGGTGGTGCCGCTGCCGGTATCGAACGAGACGGTCGGCGGACTCGTGTAGCCGCTGCCCGCGCTGGTCACGGTGATCGCGCTCACGACGAAGTTGGCCGCGTTTCCGGTGCCGGTGGGATTGGTGCCTGCGGTGCTGACGGTCCCGGCGGAGAAGGCGATCGTCGGTGCAGTGGTGAAGCCGCTGCCGGGATTCGTGATCGTGATGCCGCTGACCACGCCGCCGGTGAGCACGGCCGTGGCAGTCGCACCGGTGCCGCCGCCGCCGCTGATCGTGGCCGTGGGCGCCGCGGAATAGACCGTCGTGCCGCCGTTGATCGTGAAACTCGCCGCGCTCACGCCGAGCGTGGCCGTGGCCGCGGCGCCCGAGCCCGAGCCGCTGATCGCGACCGCGGGCGCGGCGCTGTGGACGCCGCCAGCCGTGGTGGAAATGGAAGACACGACCCCGTCCGCGATGCTGGCCGGCGTGGGGCTGTTATTGACCACTCCGCCCGCACCGCCGACGCCGGTGCCGCGGATCGTGAGCACTTCGTTGATCGCCTGCTGGCCGTTGAATTCGAGCGTCGCTCCGGAAGTGATGCTGGTGCCGCCAGTCGCGCTGCCGAAGGTCGAGCCGCCATTGCCGAGAGCCGTGCTGCTGCCGAGTCGCAGCGTGCCCGCGCTGATCGTCGTCGTGCCGGAATACGTATTCGCGCCCGCGAGCGTCCACGTGCCGGCGTCGTTCTTCGTCACACCGAGGACGCGGGACGCCACCGTTCCATCGCTCACATTGCCATTGATCGATCCGGTGCCAGCGCCCGCGAAGACGAGGTTCCGGCTGGTCGTATTGAGGGAGAAGCTGCCTTCGAAAACCAGGCTGCCCGCGGCGACCGTGAGGCGCGTATCGCCGCCTCCGCTGCTGATCGTCACGTTGCCGAGGATCGTGTTGCTGCCTGATTCGTTGATCACCGCGCCGTTGGGATTGCTGGTGACGAGAGTGAAGCTGGCGGGCAGCACGATGTCGCCCGCGCTTCCATCGAGCAGCAGCCGCGCGGTGGTGCTCTGCGTGGTGATGTTCTTCGTGCCGGCGCCGAGATTGTTCGCGGCCCGGATGCGAACCGAACCGGAGTTGATCGCGACGTTGCCCGTGAAGCTGTTCGCGCCGCTGAGCACAACGGTGTGCGCGCTGGACGGGTTGTTGATCGTGAGGCCGCCGGTGCCACTGATGTTGTTCGGCACGAGCACCGTGCCGGTGCGGTCGATGCGCAGCGTCGCGTTGTTGATCACGTCGCCCGCGGGCAGCGAACCCGTCGCGTCGTCGTTGCCGATTTGCAGGATGCCCGCGTTGATCGTGGTGGTGCCGAGGTAGCTGTTCTCGCCGGTGAGGATCAGCTTGCTCGTCCCCGTCTTCGTCAGGCCGCCCGGACCATCGATGATCCCGCTGAAGATGAAGGTCGCTGTGCCGTTGCCTTGGAAGGTGATGCCCGTTTCGAGGGTGATCGGCGCGCTCACGTCGTAGGTCAGCCCGGTGCCGTTGGTCGCGCTCAGATTCACCACGGGCGCGAGCACCGCTTCCTGCCGGAAGAGGACCGGGTTGCCGGTGATGGCGACCGTGCTCGTGCCGGTTGTCGGTCCGGTGCCGCCGAGCGTCAGGACGTTTAGCGCGTGACCGAGTGTCGTGTCATTGCTCGCGGTCACGGCACCGGCGGTGAATGTCTGGCCGGTGAAAAATTCGACCGTCGAGAAGCGGCTGCTCGGCGGCGGAGTGCCGCCGCTCCAGTTCGTGCCCGCGCTCCAGAGCAGGCTGCCGGCGGTGGTGGCATTCCACACCGAAGTGCTCGGCGGCGCGCCATCGACGAGCACGTTGAACGCGGTCGGCGCGGTCGCCGAACCATCGCTCGCGGTGAGCGTGACCATCGCGCTGCCCGAGGCGCCCGGCGTCGGAGTGAGCGTGACGGTGCGCTCGCCGCCGAGCTTCACCGTGCCGCCGAGGCGATCGAAGACGACCGTGTTTGCGGTGCCCGCGCTCTTGCTCGTCACCGCAAGGCCGTAGGTGTTCGGCGACGTCGTGAAGGTGACGGCCTGCGTCGTGCCGATCGGCTGCCACGCTCCCGCCACGCCGTTGTTGTCCGTCGCATGGTAGGCGTTGAAATTACTGCCCGTCCGCACAAGCCGCAGCCAGCACGGCGCGGCGACCCAGTTGACCGCGGCATTCACCGCCGCCGCCGCGCCATCGGTCGCGCGGTAGTGGAAGGCCACGCCATTTCCCGGCGTCACGAAGGCGAACGCATACGGCGCGGTGTCCGTGTCCGCCTGGCGCATCATCACGCCGGCTTTCGCGTCCACGTTCGTGAAATCCATGCTTGCGACGCGGGCGATGATCTCGCCGTCGCCGCTGAGCGCCTGAGCCGTCCAGCGGCATTGATCCGCCGTGCCGCCGATGTCCGTGCCCGCGCCCGCCATGAGAAAGGTGCCGTGATCCTGCGTGAGCGAGCCGGCGGTGGTCGGCGAGCCGATGTTCCCGCTGCTCCACGCGGCCGGTGCCGCGCTGACCGCGATGCCGCTGACCGGCAGCACCGAGGCGTTGGTCGTGGCTGGGCTGACGGTGAGATTGCGATCTTCCGCCTCCGCGTCGGCGACGACGAAAGGCAGCGGCGCACTCGCACCGCCGACGGGCATGATGACATCCGGGACGCTCGTGATCGACGGCGCTTGATTCGCACCGCTCACGGTGACCGACACCGTCCCGCTCGCCGTCAGCCCGTTGTAGTGGCGCGTGCCCATCTTCGCGAGGAACCACGTCTCGGTGCGGCTGTTCAGCCCGCTTTGCAGCAGCACGTCGTCGAGCGATCCATCGAACCACCGGTCGAGGCTCGCGGCGGTGCTGCCCGTGCCGCCGACGGAAAGACTCGCCGACTGGCTCACGTCCATCGTCACCGACGCGACCGAGCCGGCGAGGAAGCCATCGACGTAAAGCGCCAGCGTGCCGAGATTCGTCGCCGTGCGGTCATAGGTCAGCGTGATGTGATGCCACTCACCGATCGGCACATTCGGGCCGACGATCTCTTTCTCCAATCCGGCGGCGCCGTATTTGCCGACCTTGAGCGCGTCGCTGTTGGCCGGGAAGTAGAGCTGCAGCTCCGCTTCCGTTCCGTTCCCATCGCCCGTGCCGAGGTGAAAAATGAAATCCTCGGACGTGCGGGTCGCGCGATTCACCCATGCGGAGAAGGACCAGTCGGAGTCGTTGTAATCCAGGTCGGTGGCGGCCAGCGTCCGGCGCAGCCTCGCGGCGCCGGTGCCCGCTTCGCTGAGCCCGAGGGACTGGGTGCCGTAGGGCGCGACGAGCGGCGGCACATCCGCGTTGTAGTTGTATTCGCCGCCCACGCCCGCGATCTCCAGCGTGCCGGTGCGGTTGAAGTTCGACACATCGGTGCTCTTTGCGTCGGTCGCCACGTCCGGCGGCTCGAAATCGTAGAGCAGGAGCGTGCGCGGCCCGAGCGATTGATCGCGCACGACGAGCCGGAACGACGCGGCGCCGTTGTAGCCCGGTGTCGGCGTGAAGCGCGCGGTGTAGCCGTCGGGCAGCACCGTCACCGTGCCGTCGCGCGCGCGCGAAACCTCATACGCGATCTTGTCCGTCGGCGTCAGGTCGTCGGTCACGAAGGTGCGCAGATCGATGTCGATCGGCGTGTTCTCCGGCGTGGTCTTCGTGGAGAGCGCGAGCACCGGCTTTGCATTGACCGTGACGGGCCACACGTAAGTGCCGGTCCCGCTTTCCGGATCCATCGCGGTGATGGTGATGTTCACCACGCCGCCCACGTTCGATGGCGCCGTGACCGTCACCGTGCGGACCGTGGTGCCGACGGTGCCGAAGACGATGTTCGCGTCGGGGATGATCGCCTGGTTCGACGATGTGCCCGTCAGCGTGAGGCTGGTCACCGGCGTGTCCGCGTCGTTCACCGGCACGATCACCGCGCCGGTATTCGACCCAGCATCGACGAGTCCCGCCTTCATCGTGCCGAAATACGGCGAGCCCGGCGGCGCGGTGAAATTCATGTTCTGCTGGTTCGGCCCGACAGTCACCGGATTGGTGAACGAGCCCGGCTGAATCGTCAGCCCGGTCTTCGTCGCCGTCATCGTGTAGCTGCCGGCAGCGAGCCCGGTGATCGCGTAGTAGCCCTCGCTGTCCGTCGTGTCCGTCTGGGTGGCGCTGGCCTTCACGACCGCGCCGGAGACTGGCACGCCGAGCGTCGTCGCCACCGTGCCCTGGATGAAGAACGTGCTGCTCGTGCCGACCTGGACGAGCAACTGGCCGGTCGTCGTCTGCCCCTTCATGTCCGTCACGTAGCAGCGCACCGTCTTCGTCCCGCTGGTGCTCCAGCTTTTCGCGGCAGTGGTGCTGTTATTCGCGGTGAATGTCCCGTCGCCCCAATCCCAGTGATAGCCGAGCGTGTCGCCGTCCGGATCGCTCCCGGCCGCGGTGAAGGTCACGCTCGCGTTCACCGCCGGGTTCAGGTTCGACGCGTTCACCATCACCGACGGTTTCTGATTTCCCGTGAACGGGCCGCGGTTCACCGTCACGTCGATCCATGACGTGCCATCGACATCGGAGCCGCGCAGCACCGGCGTGATGTGGATGCCCGCCGCGGTGTCGGAAAAGGTGCGCCCGATGAGCACGGCGCTGTCGTCCTTGGTGCTCGTCGCCGGCGCGTTGTCGAGCAGCAGCGGCTTCATGTTGCTGATGCCCACGTCGCCCCAGTTGAGCACCACGCCGTCCTTCATCCACACGTTCGAGCCCGCGTAGGTCTGGCGATACTCGATCCAGTAGTCATTGCTCGTGCCGGTGCGATCCACGGCGATCGCCTTCTTGCTCGTCGCGGCGGTCTTGTCGAAGGCCCGGATGCGCGTCGTCGTCGTCCCGTCGGTGGTGATCTTCACCACGTCGGCGTCGGCGATCCAGTCGAGGTAGTTCTTCTGCCTTGCGCCGAAGTGGGCGTTCATCGAGCTGCTTGCGCCGCCCATCTGGTCGAACGGATTCCCGTATTCCACCGCCGCGCCGCTGCCGATGACCGTGCCATCGTCCGTGTCCCAAAAGCCCGAGTGGTTCAGGCCGAAATTGTGCCCGACCTCGTGACTGCACACGCCGAGGTTCCACTGCGAATTAGCCAGCCACGCCCCGCGCGCGCCGACATACGCGACGCCGCCGAAGCTCACGTCCGGCTTGTCGCCCGTGACCACGACCTCGTGCGTGTAGTTCGTGTAATTGTAACCCGCCGCCGTCGCCGCCGTCCGCGCCGCCGCGAGCATGGTGCTGAAGCCGGTGTAGCTCGCGTGATTGTTCGGCAGGCGCAGCGTCGGCGTGAAATCCGAGCCCGCGCCGATCGCGGTCCACGTCATCTTGCCAAACGACATCTCCGTCCAGTGCGTGAGCATGTTGTTGATCAGCGTCGTCAGCGTCGCATCGCTGACCACCTGTCCGGGCGCGTCCGGGAAATCGACACGGATGATCAGCAGCTTCTTCGTTCCCTCGGTGGCGGCGCTCTGCGTGACCGCTCCGCCGCCGCCTCCGCCGCCGCTCCCTCCGAGCATCGCCTCATCGAGCGCAGCCGCGTAGAGCGACTCGAGCGCGTGCTGCGGGCCGCAGAAAAACGTGTGGCTGCTCCCATCCCAGTCCACCACCACCTCGTCGTTGGTGATGCTCGTGACGAGCCCGGAGGTCGGGCACACCGGCGTTCCCGCGCCCGCCGCGCGCCGGTCCGCGACTTCCACCGGCTCGAGCACGCGCCCCGGCAACTCCGTCAGCGCCAGCTTCCCGTCGAGCGCGACGCCCTGCACCGCGACGCCCTCCCGCGTCGGCACGGTATCGCGCAGGCCAAACGTGAACGCCGCAAACTCCCGCCCGTCCGCCATCTTCACCGTGCGCTCGATCGGCCGCACCTTGAGCGATCTCCCCGGCGCGGGCACGGCGGCGACGACGAAGAGATCGCCGCGTCCGGACACCGATTGCTCCAACTGCGCGACGATCTCGGCGGGGAGTTGGCGCCGCACCGTTTCCGGCACCGCAAGCTCCAGCGCGCGACGCGGATTCTGATCGATCAAATCCGCCATCTGATTGCGCCGCTCTTCGACCAGCGCGAGCCCCTCGCCGATCAGCGCCGCCTTCTCCGCGTCCGTCCGCGCTTTGGCAAAACGCGTGGTCCAATCGCGGAACCCCGCAAACACCGTCTCCTGCATCGGCGTCTGCCAGCGAAGGTCCTGGCGCATCGGCAGCACCACATCCGTCGGCACCGGCTGCGCCCGTGGCGGCTCCACCTTCGCGGCGGCCACCACCGGCTTCGACAAAGGCTGCACCGCAATCGGCGCAAGCTCCGGCACTGCGGCGACGGTCGGACGCGGCGCGGGCGGAAGCGCTCGCGGCGGCTGCCACCAGACCAGCGCAGCCGCGGAACCGATCAGAATCGCCACGACCCAGCGCTGGAGATGAGAACGATTCAATGGAGGCACGAGGAAGGAAGGTTGGTTCGGCGGGGAGGAGGCGCGTGAGTTCTGAGCGGAGCGGCCCGAAACTTGGCGCCGATATATCTCATTGCAGGTCACTTGGAAAGCTGAACGCTTCCCGGACAGTATCCCGTTAAACGCCATCGCATGATTACCAACGCCGAACACCTCTCCACCGTGGGCCGAGTGCTGCTCGACCGGCGGCGGTTTCTTTCCGGTGCCGCCACAGCGCTCGGCTCGGTCGCACTGACGAACCTGCTCGGACGCGACGGCCTGCTCGCCGCGCCGATCATCGACTCCGCGCGACCGTATGCGCCGCGCGCGCCGCATTTCCCGGCGAAGGCGAAGAACGTGATCGTGATCTTCTGCGCAGGCGCGACGAGCCAGCTCGAGTCGTGGGACTACAAGCCGGAGCTGATCAAGTGGGACGGCAAGCCGCTGCCGGGCGGACCGGCGGTGACGTTTCAAGGCCCGGCGGGAAATCTCGCGCGGCCGCAATACGAGTTCCGCCAGCGCGGGCAGACGGGGAAGTGGGTGAGCGACATGATCCCGCATCTCGCGGAGCTGACCGACGACATCGCGTTCGTCCACTCGCTCACGAGCAAGTCGAACACGCACGGTCCGGCGGAGAATTTCCTCTCGACCGGCTTTGTGCTCGACGGCTTCCCGAGCCTCGGCTCGTGGGTGACGTATGCGCTCGGCAGCGAAAGCCAGGATCTGCCCGCCTACGTCGCGATCCCCGATCCGCGCGGCGTGCCGCAGAATGGCTCGAACAACTGGGGGCCCGGATTTCTGCCCGCGGCGTTTCAAGGCACGACGATGAGCTCGAAGGAACCCGTCAGCCATCTCGCCGCGCCCGGAGTCTCCGCGGAGGCCGACGCGGCGGCGCGCTCGCTCTTGCAGAAGATGAATGCGCGGCACCTCGAACAGCATTCCGGCGATGGAAAACTCGCCGCGCGAATCGCGAGCTACGAACTCGCCGCGCGCATGCAACTCAGCGTGCCGGAGATCGCGGACCTCGGCACCGAGCCCGCGCACGTCCTGAAGATGTATGGCGCCGACGACACGCAGAACGGCGACAAGGCCGCGTTCGCGCGCAACTGCATCCTCGCGCGCCGGCTGATCGAGCGCGGCGTGCGTTTCGTGCAGCTCTTCAACGGCGCCTACGCGAGCGGCGGCAAGCTCAACTGGGACGGCCACAACGCGCTCAAGGAGCAATACGACATCCACGCGCCGATCCTCGATCAGCCCGCCGCCGCGCTCATCCGCGACCTCAAGCAGCGCGGGCTTCTTGCCGACACTCTGGTCGTGTGGTGCACCGAGTTCGGCCGCATGCCCTTCTTCCAAAAAGGCGCGCAGGGTCGCGACCACAATCCCGACGGCTTCACGTGCTGGATGACCGGTGCGGGTGTGAAGCCCGGCGTGAGCCACGGCGAGACCGACGACCTCGGCCAGCGCGCCGTGAAGGACATCCACCTGCTTCACGACTTCAACGCGACGATCCTCCACCTGCTCGGCCTCGATCACGAGCGGCTCACCTTTGAGCACAACGGAATCCAGCGCCGGCTCACCGACGTGCATGGGCACGTGATCCACGAACTGCTCACCTAGGCGGTTCGCCGGATCGGGCTGAGCGCCTAGCTTCGCGGTATGAAGTTCCTCTCCCTGATCATTTTCATCCTCCTGTCATTCACCGCCTTTGCCGGCGAGTTCAAAGTCGGCGCCGCACAGGTCGATATCACGCCACCGGACGGCACGCCGATGGGTGGCTACTACAAGTTCCGGGCCGTCGGTGGCTTGCTCGATCCACTCTACGCGAAGACGATCGTCGTCGAGCAGGACGGCGCGCGCGCGGCGTTCGTGGTGCTCGATCTTTCCGGAACGACACGCCCGCTCGTCGCCGCGGCGCGCAAGCTCATCGCGGAGCAGTGCGGTTTGCCCGGCGATCGCGTGATGATCTCCGCGACGCACACGCACACGGGGCCGCAGTTGCCGCGCGGCTCGCTGATGGACGACATCACCAAAGTCACCACGCCACCCGGCCCGCAATACGTGAACGCGCTGCCCGGGCTCATCGCGAAATCGGTGAGCGATGCGATCGCGAAGCTCGCGCCGGCCCGGGCGAGCGCGGCCGTGGGCAAGGCCGAGGGCATCAGCTTCAACCGCCGCGTGATCGGCAAGGACGGGAAGTGCATTTGGCAACCGGCGAAGATCGATCCGGCAGTCGAGCGACCGGCCGGTCCGATAGATCCCGATCTTGGTCTGCTTGTGTTCGATCCCATCGCCGGGCCGGCGCCGTTCGCCGCGTATGTGAACTTCGCGATGCACCCGACGAGCGTCGGGAGCGGTCCGCGCGTCTCGGCGGATTATCCCGGGGTGCTCGCGCGGCTGCTGCGCGAGCGCAAGAGCGCGGACATGATCGCCGTCTTCGCCAATGGCTGCTGCGGCAACATCAACCACACCGACTACCTCAGCGGAAAGCCGCGGCGAAACACGGAGCAACTCGGCGCCGCACTCGCTGACGTGGCGACGCAGTCGTGGCCGAACCTGCGAGCGATGAAGACTTACGCGCCGCGCGCGCGATCGACGACGCTCGCGCTGGAGCGGCGGAAGTTCAGCGAAGCGGACATCGCGAAGGCGAAGGACATCGGGAACCGGATGTTCACCGAGAACTTCGGCACCGTGCCGATGGCGGAGGCGGTGTGCATTCTCGAGACGATCGCGAAACAGGACGTGCCGCTCGAAGTGGAAGTGCAGGTCGTGGCGTTCAGCGACGATCTCGCCATCGTCTCGCTGCCGGGCGAGATTTTTGTCGAACTCGGGCTCGCGATCAAAGCGGCGTCGCCCTTCAAGCACACCTTCATCGCCGAGCTCGCGAATGGCAGCGCCGGCTACATCCCGAACCGCGAGGCTTACCCGCAGGGAAACTACGAAGTCGTCAGCGCTCGCTGCGAAGTGGGCTCCGGTGAACGGCTCGTCGAAACGGCGCTCGGACTCCTAAAGGAACTGGCCCGGCCATGATCCTCCGACTCGCACTTTTCCTCGCGCTCATCGTCCACGCCTTTGGCGCGGAGCGCCGGCCGAACATCCTCTGGCTCGTCGGCGAGAACCTCGACCTCGATCTCGGCTGCTACGGCGCGAAGCTCGTGCAAACGCCGAATCTCGACCGGCTCGCTGCGGACGGCGTGCGGTTCACGCGCGTGTTTGCCACGTCGCCGGTGTGCGCGCCGAGCCGCTCGGCGTTCTTCACGGGGATGTATCAGACGACGACCGACACGCATCACATGCGCTCGCATCGCACCGATGGATTCCGACTGCCGGATGGCGTGCGGCCGATCACGCACCGACTGCGCGACGCGGGCTACTTCACGGCGAATATCAAGAAGATCGGCGAGCGCGATGTCGGCACGGGCAAGCTCGACCTCAACTTCGCCAACGAGGGACCGAACTACGAATCCGATGACTGGAGCGCGCTGAAATCGCGGCAGCCCTTCTTCGCAGTCGTGAATTCGCACGAGGCCGAATACGACATCTACGACCGGCGGAGCGCGAAGAAGGAGCGCGTCGAATGGGTCGGCGAGCGAGAGCATCCGCAGATCGCGACGCCGGAGAATGTCACGCCGCCGCCTTACTACCCGGATCATCCCATCGTGCGCGCGGAGTGGGCGCGGTATCTCAACTCCGTTTCCGGCATGGACCGGCGCATCGGCTGGGTGCTCGAGAAGCTGCGCGCGGACGGGCTCGAGGAAGACACGATCGTGATCTTCTTCGGCGACAATGGCCGCATGGAACCGCGAGGCATTCATTGGTGCTACGACAGCGGACTGCACGTGCCGATGATCGTCCGCTGGCCGAAGAACTTCCCCGCACCACCGAAGATCAAACCGGGCGTGGTGAACGAGCAGGTCGTCAGCGTGCTCGACGTGACTGCGACGACACTCGGCTTCGCGGGAGTGCCGCGCCCGTCGCTCATGCAGAGCCGCAACATCTTTTCCGACCCGCCGCGCGAATACGCATTCAGCGCGCGCGATCGCATCGACGAGACGGTGCTGCGCATCCGTTCGGTGCGCGACACGCGCTGGCGCTACATCCGCAATTTCACTCCGGGCCCGACCTACGCATCGCTGAATCGCTACAAGGAGAAGTGCTTCATCGTCATCCCGCTGATGCGCGAGTTGCACGCACTGGGAAAACTCACCGGTCCGCCCGCAGACTTGATGTCGATGCGCGGCCCGGGCGAGGAGCTTTACGACACCGCCGCCGACCCGCACGAAATCAGCAACCTCGCCGCCGATCCGCAGCACCGCGACACGCTGCTCCGTCTGCGCGCCGCGCTCGATGCGTGGATGACCGAGACGAAGGATCGCGGCGACTTGCCGGAGCCGGCGGAAGTGGTCGCGCCGTTTGAAAAGGAGATGCACGAGTGGTTTGGCACGCCGAAGTGGGCGGAGAAGACTCGGTGACGATGCGCTCGCGACGTCATTTCCTGTATCAACTCGCCGCCGCTGCAACGGACATGGCGGCAAGTGCGGATCGCTGCTTCACCGTCGCGCAGCGCGGCGGGCGCTGGTGGTTCATCACGCCGGGGGGCGCGCCGTTCTTTTCGCTCGGGTTCAATCACATCGACTCCGCGCCGCTGCGCGAGGCCGGGAGCGGCGAAATCTGGAGCGCGAAGTATGGCAACTCTATCGAGCGCTGGCTCAAGGAAGCGGTCGCGCCGGACCTGCGCGCGTGGGGCTTCAACTCGGTCGGCTGGACGCAGGAGGTCGTCATCCGCGGTGGCTCGATCCATCGGCACTCGCCGTCGTTTACGCTCGAGGAATACCAGTGGCTCGGGCTGCCTTACTGTCACCTGCTGCCGTTCGCGGAGACGCACCAGTGGGAGAATGAGACGCGGCATCCCGATTTCTTCAGCAAGGATTTCGAGGACTGGTGCGACTACGTCGCGCGCAGCCAGTGCGCGCGCTTCGCGGACGATCCGAAGCTGATCGGATACTTCTACACGGACTGTCCGGCGTGGGTTCACACGAAGCCGCCGAACGCGTGGAAGGGGCCGCTCTTCGACCCGGCGAAATTCGCGACCGACGCGGGCAAGGCCGAGTTGCGCAAGCTCGCGACGCGCTACTATCAGGTGACGCACGATGCGATCCGCCGCTACGACGCGCATCATCTCATCCTCGGCGACCGCTACGAAGCCAACGCGCCGTTGCCCGTGGAAGTCGTCGAGTCCGCGAAGCCGTTCGTGGACGTGCTGTGCTTCCAGGATTTCAGGGAACCCGTGAAGCATCTCGCCGAGTGGCACTCGCTGACTGGCAAGCCGGTGCTGTGGGCCGACGGCGCGCGCAGCGTGCCGATGCAAGGGAGCAAGGCGATGCGCAATGACGGTGCGTGGTATGCGGAGCGGTTGCGCGCGCTGCGCGAAAATCCCGGCTGCATCGGCGTGCATCTCTGCGGCGCGTATCTGCGGAACAACGCGCGCCACCGCGGCCTGCGCGACGCGCGCGAGCTTCCCGACGAGGAAAACATCGCGCTCATCACCGCGGCGAACCGCGAGACGACTGCGTGGGTGCCGCGCTAAGATTCCCCGCGCCGCTCGATCAATTCAGCGCCGCGTTCATGCGTTCCCTCCCGATCCTCTTCATCGCCTTCGCTTCCGCCGCTGCTTCGCCGGTCGATTTCAACCGCGACGTGCAGCCGTTGCTCTCGGAGAATTGTTTCCACTGCCACGGGCAGGACGCGAACAAACGCGAGGCGGACCTTCGGCTCGATCGCAAGGACGGGCTCTATCGCGCGGCGGATGGCGTGACGATCGTGAAGCCGGGCGACGTGGCGAACTCCGAATTACTCACGCGCATCTTTTCCACCGACCGGGACGACGTGATGCCGCCGCCGAAGTCGCATCGCTCGTTGACCGACGCGCAGAAGCAGACGCTCAAGCGCTGGGTCGAGGAAGGCGCGCCGTGGAGCGAGCATTGGGCCTTCGTCGCTCCGCGCAAACCGGCGGGAGATTCCATCGACGAGTTCGTCCGCGCGCGGCTGGCTAAGGAAGGTTTGAAGCCGTCGCCCGAGGCGGACAGGGCGAGGCTGATCCGGCGCGTGACGTTCGATCTGACTGGGTTGCCGCCGACGACGGAGGAAGCGGATGCGTTCGTCGCGGACCCGTCGCCGCAGGCTTACGAGAAAGTCGTCGAGCGTCTGCTCGCGAGCCCGCGCTACGGCGAGCGGTGGGCTTGGGACTGGCTGGACGCGGCACGTTACGCGGACACGAATGGCTACCAGGGCGATCCCGAGCGCACGATGTGGCCGTGGCGCGATTGGGTGACGAAGGCGATCAACGCGAACATGCCTTACGATCAATTCACGATCTGGCAGCTCGCGGGCGATCTCCTGCCGCATGCGACGCCCGAGCAGAAGCTCGCGACCGGCTTTCACCGCAACCACATGATGAACGGCGAAGGCGGCCGCATCGCGGAAGAGACGCGCGTGGAGAATGTCTTCGATCGCGTGGAGACGACCGGCATGGTGTGGATGGGGCTCACGGTCGGCTGCTGCCGGTGCCACGATCACAAGTTCGATCCGCTCAGCCAGCGCGACTACTTCGCGCTCTACGATTTCTTCAACCAGACCTCCGAGACCGGCCAGGGGCGCGGCGGGCAGGCGACCCCAGCGCTCGACATGTCCACGCCTGCGGAGGTCGAGCGCAACAAGAAGGCCGAGGAGAAGGTCGCGGCGGTCGCGGCGGAAGTGGACGCGTTCGAGCTGACGAAGTTCCCGCGCCCCGAAGGCAAGCCGCTGAGCGAATCCGCCGCGATCAACCTGCCCGGCAATCTGTCCGCGACGCTCGCGAAGACCGAGCCGAAGAAGCGCGGCGTGGACGCGCTGCTCGAGTCGATCGCGTATTTCAAAGACAAGGACGCCGACTACACGAAGCAGCTCGACAAGCTGCTCAAGGCCGTGCGCGAGCGCGATACCGCGGGTAAGAACATCACGCGCGTGATGATCATGGACACGCTCAAGGAGCCGCGCGCGACTTTTATCCTGAGCAAGGGCGCCTACGACAAACCGACCGACGTGAAAGTGACCGCCGGCACGCCCGCGAGCCTGCCGGCGATGTCCACCGACGCGCAACGCGACCGACTCGGGCTCGCCCGCTGGCTCGTCGCGAGCGAGAATCCGCTCACCGCGCGCGTGACCGTGAACCGGTTCTGGCAGGCGTTTTTCGGCACCGGCCTCGTGAAGACGGTCGAGGATTTCGGCGTGCAGGGCGAGAAGCCGTCGCACCCGGAGATGCTCGACTGGCTCGCGGTGCAGTTCGTCGAGAGCGGCTGGGATGTGAAGGCGCTGCACAAGCTCATCGTAACGAGCGCGACGTATCGGCAATCGTCGCGAGTCACGCCGCAGCTCGTCGAGCGCGACCCGGAAAACCGCCTGCTCGCGCGTGGCCCGCGCTTCCGCCTTCCCTCATGGATGCTCCGCGACCAGGCGCTCGCCATCTCCGGCCTGCTCGTGGACAAACCCGGTGGCCCGGCGGTGATGCCGTATCAGCCGGAGGGCATCTGGGAGGAGGCGACCTTCGGCAAGAAGAGCTACAAGCAGGACCACGGCGAGTCGCTTTATCGCCGCAGCCTTTACACATTCTGGCGGCGCATCGTGGGACCGACGATGTTCTTCGACAACACGTCGCGGCAGACCTGCTACGTGCGCTCGATCCTCACGAACACGCCGCTGCACGCGCTGACGACGCTGAACGAAACGACCTACGTCGAAGCCGCGCGGATGCTGGCGCAGCGCGTGATGCTCGCCGGGAAAGACGACGCGGCGCGGCTGCGGCAGGTCTTCAAGCTTGCCGTCGCGCGCGACATCCAGCCGGAGGAATCCGCGCTGCTCTTGAAGCGGCTTGATGCATTGAAAGCGCAATTCCACGCGAACACCGACGGCGCGCAGAAGCTCCTCAGCGTCGGCGAATCCAAGCGCGACGAATCGCTCGCGCCCGCCGAGCACGCCGCGTGGACTGCGCTCTGTCAGCTCGTGCTGAACCTCGACGAAACCATCACCAAGCCATGACGAATGAGCGGCAGCGAGATCCCGTCGGCGAAATGAATCCCCGCATCAGCCGCCGGGCATTTGTCCGCGCATCCACCGGTGCGGCGCTCGCACACGCCGCAGCAGCAGCGGCGGTGCCGAAGGTTTTCCGCCTATGGGCGATCGGCGACGCGCACGTCGGCACCGATCTCGCGCGCAAACGCGAGTCGCTCGCGGATGCGATCCGGCAATCCGAGCAGGCCTTCGAGTGGGACATCGCGCTGAACGTCGGCGACTTCTCCGGCAACCAGGCGCCGCCCGTGGATGACGAGGGGCGCGAGGTCGTCCGCCAATATGCGGTGGCGACGAAGCACCGGCGCGAGCACTTCTACGATCTCGTCGGCAACCACGACGCGAGCGGGCCGGACGAGGAGACGCAGTGGTGGTTCCGCAAGTGGATCGATCCGACGGGCGAGAACACGCGCTTCTCCGGCGTCGATGCAACGCGGCGGCCGTATCCGGTGACGGGCACGTGGGAGCGATACGAGTTTCGTGTCGGCAATCTGCTCTTCCTCGTCATGGGCGACCGCAATGACGGCGGGCCGCCGGTCGGACGTGGAAAACGCGGTGGCTATCCCTCGGGGGCGGTGACGGGCGAGACGTTTGCGTGGTGGAGGCAGCGCGTCGAGGCGGAGCGCGAATCGATCATCCTCTCGGCGCATCACCACATGCTGCGCGAGACGACGGTCGGCTCGGGCGACTGGGAGGGCTTGATCAAGAATCCGGACGGAACGCTGACGAGCCGCTACCACGGCCATCAACCCGATGGCGGCAGTTGGGAAGGCGCGTCGTATCTCTACTACGTGGATGGCAAACCGAAGGCGATGGCCTTCGAGCGCTACCTCGAGGCGAATCCCGGCGCGATCGACCTGTGGATCGGCGGCCACACTCACTCGCATCCCGACGACGACTTCAATGGACGCACGCACATCGAGCGCAAGTGGGACGCGACGTTCATCAATTGCTGCGCGCTCACCCGCTTCCACGCCGCGACGCGCGCGCGACCGATGAGCCGCCTGCTCACGTTCACCGACGGCAGCCCCGAGGTGCGCGTGCAGTGCTTCCTGCACACCTCGCAGCACGCGCCGCAGGGCTGGTATCCGAAAGCCGGGCGCGTCATTCGTTTGGGCAAACCATTTCGCATTACATGAACACTCGATCGCTCCTCCTCGCCCTCGTCCCCGCGCTCGCCTGCGCGCAAACCGACCTGAACGTGCTGCCACCGCCAGACCCGAAGCAGCCGATGGCGCAGCTTCAGACGTGGCTCGAGCAGCAGTGTTTCGCCGCGCTCGATCGGCGCACCGCGGCTTACGAGAAGGTGAAGTCGCCGGAGCAGATCGCCGCTTGGCAGACGGAGCGGCGCGAGTTTTTCGTGCGGCAACTCGGCGGCTTTCCCGAGCGCACGCCGCTCAATGCGCAGACCGTCGCGACGCTCGATCGCGGTGATTACACGATCGAGAAAGTCATCTTCGAGAGCGAGCCGAAGCATCACGTCACGGCGCTGCTCTATCTGCCGAGGACGAAGGCGCCGTATCCCGGCGTAATCGTGCCGTGCGGTCATAGCGCCAACGGAAAGGCCGCCGAGGCGTATCAGCGCGCGTGCATTCTCCTCGCGAGGAGCGGCATCGCGGCGCTGTGCTACGACCCGATCGGCCAGGGCGAGCGCGCTCAGATTCTCAAGCCCGACGGCAAGGCTGCGTTCAACTCCACGCAGGAGCACACGCTCGTTGGCGTCGGCTCGATCCTGCTCGGCACGAACACCGCGCGGCATCGCATCTGGGATGGAATGCGCGCGCTCGACTACCTCGCGAGCCGGCCCGAGGTGGATGCGAAGCGGCTCGGCTGCACGGGCAACTCCGGCGGCGGCACGCTCACGTGTTACCTCATGGCGCTCGACGATCGCATCGCCGTCGCCGCGCCATCGTGTTACCCGACGACTTTCCGCGAGCTGCTCAAAGCCGGGCCGCAGGACGCGGAGCAAAACATTTTCGGGCAGATCGCGTTCGGCATGGACATCGCGGACTACACGCTCATGCGCGCGCCGAAGCCGACGCTGATCAACGCCGCGACGCTCGACACGACCTTCACGATCGCGGGTGCATGGGATCTTTTCCGCGAAGCGAAGCGGTTTTACACGCGCATGGGCTACGCGAATCGCGTCGAACTCACCGAGGCGGACGCACCGCACGGCTTTACCACGCACCTCCGTGTCGGCTCCGCGCGCTGGATGTCGCGCTGGCTGCTCAAGAGCGACGCCGAAGTCGTCGAGGACGAAAAGACGCCGATCCTCACCGACCCCGAGGCGCTCTGCTCACCGAAAGGCCAGGTGATGCTGATGCCTGGCGAGCGTTCGACCTTCGACATCAACGCCGACATCGAGACGAGACTCGCGGCGCAACGACGTGATCTTTGGGCAAACAAGGCGGATGCGCTCGCGAAGGTGCGCGGGGTCGCCGGCGTGCGGCGTCTCGCCGAACTGCCGGACCCGAGGCAGCGCAGCGTCGGCGTGATCCAGCGCGAAACGTGTCGCGTCGAGAAGCTCGTGATCGAGCCCGAGCCCGGCATCGAATTGCCCGCGCTGCGCTTCACACCGCCGCGGCCCGGCGGCGAGCCGGTGCTCTTTCTCCACGAGACCGGCAAAGCGGCGGACCTGCCTGCGATCGAACAGCTCATCGCGAAAGGCCACGTCGTGCTCGCTGTCGATCTGCGCGGCATGGGCGAGACGCAGAACCGCGGCAGAAAATGGTATGGCTCGACGTTCGGCCCGGCGGCGGGCGAGTTCTTCCTCGCGTATCTGCTCGGCAAATCGCTCACCGGGCTGTGGACCGAGGACGTGCTGACCTGCGCGAGGTTGCTCGGCGCTGACGGGACGAGGGTCCGCATCGTGGCCATCGGAAATGCGGGAGTCGCCGCGCTGCACGCCGCCGCGCTCGAGCCGGAGATGTTCACGGCGCTCACGCTGCGCCGCACGCTCGGGTCGTGGGCCGAGGTCGTGCGCACGCCCTCAGCCCCGGCGCAGTTGGCCACCGCCATTCACGGCGCGCTGGGGATTTACGACTTGCCCGATCTCGTCGCGTCGCTCGGCGCGAAGGTCATCATCGAAGAGCCCGCCAAGCCATGAAGCACGCATCCGCCATCACTTTCCTGTTCGCCGCCACGTTGTCCGCCGCGGAATTTTTTCCGAACGATTCGCGCCACTGGTCGCGGGTGGGCGACGCAGTCGTGCTTACAGATTTCGCGAAGGCCGAGCCTGCGACGGCGCTGATCACCGGCAAGCGCGAGAAGGGGAAATGGAAGCTGATTCCATTCACGACGGCGGAATCAAAGGGCACGGCGCTCTCCGCGTATGGCGGCACCGCGCCGGCGCCGGTGCGGCTGCCGCTGGCGGCGCGCGGCTGGCACGCCGTGTATGTCGGGCTCGCGACGACTTCCGGCGGCTTCAACATCGGCCCGAACGGAATCAAGGCGCGGCTGAGCGATGAGCCGGTCTTCAAGCGCATGGCGTGCAATCTCGACTTGCTGCCGAACCGGCGCGCGGTGATCCAGGAGCAGTATCTTGCCGTCGCGGAGTTGAAAGGGCAGTCGATCGAGATCGCGCCGTTGCCGGGCCGGCCGGCGAACGTCTGCTACGTGAAGCTCGTGCCGCTGACGACGGAGGAAGCGAGCCGCACGGCGCCGCGCACACGCACTTCGATTGCGACGTTCGATGGGCATAGCTGGATCTGGCCGTATCGTCCGACGACGGCGGAGCAACTCGCCGAGGAGTTTCGCGGCTTCGAGGACTCGGACGTCGGCAAGTGGTGGTTCCAGGTCACCGGCGCCGACCTCGTGAACTACCCGTCGAAGATCGGCACGTATTCCGGCGAGGGGACGACCGATTTCCCCAGCGGCAGCTACGCGGCAGTCACGCGCTCACTGGAGACGCTTTTCAAATTGGGCATCAACCCGCTCAAGGTCGCGCGCGACGCGGCGCGGGCGCAGGGCGCGGAGTTTCACGTGATGCTGCGGCCCGCGGGCTGGGTCGGCTCGATGCCTTACGAGGAGACGTTCAACAGCAAGTTCTACTACGCGCATCCCGAGTGGCGCTGCTTCGATCGCGATGGCACGCCGACGTTTTTCATGAGCTACGCGGTGCCGGAAGTGCGGCGGCAATTGATCGAGATTTTCCGCGAGACGCTCGCGCTGCAACCCGACGGCGTGGGCTTCCTTTTCAATCGCGGGATGCCGCTGATGCTTTGGGAAGACGCGTTCTGCGCGCGCTTCAAACAGATGCACAACGCCGACGCGCGCGAAGCCGGCGACGACGATCCGCGCATCTACGCGACGCGCGCCGCGGTGATGACGGACTTCATGGCGGAAGTGCGCGCGCTGCTCGACGAGACCGCGCGCGCCCAAGGCCGCACGACTCCTTACAAAATCTCGCTCGGCACTTTCGCGAAGGAAGCGGACAACGTGAAATGGGGTCTCGACTTGCCGCGCTGGATCGAGCGCGGGCTCGTCGATGAGTTGGCGACGACGTGGTTCGCGTATCACACGTCGTTCGAGAAAACGCCCGGCAAGATCGACATGGACTACTACCGCCGCATCACGAAGGGCACGAAGACGAAGGCGTATCCGATGGTGATCGCGTGGAAGACCGGCAAGCCGCAGGAGCTTTGCAAGCAAGTCGCCGGCTATCTTGCCGCCGGTGATCCCGGCATTGCGATCTGGGATCCGCAGGTGGAGAAACCGTGGCCCGAGGGCTCGCCGGGAAATGTCTTCGACGTGCTCGGCCGACTCGGCGACCGCGAGCGCGTCGCGCGCTGGGCGAAAAACGGCGTGCCGCAGCCGCTCACGATTCCACTCACGCGGCTCGACGAGAATTATTTCAGCCGCTGGTTTCCGAACACCGGATTTTGAATCCTCACCGATGAAAGATCGCTGGCAAACACTATGAACCTCCCGTCCTCCGCACAATTCACACGCCGCCAATTTATCGGTCGGTCCGCGTTCGGCATCGGCACGGCCGCGTTCGCCGGCGGGCTGATGCCCTCTTCCGCCGCTCCGCCGAAGCAGGTGAACTGGATCAGGGAGCGCATCGCGCGCGGCATCGATCCGCTGGCGGGTGCGACGGTGTGGCAGTTGACCAGTGGCGCGATGATTACCCACGCCATTTACGGCGAGCAGCTCTATTGTTCCGCCGACGGCACGCGCATCGCGTTGCTGCGCTGCTATTCGACGGATTACAAGGACGGGCCGATGGAGTTGTGGGTGGCCGACTTGAACAACGAGAGCGTGACGCTGCTCGGCCCGGCGGCGTTCTTCCTCGTGGCCGGCAACGGCGAGCAGGACAGCATTTACTATCTGCGTCGCAACGGCAGCGATGCGCCAACGATCGTGCGAGTGACGCTCAAGACGCTGGAGCAGACGGAGGTGTTTGCGTTCGGGAAGTGTCCGGTGCCGGAGTCGCGCGGATTGCTCGCGGTCAGTCCGGACGGGCGCTACTGCATGATCATCCGCCGGCTCGGGGAACGTCGCTTCGGCATCGAACGCATCGACCTGAAAAGCGGCACGTGGCAGTTGATCCACGAGAAGGACGATATCTTCAACGCGCACCTCCAGTTCAGCCCCGCGGGCGGCGACGTGATGGTGCAGCAGAATCGCGGGGGACTGCTGGATGAAGCCCGGAATGTCGTCCGTAGCGTCGGCCCGGAAGGCGCGACGCTTTACGTGATCGATCAGGACGGGAAGAACGAGCGCGCGCTTCCCATCGGCAAGCCACACACGCCACCGGTGACCGGGCACGAATGCTGGCTCGGGAAAACAGGCCGCGTCCTGCTGACGACCGAACGCGGGCGGATCATCACGGCGGCGCCGGGCGATGCGGAGGCCACGCTCATCGCCGACGGTCGCGCATACATCCACATCTCCGCGTCACCGGACGGGCGGTTCTTTGTCGCGGACGACATCAAGACAAGCCGCCTTTATCTCGGCTGTATTGCGACCAAACGCGTTCTGCCGTTTTGCGACACGGGCGCCAGCAGCGGCTCGCCGCAATACACGCACACGCATCCCTACATCACGCCCGGCAACCACCGCGTGATCTTCAATTCCGACCGCACCGGCATCTGCCAGGCCTATGCGGCGAGCATTCCGAAGGAGTTGCTCGAAATGCTGGAAGCCGGTGATGCTCTCAAAAAGTGACGAGAGTGCCCCCATGAATTCACTCATCGAAACCCCGGGCTTCCCTACCCGCCGGCAATTCCTTGGCCGCAGCGCGGTGGGGATCGCCACCGCACTGGGCGCCTGGCTGAAGTCGGCCGCGGCGCAGATGGAGGCCGCCGATGTCTGATTCGAAGCGTTCCGTGGGCCTGATGCTCGAATACCTCCAGACCGAGGGCCACCTGAGCGCCGGCGCGCTGGCGCGTGCGCGCGCGCGGCTCGGCCGGCCCGCCGGCGGGACCCACTGGGCGATTCAGGCGGTGATGGCCGGCGCCGC
>JBEBGD010000015.1:0-74448 GCA_040081625.1 Chthoniobacteraceae bacterium
CAGTCGCAAGGGCTCGCCGACCGATTGAACGATGGCGAGATCACGCCGCGGTCGCAGATGATGGGCGCCCTTCGCCAGCGCGAGCCGGCGCGGCTCGCAGCACATGCGGTAGAACCACTCGAAGCCCGAGCGTTGAATCCAGCGCGGCGCCTGCCGCGCGCGGCCGGAGTGAAAATCGAACGCGGCGCCAACGCCGAGCATCACCGCCGTGTCGAGCTTCGGCAGAAATTCCGCCATGAACCGCTCCTGCTTCGGCGTGCTCAGCCCGATCCACATGAGGTCGGGCTTCCGGTCGCGCACTAGGTCGATGAGTTGCTTCTCTTCCGTCGCATCGAGCGGGCGAAAAGGCGGCGTGTAGGTGGCGACGATGCGCACGCCGGGAAAGCGCGCCTCGAGCTTCGCCTTCAACTCCTCCGCGACACCCGGCGCGCCGCCGTAAAAAAAGTGCGTGGCCTCGCCGCGCTGCGTGGCTGCGAAAAGCTCGAGCATAAGATCGGGGCCATAGACGCGATCGACATCGCCTCCGACGTAGTGCCGGCCGAGCCACACGAGCGGCATTCCGTCGGTCGTGTTGAGGAAGGCGGCGTTGAGGATGTCGCGCAGCGCCGGATCGTCCTGCGCCTCGATCACGCCGTGGACGCCGCTCACGCACACGTAGCCTTTGCGCCGCTCGCGCAAGGCATCGAGCACCGCGTCGGTCGCGATGCGCAGATTCATCGCGCAGAGCGAGACGCCGAGGACGTTGAAGCGCGGGATGTCGGGCATCGGTGATGTCTAGCTGCACCGCCTCGCGACGACGAGCAACTCGTCGGCGCGATCCGCGCCGTGGAAAAGATCGAGCACGCGGAGCAGCGCGAACTCCGCGAGCGCGAGCGGGCGCGTCGCCACGCCGAGCAGCCGGCCGAACCGGAGACGTGCGCGCCACTTCGCCAGCGCGCGCGCGACGAATAGCGGGTAGTGCGCGAAGGCCGGGCTGACCGCGCTCGCCGCGAGCGGCTCGAAACCATGGCGTGCGAGCAGCTCGCGCGCGGAGCCGGCGCTGAGGAAAAGCGTGTGCCCATCCGGCACCGCCCACGCCCATTGCCCGCGAAAGCGTGCGAGCTTCCATGCGTCGGCATTTGGCGTGAGGAGAAAGAGCGTGCCGCCGGGGCGAAGCAGTCGCGCGCACGCGGCGAGGAAACGATCCACGTCGGCGACGTGCTCGATGACGTGCGCGGCGCAGAGCAGGTCGAAGCGCTCGTCAGTCGCGAAGTCTTCGAGGAAGCCGCACCGCGCATCGAGGCCGCGCGCCTGCGCGGAGGCGATGGCGCTGCGGCCCGGCTCGAGCAGCGTCGTGCGCGCGCCGGTGCGCTCGCGGATGAGTTGGCTGAGCCAGCCGTGCGAGCCGCCGACTTCCAGCACAGCGCGATGCTCATCGGCGAGGAAGGGGCGCAGCTTGCGAAAGTAGTCGGGAGCGAGCCGGCGGTTCTTTCGCCCGGCATCCGAGCCAGCGGTGTAGGCGTCATCATACACTTCGCGCGACTCGCTGAGCGGGCGCACGGCGCAGAAGCCGCACGCGCCGCAACGGTGCATCCACGGCTCGCCGGGGAACGTCGTGCGATAAAGCCGCGCCATCTCCGCGCCGCACGCGGGGCAGCTATTGGAGTTCATCGAAGCGACTGCGAAACGTGCGGCCCGTGCCTCCGCCAGCGGGTTCGCCGCGCAGGCCGCGCCACAGCGCGCGCACGAGATCGGCGCTCGCGCCCCGGCCCCACGTGCGGATGAAGCGCAGGCTGGCGCCGGGGATCGAGCCGCGGACCGGCGCGCCATGCGGCTGGAGCGCGAGGAAGGCGATGTTCTGCACGAGCGCGGCGTGGCGCAGGTATTCGGCGCGCGGGTCGGACTCGGCGGCGGGCGGCGGGAGATGCTGCACTTCGATCGACGGGACGAAGACGCCGCGGCCACGCGCGGTGAGGCGCAGCGTGAAGTCCATGTCTTCGCCGCGGACCCAGAAGTCCTCGCGATGGAAACCCGCGGCTTCGACAGCTTCGCGCCGCGCGAGCAGGCAGATGCCCTGCGCCCACGTGAAGTCCGCGACTTCCGCGCCGAGCCGGCGGCGGTATTCGTCGGGCGTCGTGCGTTCGCGGCTGAGGCGGTGCTGCGCGCGATCCTTCAGGCCGGGCAGCCAGCCGACGAGGCCGTCGTCGGCGACGACGAGCGGGTAGGCGACATCGGCTCGCTCACGATCGAGCGCGGCGATGAGTTGCGCGACGGTGCCGGGCTTGAGCACGGCGTCGTCGTCGAGCACGAGCAGGTGCGTGAAGTCGCCGCCGATCTTCCACGCGTGCTCCTCCGCGAGGCGCAGGCCGCCGCCGCAGCCGAGGTTCGTTTTCGGCGTGAGCCAGTGCGCGGTGAGCGGAGTGTCGGCGCCGGAGTTGTCGCACACGACGACGTGCTCGATGCCCGCGAGCGAGGCGAGCAGGCGCGTGAGTTCGCGAGGCCGGCGGTAGGTGGCGACGACGGCGACGACGCTCATGGCTTGGTGAGCGAGCGCGCGATTTTTCCCTGCCCAACGAGCGCGTGCATGTAGTCGCGGATCTCCGGCCATGCGCGCTCGGGCAGCACTTTGGTCAGGCAATACGGCTCGGAAAACTTGCAGTAGTCGAAGCACGGGCGCCACGGGCAGATGTCGCGGATGACTAGATGATGCTGGTCGCCCCACGGGCGGAACCAGTCGGGATCGGTGGGGCCGAAGACGACGATCGCGGGGCGGCCGCAGCTCGCGGCGATGTGGCCGGGGCCGCTGTCGTTGCAGAGCAGCAGTTCGGCGCGACCGAGCACATCGACGAGCTCGGCCACGTCGAGCTGCGGCACGACGCTGTCGGCGAGCGGCGCGAGCGCGGAGCCGTAGCCGTCGGGATCGGGGATGAGCATGAGGTGAAAGTCGAACTGCTGCCGCAGCCGCTCGACGACGAAGGCGAAATATTTCTCCGGCCACCGGCGCACCGGGATGCGCGCGCCGGGGTGCAGGCAGATGACCGGCTTGCGGATCGCGGCGAAAAGTCCCTCGACACGCGGCGAGCTGTAGCGCGGGTGGTCGAGGGCGGGTGCGGCGGCTTCCATGCCGGGGAGGTCGAGCGCACGGCCGAGATCGCGCCAATCCTCGACGCGGTGCTGCTTGTCGCGCGAGCGGATGAGCGGGTCGGTGAGGAAGGCGCTGCTGCCGCGGACGGGAAAGCCGAAGCGCGTGCGCGCGCCGGCGAGGAGGAGAAAAAGGTGATCGCGCGGATCGTTGCGCACGGAGATGGCGGCGTCGAAGCGGCGCTCGCGCAGGCGCGAAAGGAGCGCGAGCAATTCGCGCCAGCGCCAGCGCCAGAGCCTGTATTTGTCGCGGTAGGCGGACCACGGCGCTTCGTAGGCGATGAACTCGATCGTCGGAAAAGTCGGCGCGAGCAGCGGCTTGGCGTGGGCCTTGCCGACGAGCGTGATGTCGAAGCGCTCGACGGCGGCGCGCAGCACCGGCGTGGAGAAGGTGAGGTCGCCGAGACCCCAGAGTTCGAGGACGAGAAGTTTCGGGCGGGTGGCGGTGGTCACGCGGCGTGCCGACAATGCAGCACCGGGCGGCGAGGAAAACGCAAATCTCTCGTCGCGATGAAGCGGCGCGCCGGGTTTTCTTACGTCATGAAGCCCGCCCTCCTCGCGTTCCTCCTCGTTTCATTCGTCGCGGAAGCGGCCACGCCGTTTCGACTCGCGACCTTTTCCGCCGACGTGACGGTGCCGCCAGGCCACGGGATGATGGGCGGCGCGTGGCTTTCGAAGTCGGTCGCCGATCCGCTCAGCGCGCGCGGCGTGGTGCTCGTGGGGGATGATTTCGCGCCGGTGGTTTTCGTGTCGGTGGACTGGTGCGAGATCCGCACCGACGCGCTCGCCCGGTGGAAGGGCGCGCTGGCCGTGGCGGTGGGCACGCGACCCGAGCGCGTGATGGTGTGCGCGATCCATCAACACGACGCGCCGGTCGCCGATCTCGAGGCCGAGCGCATCCTGCGCGCGCACGGCGCGGTGGGGACGGTGTGCGATCTCGATTTCCACGAGGAGGCGGTGCAGCGCGTCGCGGCGGCGGCGCGCGTGGCGCTGGCGAAGGCGCGGCCGGTGACGCATCTCGGCGCGGGGCAGGCGAAGGTCGAGCGCCTCGCGTCGAACCGGCGGTTCGTGACGCCGGGCGGCATCGTGAGCTTCGCGCGCGGCAGCCGCACGACCGACTCGGTGGCGCGCGCGGCGGGTGAAGGCGTGATCGATCCGTGGCTGAAGACGCTGAGCTTTTGGGATGGCGACACACCGCTCGCGGCGATCAGCGCGTATTCGGTCCACCCGATGAGCTATTACGGCGGCGGCGAAGTGAGCGCGGATTTTCCCGGCCTCGCGCGGGCGCAGCGCGACACGGAGACGCCGGGGATGATGCAGATTTATGCTAGCGGCTGCAGCGGGAATACGACGGCGGGCAAATACAACGACGGCCCGCCCGGAAGCCGCGCGGTCCTCGCGTCGCGCCTGAGCGATGCGATGCGCGCGGCGTGGGCCGCGACGACGAGGGAGCCGCTGACGCGCGCCGCTTTCCGCGCGACGCCGGTGCGACTCGAGCCGCGCGACGGACCGGGCTGGAGCGTGGCGGAGCTGAAGGCGAAGCTTTCGGCGCCGAAGCCGTTTCATCAATGCCTCGCGGCGATGGGCCTGAGCTGGCGGCAGCGCGCGGATGCGGGAGCGACGATCGACATCCCGGTGCTCGATCTCGGCAAGGCCGCGCTGCTCGTGCTGCCGGGCGAGGCGTATGTGGAGTATCAGCTCTTCGCGCAGGAGCAGCGGCCGGGCGATTTCATCGTGACGGCCGGCTACGGCGAAGGCGCGACGGGTTACATCCCGACCGAGCAGCACATCGCGGAGGGCGACACGAATCTCGGCGACTGGTGCTGGGTGGCGCCGGGCGCGGAGCCGCGGCTGAAGGCGGCGATCCGCGCGGCGCTGGGGCCGGGGCGGCAGTAGCGGAACTTAAACCTCTGCCATCGCCCGCACACGGGGCTCGGGCAGCGACTCGCCTTTTGCCGTGCGATGCGCGATCTCGTCGCGCACGATGGCGCACAGATCGGCATAGACCGCTTCCTCGGAATCGCCATGGCACACGCCGCCGAAATAGAGATCAGGGCAGAAGCCGACGTAAGCGTGGTCTTCATCGGACCAACGCACGAATCGGTGGTAGCGATCAGCGGGTTTCATCGAGCGGTTCGCGAATCTTGCGCGGCACTGGAAAGTTTCTGTTACGAAGCCGGAGCCTCGATGCGCGGGAAGATGGGAGTGGGGATGCCGAGGATGTGGCCGTCGGGCAGGCCGCCCCATTGCGCGGCGTCGAGGGTCATCGGGCCGGTCCAGTTGAGCTGCGCGAAGATTCCGGCGGCGGCTTTCGGGAGCACGGGGGAGATGAGGATGGCGATGATGCGGAGGGACTCGGCGAGCGTGTAGAGGACGGCGTCGAGCTTCTCTGCCTGACTGGAATCCTTGGCGAGTTTCCACGGGGCGCTCAATTCAACGTAGGTGTTTGCGACTCCAGCAAGGTGAGTGGCGTGAACCAACCCAAACTGCGCTTGATGAGCATCCATATCTTCGGGAAAAAGATGCACCCTTGACTTGATTGCAGCGATTACGTCGAGCGAAGCGGGCGGATTGCCCGTGTCCCAAACAAGGTGTGAATCCCAAACCGGCGGACCCTTTACTTTCCCCTCCCGATATTTCGCCGCCATGCTCAGCGTCCGGTTCAGGAGGTTGCCGAGTGAGTTCGCGAGGTCGGCGTTGTAGCGCTGGATGAGGCGTTCTTCGTTGAAGTCGGCGTCCTTGCCGGTGGCGATGTCGGCCATCAAATAATACCGGAGCGCCTCGGCGCCGTATTTGTCGGCGAGCGCGTCGGGATCGACGACGTTGCCTTCGCTCTTGCTCATCTTTGCGCCGGCGATGTTCCACCAGCCGTGGACGAGGAAGGTGGGCATTTCCTCGTCGGTGAAGCCGAGCGCTTTCAACATGATGGGCCAATAGACGCCGTGGGCGGGGATGAGGATGTCCTTGCCGATGACGTGCAGCGGCGGCCACCAGCGCTGGAACTCGGTCTTCTCACCCGCGGCGCGCTCGGCGTAGCACGCGTCGTGGCCGGGGGCGTAGGTGATGTAGTTCACGAGCGCGTCGAACCACACGTAGGTGACGAAGCCGGCGCCGAAGGTCTCGGGGAAGGGGATGCCCCACTTCAGCCGCGCGGCGGGTCGCGAGATGCAGAGGTCGCCATCGAGTTTCTCGACGGCGTTGCGCAGCTCGGCGACTCGGAAATCCGGGACGACGAGCGGGTGGCCGTCGGCGCTGCGCTTGTCGATGAGGGCGAGGAGCCATTGCTTCGGGTCGAAGCCGAGGTCTTCGTGGGCGGTGAGGCGGAAGTAGAAGTTCTCCTCTTCCCGCTCCTCGACCGGCTGCCACTCGGGGCCGAACTCGCCCTGCTCGTTGCGCTCCTTGTCGGTGAGGAATTGCTCCTGCCGCACGCTGTAAAAGCCGCGCTGGGTCTTTCTGTAGATCCAGCGGCTGCGGTCGGTGCCGGGCACTTTGTCGTCCCAGAGCATCTGGAGATTGGAGCGGACGCATTCCTTGTGGACGGCGTCGGTGGTGGCGGCCCAGCCGTCGTAGCGGACGTCGAGCTTCTCCCACAGCGCGGTGAACTTCCCCGTGATCTCATCGACGAACTGCTGCGGCTCGATGCCTTTTTTCTCGGCGCTCTGCTGCACCTTCTGCCCGTGCTGGTCCACGCCGGTGAGGTAGAAGGCGGGGTCGCCTTTGAGGCGGTGGTAGCGCGCGAGCACGTCGGCGAGCACCTTTTCGTAGGCGTGGCCGATGTGCGGCGCGCCGTTGGTGTAATCGATCGCGGTGGTGATGAAGAATGGGTCGGCCATGCGGAGCGCGGACTTTGGGGGCGGGGCGGCTGCCCGACAAACGGATTTACCAGCTTGACGCTGAGGCGCGTAAACGGTTGTATCCGCCCCTTCCGACTGGGAAACCCCGGTCGAATAGCAGCCCAACCATCTGATGAATTTACGAAGTCTTCTCTCCCTCTGCCTTGCACTGGCGGCGTTCGCCTTGCCCGTGTCCGGTGTCCGAGCCCAGGCGCCCGCGGCTCCGATCGTCAAGGAGATCGAAGTCCAATACGCCGGTCCGGCGAGCATCTCGAAGGAGAAGATCCTCGCGAACATGCACACGAAGGTCGGCAAGCCTTACGACGACAAGGTCGTCGAGGAGGACATTCGCAATCTTTACGCGACGGGCAGCGTGACCAATGTGCGAATCTTCGGCGAGTCGATCGACACGGGCGTGAAGGTGATCGTGGTGGTGATGGCCAAGCAGTCGATCAGCGAGGTGATCATCAACGGCGCAACGAAGGTGAAGGCGAGCCGCATCCGCAAGGAGCTCAGCGCGAAGCCGGGCGATCCGCTCAATGAATCCGCGCTCGAGGCCGACCGGCAGAAGCTGATCACGTATTACAACGAGAAGGGCTTCGGCGAAGTCGATGTGCAATACGTCGTCGAGAGCAACGAAGAGAAGGGCACGGCGAGCGTGACCTTCAACATCAACGAAGGCGGCAAGCTGTTCATCCGGTCGGTGAAGTTCGAGGGGAACCAGAACGTGAAGACGGTGGACCTGAAGAAGATCATCAAGTCGAAGCCGAAGTTCTTCCTCGATTTCCTGAGCAAGGGCGGAAAGGTGAACACCGACCAGCTCGCGGACGACCGCAACGCGATCAAGGATTTGCTCCAGAGCCGCGGCTACATCGACGCGGAGGTGGGCGACCCTGAGATGGGGCGCGACGGGGCGAAGGTGGACATCACGTGGCGCATCACCGAAGGGCCGCAATACAAGGTCGGGAAGGTGAATTTCGAGGGCGTGCAACTGCTGCCGATGGACAAGCTCGAGAAAATCCTCAAGACCCGGGCCAGCGCGGTCTATTCGCCGCAGAATGTGCGCTCGGACATCAAGGCGATGGAGGATCTCTACGGCGCGCTGGGTTACGTGGACCTTCGGATCGGCGCGGCGGTGACGCCGGGGTCGGGGCAGATCGTCGATGTCGAGTTCAAGCTCGAGGAAGGTGTGCAGAGCTACGTGGAGCACGTGAACATCCAGGGCAACACGCGGACCAAGGACAAGGTCATCCGCCGCGAAGTGCTCGTGGCGCCGGGCGACGTGTTCAACACGGTGCGCGTGGACGCGACCAAGCAGCGGCTGCTCAATCTCAACTACTTCTCGAAGGTCGATGTGTATCCGAGCGAGACGCTGGTGCCGGGGCGCAAGGACTTGAATATCTCGGTCGAAGAAAAGCGCACGGGTTCCTTCAACTTCGGCGCGGGCTTCTCGTCGATCGACTCGCTGCTCGGCTTCGCGGAAATCACGCAGGGTAACTTCGACATCAAGCGCTGGCCTTACTTCACCGGCGGCGGGCAGAAATTCCGGCTGCGCGCGCAATACGGCCTTCGCCGCAAGGACTTCATCCTCGCGCTCACCGAGCCTTATTTCCTCGACTACAAAATCAGCCTCGGCGGCGAGATCTTTTACCGCGACGCGTCATTCGTCTCCGACGTGTATAACGAGCGCCGCTACGGCTTCGCGCTCAACGCGCGCAAAGCCATCACCGACTTCACCTACGCGCGCTTCGGCTACCGGCTCGAAAACATCGGCATCCACAATATCGATGAAGGCGTGTCGGAGGAGATCAAGAAGGAGGAAGGCGACAAGCTCAAGAGCGAGCTGACCTTTGGGTTGACCTACGACACGCGCGACTCGGTCTTCCTCACGCGCAAAGGCGAGCGGATCAACTTCGACACGTTCATCGCGGGCGGTTTTCTGGGCGGCGACATCCAGACCTACGGCTTCAGCCTCGAGGCATCGAAATATTTCCATCTGCCTTACGACACGATCCTCACCATCAACGGTGAAGTCGCGATCGTGGAGACATGGGGCAGTGGCCTCGATGTGCCGATCTACGACCGGCTCTACCTCGGCGGCTCGAACAACCTGCGCGGCTTCCGCTACCGCGATGTCGGCCCGAAGGACATCGACGGCGAACCGATCGGCGGCAACACGCTCGCGCGCCTGACCGTCGAGTGGACCTTTCCGATCGTGGAGAAGATCCGTGGTGCGTTCTTCTACGATGTCGGCGTGGTCGATGGCGGCGGGGTCTCCGACTCCGGCGGCGTGAATAGCGACGTGGGCATCGGCGTGCGGCTCGACCTGCCCATCGGGCCAGTGCGCATCGACTACGGCATCCCGATCACGAGCGATCGCTTCAACGATTCGAGCGGCAAGTTCAATTTCAACATCGGCTACCAATTTTGAACGGATCGCGCGTCGCGCGGTCTGTGGCAGCCCCCTTTCCACCTGACTCCACCTACCTGATGAAATACCTCGTCCCATCATTCCTCGCCGCCGCCCTCCTCGCGTTTGCCGGCACCGCCCACGCTCAATCCATGGTCAAGATCGGCACCGTGGACATGAAGAAAATCTTCGAGGGCTACTACAAGACCAAGGACGCCGAGCAGCGCATCAACGAAGCGCGCAACCAGGCCAAGAAGGAACTCGAAGAGCGGATGGAGACCGGCCAGAAGGCGATGGCCGAGGTCAACAAGCTCAACGCGGAAATCGACAATCCCGCGCTCAGCCGCGAGGCCAAGGAGACCAAGAGCAAAGTGCGCGACGAACGGCTGGCTGAGCTCAAGAACATGGACCGCGAGATCACCGAGTTCCGCCAGACGCGCGAGAAGCAGCTCCAGGAGCAGAGCGGCCGCATGCGCCAGGGCATCGTCGATGACATCACCAAGGTCGTGGGCGAGAAGGTCAAGGCCGAGAGCTTCGACCTCGTCTTCGACAAGTCCGGGATGAGCTTTAACGGAGTCTCGGTCGTGATGAACGCGAAGGAGTCCTACGACTTCACCGACTCGGTCATCACCATCCTCAACAAGAACAAAGGCAGCGAGCCACCGCCCGCCGCGGCTGTCGAGAAGCCGGCGCCGAAGGCCGAGCCCGCGAAGAAGAAATAACTACCGCCGTGCAATTGACGGTTCACGAACTGGCCGCCCTCGTTGGCGGCCAGTTTGCTTCTGAGGCGGACGGCGCGGCGAAGATCGGCGGTGCCACGAGCATCGCCGAGGCGCGCGAGGGGGACGTTACATTCTTCGGCAACGTGAAGTATCTCGCGGCGCTCAAGGCCTGCCACGCGACGGCGGCGCTCGTGCCGATGGACTTCGCAGAGGCGATCCCGCCGATCGCCATCCGCTGCGAGAATCCGACACTCGCCTTCTCCACGGTGCTCGCCCGCATCGCGCCTCCTCCGATTCGCTTTCCGTCCGGCGTGCATCCCAGCGCGATCATCGGAGCCGGGGTTGAGCTGGGCGCTGACGTGAGCATCCAGCCACATGTCGTGATCGAGCCCGGGGCAAAGGTCGGCGCGCGCACGGTGCTCGGAGCGGGCAGTTACATCGGGCACGACGCGCAGCTTGGCGAAGATTGCCAGCTCGCCGCGCGGGTCACCGTCGGCGCTCGCTGCGTAGTCGGAAATCGCGCCATCTTCCACAGCGGCGTCGTGATCGGGAGCGACGGCTTTGGCTTCGAGTTCACCGCCGGCCGGCACGTGAAAATCCCCCAGACCGGGATCGTGCAGGTCGATGACGACGTGGAGATCGGCGCGAACACCACGGTCGATCGCGCACGTTTCGGCCGGACCTGGATCGGCGAAGGCACAAAGATCGACAATCTGGTCCAGCTCGGGCACAACGTGCAGATCGGCCGCCACTGTATCGTCTGCGCTCAAACAGGCATTTCTGGCAGCGCCCGGCTGGGGAATTTCGTGGTCGTAGGGGGCCAGGTTGGCACAGTCGGCCACATTTTCATCGGCGATGGCGCGCAGATCGGTGCCCAGAGTGGAATCACCAAAGACGTCCCACCCGGGGCGGTGCTCTGGGGCACCCCGGCGATACCGATCAAGGAGCAGATCGATCTCCTCGCCCGGTTCAGCCGGCTTCCGCGGCTGGGCGAGCGGGTAAAGCGCTTGGAGCAGATGGCGCGCGAGTCGGGGAAGACATTGCCCTCCGGCGAATAATTTTTGCCGACTAGGCCCTTGCGGGAGACCCCGGCCCGCGGCGATTTTCCGGGTGCGCCATGGCCACAAAAAAACGCAAAGTTGCCCACGCTAAACTGCCGCTTCAGCGGCAGTTCGCCTTTCCCGATCAAGGGAGGCACTTCAACCTCCGCGAGGTTTTCGACAAGCTGAACACGCTCTACTTTCGCAAACGGCTGAAGGGCTATCGCATCGAGTGGGGCCGCAAGCGCCACGAGCGTCCGGCGATCGAGATCGTCTTCGCGACGATCCAGGAGGAGGACCGGCTCATTCGCATCCACCCGTTGCTCGACCGCGCATTCATCCCGCGCTGGTTCCTCGAATACGTGATGTATCACGAGATGTGTCACGCCGTGGTGCGCGACCGCTACTCGCCCGCCGGCAAGCGCATCATTCATCACGACGAGTTCTACGAGAAGGAGCGGAAGTTCCGGTGGTTCAAGCGCGCGAAGCGCTGGGAGCACGAGAATCTCGGCCGCTTCCTGCGCTGACGCGGCGGGTTACGGCAGCGAGAAGTAGTCGCCGCTCTGGTAGTTTCCGTCCGCGAGCTTTGCGATCTGCAGGAGCACGTCGTTCGCGAGTGTGCTCGCGCCGAAACGGAACAGATCCGGCGTCAGCCAGTCGTCGCCGAGCGTTTCGCTGAGCATCACGAGGTAAGCGAGCGCTTCCTTCGCCGTGCGGATGCCGCCCGCGGGCTTCATGCCGATTCGCACGCCGGTCTCGTAGAAGTATTCGCGGATCGCCTCGAGCATCACGAGCGTCACCGGCAGCGTCGCGGCGGGCTGCACCTTCCCGGTGCTCGTCTTGATGAAGTCCGCGCCGGCCCGCATCGCGAGGTCGCTCGCGTGGCGGACGTCGTCGTAGCTGCCGAGTTCGCCCGTCTCGAGGATCACCTTCAAGTGCGCGAGCCCGCACGCCACTTTCACCGCGGCGATCTCATCGGACACGCGCGCGTATTCGCCCGCGAGGAACGCGCCGCGATCGATCACCATGTCGATCTCGTCGGCCCCGAAATCCACAGCCATGCGCACATCGGCTAGCTTCACTTTCAGCGGCATCGCGCCGCTGGGAAACGCAGTCGCGACCGCCGCGACCTTCACGCCGCTGTCGCCCACGAACATCTTCGCCGCGCGCACCAGATTCGGATACACGCACACCGCCGCGCAGCTCGGCACGCCGAAGCGCGGGTCCGCGGGCGCGATCGCCTTGCGGCAGAGGTAGGCGACTTTGCCGGGCGTGTCTTTGCCCTCGAGCGTCGTGAGATCCATCATCGAGACGATCAGCTTGAGTCCATCGAGCTTCGCGCCGGTCTTGATGCTGCGCTTGGTGAAGGCGCCGGCGCGCTCTTCGACCATGACTTGATCGATAGTGGGGGTGCTCATGAAAAGCGGACGAGGTCGCGCAGGAACTGAACCCAGACGAACATGAGCCCGCGCCATGAATAGCGCACCGCCCCGTCGCCGGCCTGCGTGAGGACGCCGACGGCGAGATTGTGCGCGATCTGCGTGCGCATGTCGTTCTGGATTTCGAGCGGGAGGAGGTCGGGCTCGAACGGCGCGAGGTCCGCGGCGATCACGCCATTGCGCCGGAGGAACTCGCGATGGTTCTCGTAGAGCTCGAGGAAGGATTGGTCGCCACTCACGCGATTTACGCGCCACTCCGGCGCGAGCTTGAGGCTGTAGCTGAAGGGATAATTCCAGGTCGTCCACAAGCGTCCATCCTGGCCGCGCGACGAGAGGCTCAGGTAGTAGAACGCGACATCGTGCTGGTCGATGAGGCAGATCGCCGCCTGCGTGCGCTCGGCCTCCTTGTAAAATAGCCGGAAGAACTGCGCGTAGTCCTGCCAGTCCCAGCCGGTGTCGTCCGCGCGCACGAACCCCTCGCCCTCCACCTCCTCGGTCAGCGCATCGAGCGCGGGAAACGCCTCGTCGTTCGGCGGATGTTTGTGCCGCAGCTTCTTGTCCGTGGGCAAGGTCAGCCGCCGCACGCGTGTGAGGATCTCCAGCCACGGCAGCATCAGCCAACTCGCCGCGCACAAGACGCCGACCGTCCAGAAACCGGTCATCAGCCAGCCGATCAGAAACGAAGTGGCCAGCACGCCGAGCGCGCCAAGCTTCTGCAGCACGACGCTGCGAAAACTGCGCAGCGCCATGGTGAGCGCAGCCACGCCGAAGATGAGCAGAATGTTTGAAAACATCGCGGGATCAGACGCGGCGTTGCTGGGCCTCAGCCGCGTCCGGGCGAATGCTGTGCCGTTTTAGAAAGTCCGCAAGCTCCTCGGGGCCGAAATCCGGCAGCACGAGGTCGTCCACTTGCAGCGTCGGCGCGCGGCGCTGGCTGGAAAGCCGAAACATCTCGTCGTAAGCGGCGCGATCGGAAATCACGTCGATGAGCGTGTATCGGTAGCCGTGTCCCCGCAGCCACTCCTCGGCCATATCGCACCACGGACATCCCGGTTTGACGAAGAGCTTTAGCGGCGCGGACATGATGGCCACTTAGCCGCCATCCCGAGCACGGTCAACGCACCGGCTTCGCGCGTCTCCACATTCCGCTCCTGTCCTTCTCCCAAACCCAGCCGTCCCGCGTGATCGCCTCGCCCGGTCCTGCGGCGCCGCCCGGCCGCAGCGTCGGCCCGGCGACTGGCTGCGAAGGCGCCGGAGCCGGGGTCGCGACCGGCGCGGGCGTCTGGCGCAAGGCTGCCTGCCGCTGCGCATCGGCGTCCGCGATGCCGGCGGCGATGTCGAGATCGTTGGTGATCTCGCCGGGCAGCAACCGGAGCTTGTGGCCTTCGACGGCGAAACTGCCGTCCCCTTGCTGCATGACTTGCGTGCCGGGCTTGAAGCCGATGATGCCATCCGCAGTCCCGACGGATTTTTTCACGAGCAGAAAATAGGTGCCTGCCGCCGCGAGCCGCTTCGGCGCAGGCGTCGGCGGCTCCGGCTCCGGAGCGGCCTCCGCGGGAATCGCGGCGGGGATGGGCGCGGGCACCTCGGCAAGGGGCTCGGATTCCGCGCTCTTGGGCGAGCAACCGGCAAGCAACCCGCCGAGCAGCGCGATCGCTGCGAACGAACGCATCACGGCTTCTTCTCTTCCGCCGGCTGCGGCTTCGCGGGCTGCGGAGTCGGCTCTGCCTTCTTGCCGCTGACCTCCTTCATCTGTTTGACGATCTTCTCCGAAGTCGAGTCGAGGTAAGCGCGGACGTTTTTGCGATACGTCTCGATCCCGGCCGGCACCTCTTCCGGCTTGAGCACGCGCACCCGCGCCGTCTCGGTCATGAACGTCGCCCCGGCCAGACGCAGCACCACGTTCTTCTGCATGTTCTTGTAGGACTCGACCGGGAAGACGTCGCCCTTGTCCATCATCCAGACCGCTCCGTCGGTCAGCTCGACGCGCGTGTTTTCCACGAACGTCGCATAGAGTTTGAATTCATAAGCCCGCGCCGCCGTGGCGACGGCGAGCAGCAGGATGAGCCGGGACAGAATCCTCATCGGCGCGGAGTCTTGCGCGGGCGCGTGTCGCGCGCAATCCGAGGTTTCGGGGCCGGCTTGCCGCCCGCGAAGACGAGTTTTCGCGCGTCGATTTCCAGCTCGATCCACGCGCCCGGGGCCAGCGCGCCCAGCTCGAAGTGGCCGGTCCTGACGCGAAGCAAACGCAGCGTCGGATGCCCGATCGCCGCGGTCATCCGCCGCACCTGGCGGTTCTTTCCCTCGATCAGCTCCATCGAGATCCAGCAATCGGGGATATCCTTCCGCAGGCGGATCGGCGGGTCACGCGGAGGCACCTCGGGCTGCGGATCGAGCCGCTTTGCCTTGCAGGGGCGCGTCGTGTAGTCACTGATCTTGACGCCTTTCTCGAGCGCCGCGAGTGCCTCCGCCGACGGCACATTCTCCACCTGCGCCCAGTAACACCGCGGGTGGCCGCGACGCGGATTGAGCAGTTCATCGGAGAGCGCCCCTTCATCGCTGAGCAACAGCAACCCTTCAGTCTCCGCGTCGAGCCGCCCGATCGGATACATCCCGCGCGGAAAGCCAAACTCCTTGAGCGTGCGCCAGCCGGCACCCTCGTCGGTGAATTGCGAAAGGACGCCGTAAGGTTTGTTGAACGCGATGAGCATTGGCTGGCCCATTCAGTATTCAGTGCATCCCTCCGCGCCACTGATTACTGATACCCGCCTTGAACCGCGACCTTCCCATTTTCGAGATCGAACACGCCCTCGGCGCCGCCCTGCGCCGCCAGCCGCGCGTCGTCCTGCAAGCGCCGACCGGCTCCGGGAAGTCCACGCAAGTCCCGCAAATGATCCTCGACCAAGGCCTCGCGGGGAGCGGCGAGATCATCGTGCTCCAGCCGCGCCGCCTGCCCGCGCGGATGCTCGCCGCGCGCGTGGCCAGCGAGCGGCGCTGCCGGCTCGGCGATGAAGTCGGCTACCAGATCCGGCTCGATCGCGTCGCCTCCGGGCGCACGCGCATTCGCTTCGTCACCGAAGGCATCCTCCTCCGTCAGATGCTCGGCGACCCGAAGCTGCGCGGCGTCGGCGCGGTCGTCTTCGATGAATTCCACGAGCGCCACCTCTACGGCGACATCTCGCTCGCCCGCGCGCTCGACTTGCAGGAGCAGCACCGGCCCGACCTCCAGATCGTCGTCATGTCCGCCACGCTCGACTGCGCCGCGCTGGAAAAATACCTCGCGCCTTGCGAGCTGCTCACCAGCGCCGGGCGCACCTTCCCCGTCGATGTGGAATACCTCGACCGCCCGCTCGGCGACCTGCCCGTGTGGGATGCAGCCGCCGAGGCCTTCGAGCGCATCGGGCCGCAGACCGACGGCGACGTGCTCGTCTTCATGCCCGGCTCCTACGAGATCAGCCGCACCATTTCCGCGATGCGCGAGACGCGCGCCGCGAAAGGCTGCCTCGTCCTCCCGCTCCACGGTGAGCTGCCCGTAGCCGACCAGGACGCTGCCGTCGCCCGCTACGAGCAGCGAAAGATCATCGTCTCGACCAACGTCGCCGAGACCTCGCTCACGATCGACGGCGTGCGCATCGTCATCGATGGCGGGCTCGCGCGCATCGCGCGGTTCGATCCGTATCGCGGCATCAACACGCTGCTCATCGAGAAGATCAGCCGTGCCAGCGCCGAGCAGCGCACCGGCCGCGCAGGCCGCACCGCGCCCGGCGTGTGCGCGCGCTTGTGGACCGAACGCGAGCACGGCGACCGTGCGCCACAGGAGTTGCCGGAGGTCCGCCGACTCGATCTCGCCGAGGTCGTCCTCACCTTGAAGGCGAGCGGCATCGACGACGTGCGCGGCTTCCGCTGGCTCGAGTCGCCCGACCCGCGCTCGCTCGATCGCGCGCTCACACTCCTCGCGGATCTCGGCGCACTCGACGAATCCGGCGCGATCTCGGACCTCGGCCGCCGGATGCTCGCCTTCCCCGTTCACCCGCGCTACGCGCGGATGCTCCTCGCCGCACACGATCAGGGCTGCGTGCGGGCCGTCGCGCTCGTGGCCGCGCTCACGCAGGGCCGGAATCTCATGCGCAAAGCTGAGGGCAAACCGATGGACGACAAACGCGACGCCGTGCTCGGCGACGACCGCACGAGCGACTTCTTCACGCTCATGCGCGCGCATCAATTCGCCGAGGAGCGCAACTTCAATCCCGCGCCGTGCCGCGAGCTCGGCATCAACGCGCTCGCCGCGCGGGAAGCCGCGGCGCTGACCGCGCAGTTCATCAATATCGCGAAGGACGAAGGGCTCGACGTGCAGGCGCGCGAGGCGACGAGCGAAGCCATCGCGCGCTGCGTGCTCGCCGGATTCCCCGATCACGTCGCGATGCGGCTCGACCGCGGCACGCTGCGCTGCGCGATGGTCCACGGCCGCCGCGGCGTGCTCGCGCGCGAAAGCGTCACGCACGATTCGCCGCTCATCGTCGCGACCGATGTGCGCGAGATCGCGATGCGCGGCGACGTCGAGACGCTGCTGACGCTGGCGACCGCAATCAAAGAGGAGTGGTTGCGCGAGCTTTTCCCCACGGCCTTTCGCGAGACGACCGACGTGATCTTCGACAAGCTGCAGAAGCGCGTAGTCGCCCGCAAAGCCACGTGCTTCCACGATCTCACGCTGCGCGCGAAGGAGACCGACGACGTGCCGAAGGACGCTGCCGCCGCGCTGCTCGCGGAGGCCGTCGTGAGCGGCGAGCACTCGCTCGCGAACTGGACTCACGAGGTCGATCAATGGATCGAGCGGCTCAATTTTCTCGCCGACACCTTCCCCGAGTGGGAGCTGCCGCGGCTCGCCGACGAGGACCGGCGCACGCTCATCGAGCAGATCGTTTTCGGCGCGACGAACGTGCGTGGGATGCAGGACCGCCCCGTGTGGCCCGTGGTGAAGTCGTGGCTATCACCCGCGCAGCAGCAGCTCATCGACGAGCACGCGCCCGAGCGCTTCGAGCTGCCCGGTGGCCGTCGCGCGAAGATCACCTACGCCGCCGGCCAGCCGCCCACGATGGCGGCGCGCATCCAGGATCTTTATGGCATCGAGGGCGACATCAAGATCGCGGCCGGGAAGGTGCCGCTCGTCATCCAGATCCTCGCGCCGAACCAGCGCCCGGTGCAGATCACGACGAGCCTCGCGAACTTCTGGAAGGAGTCCTACCCGAAGCTCAAGCAGGAGCTCCAGCGCCGCTACCCGAAGCACGAGTGGCGGTGAGAAAACGCTGGCGTTGCGCGCGCCGATGGCTTCGGAGTGAAGCCGATGAATCCACCGACGCATCGCCGCCAATTCGCCAGCGACAACTACTCCGGCATCTGCCCGGAGGCCTGGGCTGCGATGCAGGAGGCGAACGACGGCCACTGCCCGAGCTATGGCGACGACCCATGGACACAGCGCGCGGCGGATCTTCTGCGCGAGGTTTTCGAGACGGAGTGCGAGGTATTTTTTGTCTTCAACGGCACGGCCGCAAATTCGCTCGCGCTGGCGTCGTGCTGCCAGAGCTACCACTCGATCCTCTGCCACGAACTCGCGCACGTGGAGACCGACGAGTGCGGCGCGCCGGAGTTTTTCTCGAACGGCACGAAGGTGCTCCTGCTGCCGGGTGAGAACGGCAAGATCGCGCCCGCGGAGATCGAGCGCGTGGTGCGCAAGCGATCCGACATCCATTTCTCAAAGCCCCGCGCGGTCAGCGTGACGAATGCGACGGAGGTCGGCACCGTGTATTCGCCGGCGGAGTTGAAGGCGATCTGGGCGAAGACGAAAGGGCTCGGGCTCAAGCTGCACATGGACGGCGCGCGGTTTGCGAATGCGGTCGTGTCGCTCGACTGCACGCCGAAGGAGATCACGTGGCAGGCGGGCGTCGATGTGCTGTGCTTCGGCGGGACGAAGAACGGGATGGGCGTCGGCGAGTCGGTGGTGTTCTTCAATCGCGAAATGGCGCGCGAGTTCGAGTGGAGGTGCAAGCAGGCGGGGCAGCTCGCGTCGAAGATGCGTTTCCTCAGCGCGCCGTGGGTCGGACTGCTCGCGGACGGCGCATGGCTGCGGCATGCACGGCACGCGAACGCGATGGCTGCGCGCCTCGAATCCGCGCTGCACGAACTGCCGCAAGTGCGCGTGATTTTCCCGCGCGAGGCCAATGGCGTGTTCGCCGAGCTGCCGGCGGCGGCGATCGAGGCGCTGCGCGCGAAGGGCTGGCTCTTTTACACGTTCATCGGCGCGGGTGGCTGCCGGTTCATGTGCTCGTGGGACACTCAACCCGAAGACGTGGACGCGCTGGCCGCCGACCTGCGCGAATGTCTTTAACTCCCCGCGCCGTGCCTGTAGCAAGCGTCCGAGATGCCGGACACGCCTGAACCGCCCGCGACTCCCGAGCCTCCGGCCGAAAACGAAAGCCGGCGGGAGGACGATGCCCTGATCGCGCGCACCCAGGCGGGCGAGGTGGGCGCGTTCGACCCGCTGATCATCAAATACAGCCCACGCCTCTACGGCCTCGTCTATAACATGACGTCCAACCACGACGACACGCACGACATGCTGCAGGACGTGTGGTCGAAGGCGTTCCGCTCGATCAATTCGTTTCGCGGCAAGTCCTCGTTCTATACGTGGATTCACTCGATCGCGGTGAACATGACGATCAACTTCCTGAAAAAGCGGGCGCGTCGCGCGCACCAGAGCCTCGACGATATCGACTCGGGCCTTCATCAAGATAAAGATTTCGTCGAGCTCGCCGCGACGAGCACGCCCGTGCGGGAGGCGAATCTCAACGAGCTACAGAAAAGATTGAACGATGCCATGCAACGCCTGTCCGAAGAGCACCGCACGGTTGTCACTATGTTCGATATTCAGGGGATGCCTCACGCCGACATCGCGAAAATCCTGAGTATCTCGGAGGGGACCGTGCGATCGCGACTCTTCTATGCACATCGGCAATTGCAAAATTTTCTCAGTGAGTTTCTCTCTTAATCACCCATGACCGAAGAACAGCAGCTCTCCGCGCTCCTGCGCCTCAAACGATACGAGCAGCCGCCCGCCGGCTACTTCGAGAGGCTTGTGCAGGATGTCCATCGCCGCCAGCGCGCGGAACTGCTCCGGCAGCCGCTGTGGAAGCTCGCGCTCGAGCGCGTGCAGACGATGTTCAGCGCGCACAGCATGGGGAGTGTCTCCTACGCTGGTGCGATGGCGGTCGTCGCGATCGCCGGGGTGCTGGCGCTCAATCTCGTGGGCTCGCCATCGCGCGATACGCCCGCGCCGCTCGCCCGGCCCGTCGCCAGCCCGGCGCCGGTCGAGTTGCGCGCGGATGCTCCGGTCTCGCCCCGGCTGCTTTCGCTCCACGATTCCCAGTTCGCTGTCGAACCCCCGATGATCGATCACGGCCTCAATAATGCGCGCCTTGTGCCCGCCAGCATCTTCCCCGGAAACGCCCCTGCCCACCAACCTCGCTACGTGATCGATAACCGTCCGCAGAGCGTTGAGGCCACGAACGTGTCATTCAGCTTTTAAGGAATTGGCCGCCTTGATCTCGAGCGCGAAGGGCGGGCGGTGGGCGCTGATCGCCGCGGCTTTTCTCGCTCGTGCAACGGCCCAGGACGCGCCCGCCTCGGTCGCCGAGAGCCTTGCTCTCGAAGTGCGCACCGTCTTCGAGAGCGCGCGCAAGGCCGTCGTGCGCATCGAGGCCACCGATCAACGCGGCCCGCTGAGCGGCACCGGCTTTTTTGTCGATCCGTCGGGGACCATTTTTACCAGCTACACGATCGGCGGCGAGAGCACCGATATCCTGGTATATTGCGGCACTCAAAAGTTTCCCGCGCGCCGATTGCTCGCTGATCCGCGCAGCGGCGTCGCCGTGCTCAAGGTCGATGCTGAGACGCCGTTTATCACTCTCAGCGATAGCCGCGCGCTGGCCGTCGGCGCGCCGATGGTCATCGTCGGCTACCCCATGGATCTGCCCGCGTCGCCGAGCTTCGGCTGCGTCTCGGGCTTCGACATCAAATACCTCGACCGCTATTTCGCCACGCGGCACATTCGCGCGAATGTGCCCGTGCAGCGCGGCCAGGGCGGCGCGCCGTTGCTGAATATGCGCGGAGAAGCCGTCGGCATCCTGATCTCCGGACTCGACCAGGGCAGCGCGTGTTTCAGCCTGCCGATCGAAGCCGCGCAAAAGGTTCAGAAGGATTTCGTGCGATTCGGCGAGCTTCGCCCCGGCTGGCTCGGCGTCGGCGTCGAAACCGCGCAGACCGCGCTCGCCGGCTCGACTGCCGAGATCAATGCGCTCAACCTCGGCGCGCCCGGCGAGAAAGCCGGCCTGCGCTCGGGCGACGTGTTACTCGAGCTCGGCACGCGCAAGATCGCCAGCCCCGAGGACGTGCTCGACGCCTCGTTTTTCATCGCCGCCGAGGACGAGGTGAAGGTGCGCGTCGTTCGCGGCGGCAAGACCATCGAGTTCACCGTCACGGCCGCCGACCGCCCGAACACTAGCGTGCGAACCGCGGGCGATATTCCCTCCTTTGCACCGGCGGGCGGCGCGGATCTACGAGGTCCGGCGCTGGATCTGGATCGTTAAAGGCACACGCAGTCCGGGTGAAGCTCATCTCCTGGAACGTCAATGGCATCCGCGCGGCGTTGAAGCGCGACTTCCTCGATTTCCTCGTCGCGGAAGCGCCGGACATCCTGTGCATCCAGGAAACCAAGGCTGCGTCGCACGACGTGCAGACCGAGTGGCCGCGTGGCTACCGCGCATTTTGGAATGCCGCGGATAAAAAGGGCTACTCCGGCGTGCTCACGCTCACACGCCACGAGCCGCTCAGCGTCACGTGCGGCATCGGTGTCGCGGAGCACGATCGCGAAGGCCGGGTGCTCACGACCGAGTTCGACGACTTTTTCCTGGTGAACGTCTATGTGCCGAACTCGCAGCGCGAACTCGGGCGCCTGCCGTATCGGCTGGAGTGGGACCGCGCCTTCCTCGCCTACCTGCGCGTTCTCGAGACGCGCAAGCCGGTCATCTTCTGCGGCGACTTGAATGTCGCACACGCCGAGATCGACCTCGCGCGACCCAAGGACAACGTGAAGAACCACGGCTTCACGCCGGAGGAGCGCGCCGGCTTTGGCGCGATCATCGACGCGGGTTTCGTGGACACGTTCCGCGAGTTTGAAAAGGCGGGTGGCCACTACACGTGGTGGAGCCAGATGAATAACGCGCGCACCCGCAATATCGGCTGGCGCATCGACTACTTCCTCATCTCCGGCGCGCTGCGCCCCCGGCTCAAGGCGGCACGGATTCTTCCCGACGTGACCGGCTCGGACCACTGTCCCGTGGTGCTCGAGCTCAAGCGCACCAAGAGCCGATAGCCAACGCAGCGCGGAGATGATACGTGGAAAGCCGCCCGCCCGCGCGAGCGGCAGCGGGCACCCTCGAAACCCTCACCACCTCGCGGCACATGCTGGACTTTTTTCGGCTCCTTTTCGACACGACCGACTTTCCGCAACGATGGCACTGCGGCGGTTGGTCTCCGGCGCACGGCTGGCTGCACATCGTTTCCGATACGCTCATCTTCGGCGCCTACGCAGCCATCCCGGGCGCGATCGCGTTCTTCGCGATGCGCCGCCGGCAGGACATCGTCTTTCCAAAGCTCTGGTGGCTTTTCGCGGCGTTCATCTTCTCCTGCGGGTTTGGGCATCTCATCGAAGCCACGCTGTTCTGGCAGCCGTGGTATCGGCTCTCGGGCTCGGTCAAGGCGATCACCGCCATCGTCTCGTGGGCCACGGTCCTCTCGCTCGTGCGCTACCTGCCGGATGCCCTGTCCGTTCCGGGAGCGGCGCAGCTCAACGCCAAGCTCCAGCGCGAGATCGACGAGCGCCGCCGCGCCGAGGAGCAGGTCCGCCACCTCAATGCGGCGCTCGAGTCCCGCGTGCAGGAACTCGAGACGCTGCTTGAAGTGCTTCCCATCGGCATCGGCATCGCCAAGGATTCGCAGTGCCGCGATATCCGCACGAACAAGGCGTTCTCGGAAATCCTCGGCATCGTCCCCGGCCGGAATGCCTCGCTCAGCGCGCCGCCCGCGGAGGCGCCGCGCGAATTCAAAGTCATGCGTGAAGGCCGCGAACTGACCCCGGACGAACTGCCCATCCAGCGCGCGGCGAGCGAAGGCGTCATCATCCGCAACTTCGAGGAGAGAATCGAGCGCGTCGATGGAAGCCGCATCGACCTGCTCTGCCACGCCGCGCCCATCCGTAGCCAGGATGGCTCGTGCCGCGGTGCAGTCGGCGTTTTCGTGGACATCACCGAGCGCAAAGCAGCCGAGGAAAAGCTCAAGGCTTCGCTCGAGGAGAAGAAGGTGCTGCTGCACGAGATTCATCACCGGGTGAAGAACAACCTCCAGTTCATCATCAGCCTCCTGCGGCTCCAAGGCGGCGAATCGAGCGACCCCGCGCTGCGTGAGATGCTCGATGAAACGCGCAGCCGCGTCCACGCGATGGCGCTCGTCCACGAGAAGCTCTATCGCGCCGACGACCTATCGCGGCTCGACTACGGCAGCTATCTGCGCGAGCTCATCGCCGCGCTCGCGCGCGGAATGCGCGAACGCGTCGCGAAGGTCGAGTTCGCCATCAGCTCCGAAGCCGTCGGCCTGCAGGCCAGCGCCGCTGTCCCCGTCGGCCTCGTGGTCAATGAACTCGTCTCCAACAGCCTCAAGCACGCCTTCCGCGACGGTCGCGACGGTCGCATCGAGGTCAACCTCCGCGGCTCGCCGGAGCATGGCTACGCCCTCGCGGTGCGCGACAATGGCGTCGGCGCGCCCGGCGAGTTCGACCCCGCCGCCACGCGCTCGATGGGCTGGCGGCTGGTCGAGATGCTCGTGCGCCAGCTCGACGGCACCATCGCCATGACGCGCGAAGGCGGAACGGAGTTTGCCATTCACTTCTGGCCGCGCCACGAATCCTGACGCCATGCCTCGCGGACGCATCCTGATCACCGAAGACGAAGCCGTCGTGGCGGAGGACCTGCGCGTGACGCTCACCGGGCTCGGCTACGAAGTGGCTGGGATCGCCAGCTCGAAGGCCGATGCCCTCGCACTGACCGAGCGCACGCGGCCCGACCTCGTCCTGATGGACATCAAACTCAAGGGCGACGGCGACGGCATCGGTGCCGCCGCCGAGATCAACGAGCGCCATCGCATCCCCATCGTCTTCCTCACCGCGCACGCCGACGGCGCGACGCTGGCCCGCGCAAAGGACGCGCTGCCTTTCGGCTACCTCGTGAAGCCCTTCGACGAGCAGAGCCTCCACGCTAGCATCGAGACCGCGCTGCGCCTGCATGAGGCGCAGACCGCCTTGAGCCGTGTCGAGCACTGGCTGACCACCACGCTGTGCAGCATCGGCGACGCCGTCGTCTCGGTCGATGCCGCCAGCCGCATCACTTTCCTCAATCCCAGCGCCGAGCAACTCACCGGCTGGACGAGCAGCGACGCGATCGGGCAGCCCTTCGAGAAAGTCGTGCGCCTCATCGACGAAAAAACCCGCGAGCCGCTGGCAGCTCTGGCGGAGCGCGCGATGACCCTCGGCGCGCGACTCAACCTCGCCGCCGGCGCACTCCTCGTCGCGCGCGATGGCCGCGAAATGCCCATCGACGACAGCGCCGCGCCACTGCGCGAACACGACGGACGCGTCTCAGGTGCAGTCTTTGTCTTTCGCGACATCAGCCAGGCGCGGCAGCAGGCGCAGGAGCGCGAACACATGCAGCGGCGCATCCAGGAAGCCCAGCGGCTCGAAAGTCTCGGCCTCGTCGCCGGCGGCGTGGCTCACGACTTCAACAACCTGCTCACCGCCATCCTCGGCAACTCCCAGCTCGCCCGGGGGATCCTTCCGCTCGATTCGCAAGCCGCGCCCTTCCTCCACGGCATCGACGAGGCTTCGCAGCGCGCCGCGCAATTGTGCGCGCACATGCTCGCCTACGCCGGGCGGCAGGAGGCCCAGCTCGCCCCGGTCGAGCTCAACGAGATCGTCCTCTCGACCATCCAGCTCATCCGCAACTCACTCGACCCGCGCGCCGAACTCGTCCTCGAACTGGCTCCCACCTTGCCGCGCGCCAGCGCCGATCGCACCCAGCTCCAGCAAGTCGTGGTGAACCTCATCCTCAACGCCGCCGAATCCCTCGGCGCGAAAGCCGGCATCGTCACGATCACCACCTCCGAGGCCTCGCTCGATCGCGAGACCTTGCGCGGCGCAGTGCTTGGCGAGCAATGGGAGCCCGGCAGTTTCGTGAAGCTAGACGTCGCCGACACCGGTTGCGGCATGGGCACGGAGACGCTTTCGAGAATCTTCGATCCCTTCTTCAGCACCAAGTTCACCGGCCGCGGCCTCGGCCTCGCGGCCGTCCACGGCATCGCACGATCGCACCGCGCGCCCGTCTTCGTCCGCAGCAAACCGGGCGGCGGCACACGATTCCAAATCTTCCTCCCGCTAACCGATGAGCAGCCCGCGATGATCCCCGCCGAGCCCCGGCGCGCGCGCCTTCGCGGGGAAGGTCCCGTGCTCATCGTCGAAGACGAACCCACCGTGCTCTTCATCATCTCCCGTATCGCCCAGCGCATGGGCTTCGTGCCCATCGCCACCGACAGCGGCCAGGCCGCGCTCGATGAGATCGCATCGAGTCGCGTGAAGCCGAAGCTCGTGCTCCTTGACGCCAACATGCCCGGCATGGACGGCCTCGCGACCCTGCGAAAACTGCGCGCCTTGTTGCCCGACACTCCCGTGCTCCTCGTCTCCGCGCTCCCCGAGGACGCCGCCCGCGAGCGCTTCGCCGGCGAGCAGATCGCCGGCGTCCTGCGCAAGCCTTTCCGCCCCGATCAGCTCGAGCAAAAAATCGCCGAAGTGCTCGCTTGATCCCGGCGCGTGCTAAGTCCGTTCGCCGCCGACGCGATGGCCGCGGCTCCAGCGCCGCGACACCCGGGAGCTTTCGATCTTCCACGCACGCTCCTCGCGCACGAGCGCGTAATGGACCAGCGCAATCCCGCCGTCGTGCAGGAAAAAATAGGCGGGCACCGCCGCGCGGCGGCCCTGCACCACGACCGCGCCGAACTCCACGCGCTCGAACCGCGCGAGGTCGGGATGATCGGTGCGCACCTGCCCGGAAAATTCATCGAGGTTGAACCGCTCCTGCACCGCGAGCGACACGTGCCGGTAAGCCGCCGGATAATCCGCAGCGCGCACAGCCGCGAGCTTGTCCATCACCACGGAGTAGATCTCCTGCGGCAGCGGTGCAGGCACGCGCCGCGCCGCGGGCGAGCGGACGACGGCGGCGGCGACGCACACCGAAAAAGTGGCGCCGACGATGCCGAGTTTGATGCGCTGCCACGCGGGGCTCATGTGGCGGAGGATGCGGCAGCCTCGACCTTTTTCAAATACGGAAAGGCGTAGAGGCCGGTGTTGTGGCCGTCGGCCCACTCGGGCTGGATCGCGTAGCCGCCGACGAAGCGCCAGCCGCGCAGGATGAAGCTCTGCCGCGTGTAACTCACCTCGGGCCGCTCGATGCGGCCGAGCACATCGGGCTCGCCGCCGCACATCGCGCACGGGCAGTGCCGGCGCAGCGACTCGATGCCGAGATACGTGGCGGTGCCATCGCTCCACGCGATGGCGAGTTCCTCGCCGACTTGCGCGACATTGGTCGGTGAAAGACGTTCGGCCATGCGCTGTGGCTAGTCGTCGAAGCCCGCGCCGGCAACCGGTTTCCAAGTCTTCCCCGCCCGCTCGCCGAAGATCGCGGTGCCCACTCGCACGAGCGTCGCGCCTTCCTCGATGGCAACCGCGTAGTCGGCGCTCATGCCCATCGAAAGCTGCGGCAGCGGCGCGCGGAACTCGGTCGCGAGCCGGTCGCGCAACTCGCGCAGCGCGACGAAATATCTGCGCGACTCTTCCGGCTTCGGAGCGAGCGGCGGGATGCACATGAGGCCGTCGATGGTGAGGCGATCGAGCCCGAGCAATTCTTCAACCTGCCCGCGCAGCCGCTCCGGCGGGAAGCCGAACTTGGTGCTCTCGCCGGCGACGTTCACCTCGAGCAGCACACGCGGCGACGCGCCGGCTTCGCCGGCGATGCGGTTCAGGTCGCGCGCGAGTTCGAGCGAGTCGATGCCGTGGAGCAGCTCGAAGCCCAGCGCGAGCGCGTGTCGGATCTTGTTCTTCTGAAGATGCCCGATGAGATGCCAGCGGGCGCGTCCCGGCAGCAGCGGAATTTTCGCCCGCGCCTCCTGCACGCGATTCTCGCCGAAGAGCGTGTGACCGGCATCGAGCGCTTCGAGCACGGTCTCGGGCGGGTGTGTTTTGCTAACCGCGATGAGCTGGACGTCGCCCGCATCGCGACCGGCGCGCGCGGCGGCGGCGGCGATGATCTCGTGGACGGCGGCGAGGCGCTCAGCGATCCCGGGCATGAGCTAACCGGCGTCGGCCTTGCGCACGCTGACATCGAGCCCGAAGAGCCGCCAGACGGGCACTTCGTAGTAGAGCTTCAGCGAGAAGAGCACGCGATACGGGCGCGTGGGATAGTAGCCCGACACGGTGAGCAAGCCCTCGGTATTCACCCACGCCGGTCGGTCGAAGACGGGCTCGATGCCGTCGATGCCGCCGATGTCGATCTGCTGGTCGATGAAGGATCGAAACGCATACTGCAACCGCGCGGCGCCGAGGTCGCGCTCTTTAGGCGTGAGCGCGCGGCGCATCGTGCCGGGGATCGCCGCGGGGCCTTCGCGCGTGACGAGCTGATCCTGCCAGTGCAGCGAGCATTCGTCGAAAAGGGTCGTGAAGTCTTTGCGCTGCACGGCGTCATTGAAGGCGAGGAGCGACGCGTGCGTGAGCGCCTTCACCGTGGCGGCGTCCGGCGGCGAATGTGCGCGCGTCGGGTCGCCGAAGGTCGGGTCGTGGCCAATGAGGCTGAAGGGATTCTCGACGCGACCGGTCACGGGGTGGCGGGGCGACTTGAGCGATAGGACCTTCCATTGCCCGCCCTCGTGCAGCAGCGCGACGACGAGTCGCACGGTCTGCTGCGAGGCCGTCTTGAACTCCGCGGCGACGCGGGCGACGCGGCGATCGCTGGAGTAATCGGCTGGCGCGAAAGTCGCCGTCGCGCCTGCATCAAGGCCGAACTCGATCAAGGTCGTCTTGAAGAAGTTCTCCGACTGCGGCGTCTGGAATCCAAACGTCGTGCTGGCGTAAGCGGCGGCGGCTTTGCCTTGCGCGATGAGATCGAAAAACTGTCGCGCGGCCTCGTCCGGCCCCGCCTTCTTTGAGCAGCTCGCGAGGGCCAGCGTCATCGCGAGAAACGAAGCACCGAACCTCATTTGCTGAGCGCGAGCATCCGGCGGATCGGCAGCTCGGCGCGCGCCCGCAACGGCTCGGGCAGCGTGATCTCCGGCGAGAGGTCGCGCAGCGCGTCGTGGAGTTTTTCGAGCGTGTTCATCTTCATGTAGCGGCAGTCGGCGCACGCGCAGTGGTCGGTCGGGCCGGGGATGAATTCCTTCCCCGGAATCTCGCGCCGGAGCCGGTGCAACATGCCGGACTCCGTGACGATGATGAACGACTTCGCCGGCGAGGATTTGCAGTAGCTGACCATCTTCTCCGTCGAGCAGACCTCGTCGGCGAGCATCCGCACCGCGTAGGTGCACTCCGGGTGCGCGACGACTGGCGCGCCGGGGTGCGCGACGTGGATGCGCTCGATCGACTGTCGGGTGAACTCGACATGGACGTAACAGTTCCCCTTCCACAACTCCATCGGCCGGCCGGTCTGTTCGATCACCCACGCGCCGAGATTCTGGTCGGGGACGAAGAGAATCTCGCGGTCGCGCGGGACGCTCTGGACGATCTTAACGGCGTTGCCGCTGGTGCAGATCACGTCGCTGACCGCCTTCACGCCGGCGGAGCAATTGATGTAGGCGACGACGTAGTAGTTCTTGTCGCTATGCGCTTCGAGGTAGGCGGCGAGCTTGTCCGCCGGGCACGAGTCGCTGAGCGAGCAGCCGGCGTCGAGGTCGGGGAGCACCACGGTCTTCGTCGGGTTCACGATCTTCGCCGTCTCGGCCATGAAGTGGACGCCGCAAAACGCAATTACGTCTGCACTCGTCTCCGCGGCCTTGTAGGAAAGGCCGAGCGAGTCGCCGACGAAATCGGCGAGCTCCTGGATTTCCTTCACCTGGTAATTGTGCGCGAGGATGACCGCGTTGCGCTCGCGCTTGAGCGCGAGAATGTCAGCGGCGAGATCGACTCCTGTCATGGGCATGCCAGACTGTGACACCGCGCGGCGTGCGGTTCACAGCGATTTTTGCGTCACTTCGGCGGTCGCCGACGGCTAGAAGCGCAGCCGCGTGCTGACGATGAAGTTCGTGCCGGCTTCGTTGATGCCGGAGCCGAGGTATCGGTAGTCTTCGTCGCCGATGTTTTCGAGCGCGGCGGTGACTTGCAGCCAGTCGCGCGGCTCCCAGCCGGCGCGGACGCTGAAGACCTGGTAGCCCTTCGTGCCGCCGGGCGGGATGCGCTGGGTGTCGGCCATGTCGCCGGGCGAGAGGCGGTCCTGCCGTCGGGCGAACTCTGCGGTGGTCTCGGCGAACCAGCGCTGGTCCGCACTCTGCCAGCGAAGGCCGATGAGGCCGGTGAGCGGCTGGATCCGCGAGGCCGGGCGCGCGGTGATGTGGCGGCCGACGTAGGTGTCGAGCTCGCCTTCGGTCCACGTGAGGTTCCCAAAGAGCGTGAAGCCGGCGCGGAAATTCCACTCGGCGCCGAACTCGACGCCGTGGATGAAGCCGTCGCCGACGTTGGCTTTCTGCACTTCCACGTCGCCTTCGACGAGGCGGCCGGTCGGGTAACGGATGATCTGGTTGTCGATCAGCGTGTGGAAATACGCGGCGTAGGTTTCGAGCCGGAGCTTCTCGCAGCGGAGCTTCGTGCCGATCTCGAAGGCGACGAAGTGCTCGGGCGAGAGATTCGGCGCGGGAGTCTCGCGTTCGCCGGAGCGGGCGATGTCGAAGCTGGTGAGGTCCGCGAGCGTGGGCGCGCGGAATCCCTGGGAGACGCCGCCGAAGAAATTCCAGTCGCGCGCCACGTCGAGCCGGAAGCGCGCGCTGGCGGTGAGGGCGTCGAAGGTCTTGTCGATGGCGGGATAGGTCGTGGAGTCGAGCGGGTTGTCATCGACGATGCCGCCGCGCGCTTCCGCCCACGAGTATCGGACGCCGAGCGTGATCTCGAGCGGCTCAACCGGCTTGAAGCGATCCTGCACATAGACGCCGAGTTGGTCGTAGGCGCCCTCGTCGGAGAATGGGCCGCGCGGCTTGATCGTGCTCAGCGATCCGTCCTCATTCCAGCGGCTGCCCCAGCTCTCGACGTTGTCGTGATAGTATTCGATGCCGTAGCTGAGCGTGCCGATGGGCGACGGGCTCTCGAGGTTGAGGACGAAGCCGTATTGATCGTCCTGGAAGCCGTCCACGTCGCGCCGGCGCGTGTCGCGGATGCGGTCCTGCTCCTCGGCCTGGCGGTGAAAGGAGAAGCTGAAGCGGACCGAGTTCAGCCACGAGGCCACGTCGCGCTGCTCGTATTTGAGGTAGGCCAGTTCGCGCTCCTGGTCGAGGTCGCGGCGCAGGTCGGTGCCATCGGCGAGGCCGTCGAAGCCCTTGTCGGAATACTTCGTCGAGTGCCAGCGCGGGGCGTTGTTCTGCTCGGTGCGGTAGAAGGCGGCGGTGAGGTCCGTGTCCTTGTCGATCCGATACACGACCTTGAGGTCGCCATCGACTTCACCGTAGCCGCTCTTGCTCTGCGTGCCGACGAGGTCGCCGCCGTGGAGGTCGTCGAAGTCCTTCCGCGTGATCCCGCCGAGCACGCCAAGCTGCGGGCCGAGCGCGAATCCGAACTCGCCGCGCGCGATGTGCGAATTCTCCGCGGTCGAGTAGCGATAGTGGGCGCCGCCGTGCATGGCGAATCGCTCCGGCAGCGCGACGGATTTCGCGTCCTTGCCCATCGGCGTCTCAGGCCACGGGAGCATCTGCGGATCGCGGGTCATGAGGTTCACTGCGCCGCCGATCGCATCGCTGCCGTAGAGCACGGACGACGGGCCTTTGACGATCTCGATCCGGTCGATCGTGAACGCATCGACCGTCGCGAAGTATTGATTCGGCCCCTCGCGGAAGGTCGCGTTGTTCAGCCGGATGCCGTCGATGAGCGTGAGCGTGCGGTAGCCGGTGAAGCCGCGCAGAAATGGCGACGCCTGCGCGTAACCCGTGCGCTGCACGAGGACGCCCGGCGTCTCGCTGAGCGCATCGACGAGCGTGCGCACCGAGCGCTCGTCGAGGAAGCGCTTCGAGCTGACGACGTGCGCCGTGTAGGGCGTCTCGAAGACGGTCTCCTCGGTCTGCGTGGCGGTGACGATGACGGGCGCGAGCGTCACCAATGGCGGTGCGTCCTGAGCCTGTGCGGCGACGAAAAGGAATGCGGCGAGTGAACGGTGCAGGGCTCGGGCGGGCATTGCGGGGAGAACGCTCCTGCCGCGGGATTCCTTAGACGCGCCGGCGCGTCAGTAGGTCTTCCGCATGTTGCTCGGCAGGATGCCGAGCTCGCTGCGGTATTTCGCGACGGTGCGCCGCGCGATCGGGATGCCCTTTGTCTTCAGCATCTCGACGATCTCCTTGTCGCTGAGCGGACTCTTCGCGTTCTCATCCTTCACCATCTCGGCGATGATGCCTTTCACGCTCGTGTTGCTCATCGATTCGCCGGCAGCGGTCTGGTAGCCGGGCGTGAAGAAATACTTCATCTCGAATACGCCGTGCGGCGTGGACATGTATTTGCCCGAGATGGCGCGGCTCACGGTCGTCTCGTGCACGCCGACCTCGTCGGCGATCTGCACCATCGTCATCGGCTTGAGCGCGCTCGGGCCGTATTCGAGAAATTCCTTCTGCCGATTGACGATGCGATGCGAGATGTTCGAGATCGTCTGCTGGCGCTGGTGGATCGACTTGATGAGGAATTTTCCGCTACGGATTTTGTCGCGGATGTATTCGCGCACCTCCTCCTTGCTCCGCGCGCTCGCCATCAGGTCCTTGTAAGTATTGCTGATTCGCAGGTGCGGGATCTGGTCGCCATTGAGGCTGATCAACCATTCGCCGCCGATCTTTTCGACCGTCACGTCCGGGAGCACGTAGTTATTCGGGTCGGCGGTGAAAATTTGACCCGGCTTCGGGTCGAGCGTGCCGATGAAATTCGCGCTGCGCTGCACCTGCTCGGCCGTCGTGTTGAGCCGGCGCGCGATCTCGGGGAAACGCCGCTTGCCGAGGTCGTCGAGGAAACGATCGACGATGCGGTATTCGATCGACTGCTCCTTGCCGAGCCGCTTGAGCTGGATGAGCAGGCACTCACGCAAGTCGCGCGAGCCGACGCCGACCGGATGAAAAGTCTGCACGAACTCGAGCACGCGCGTGATGTCCACCACTTCCATTCCCGTGTTGTTCGCGATGTCCTCGGGCGTGTTCTGGAGAAAGCCGTGGTCGTCGATGCTGCCGATGATCAACTCGGCGATCTGCCGGTCCGCCGCATCCAGGTCGCAGCTCTGCACCTGTTCGAGCAAGTGCTGCTGGAGCGTCTCCTCCTTGACCAGTGAGTCGAAGAAAAACTGCCGGCGCTCCTCGTCCTCGGCCGAGCGCTGCGAGTAGCCCACGCTCTGCGCCATGTAATCGCGCCATTCCTCATCGAGCTTCGCGAGCCGGTCGAACTCCTCGTCGAACTCCTCCGCCTCGCGCTGCTTGTCTTCGATCGTCGGCTCCGTCTGCTCGATCTCGAGCGTCGGATTCGCCTCGATCTCCTGCTGGATGAGGTTGCGCAACTCGAGCATCGGCACCTGAAGAATCTGCAGGCTCTGCTGGAGCTGCGGTGCGAGGACTTGGGATTGGGAAAGGTGCTGTGTCTGTGAAAGACCGGCCATGGCGATGCGCATAGTAACCGCGCGGTTCGCCCCGGCAAGCAGCATTCCTGCCAGCGCCCGTTTCAAATTTACCACCGCACTGCGGCACCGTTCCGGCTTTACCCTCGCGTCCATGAAGCCCAAACGTCTCGCAATCACCCTCCTCGGCTGTGCCGTGCTCGCCGGAGCACTGCTGCTCCCCGGCGAATCCTCCGGACAGGCCGGCACCGACGAGACTCAAGTCCAGCAGGTCCTTGCGGAGCTCACCGCCCAGCAGACCCTCGTCGCGGAAAACCAGGCGAAGATCGACGAAAAAGTCGCCCTCATCGCCGAGGAAGTCCGCGTCGCCCGCATCTTCGTCGGCCGTGCCGGCGGCAAAGCCAAATAACCCATGTGCCGCTCATCCTTGCTCGTCCTTCTCCTCGTCCTCCCGCTCGCTTTCGGCGCGCGCGTCCACAGTCAGACCGTCACCGGCGCCAAAAGCACGCTCCAGCAGCTCCAGGCCATGAAGGCTGCAAATCTGGCTCTGATCGAGAAACAGACCGCCGTCCTGCTCAAGCTCGAGGAACTCCAAAAGGAAGCCGCGCAGATCAAATTCCTCGCCAAGCGCGGGTAGCGGCCTGCGCTCAGCCCGCGTCCTCCCATTTATCCGCGATCTGGAAAAGCCCGCGCAGCCGCTGCGCGTGCCGGTGGTCGGAAACGTAAGCCTCGTCCTCGACCCACTTCGCGTGGCCCTGGATGCCGAAGGCTTCCTCGATCTCGCGCCGCGGGATGTGCATCGTGCGCGCGATCTCGCCTCCGTGCTGGACGATGAAATGTTTGCGATCCGCGCCGCGACGAACCTCGCCGCGCGGGAACGCGTCGTAATCCGCGACCAGCAAACCGAGCTTGTCGTTGATCGCGGAGTAGTGCGTTTTGAATGCGGCGGGACCGTCCTGCGCGAGGCGCGCCAGCCAGATGCTCATGAACGGTTCGAGCACCTGCACCCAGCAGTCCGGCAGCCCGATCGGCCCGTATTCATCGTGTCGAAACGTGCAGAGCTGCCAGCCGCCGGGCAGGCGGACGACATAGAAGACACCTTCGGAGGGTTCAACCGGCGGATGGTCGGTCACGGCGGGGAAAGGGGCGTAGATTGCAAAGTCGCGCGCGACCTTGCAAGCGCACGGAAAGGCAGGGTCGCCGCGAAAAGACTCGCCCTTGCGCCGCACCCGCGCGAGTTTCGCCGCTCGCAAAATACATCGATGGAAGAAACCGCACCCGTGGATCAACTCGCACCCGCAGAGCCGGCGCCCGCCGCGCCCGCGCCAGAAATCGCGCCCGACCCGGCCGCGCTCGCCGAACTCGCCGAGCGCGCCTCCGTGCAGCGCCTGCCTCCCCCCGATGAGGAAAGAGCCGCGCAACTTCTCCGGGCCGCGCTTCTCGCCGGCACCGATGATTCGGCGGCGCTCGTTGCGTTGCTGATCCGGCTCGGCTGGTCCGCGACCGTCAAAGGCGTCGTCGCCGCGTGGCCGGACCTGAAGGCCACCGCGAAGACCGCCTTGCTCAAGAGCCTCACCATCGACGAGACCGAAGCGGGCCGGCGCATCCGGCTCAGCCTCGCCCGCGGCATGTTCAAAGTGCCGGACATCGCCGCCAGCACGCGGTTGATCGTCGGCGTGTGCAAGGACATCCGCGACAAGACCACCGGCGAGATCCCGATGCGCGACGCGCAGAATTTCGCCAGCGTCCTCATCGGAAAAGGCAAGCCGTGGATCGCGCTGATCCCGCTCGCCGACCTCAAGCCCGCCGACGCGGAGTTGCTCGTCCATTGCGCCGTCATCGCGGCATTCACCGTCGGCGGTCCCCCGGTCACGCCACTCGGAGTGCTGAAATGGGCCGCTGACGCCGGCAGGCTCGCCGAACTCGACCCGGTCGCCGTCGCCAGCGTCGCAAAAGCCGTCGCGCGATGGAGCCCGAAATGGGCGGAGTCCCTGCGCAACGAAGTGCCCACCGCGCCCGAGCCCATCCTCGCCGCGCTCAAGTCCGCCGAGCCCGACGCCCCGAAGGGCGCGCCGGACGAGACCGACGACGAAGATCTGCCGGACGAGCAAAATGAAACCCCCTCCGACGATGGCGACGAGTCCCGGCCCAAGGATCGCCCGGTCTATGTTTCAAAAACCATTCAGCCGAGCGAAGGCCGCGGCTCACAACAGCGCGAGCCTCGCGAGCCCCGCGGCGCACAGGCGAAGTCCGCGCAATTCAACGCCGGCGACGCGCTGCGCCAGCTCGATGCACACATCGTCTGGCTGAAAAATGAACTCAACGCCGCCGACCGCAAAGCGCGCACCCGCGACGATGATCGCCGGCAGGAACGCAAGAAACCCGACGTGCCGATCATCGCCGGCGAGCCGACCCCGGAAGAACTCGCGCGCCTCAACGTGCAGCTCGAAGCCCGAATCGCCGAGCTGACCGTGCGCATCGACGATCTCACTGGCGACGCCGAAGCCCGCGCGACCAGCGCCGGCATCTTCAGCGGCGAACAACCTCCGCCCGACACCCAGCTCCGCACGCTGCTCGCGCTCAAGCTCACCGAGTGCTACGCGGACTTCGCCGCGCTCGAGCAGGAAGACCGCGACCTCGTCATCCCGCAGCACTACCGCACCGTGCTCGCGGAAGTCTTCGAGGTGCTCAAGGCCGAGGGCGTCCCTCTCGCGCCGCCGCCCGCGAGTTGAGCTACAGCCGCGAGATCAGCAGCTCGCGCTGGAAGATCAGCTCCTTCGGCAGGCGGTCGTGGAGCTGGAGGAAAAGCTCGGTCTGGCTGAGCAGCTCGCGGTTCCACTCGGCGGCGTCGATCTTCACGCACTGGTCGAACTTTTCCCGCGGGTAGTCGAGCCCGGTCCAGTCGAACTCCTCGTAGCGCGGCATCCAGCCGATCGGCGTCTCGTGCGCCTTGCCGCGGCCGTGGCAGCGGTCGGTGATCCATTTGAGCACGCGGAAGTTTTCGCCGAAGCCGGGCCAGAGGAACTTGTCGTCGCCGTCCTTGCGGAACCAGTTCACGTGGAAGATGCGCGGCGGGTCGTCGATCTCGCGGCGGATGCCGAGCCAGTGGTTGAAGTAGTCGCCCATGTGGTAGCCGCAGAAGGGCAGCATCGCCATCGGGTCGCGCCGCACCTGGCCGATGGTGCCGGCGGCGGCGGCGGTCATCTCGCTGCCCATCGTCGCGCCGAGATAGACGCCGTGGGTCCAGTTGAAGGACTGGAAGATGAGCGGCATCGTCGTCGCGCGGCGGCCTCCGAAGATGATCGCGCTGATCGGCACGCCGTGCGGGTCCTCGGCTTCCGACGCGAGCACGGGATTGTTGCGCATCGGCGCGGTGAAGCGGCTGTTCGGGTGCGCGGCGGCGCTGCCGGAGTCGGGCGACCACGGGTTGCCCTTCCAATCGAGCAGCCCGGCGGGCGGCGGATCGTCGTGGCCTTCCCACCACACGGTGCCGTCGGGCGCGAGCGCGACGTTCGTGTAGATCGTGTCGCGGGCGATCGACGCCATCGCGTTCGGGTTGGATTTGCGGTTCGTCCCCGGCGCGACGCCGAAGTAACCGGCCTCGGGATTGATCGCGTAGAGCCGGCCATCGGGCCCCGGCTTCATCCATGCGATGTCGTCGCCGATGGTCGTGACCTTCCAGCCGGCGAAGGCTTTCGGCGGGATGAGCATCGCGAAGTTCGTCTTGCCGCATGCGCTCGGGAAGGCCGCGGCGACGTAAGTCTTTTCGCCATCGGGCGACTCGACGCAGAGGATCAACATGTGCTCGGCCATCCAGCCCTGCTGCCGCCCGAGGTAACTGCCGATGCGCAGCGCGAGGCATTTTTTCCCGAGCAGCACATTGCCGCCGTAGCCGGAGCCGACGGAGATGATCGTGTTGTCCTGCGGAAAGTGGCAGATGAAGCGGCGCTCGGGATTGCAGTCGAGCGTGCTGTGGACGCCGCGGTTGAAGTCGTCGCTGTCGCCGAGGTGATCGAGCGCGATGCGGCCCATGCGCGACATGATGCGCATATTCAGCACGACGTAAATCGAGTCGGTGATCTCGATGCCGACCTTGCTCATCGGCGAGCCGGGCGGGCCCATGAGATAAGGCACGACATACATCGTGCGGCCCTTCATCGCGCCCGCGAGCAGGCCGCTGAGCTTGTCATACATCTCGCGCGGCGGCGCCCAGTTGTTGTTCGGACCGGCGCCGGCTTTGGTGAGCGCGCAGATGAAGGTGCATTGCTCGACGCGGGCGACGTCGTTCGGGTTCGAGCGGTGGAAGTAGCAGCCGGGGAGCTTTTCCTGGTTCAGCGCGGTGAGCACGCCGGTGAGCACGGCCTCGCCGAGCAGGTATTCCTTCTCAGCCTCGGAGCCATCGACCCAGAACACGCGGTCCGGCTGGCAGTGAAGACGGTAGGTTTCGACCCAATCGACGAGCGCCTTGTTGGTCGGAGCGGTGGTGCCGTAGGTTGCCATAAGGCGGGGAGTTTAGAGGCGGCGTGGCGAGTGACAAGAGGCGGAGATTGTCGGGACGTGCCCATCGCCTGCGCGATTGCCGCGCGCGAAGAACGCGCTTACCAATGCTCACACGCATGAGCTACGGGCAAAGCTTTCACGACACCCAACCGATCACCTGGTGGAATCGGGTGCCCGTTTATCTCACCGGCGTGCTCACTGCCGCGCTCGCTTTCGGCGTGATCGTGTGCGCGATCCTCGGCATCGGAAATTATCCCGCGCCGTTCGCGTTCAGCACTGCGGCATTCATGGATGGCCGGATCTGGACGCCGCTCACCTACGCGTTCGCGGATCGCATGAGCTTCTTCACGCCGCTCGGGTTGATGTGCTTTTACGTCTGGGGCGTGGAGATCGAGAAGCACATCGGTCGGCAGCGCTTCAGCACGCTGTTCGTGCTGCTACTCGCAGCGCAGCCGCTCGTCTGCGTGCTGTGGTCCGCGCTCGGCGTGCCGGCGACGCAGTTCGGCAACTACGAGATCATGGCCGCGATGCTCATCGGCTTCGCTGTGCTCTATCCGAACGTCGAATACCTCTTCGGCTGGGTGCCGCTGAAATGGTTCGCCTTCGTGTGCTTCATCGCCGGCTCGCTCATGTTGCTCGGCCAGCGTGACTGGATCCGCCTCTCGTTCCTTTGGGTCGAGTGCGGCGTCGCCTTCGGCTACATCCGCTGGGTGCAGCACGGCGGTGAGTTCCGGCTGCCGAGTGTGAGTCTTCCGCTCGGCGGCAGGCGCCCGAAGTTGCGCGTGCTCCCCGACCCGGCCGCCGCCGATGAGGAAGAGGACGCGCCGATGGCGGAAGTCGATGCGCTGCTCGACAAGATCGCGAAGTCCGGCATCGGCAGCCTGTCCCCAGGCGAGCGCGCGCGGCTCGAGAAGGCGCGCGAGGAATTGATGAAGCGCGAGAGCCCGCGGCGATGAGCGATTCGCAGCCCGTGCCCGAGCCGCCGAAGCCGAACCGCTTCGACCCGACCTACGTCAACGCGATGTCGCATTTCTATCGCGGCGAGCTGGGCCGGATCATGATCTGGCGCCAGCGGCTCGACGTGACGACTTCGTGGGCGATCACGCTCAGCTCCGCGGTGTTCGGCTTCGCCTTCGCGAACCGCGAAGTTCCGCACATCATCTTCTTCTTCAACCTCGCCGTCGTCTGGGGACTGCTCTGGATCGAGGCCAGGCGCTATCGTTTCTACGACGCGTTCCGCGCCCGCGTGCGGATGCTCGAGGCGCACTTCCTCGTGCCCATCGTCTCGCAAAACACCGCGATGCTCCAGGGCGAGTGGCAGAAGCTCGTCTGCGCCGACCTCGTCCTGCCGTCGTTCAAGATCGGGCGATTCGAGGCGATCGGCCGCCGGCTGCGGCGCAACTACGCTTTCATTTTCGTCATCATCCTCGTCGCGTGGACGACGAAGATCTTCCTGCACGCCGACCCGAAGATCGACTCATGGCGCACCTTCTATCGCGCGCTCCACGTCGGCGCATCGATCCCGAGCTGGCTGGTCGCCGCGCTCTTCCTCGGCACGATCATCAGCGTCGTGGCGATCGTGATTTACGTGGGGCGGAAATTCTCCGGCGAGATCAGCGAGTTCGGCACGCACCGCTCGCTCTGGCGGCTGTGAATTCAATCAAGCGCTCGGGATCATCCCGCTCTGGCGCGCGTAATTAAAGACGCCGCCGGCATCGATCACCGGGCGCGCGGCGCCGAGCGGCTTGAGCGAATACGTCGTGCCGCCGACGGTCAGCGTGTCCGCGTCGAAGTCGAGCGTCGCCACGTCGCCGGTCTTGATCTTGTCGCAGAGCCGTTCGTTGGCGTCGTATGGGTAGAGTTCGCCGGTGGCGACGCAGTTGCGGAAGAAAATGCGCGCGTAGCTCTCGGCGATGACCGCCTTCACCCCCGCAGCGCCGAGTGCGATCGGCGCGTGTTCGCGCGAGCTGCCGCAGCCGTAGTTGCGGCCCGCGATCACGATCTGAAACGTGGTCTTCGTCTGCCCCTCGGGCACGAAGCGCACCGGGTAGAGGCTGTCGGGCAGGCCGATCATCGCGTAGCTGCCGAGCTTCGCGTATTCCTCGGCGATGGTCGGCACGAGCGTGAGGTATTGCGCGGGGATGATCTGGTCGGTGTCGATGTTGTCCTGAACGACATAGACCGGGCTGGTGATGGTGTTGGGCATGATGGGTGGCTTCGGTTCTTACTCTTGCTCCTACGCTTACTCTTACCCGGCGCGAGCGCGCCAACGGTTTTTCCACGCCGGGTAAGAGTCGGAAAATGAGTAAGAGTAGGAACTCACTGCTCCGGCTTCTTCTCCGGCGGCGGTGCCGGGGGCGGCTCTTCCTTCACCGGCAGCGGCACATCGTTCACATCGAAAAGCGGATCGCCCGGCGTCGGCTTCACCGCGCTGCGCCTGGCCGGCCCGGTGAACAGCTTGTCGAGCTTGCGGTTCGTCACCACGCTGCCCGGCTTGGGCGTCGATTCCGCTGCGGCGGGGCGGAGGTCGTCGTTCGAGACGTAGCCGGTCACGCCGTTGTTCTGCATCACGCGGCTGAAACCCATCGCCCGCTTGATCAGCGTCACGCGGGTGCCGGCGGCGAGCATGTCGTCCGCGCCGAAAGTCTGTGCCGGCCCGAACTTGTAAAACGGCGCGCGGGCCGCGGTGATCTCGCAAGCCGTCCCCGGCGGAACATCCGGCCCCGATGCGCACGCCCCGAGTAGCGCGGCGAGGACCGGCACGATGACAGCGAGGGATCGGGAGTTCATGAACCCCACCTGCTCGCCCGAAAGCGCCTCGCGGGCAACTCCGCGCTACTTCCCGCTTGCCGCGCGTCCGCCGTCCCGCTGCTCTACGGACCGATGAGTGCCGCCCACAATTCCCGCCGTTCGCTTTGGATTCTCATCGGCCTCGTCGTCGGTGCCGTGGCAGGCGTGATCGCGCAGGTCTGGTTCAGCGGCCCGGCGCTCACTGCCGCCGTGACCGATGTCATCAAGCCGATCGGCTCGATTTTCCTGCGGATCATTTTCATGGTCGTCGTGCCGCTGATCATCTCGGCCATCGTGCTCGGCGTGGTGGAATTGGGAGACCCGCGCCGACTCGGCCGCGTCGGATTGCGCGCGGTCGCGATGACGCTGCTGCTCTCCGGCTTCAGCGTCGTGCTTGGGCTCACGCTGGTGAATGTCTTCGCGCCCGGCAAACGCATCCCGCCCGAAGTGCGCGACAAACTCATCGCCGCCTACACCGAGCAGGCGGGAGACAAAATCAAAGCCGCCGAGTCCGCGAAACCGCTTTCGCAGACGCTGCTCGATCTCATCCCCGTCAATCCGCTCGAGGAATCGGTCAACGCCTTCAATCCCGACAAGGCCAACGGCGGCCTCATTGGCGTGATGATCTTCAGCCTCTTCATCGGCGTGGCCATGACGATGCTCCCCGCCGGCACCGAGGCGCCGCTGCGCAACGTGCTCGACGCGATCTTCCGCGTCTGCCTCCAGATCATCGACTTCGCCATGGTGCTCGCGCCGGTCTGCGTCGCGTGCCTGAGCTTCTCGCTCATGGCGACCACCGGCTGGGAGCTGCTCCACTCGCTGCTCGCGTATTTCCTCGTCGTAGTGGGCGGCATGGCGCTGCACCAGTTCGGCGTCTATGCCGTCGTTGTGAAAGTGCTCGGCGGAAAATCGCCGCGTGTGTTCTTCCGCGAGATTCGCGAGGCGATAGTCACCGCGTTCGGCACGTCATCGAGCAATGCGACGCTCCCCGTCTCGCTGCGCGTCGCCGAGACGGAACTGAAACTGCCGCCGAAAATCTCGCGCTTCGTGCTGACGGTCGGCGCGAGCGCGAACCAGAACGGCACCGCGCTCTACGAAGGCGTGACGGTCCTCTTCCTCGCGCAGGTCTTCGGCGTCGAGCTCTCGCTAGCGCAGCAGTTCGTCGTCGCGCTCATGTGCATCCTCGCAGGCGTCGGCACTGCCGGCGTGCCCGGCGGCTCGCTGCCGCTGGTCGTCGGCGTGCTGATGACAATCAATGTGCCCGCCGCCTCCATCGCGATCATCCTCGGCATCGACCGCTTCCTCGACATGTGCCGCACCGTGCTGAACGTCACCGGCGACCTCGTGATCGCGACGGTGATTTCGCGCGGCGCGCGAGAGGAAGATCGGTAGCGGCATGGAGCGCTGGCGTCCCCGCCGGCCACAACACGGCAATGCGAAGCATCATACTTTGCCTCGTCGGGCCGAGATGGGCGCTGCGCGCGCTGGCGGGTGGCCGGCGGGGACGCCTGCGCTCCTTCAGACGTATTCGCGCGGGTCGGTGATGTGGCCGGTGAGCGCGCTCGCCGCGACCGTGTAAGGCGACGCGAGGAAAACCTGCGATTCCTTGTTCCCCATGCGGCCGGGAAAATTCCGGTTCGTCGCGGAGATGCATTTCATCGGCGTGTTGAGGCGGCCGAAGGTATCGACCGGACCGCCGAGACAAGCGGCACACGAAGCGTTTTCCGTCATGCGGACGCCGGCGCTTTCGAGGATGGACCACACGCTCTTGCCCTCCCACATCGTGTCCTTCAGCTCGCGCACGACCTTCGTCGTCGCTGGCACGCCGAAGGTGTCGATCTTCACCGTCTGGCCTTTCACGATGTGGGCGAAGGCGAGGAAGTCGCTCGTCTTGCCGCCGGTGCAGGAGCCGATGTAGGCGCGATCGAGCGTCACGTCCTTCAGCTCGCGCGCGGTCTTGCGCTGGCCCGGATCGGGATGGCACGCGACGGTCGGCTCGAGCTTCGTGAGATCGTAGGTCTTGTCGTAGCAAAACGACTGCTCGCGATCGATCTCGACAGGCTCGAACTCGCTCTTCGTGCCGTTCTCGGCGACGCGCTCGCGCACGTATTCGCCGGTCTTTTCGTCGTAGGGGAAGATGCCATTCTTGGCGCCGGCCTCGATCGCCATGTTCGCGATCGTCATGCGGTCGTCCATGTTCATCGAGTTCACGCCGGGGCCTTCCCACTGCATCGCGCGATAGGTCGCGCCGTCGAAGCCGATGTCGCCGATCACGTGCAGGATCACGTCCTTCGCCATCACGCCCGCGGGTAGTTCGCCCTCGAGGTAAAAGCGCATCGTCTCCGGCACCTTCAGCAGGATCTTCCCCGTGCCGAGCACGAAGCCCGCGTCGGTGTTGCCGATGCCGGTGGCGAATTGGTTGAACGCGCCCGCCATGCACGTGTGCGAGTCGGTGCCGACGAGCACTTCACCCGGTCGTAGATGGCCTTTCCAAGGCAGCGTCGTGTGGCAGACGCCCGTGTAGTTGTCCCCGTGCTGGCGATCGTGCAGCCCCTTCGATGCGTCGAATTTCCAGTGCCCGTTCGGGTCGTCGATCACGTCGTAGAAATACGGCAGCCCCTGCACGCGCACGAAGTCGCGCAGGATATCGACGTTGCGATTCGACATCGAGTCGGCGGTGAAAATGTAGTGGTCGGGGATGATGACGACCTTCTTCCGGTCCCACACCTTCGCGTCCTTTCCGAACTCGCGCTTGAAGACGCCGATCGTTCCCGGCCCGCACACGTCGTGGGTCATCAGCACATCGACATTCACCCACACGTTGTCCCCCGGCGCGACGTGCGCCTGTCCACCGGAGCGTGCGAGCAGCTTTTCAGTAAGTGTCATTGGACTGGCAAACTGGCGCGCGGCTGTAACGGCGGCAAATGGAATCACTGCCGCCCGGGGACGCGGGCGGACGATGGGAGCGGAGCGATGGGGAGACCTTCGCGGATGATTTCGATACCGCCGAGGATCGTCGCTCCGTCGCGCGCGGTGAGCGCGATCGTGAGCGCGCCGTCGGTCACGGCGACGTTCGGAATCGTCTTCGTGAGCACGCGCATCGCGCCGCCGGACTCGGTGAACACGTCGAGCCTCTCCAGCGCCACGCGGTCCTGCACGCGCACGTCGAAAACTCGTCCGCTCGCGACATCCGGTTCCGCAAAGACGAGCCGCACGGTGTAAGTGCCCGGCTTCAAACCCGAGATCGTCGCACTGCGCAGACCGCGCACGCCCGACGCCGCGACCCACGGCCAGCCTTCGCCGCCTTCGATCCAGACGGAGTGATGATAATACACGTCCGGCGCCGCGGGCTCGGTGCGCACAGCGATCTCGGGCGACGGACCGCCGACGGACGGGTGATCGAGCCACAGCGTGCCGTCGTCGGTTTTGCGATCGCCGGGCGCGCCGAAGTTGATGCCGATGCGCTCGATCTTCCCCGCGAGCGCGGCGGCGGGCACGGTGCCCCACGAGGTCCATTGCTCGAACGTCGGCGGCAGGCTCACGAGCGCGAGCGCCATCGGCAGCGGGTAGCTGCATGTGCAGCCTTCGTAAAAATACGGCACGCTCAGGATGCCGTTCGCGGGAACGATGCTGTTCGTGCAGCCGGAGCGCGGACCGCTGATGTGGATGGTGCCGCTGTCGAGCCGCTTGTCGTAAAACGCCGCGGTGCCCGAGCGCATCGTGTAGATCGAGCCGTAGTCGAAGCCGCCGTCGCAGCCGTAGCTCTTCGGGAAGACGCGCGGCTCTTCTTCGCCGGTGAGCGGGTTCACGCGCATGCCGGCTTTCGGCGCGTCGGGCTTCCAGTCGTTCTTTTGCTGCGGCGGTCGGTATTGGCTGGGCTGGATCGTTTGCAGATCCGTTTTTGCAAAGCGCGTCCGCAAGTCCGCGGCCTCGTAATCGTCGAGCACGCGGCCCGTATAGACATCGCTGAAGACAGGCGGCAGCAGCCGGTAATCGACCGCACCCTTGCGAGTGGACGCGTCGAGCCAGTCCTTGTCGGAGGTGATCATCACACCATCGAGAATCCGCGGCTGCGGCGAGCGCTTGAAGTTGCTGACCATGTCGCCAAACCACAGCACGCCGAGCGGCGCCTTCACGAGCGCGTCGTCGCTCGAGGTCCAGTCGGCGTTGTAGTTCGTGCTGCCTTCGAGCGCGCCTTCGCGCGTGATCACGGCGAGTCCGTTCGCGTGCAGCTTCGCGCTCGCGCGCGGAAGTTTTGCCTTCTCCGCAATCGCGAGCAGCGCCGCCGGGCCAACCATCTGCCCGCCGTAAGGCCGCAGCCACGCATACATTTTTTCCAGCGCCGCGGCGTCGGGCAGCGCGGCGTCGGGCGCGAACGCGATGAGGTTTGCGAAGTAGGGCGGCAAGCCGTGTGCGGCTTCGCGCACCGCGACGCGCTGGCCGTAGAGATGCGCGGACGCGAGTCGCTTTCGCGCGTCGGCGACTTTCGGCGCGATGGCGAGAATCCTGAGCTGGCCGCGCTCAGCCAGCGTCTCGAGAAAGCCCGACTCACCCAATCCGATGACCACCGCGTATCCGCGCTCCGCGCCGGACGCGTTCAGCACCTTCTCGGCGAACTGGTCATCGGTCTTCGGCGCGACGCGCTCGCGCTTCCAGTGCTTCGCTTCACCTGCTTCCGCGCCGAGCGCGGTGAGCCGGCCTTCCTCGGTCACGACAAAGCACTTCCCATCCGCCGCGATGACGCTGTGGACTTTGCCCGACACGCCAGGGAACGCCTCGTCGAAACTCCACTCGCGTTCGCCCGCGCGGAAGCTGCGCCGCACGCCCTCGTCGCCCTTCTGCCACGGCTTGTCCTCGTGCCGCTTCGCGTTGACTTCGCTGTCGAAGATCAGCCCGCGCCGCTTGAGCTTCTGCGCTTCCTTCGCCTCGGGCGTGGACGCGAACCATCCGCCCGGCAGCCGGCCCGCAGCGGGCAGCGCAAACTCCTTCAGCGCGCCGGTCGCGAGATCGAATCGCGCGGGATACGCCGAGCTGCTCGGCACGATGAGGTCGCCGTCGTCGATGAGCAGATAGCCCTGCGGCGCGATGCCGCCGAACGCCTCGGCATTGTGCGGATGCACGCCGTAGATGTAGCCGGTGCGATCGTTCAGCCACACGACGCGCCCGGTCGCCGCGTCGAGGCAGTAAATGAACACGCCCTCCAGCGGCCACACGCCTGCGGCGAAATAGACGCGCCCCTCGCGCAGCACCGGCCCACCGCGCACCGGCCACACGGAGATGAGCCGCTCATTTCCGATGAGCTGCCGATCGTTCGGCACCGCGCGCTTTTCCCACACCAGCCGCCCCGTGTCCGCGGCGACGCAGCGCACCACTCCGTCGTCGGAGCCGAAGATCACGCGCCCATCGCCCGCGACGGGCGCGAAGCGGACCGGCCCATCCGCGTGCGCGCGCCACAGCTCCGCGCCGGTGTCGGTGTCGAACGCCATCACGCAATCCTCGCGCGACGACGCGACGAAGAGCCGCTTGCCGAGCACGACCGGCTCGTAGCCGCGATCGAATTGCAGCCGCGTGTCGCGATAAGCGGGCGTGAGAGGCGGGAGTTCGCGCGACCAGAGCACGCGCAGGTTTTCCGGCAGTGCGTCGGCGATTGTCGCGGTGCGGCCAGCGTCGGCGCGCCACATCGGCCAGTCGGCGGCGTTCGCGAGGCCGGAGAGGATGAGGAGAAGGAGCGGGAGTCTCACGGGGGAAGTGTGCAGCGCCTACCTGCGCTGTGGCGAAACCTTTGCCGTGTTCTCGCCACGAAGGACACGAAGGTGGAGGTCTAATCTTCGTGGCCTTCGTGTGCTTCGTGGTTGAGAACCACTTCGCTTATGGGCCGCTCCCGCCTTTCTCCCACTCCGATCTTCATCGTCCTTTGCTTGTCTGGCATCGTCGTCGCGCTCGCGTGTCAGGTCCCGGTCTTTCGTTACGCGCTCGAGCGGTGGGCGCCGGCGGAGTATCTCGTCTCCGTCACGCCTTCCGGAGGCGGACTGACGGATTCGGAGAAAAAACTCGTCGAGGCTTTGCGCGCTGCGCCGGGCGATGCGGTGAATCCGGCGAACATCGAGGTGCAGGTCGAGGCACCCGGATCGAGCAGCCCCGCGCAGCTCGCGCTGCATTACCCGAACAAGCTCCGCGACGCTGCCGGGAAGCCGATCTGGCAGGTGCCGCTGAACGACGAGAATGTGCGGCGCCTCGTCGATTCGCCTGCGCGACAGGAGCTGCGCCAGCGCTTGCTCGCCGGCGAGTCCGCGATCTGGGTGCTCGTGGAAAGCGGCGACCGCGCGAAGGACGACGCGGCGTTCGCGGCGCTCGCGCAGTCGCTCGAGGAAGCGGCAGGATCGCTCAAGCTGCCCGATGGCGTCGTGACACAAGCGGCGGTGAAGTCGGGCACGCGCGTCAACGAGCAGGCGGACGTGCTTCGCACCGATTTGCCGTTGAAGATCAGCTTCTCCACGCTGCGCGTGCGGCGCGACGATCCGGCGGAGGTCGTGCTGCTCGCCATGCTCACGCACATGGAGCCCGACCTCGGCGGTCTCGCGGGCGAGCCGATGGCCTTTCCCGTTTTCGGCCGGGGCCGCACGCTCGAACCGCTCGTCGGCGCGGGCATTCACAAGGGCAACGTCATCGAACACTCGACGTATCTCTGCGGCGCGTGTTCGTGCGAAGTGAAGGATCAGAATCCCGGCATCGACCTGCTCGTCGCCGCGAACTGGTCGCCGGTGGACACCACGCCGCAGCTCGAGATCATCCGCATCGCGCCGACCGCGGAGACGCCGCCCGCGCGGCGCACGCCGACCATCCCGATCGCCATCGTTGTCGCGCTGATCGCGCTCGCGTTCGTCGCGATGCGGCGCCGCTCACGGATTCGTCACTCCGACTTCCGCCCGCGGTAGCTCACGGCGAACCACACGCCGACGAGCGCCGCCGCGCCGCTGACGCCGAACCAGAAGCGCGGCCAGTCCGTGCCGAGCGGTGTCGCACACGCGTTGCGCCACCAGCCATTGCTGAGGAAGCCGATGAAGCTGCCGACGCCCGTGAGCATCACGCTGAAAAGCGCCTGCGCCCGCGCGCGCATCGCGGGATCGACGCGCTGCTCGAGGTAGATCTGCGCGGTGATGAAAAACAGCGTGAACGCGAAGCCGTGCAGCGCGATGCCGGCGATCAGCCACGCCTTCGTGTCGAGCGCGCACAGCGCAAAGCGCAGCACGCCGAAGCCGACACCGACGAGGAAAACGCGCTTGAGCCGCAGCCGCGCGATGAGCCCGGCGAGCAGGAACATCGAGATGAGTTCGCTGATCTGCCCGATGCCCATTACCGCCGTCGCGTGGTCCACGCCGAGATGCGTGAGATGGATCGGCGTGAACGGATAGAACGCCGCCATCGGGATGTTGTAGAGCGCGGCGGCGAGGAAGACGACGCGGTGATTCGGATCGCGGAAGAGCGCGAGCGCGGAGAAGCCGAATGCATCGCGCGGGCCGGTGCGCGCGGTCGGCGGGAGCGCGGGCAGCGCGTAGGTGAAAAGCGCGGTCACGATCCATGCGACGGCGCCCGCGTAGCCGCTCACCGTGGAGGCGTCCGCATTCAGGACGAAGCTCACGATCCAGCCCGCGGCCATCCAGCCAAAGGTCGCGAGCGAGCGCAGCGGCCCGAACTCGCGGCCCGCATCGCGCAGCTCGGCCATGACGATGCTCGTGCATAATCCGAAGAGCGGCGCCGCGCAGATCGCCTGCACCAGCGCCAGCGCGAGCACCGGCCCCACGCCCCAGCCGCGCTCGATCGCGGTGAACATCAGCACGAGCGCGCCCGCCGTCATCATTGCCAGCCAGCGCACGAGCCGCAGCGGCGACACGGCTTGATCGGCCAGCGCGCCGACGGCGAGCGGCGAGATGAAGGCGGCGATGCCGCTGCACGCATAAGCGTAGCCGATGATGTGCTCGAGCCCGTGCGTTCGGAGCACGTTGCCGAAGTTCACATTCCACATTCCCAGCGCCGCGCCGCTCAGGAAAAAGAGCGTCGCGAGTTTCCAGCGTGGAGCGGTGGGATGAGAGTCGGGCACGAGGTGAAAGCGGACACGCTAGCGCATGACGCAAGCAAGGAGGGGCGGCGTCTCGCCGCCCTGAGCCCCAAAGGGGCTCCAAAGGGAGCCGCTATCGCGGCTCAGGGCGGCGAGACGCTGCCCCTCCTTGGTCACTTCAGCGACTCCATCCACGCGAGCAGGTCGGCCAGCTCGGCGGGGGTGAAGGCGTTTAGCAGACCTTCGGGCATCATGGAAATGTCGCGATGGCCGCGCTCGGCGATGTCGGCTTTCTCCACGAGCACTGTCTGGCCGGCGATGTTGCGCAGGTCGAGATTGTCGCCGCCTTCGCGCGTCACGAAGCCTTCAAGCTGCTCGCCTTTCTTCGTCTTGATCCACACGCTCTCGAAGCCCTGCGCGAGCTTCGCGCTCGGCTTGAGCAGCGATTCGGTCAGCGCGGCGCGGTCGTAGATCTTCGCCGCGGCGCTCAGCACCGGGCCTTTCGGCGGCTCGTCGGCGGTGATGGTGTGGCAGGCGATGCAGCCGGCTTTGAGAAACATCTCACCGCCCGCCTTCGCGTCCCCGCCTTTCTGCACGGCGGCGAAGACCTCCTCGTATTTCATCTCGCCGATCGTCTTCGCCGGCGCGGTGCCGCCGCCGAGTTTTTGGAAGGCGAAGAGAGCGGCTTCGGCCACGGCGTTGTTCGGGTCGTTCAGCTTCGCCTTCACCTGCTCCGCGTAAGGCTTCGCGCCGGTGCGGGCGATGGCGGCGAGCAGCGCGGCGGCGGGCTCGGGCTTCGCGAAGCCTTTCTCCACGGCCTTCTTCGCGGCATCGCGGTCCTGCTCCTTCCCGACGCGGCTGGTGGAAAGATTCACGAGCACCGTCGCGGCGAGCTGGCGCTTCGGGGCGTCGGCGCCCTCGAGCATCTTCGCGTAGTCGCCGACCCATTTTCCGTTGTGCGCGCCGCGGGTGAAGTCCTCGAACGCGGCGGTGAGCTTCGCGTCGCCGAGGTCGTGCCCCGCGAGCGGGGCGAAGGCGGCGACGGCGCCGGGGAAGACGCTGCCGTTTTCCGCGCAGCGCTGGAGCACGCGCAGCGCGCGCACGCGCAGATCGGGCGCGTCGCCGCCGGTGCCGATGGCTTGCAACGCGGCGACGGCTTCGGCGGGGAGCGAATTGTCCGCGCGCACCATGCCTTCGATCGCGTCGAGCTTGGCGGGCGTGTCGCTGCCGGCGTTGGCGAGCATGAGTTCGACGAGGCCGGGGAAGCTCACCTTGGTCTGATACATCCGCTGCACGAGCCACTTCGCGTCGTCGGCGTTCGACTGCTCGACGGCGGTCTTGAGCGCGGCGGTGATCTTCGGCGTCTCGCTCCACGCGATGGGCTGGTAAACCGGGCCGCTCGTATCGGGCCGCGTGCCCCACCACACGCTCGGGTTTTCGTAAGGCGCGTCCTGGTTCGCGAGGCGGCAGAGGGCGTTGAGGATGCCGCGGCGCAGCTCGCCTTTCGCGTCGGGCAGACGGGAAAGCAGGCCGTCCACGACGGCGGGATCGTAGATGCCGTAGAGCGCGCGGAGGGCGCCGGGCTGGACCTTCGCGTCGGTGGAATCGAGCGCGGCGAGGCACGGCTGCACGGCCTTCAATTCGCTGAGCGCCCGCACGGCGAGGTGCGCGACGACCGGGTCGGCATCGGCGACGAGCGGGAGGATGGGAGGTGCGGCGTCGGTCTTGTGCAGACGGCGCAGCGCGGTGATCGCGGCGGCGCGGACGCGAGTGTTTTTGTCTGCGAGAGCCTCGATGAGTAGCTTGGTAGGGAATTGTCCGCCGACTCGCGCGTCGTTGCCGAGGGCTCGAACGACCTGTTCGCGCATGTTCTCGTCGCGAGTGAACGAAGGAAGGCCGGCAGCAATTCCTTGAGCACCCGCAAATTGAAGAGCGGTTTCGAGAGCTGCGACACGGACTGGCAACGCGAACGGTTCTCGTCTTCCTCCGGCTTCAGGGCGTTGCAGTTGGGGGGCGTCCTTTGGATCAACGGCATTTGCGAAGACCCTCAGCGCTATCGCCGGCTGCATCTTGCGTCGAAGGAGTTCGCGTTGAGCGGCTGCACGGAGTGCTGAACTTTCGGAAGTCAGAATCTTGATGAAGTCGATGTCGCTCGCTTTCCCCAAATCCGGCACCACCCCGCGCGGCGCGTCCTTCTTCACCACCCGCAGCACATACCCCGCGTTCGGCCCGTTGTAGTTGAACGTCGCGCCTTCCCAGCTCGTGATGAACAGCGCGCCGGTCGCGTCCACGTCCATGTCGGTCGGGCGGGTCATGGCGATCCATTTGTTCTGCTTCACGGGCGGACGCTTGTGCGTCGATGCCGGGTCCACGCCGCCAGCGGGCGCGGCCACTTTCCACCCGGCGCCGTCGGGCACGAGGTCGTCGTGATACATGATCCCGCCCGCGCCCCACTCGACGGTGAAAAGCCCCTTCGGCAGGCCCGGTTCATCGAGCCAGAGCGCGCCGCAGGGGCTGCCGCCGCCGAGATCGGCGAGCGGCTGGAGCATGTCCTCGGCGAAGTTTTTGAACAGGAACGGATAGCCCATGTGCGCGCCGGGCGGGACGAAGCTCAGGCGCACATTCCAGCCGCCGCCGTCGTTGGTGTTGTCGCGCGTGAAGAGATCGAGCGTGGGCGAGACGGCCACGTCGTAGATATTGCGCTGGCCGTGCGAGATGATCTCGAAGCCGGTGCCATCGGGCCGGATGCGCACGATGCCGCCGCCGCGCATGCTCAGCGTCGTCCCGTCTTTCGCCACGGCTTTGGTGAAGCCGTAGTCGCCCACCGCGATGTAGATGAAGCCGTCGATCGCGAGCCGGCAGCCGTTGGTGGTGTGATCGGCGCCGCGGAAGGCGAGGTCGAAGCCGAGGCCGGTGAGGATGTCCTCCTGCTTGTCGGAGCGGCCGTCGCCGTCGGTGTCGGTGTAAGCGGTGAGGTTCGGCGGGTGCATGACGTAGAGGGTGCCGGGGAGCGCGAAGCGCTCACTCGCCTTCTCCTTCCTCATCCCCTTCTCCTTCTCCGCGCGGGCCTCCGGGGAAGCAGAGGGAGATGAAGATGGAGAAGGAGAGGGGGAGGAGGATGGGGAAACAGAGGGAGATGAAGATGGAGAAGGAGAGGGAGAGGAAGTCGGGACGCCATCCCAGATCACGCCGCGCGGGCTCTCGACTTCGCAGAAGGTCTTGAACTCATCCGCGCGCCCGTCGCCGTCGGTGTCGCGCATGCGGACGACTTTGCCGGGGGTGCGGATGGACGGATCGGACGGGATGGACGCGGGATTGCGGTCCCGGCCGAGCGAGCCGTTTTCATCGATGGCCACGAAGATGGTGCCGTCGATGGCGGCGCTGACGCTGGTCGGGTAGCCGCCCATCGGGGGCAGGGCGAAGACGGTCGCTTCGTAGCCTTCGGGCAGGGTGACGGTCTTCAATATCTCCGCCTCGGTGCGGGCGGGCAGTTGTTCGTTCTTCTTCTTTTGGGCGAAGGCGGGCGCGGTGAGCAGGGCGAGGAGAGCGAGGCAGAAAACGAGGAGGCGCATGAGGATGAGTGAACGGTGTGAAAGCGGAGTGCTGTCGAAAGATTAGGGCGCGATCGGAGGGGCGGCAGCGCGGCACATCCCAAGGAGCGGCGTGCGTCCCGCCGCCGACGAAACGGCACGGGCGAAGCCCGCCATCGTCCCTCAATGGATGAGCGCCTCCGGCGCAGGCGGGATGGGTCGGCGGCGGGACGCCGCCGCTCCTTGGAAGTCACCTCGCTGCATCACGCTTCGGGTGTCGCAACCGCTTCGACGATTCGCACCGCCTGCGCCGCCGCCCGAACATTGTGGACGCGGAAGATTTGCGCCCCGCGCACCATCCCGGCCACGAGGCAGGCCACCGTGCCCGCGTCGCGCTCCGGCGCCGGCACGCCGAGCACGTCGCCGATGACGGTCTTGCGCGAGACGGGCAGCAGGATGGGCCGCTCGAACCGGTGCAGCCGCGACAGCTCGCGGTAGATGCGCAGGTTGTCGTCGCGCTGCTTGGCGAAGTCGATGCCGGGATCGAGCACGATCGCCTCGCGCGGCAGCCCCGCCGCCACGGCCAGCGCGATCTTCTCCGCGAAGAACTCGTCCATCGCGTCCATCACGTCGCGATACCCGACGTGCGTATGCGCGACCTTCGGCGCGCCGACCGTGTGCATGATGACCAGCGCCGCGCCCGCCTCGGCGCAGATGCGCGCGTTTTCGTCGGTGGGCAGGCCGCCGATGTCGTTCAAGATGTCGCCGCCTTCGCGCAGCACCGCGCGGGCGACGGCGGGGCGCCAGGTATTGATGGAGAGGAGCGGGCCATCCCACTGCCGCACGAAGGCGCACAGCCGGTCGATCTCCTCCGCCTCGCTGATCGGCCCGCGATTGGTCCGCGCGCTCTCGGCGCCCACGTCGATGATGTCCGCGCCCTCCGCCACGAGCGCGCGCGCCTTTTCCACTGCGGCACCGATGTCGTCGAGCCCGTCGCCGGAAAAGGAATCGGTGGAGAGATTCACGATGCCCATGATGAGCGGGCGGCGGGGGAACTCGATCGCGTGGCCGCGCGCGAGCAGCTTCACGGCAGCGGCACCAGCGAGCACTCGCGCTGCGTGAACCGCGCGGTGTGCGTGAAGCCCGCTCCGCGCGCGGCGGCCACGGCTTCGGCGTAGCCGGAGCACAACTCGGCGGGGTCGTGCGAGTCGGAGTTGATGAGCAGCGGCACCTTCGCCTCGGCGGCGAGGGCGAGGAAATCAGCGGCGGGATACAGCTCGGCGCAGGTCTTTCGCAGGCCGGCGGTGTTGATCTCGAACGCGGTGCCCGTCTCCGCGAGCGCGGCGATGACCGGCTCATAGAAATGCCGCAGATCGCCCGGCGGACGGAATCCGAACTTCTTCGGCAGATCCGGGTGCGCGACGAAATCGTAAAGCCCGCTGCGGATCGCGGCGGCGTAGGCGCGCCAGTAGGAAGCCCAGATGTCCTCGATCGCGCCGCCGCGAAAGCGGCTCATGTGCTGCGGATCGTCCACGGCCCAGTCCGCGCCGGGTAGATAATGCACGGAGCCGATGAAGAAGTCCCACTTCGCCATGCCGGCGAGCTTTTCGATCCACGCTTCGTGCCCGGCGATGAAGTCGCACTCGAGGCCGAGCTTGATGCGGAGCTGTGGGAACTGCGCGCGCGCCTCCGCGACCGAGTCGAGGTAGCGTGGCAGGTCGTCGATGCTCATGCGCCAGTTGTCGAACTGCACGGGCATGGGGTTGTGGTCCGCGAAGCCCAGCTCGCCGAGGCCGAGCTCGACGGCGCGTCTTGCGAAGTCGGAGGGCCAGCCCTTCGCGTGATGGCAGAGCGGGGTGTGGACGTGGTAGTCGGCGAAGGCGGAGAGCATGGGCGGTGTTCTTAATCCTAATCTTGATCTTAATCTTAATCCCCGTGTCGGCCGCTCACGGGAGCAGAGTAAGATTAGGATTACGATTAAGATTAAGAGTCGGCTGCGGAGCGCTCCGCGCTCGACACCCGCCCTTCCCCCCTCCACCTTCCGCGCCTCATGCGATTCATCGAATCGGTCTTCCAAAAGCTCCAGCGCCACCCGAAGCGGATCGTCTTCCCCGAAGGCGCCGAGCCGCGCGTGCTCCACGCCGCGGAGCGCTTCGTCACGCTCAAGCTGGGCATCCCCGTCCTGCTCGGCGACAAGGCCGCGATCGAGAAAGCCGCCGCGAAACAAAAGACCAGCCTCGACCACGTGCTGATCCTCGACCCCGCGACGGCGGACGACCTCACGCCGTTCATCAAGTATCTCGAGAAGCTCAAGCGCTACCGCGACCTCGGGCCGAAAGCCGCGCGCGAGATGTTGCTCCGTCCGGATTACTTCGGCGCGATGATGGTCCAGAACGGGCAGGTCGATGGCCTCGTGACCGGCGCGAGCGAGACGGCGTCGAGCGCGCTGCGGCCGCTCATCCAGCTCATCAAACCGCAGCCCGGCGTGAGCAGCATCTCGAGCTGCATGATGCTCGACCTTACCAACAAACGCTACGGCGAGCGCGGCGTGATGTGCTTCGCGGACTGCGCGGTCATCCCCGAGCCGAGCGTGGAGCAGCTCGCCGAGATCGCGATCGAGAGCGGCAAACTCTGCCGCCAGCTCACCGGGCAAAAACCGCGCGTCGCGTTGCTGAGCTTTTCGACCAAGGGCAGCTCGTCGCTCGCCTCGCCGCAGAAGATCGCCGCCGCCACCGCGCTCGCCCGTCAGCGCGCGCAGAAGTCGGGCATGGAGATGGAGATCGACGGCGAACTCCAGGCCGACACCGCGCTGCTCTCCGATCTCGCCGAGAAAAAAGCGCCCACCTCGCTAGTCGCCGGCAAGGCCAACGTGCTCGTCTTCCCCGACCTGAACTCCGGCAACATCGGCGCGAAGCTCGTGCAATACCTCGCCGGCGCCGACGCCTACGGCCAGATCCTGCTCGGCCTTTCCAAGCCCTGCGCGGAGATGTCGCGCGGCAGCACCGAGGACGACATCCTCGCGGTGGCGGCGATCCTCGGCGTGCAGGCGGTCGAGTATCGGAAGCTGTATCCTGAGTAAGCTCGAAGCTCGAAACCCGAAGTTCGAAACAAGCGGCGATCAGAATTTTCGAATGGAAGAAAACGATAAGCCTTACGATTTGGCGGAGCGGACGTTTGCTTTCGCAAAGGAGGTTCGTGCATTCGTCAAAGCATTGCCGCGCACCATTTCGAACATTGAAGACGTGAAACAACTGGTCCGCGCGTCGGGATCGGTGGGCGCCAACTACATTGAGGCCAACGAGGCGTTGAGCAAAAAGGACTTTGTCATGCGGATAAAGATCAGCCGCAAGGAAGCCAAGGAGAGCCACTACTTTCTGCGATTGCTCGATGCAGGCGGGAAGCCCGAAGGCGAAGATAAGAGACAAGTCCTCGTGCAGGAGGCCCAAGAACTGACCAGCATCTTCGGAGCAATCGTCCGCAAATCCGAATGACCGTTTCCGCCCTTTCCATTTTTTCCGCATCCGTTTGTTTCGAGCTTCGAGCTTCGAGCTTCGAGCTTCCGTCGTGAACACGACGACGCCGCGCGTCTTCATCGCCGCGACGCAGCAAAACGACGGCAAGACGACGACCGCGCTCGGCCTCTTCGCCGCGCTGCGAAAGCGCGTCGGGCGCATCGGCTTCATCAAGCCGGTCGGCCAGCGCTTCTCGGAGATCGAGGGCAAGCGCATCGACGAAGACTCCGTGCTCATCGACCAGACCTTCGGCGTCGCCACGCCGCTCGAGGCCATGAGCCCGATCGCGGTCGAGCCGGACTTCACGCGCCGCTACATCGAGGAGCAAAACAACGAGCACCTCGTGAAGCGCATCCAGAATTCCTTCGATCGCGCCGCGTGGGAGAAGGATTTCCTCATCATCGAGGGCACTGGTCACGCGGGCGTCGGCTCGGTCTTCGATCTCTCGAACGCGCGCGTCGCCAAGCTGCTGCAAAGCAAGGTCATCCTCGTGACCAAGGGCGGCATCGGCAAACCCATCGACGAGATCGCGCTCAACAACGCGCTTTTTGAAAAGGAAGGCGTCGAGGTCATCGGCGTCGTGATGAACAAGATCATCGGCGAGAAATACGACTACGTGCGCGACTTCGCCTCGCGCGGCCTCGCGCGGCTCGGGCTCGAACTGCTCGGCGCCATCCCCGAGGAACCGCTGCTCGCCAATGCGACGCTCGGGCAGATCCGCGCCACCATCAAAGGCCACTTCATCAACGCGAAGGAAAAGAACCGGCGCCGCGTGAAGAAGGTCATCATCGGCGCGATGAACTCGACGCACGTGATGGAGCACTTCCAGCCCGGCACGCTCGTCATCACGCCCGGCGACCGCGAGGACGTGATCCTCGCCGCGCTTTCGGCGACGACGCTCACGAACGCCGAGGATCGCGCCATCGCCGGCCTCGTTCTCAGCGGCGACCTGCTCCCGCACCAGAGCGTGCTCGACCTCATCACCAATTCCGACGTGCCCGTGATCCGCAGCCCGCTCGACAGCTACACCGTCGCCTCCGGCATTCACTCGATGACGGTCAAGACGCTCCCCGGCGACGTGGAAAAGATCGACAAGATCCAGTCGCTCATCGAGCGGCACGTCGATGTGGACCGGTTGCTCGCGAAGCTGGCGTAAAGTGCCCGCAACTTGGCGTCGCTAGCGCGGTTCAAGCCCCATCGCCGCCATGAACCCGCGCCTCATCCTCTCGATCTTCGTCGCTTCCGCCGCCCTCGCCCAGGAGCCCGCCGAGCCCAAGCCCACGCCCGAGCAGCTCGCCTTCTTCGAGAAGAAGATCCGCCCCGTGCTCGCGGACAAATGCTACAAATGCCACGCGGAAAACTCCGAGAAAATCCGCGGCGGACTCGTGCTCGACACACGCGAAGGCATCCGTCGCGGCGGCGACAACGGCCCCGCCGTCGTCCCCGGCAACCTCACCGACTCGCTGCTCATCGACGCGATCCGTTACACGAACAAGGACACCGCGATGCCTCCCGAGAAATCCGGCGGCAAGCTGCCCGACGCCGTCATCGCCGACTTCGAGGCCTGGGTGAAGATGAACGCGCCCGATCCGCGCGACGGCACCGCGAAGGTCGTGGCGAAATTCGACGCCGATGAGGCGAAGAAGTGGTGGTCGTATCAGCCGCCGGTAAAAGCCGACGCGCCGACGGTGAAGGACACCGCGTGGCCGCGCGGAGAAATCGACCGCTTCATCCTCGCCGCGCTCGAGTCGAAGGACCTCAAGCCCGTCGCCGACGCCGACAAGACCACGCTGCTGCGTCGCGTTTACTTCGATCTCATCGGCCTGCCGCCGACGCTCAAGGAGATCGACGATTTCATCAAGGACACCTCCGCCGACGCCTTCACCAAGGTCGTGGACAAGCTGCTCGCGCAGCCGCAGTTCGGCGAACGCTGGGGCCGGCACTGGCTGGACGTCGCGCGCTTCGCGGAGTCCAGCGGCAAGGACGTGAACATCGCCTACCCGCACGCGTGGCGGTATCGCGACTACGTCATCGCGGCATTCAATGACGGCAAACCCTTCGATCAATTTCTGCGCGAGCAGATCGCCGGCGACCTCCTGCCGGCAAAGGACGATCGCGAGAAGGCGAACAACATCGTCGCCACGGGCTTCCTCGCCATCGGCGCCAAGTCGCACAACGAACAAAATCCGCGCCAGTTCTACCTCGACCTCGTCGATGAGCAGATCGACTCGATGTCCCAGGCCTTCCTCGGCATCACCGTCGCCTGCGCGCGCTGCCACGATCACAAGTTCGACCCGATCCCGCAGCGCGACTACTACGCGCTCGCCGGCATCTTTTTGAGCACCGACACGCGCTGGGGCACTGCCAACGGCATCCAGAATCGCCACGTCAACGACGCCATCGAACTGCCGCGCGGCGCGAATCCTCCGGTGATCGACCGCACGTTGACCTCCGCGGAGCGGGCGCAAAAAGAGAATGCCCTCGAGACAACGCGCGCCGAACTCGAGAAGGGCCGCCGCGAGCGATTTGCCCAAGGCCGTGGAGCGGGCGCCAATCTCGATCAGCGCGACCTGCAGCGATTGCTCTTTCAAACGACCGTTGCCGGCTTCCTCGAGGCGGAGCTGAAGTTTTTCGATGAAGACGGCACCGCGAAGCCGCTCGCGATGGCAACCAAGGATCTGCCGGCCACGCAGGCAGCGGGATTCGGGATGTTTGGAAACCGGCGTCCCGCCATGGGCGGCGGCTTCCCCGGTCGATTCGGCGGCGTCCGTCCGCCGGAATTCGCGAGCATCGCCGACGCGCGCCTCTACGCCCGTGGCGACGCGGACAAACCCACCGACCGCGTGCCGCGTGGCTTTCCCGCCGCACTCTCGCCCGGCCAGGGTCCGGACATCGCCAACGGCACCAGTGGCCGTCGCGAACTGGCCGACTGGCTCGTCTCGAAATCGAACCCGCTCACCGCGCGCGTCTTCGTGAACCGCGCGTGGTATTGGCTCTTCGGCCGCGGCATCGTCGAGAGCTGCGACAACTTCGGCACGACCGGCGCAAAGCCCGCGAACCAGGCGCTCCTCGACACGCTCGCCGTGCGCTTCATGGACGCCGGCTGGAATGTGAAGGCGCTCGTCCGCGAGATCGTCCTCACCCGCGCCTACGCGCTCTCATCCAACTACGACCCGAAGAACTTCCAGGCCGACCCCGACAACACGCTCGTGTGGCGCGCGAGCAAGCGCCGCCTCGACGCGGAATCCATCCGCGACGCGATGCTCTTTGCGAGCGGCGGGCTCGATCTCACCCAGCCCACCGCGAGTTTCATCGCCGAAAACGGCGACGGCCCAATCGGAGGTCCGCGCCCGCCCGGCGGCAGAGGGCTCGGTGGCCAGCGCCCGCCCGGCACGTCCGGCGACGACATCCAGAACGTCGTCGGCACGCATCGCAGCGTCTATCTACCGATCGCGCGCGACGTCGTGCCCGACTCGCTCTCCGCGTTCGACTTCGTCGATTCCACGCTCGTCACCGGCACGCGCGACGCGACCAACGTGCCCGTGCAAGCGCTCTACCTGCTCAACAGCGAGTTCGTCGCCGACCAGTCGAAGGCGCTCGCCGCGCGCGTGCTCAAGGCCTACCCCGGCGGTCCGAACGCCTCCGCGATGGCGAACCTCGACCAGCGCACCACCTACGCCTACTGGCTCGTCTTCAACCGCCAGCCCAACGCCGTCGAGAAGCAGGCCGCCGCGAATTTCTTCACGAAGTTCCCGAGCAACTACGCGAAGGGCGACACCTCCGCCGCGGGCCTCAAGAACCCCGGGCAGATCAACGCCGCGTGGACGAGCTTCTGCCGCGCGCTCTTTGCTGCGGCCGAGTTTCGCTACTTGAATTAGCGGGCGCGCTTGACGGACCCCGGTCGCGCGCCGTCCGATGCGGGCGTGACTCCCGTCATCGCCGTCATCGTCGTTCTCGCCTACCTGCTCGGCTCGATCCCGTTCGGGTTGATCGTGTCGAAGTCGCGCGGCATCGACATCCGCGAGCACGGCAGCAAGAACATCGGCGCGACGAACGTGTGGCGCGTGCTCGGCAAGACGTGGGGCCTCACGACCTTCGCCGCCGACGTGCTCAAGGGCGTCGCCGCCATCCTGCTCGCGAAATGGATCGCCGATCACTGGCAGTATCCGGTCCCCCTGCCACGCGGTCGCGTCGGGCACGCGAATCTTCCGCATGATTTCGCCGGCATCGCCGCCGCGCTCGGCTGCATCCTCGGCCACAGCTTCCCCGTCTGGCTGCGATTCAAGGGCGGCAAGGGCGTCGCGACTTCGCTCGGCGTGATCGTCGGCATGATGCCGCTGGTCGCGCTCACCGACTTCGCGCTGTGGAGCGTCGTCTTCGCCGTGAGCCGCTACGTCTCGCTCGCGTCCATCGTCGCCGCCGCAGCGCTGCCGGTGCTCACCGTCGCGTTCATCTTCGCCGGCTGGGTGAAAGGCTGGGGCTACTTCTATTTCGCCGTCGCAGCCGGCCTGCTCGTGATCCGCCGCCACCGCGACAACATCAAGCGTCTCATGGCCGGCACCGAGAGTCGTTTCGAGCGGAAGAAGTCGGACGGCCAATGAGCCCCGTCCAGCCGCTCGACCTCAGCCAGCTCCGCGTCCTCCCGCTTGCGGAACGGCGCAGCCTCACACGCGCGGACGACATCCTCATCGCGCCGGATTCCGCGCCGCCACCGCTGCCGGAGAATCTCGCGAGCTTTGTGCACGATTGCGCGGCGAAGACGCGCGCGGCGCGCGATCGGGACGCGAGCGTCATGCTCATCTACGGCGCGCACCTTCTCCGCAATGGCGCCGCGCTGCTGCTCGACCGGCTGATGGAGCGCGGCTGGATCACGCACCTCGCGACGAATGGCGCGGGCACGATTCACGACTGGGAGTTTGCGTGGTTCGGCGCGAGCACTGAGAGCGTGGAGATGAACGTCGCGAGCGGCACGTTCGGCACGTGGCACGAGACGGCGACGAACATCCACCTCGCGCTGATGACCGGCGCACTCGACGGACTCGGCTACGGGCGCGCGCTCGGGCGCTTCATCTGCGAGGACGGCGCCGATGTGCCCGAGGCGGACGAACTCGAGCGGATGATCCGCGCCGAGCCTGCGCTCGCCGGACCGCCGTCGGAAGTGCTGCGCGCGATCCGCGACGGGCATGTTGTAGCCGCGTCGCTCTGCGACGCGCACGGCCCGGAGGGCCGTGGCTACAAGCGCGCGCGCGTCGAGCATCGGTGGAAGCACGCGTCCATCCTCGCATCCGCGTGGCGGCGCGGCGTGCCGGTCACGGTGCATCCCGGCATTGGCTACGACATCATTTCCAATCACCCGATCTTCAACGGCGCGGTGATCGGCCGCGCGGCGGAGTGGGACTTCAAGCTCTTCGCCGGCTCGGTCGCGCAGCTCGATGGCGGCGTCGTGATGTCGGTCGGCTCAGCGATCATGGGGCCGCAGGTGTTCGAGAAGTCGCTGAGCTGCGTGAACAATCTGCGCCTCCAGGGCGGCGGAGGAGTGGTCGCAGGGCACACGGTTTACGTCGTCGATCTGCAGGACGGCGGCGGGTGGGATTGGACGCGCGGCGAGCCGCCGAAGACCAACGCGGCCTACTACCTGCGCTTCTGCAAGAGCTTCTCCCGGATGGGCGCCCCGATGCACTACGTCCAGTGCGACAACGCCGCATTCATCCATCACCTCTGCCGCGAGCTCTGCGCATGAATCCGGAGCGATTCGACAGGATCACCGAAGCATACGCGGGGCTCCGCATCGCGGTTGTGGGCGACTACTGCCTCGACCGCTATCTCGAGATCGACCCGGCGCGACCGGAGACTTCGATCGAGACGGGCCTCGCCGTTCACAACGTCGTGAATGTCCGCGCGCAACCCGGCGCCGCGGGAACCGTCCTGAACAACCTCGTCGCGCTCGGCGTCGGCACGATCTTCGCGGTCGGCTTTTGCGGTGAAGATGGCGAGGGCTTCGAGTTGCGGCGCGCGCTCGGCTCACTCGCGGGCGTGAATCTCGATCACTTTCTCACCACACCACTCCGGCGCACGTTCACCTATTGCAAGCCGCTCGTGCTCGAGCACGGCGCGCCGCCGCGCGAACTCAACCGGCTCGATTCCAAGAACTGGACACCGACGCCGCGAGCGGTCGCACAACGCATCGTCGAGTCGCTCGTCGCGCTCCGGTCGCAGGTCGATGCGGTCATCGTCATGGATCAAGTGGATGCCGCCGGAACGGGCGTGATCACGCCGGAAGTGCTGCCGGTGCTCGGCGCATTCCCGCGCGTCATCGCCGACTCCCGGCGCGGGCTGCGCGACTATCCGCCGGTGATTTTCAAGATGAACGCCGCCGAGTTGCGCGCGCTCACCGGACGCGAGGCCGATGAATCCGGCGCCGCGCGGGAACTCGCTGGGCGGAACGGGCGCCCGGTCTTCGTCACGATGGCCGAGCGCGGCATCGTGGGCGCGGAGCCGGGCGGGACGGTCGAGCACGTTCCGGCGCTGCCCTTGCGCGGGCCGATCGATGTCGTCGGCGCGGGCGATTCTGTGACGGCAAATCTCGCCGCCGCGCTCGCCGCGGGCGCCACGACGCGAGAGGCGATCGAGATGGCGATCACGGCTTCTTCGCTGGTGATTCATCAGCTCGGCACCACGGGCACCGCGAGCGTCGAGCTGTTGCGCGCGCTTGCGGTCGGGAATGCAGCGGCGTTGAGTGCGCGGTGATGTTTCGATTTTTCCGCACGCTTTTGCTCGTGCTCGTGTGCTCCGCGGGGCTTGCCGCGGCCTTGCTCATCGGGCTGTCGTCCGAGCCGTTCTATTCCGCGCAGGAGTTGATCTCGTTCGGCCGTTACTCGAGTTGCGACGAGTTGATCGACGAGGCCGCGAAGAAGACCGGCGTCGATCCGGCGCTGCTCAAGGCCGTGGTGTGGCGAGAGAGCGCGTTTCATCCGGACAAGGTCGGCACGTCGGGCGAGCGCGGCTTGATGCAGGTGGGCGAAGCGGCGGCGACCGACTGGTCACGCGCGAAAAAGATCGAGACGTTCGTCCCGACCGATCTTTTCGAGCCGCGAACGAACCTCGAGGCGGGCACCTGGTATCTGAAACGTGCGCTCGATAAGTGGAAGGCGAAGGATGATCCCGTTCCTTTCGCGCTGGCCGAATACAACGCGGGCGCCGGCAGGCTCGATCGCTGGATCGCCGCGAGCGGTGTCGGCGCGAAGGCCGATTCGCGTGACCTGCTCAACGCGATGGATTTTCCCGGCACACGCCGATACGTGGAGGAGATTTCGGCGCGGGCGAAATTTTACCGCAACCGCGGCGGACGCTGATCCAGTCAGGGTGCGGCGCCGTCGATGATCGCGTCGATCGCCGTGCGCCACTCGCGCAGCGGGATGTAGTAGCTGCGGGTCGGCTGGTGTCCGGGTGCGGCGGGATCGCGGTCGAAAAATGTGTCGTTCTGGTCGTCCACGTCGATGCCGATGGCGGCGAGTTTCCACACACCACTGAACCGGATGAACAGCCCGCACCCGGAGTCGGCATTCGCGAGCGACGTCTCGCGGGCGTCGCGATCGAAGACCGTCGCGACGCGCAGTCCGTCGGGGCGCTCGACGAGCTTGGGCAGCGTGGTATTCAGCCCCCAGCGTTTGGTGCGGATGTCGCCCCATCGCCATCCCCGCTCCGCGAGCGACGCACCCGCGCCAAGGCCCCAACCGATGACGGTGCAGCGCCGCGAAAGGACGTTTTCACGCGGCCCGATGAGTGGCAGTCGCGGGAGCCCGGGATCGCCGGCGATGCGGATGAGCTTGAGATCCTCGCCGCCGATGCGCTTTGGCTTGAATCGCGTGTCGCGTTTCCAGTGCCTGCCGTTCAAGCGCCCGGCATCGATGTGCGCGACGTGGTTCGCGGTGAGGATGAACCGCTTGCCGAGATACACGCCCGAGCCGTCGGGCAGGCCGACTTGCGCGGCGTGACGCCACGGCGCGCCGTTCGGCGGTGTTTGCTGATGCTCGGCTGGATCGCCGTCGTTCAGCACGATCGCCGAGGCGCGTGCGGCAACGATGAGCAGCAGCCAGCGCGGGCTCAGAGCCCTTCGCCGGCCTTGAGCGTTTTGCGGCCCTCGTAGATCACGTCCTTGTAGGTCGCGCCGGCGGGGATCATCGGCAGCACGTGCTCGGTGTAAGGCACCATCACTTCGAGCAGGCACGCCGTCTTCTGCGCGAGGAACCACTCCATCGCGGCCTTGAGGTCGCGCTTGTGCTCGACGCGGCGCGACGGCACGCCGAAGCCCTCGCAGATTTTCATGAAGTCCGGATAGATCGTCTTCGTGTCGGCGACGACGCGGGCTTCGTCCTCGAACAAGCCGAGGAAAGTGTGGCCGCGGTTCGAGGCGAAGAAGCGATCCTCCCACTGCACGACCATGCCGAGGTGGAGATTGTTCAAGACGAGCGCCTTCGCGGCGATGCCCTCGACGCGCGCCATCGCGAGCTCCTGGATATTCATCACGAAGGAGCCGTCACCGTCGATGTCGATGACTTCCTTGTCGGGGCACGCGACCTTCGCGCCGAGCGCGGCGGGATAGCCGAAGCCCATCGAGCCGAGCCCGAGCGAGGAGATGAACTGCCGCGGGCGATCCACCGGATAATACTGCGCGGCCCACATCTGGTGCTGCCCGACGCCGGTGGTGATGATCGCGTCGCCGGCGGTCATCTCGTGCAGCAGCTCGATCGCATACTGCGGCTGGATGGCGTCCTCGGTGTCCTGGTAGCAAAACGGGAACTGCTCCTTCCACGCGGCGATCTGCGCGCGCCACTCGGGGTAAAGCGTGAAGGTCTTCGCGTGGCGCTCGTAACCGGCGCTCGCGAGCATCTCGTTCAGCCGCGCGAGCGCATACTTCACGTCGCTCTGGATCGGCAGGCGCACGACCTTGTTCTTGTTGATCTCGGCGTTGTCGATGTCGATGTGGACGATCGTGCCGTGCTCACAGAAAGTGGCGAATTTGCCCGTAACACGGTCATCGAATCGCGCACCGACGGCGATGAGCAGATCGGCTTCGTTAACCGCGTTGTTGGAATACACGGTGCCGTGCATGCCGAGCCAGCGGAGTGAAAGCGGATGGCTTTGCGGAAAAGCGCCGAGGCCCATGAGCGTGCCTGCGGTGGGAATCTGCGTGCGCTCGGCGAACTCGAGCAGTTCCTCGTGCGCGTGGCCGCTGATGATGCCGCCGCCGAAATAAATCATCGGCTTCTTCGCCTGCCGGATGAGGCCCACGAGTTCGTTCAGCTCGTCGTCGCCGCACTGCACCACCGGATTGTAACCGCGCAAATTCACCTCGTTCAGCCAGACCGGCTGCGTCTTGCCCATCTGGATGTTCTTCGGGATGTCGATGAGCACCGGGCCCGGCCGGCCGGTCTGCGCGATGTGAAAGGCCTCCTTCACGATGCGCGCGAGGTCGTTGATGTCCGTGACCAGATAGTTGTGCTTCACGATCTGCGCGGTGACGGAAAACACATCGGTCTCCTGGAACGCGCCCTTGCCGATCATCGCCTGCGGCACCTGCCCGGTGATCGCCACGAGCGGCGTCGAGTCGAGATACGCGTCGGCGATGCCGGTCACGAGATTCGTCGCGCCCGGTCCGCTCGTCGCCATGCAGACGCCGGCCTTGCCGGTCGCGCGCGCATAACCTTCCGCCGCGAAGACGCCGCCCTGCTCATGCCGAGGCAGGTAGGTGCGGATCTTTTTCGAGCGGGTAAGCGCCTGGTGCATCGCCATGCTGGCGCCGCCGGGATAGGCGAAAATCGTGTCCACGCCTTCGCGCTCGAGCGCCTCGACGAGGATGTCCGCCCCGGTCATGACGGGTCCGACTTCGCCGCGCGTCTGGGGCGCGGTTGCGGTGGCGGGCGAGGGCGTGGTGGTAGTGCTCATGGTCTGAAAAAGGGCGCCGATACTAGGGGCGAAGCGGCTTCCGGGCAAGGCCGGGTTTCGCCGGCTTGCGCTCGCCGGACGCCCGCCGAAGATGCGCGCACCATGCCGCAACTGACCCGGGACCAGATCGTCGCCATCCTCGAAGAGATCGGACAGCTTCTCGAGCTGAAGGGAGAAGTCGTCTTCAAAGTGCGCGCTTACCAGAACGCGGCGCGCGCGCTGGAGTCGTTTCGTGGCGACCTCGCGCTGCTCGCGGCGGAGGGGCGGCTCGGCGAGATCGACGGCGTCGGCAAGGCGATCGCGGAGAAGATCACGGCGCTCGTCGAGACGGGCACGCTTCCGTATTGGACCGAGCTGAAGGCGGAGTTTCCGCCGGGGATCTTCGAGATGTTCGAGCTGCAAGGCATCGGGCCGAAGAAGATCAAGGCGCTGTGGGATCAGCTCGACGTGACGACGATCGAAGCGCTCGAAGCCGCTTGCAAAGACGGGCGTGTCGCGGGGCTCGCGGGCTTTGGGAAAAAGACGGCGGAGAACATTCTCGTGTCGATCGACGCGCGGCGGAAACACGCGGGGCGTTTCAAGCTCGGCGACATCGCCCACGACGCGGAGCGGATGCTCGAAGATCTGCGCGCGCTGCCCGAGGTGAATCGCGTGAGCGTGTGCGGCAGCTACCGGCGGCGGCGCGAGACGGTGGGCGACATCGATTTTCTCGTCTCGACGAAGTCGCCCGAGGTCGTGTCGGAGTTTTTCGTGAAACACGAGATGGTCGAGAGCGTGCTCGCGCATGGCGCGACGAAGTCGAGCGTGCGGCTCGAGTGCGGCATCCAGGCCGACCTGCGCGTGGTGAAGGAGGCGGAGTATCCGTTCGCGCTGAATTACTTCACCGGCTCGAAGGCGCACAACATCGTCATGCGCCAGCGCGCGCTCGCCCGCGGCTGGACGCTGAACGAATACCGGCTCGGGCCGCTCGAAGGATCGAAGGCCGAACCGCCGCCGATCCGCGAGGAGCGCGAACTCTACCGCGCGCTCGATCTCGATTACGTCGAGCCGGAGCTGCGCGAGGATCGCGGTGAATTCGCCGCCGCGGAGGAGCACACGCTGCCGGATCTCATCGAGCTCGAAAACCTGCGCGGCACTTTCCACAACCACACCACGGCGAGTGATGGCCGCAGCACGCTGCGCGAGATGGCGGAGGCGGCACAGGATCTCGGGCTGCAATATCTCGGTATCGCCGACCACTCGAAGTCTTCATTCCAGGCGCACGGGCTCGACGAGACGCGGCTCCTCGCGCAGGTCGCGGAGATCCGCGCGATGAACGAAGAGTGGAAGGGCGACTTCAAGCTCTTCGCGGGCAGCGAAGTCGATATCCACAAGGACGGCTCGCTCGACTTCGCGGCCGAAATCCTCGCGCAGCTCGACTACACGGTCGTGAGCGTCCACGCGGTTTTCAACCTCAGCGAAGCCGAGATGACCAAGCGCATCATCAAGGCGATCTCGAATCCGCACGTGACGATGCTCGGCCATCTCACGGGCCGCCTGCTGCTCCAGCGCGATGGCTACGCCGTCGATGTGCCCGCGATCATCGACGCGGCGGCGGCGACGGGGACGATCATCGAGCTGAACTGCTCGACGTGGCGGCTCGACATGGACTGGCGCTGGTGGCCGCTCGCGAAGGAGAAGGGCGTGAAGTGCTCGATCAATCCCGACGCGCACCACACGTCGCAGCTCAATCAACTGTGGTTCGGCATCGGCGCGGCGCGCAAAGGCTGGCTGACGAAAGCCGACGTGGTGAACACGCTGCCGCTCGGAAAGATCGAGAAGGCGCTCTCGAAGAAAAAATAGGGCTACAGCTTCGCGAGGTCGATCCAACCGCGGCGGCGATACTCCAGCCAGCCGATCTGCTCGTGCAGCCAGTTCGCCATTTTGCCGAGGCCGCTGTGCCGCGGAACGGTGATCGCGATCCCGCGAGTCGGCGCATTGCTCAGCTCGGTGATGAAGTTGCACGGTGCGGGGATCACGTTCAGGCCGGCTGTGCGGAAGGTGGCGCTCGCGCGACGCATGTGGCCGGCGGAGGTGACGAGCAGCACCTGTTTCCATCCGCGTTCCCGCGCGATCTTCAAAGTGAACATCGCCTCGTCGCGCGTGTCCGCGCAGCCGGGCAGCGCGATGACTTCGCCGGGCGCGAGCTTCCGCTCGACGACCCAGTCGCGGACGGTCTCGGACTCGAGGATCGGCCCCTCGGGAAACTGCGCGACCGAGCCGCCGAAGACGAGCACGGGCGCCTTGCCGAGGCGCGCGAGCTCGAGGCCCATGATGATCCGGTCGCCGGCTGGATTGAGGTGCATGTCCGCGGCTTCAAACCGCGCGGGCTGCGCGCCGCCGCCGAGGACGACGATCGCGTCGGCCTGCGGCTGTGCCTCGATGCTCACGCCCGCGTAAGGTCGCTCGAGTCCGCGCATGAGAGCGCCGGGCAGGTCGGTGCTGCCGAAGGCGAAGAGAGTCAGCATCGGCACGGAGACCGCGATGGCGGCGCGGTAGCGGCGGCGCCACGCGAAGGCGATGGTGAGCGCGACGAGCATCGCCCACGTCATGCCGGTGGGTTCGAGGAGCGCGATGACTTGGTCGATGAGGTAGCGGCGCATGGATGATTAAAGCAGGATGCCGACGACGGTGGCCGTCATGTAGCAGGCGAGCAGGCCGCCGATCATCGCGCGAAAACCGAGCGCGGCCAGTTCGCTGCGGCGCTCCGGGGCGAGCGCGCCGATGCCGCCGATCTGGATGGCGATCGACGAGAAGTTCGCGAAGCCGCACAGCGCGTAGGTGCCGAGCGTGAACGAACGATCCGAGATCGCGCCCGCCTTTTGCAGGTCGCTGAGCGAGAGGTAGCCGAGGAATTCATTGAGCACGACACGCTTGCCGAGCACTTCGCCGAGCTTCAAGCAATCCTGGGCGGGCGCGCCCATGAGCCATGCAAAGGGCGCGTTCAGGTAGCCAAAGATCGTCTCGAGGCTCACCGCATCCTTGATTCCGACCAGATGCTGGATGGAGGCGAGCAGGCCATTGGCGAGCGCGACGATGGCGACGAAGGCGATGAGCATGGCCATGACGTTGATCGCCAATTTCATCCCATCGCCCGCTCCGAGGCAGAGCGCATCGACGCCGTTGCTCGAAAGCCGTTCGAGCTTCGCGTTCGCGCCGCCGGCGGTCTCGCTCGGCTCGGTCTCGGGCAGGATGATCTTCGCGATGAGCAGCGCCGCGGGCGCGCTCATGACGCTCGCGGTGAGGAGGTGACCGGCCATGTCCGCGCGACCCGCGGCATTTCCAAACTGCACGTAGGCCGCGAGCACGCCGCCGGCGATGGTGGCCATGCCGCCGGTCATCAGCGCCATCAATTCGCTGCGCGTCATGCGGGCCAGGTAGGGCTTGATGACAAGCGGCGCCTCGGTCTGGCCCATGAAGATATTTGCCGCCGACGCGAGACTCTCGCTGCCGCTCGTGCGCATCACGCGCTGCATGATCCACGCGATCACTTTCACGACGCGCTGCAGGATGCCGTAGTGGTAGAGGAAGGAGGAAAGCGCGGAGACGAGGATGATCGTGCCGGTGACAGTGACGACGAAGATGAAGGCGTTGCCCGCGCCGAATTTTTCCAGGAGCAGGTCGCCGTCGCCGAGCGGGCCGAAGACGAAGCGTGTGCCTTCGTCCGCGTAGCTGAGCAACTGCGCGACGGCGGAGTTTGCGAAGTTGAAGAACGCGTGGCCGGGCGATGTCTTGAGGATGAGCAGCGCGAGCGTGAACTGGAGGAGCACGCCGCTGATGACGGTGCGCAGCGGAAACTTGCGGCGGTTGAGTGAGAGCAGCCACGCGAACGCGATGAACGCGGCGAGGCCGAGGAGGGAGATGGAGCGTTCGAGCACGGGCGAACTGGCTACGCGCTCCGCGCGGCTTTGGCCAGCGCGCAGCTACTGCGCTGCGCGGAATGTGTAGAGATCCGCGTCGCGGAGCTGGAACTCGAACCGCAGCACGGTCCCTCGCAGCGAGTCGAGCGAGGCGCCGCGCCATTTCACCGCGTGGGCGGTCGAGTCGGCGGCGAAGGTCTCGCAATCGGCGTAGTCGAATCCCGGAACAATTTTCCGCCGCTCGTCGGAGACTCGCACTTTCAGCTCGCCTTTGCTCGCGTCGGCATTCACGACGAGATCGCCGCCCGGCCACGTGAGCGTGCGCGTGGCGACGACTCCGCCGCCGCGCGGACCGTGCAGCGAGACGAAGCCTTCCTTGCGCAGCGTCGCGAGGCCGATGCTGCCTTTGCGCTCGCGCGTCTCGTGCGGGCCGTCCCAGCCGGCGTAATACATCCACCAATCGTCGCCGACTTCGATCCAGTCGGCGCTGCCGAAGACCATGCCGTCGTCCCACGCGCCGGCAGGGCCGAGGTCGATGAGACGCGGCCGCGCGGGCAGGCGCGCGAACGAGGCACCGTCGCGGCTCCACGCGAGTTCGGTCCAGATGTCGGTGTTCAATTTGAACGACCAGACGAAGCCGAAAGTGATGCCGGCGTGGACGCGCGCGGTCATGCCGTAGAAGCGGTTGAAACCACGCTCGAGATCGAGTTCGTCGGGGATGAGGATCGATTGCGGCGAGCCTTCCCATTTGGACCACAGGTCCCTGCCCGCGATGCGGGAGATGCGGCGCGATTCGCCCGTGTCGAGCATACCTTCCTGGCCGGCGAGGTAGCGGTCCTTTGCGCGGCAGAACATCGCGTATTCGCCACGCGCGGGGTCGAAGACGATGCTGTTGACCGTGTCGCTGGAAAGTTCGAGCACCTGGCTGTCGCTGGCCTTGTCCCAATGGATGCCGTCGTGTGAGCCGACGACGTGGATGCCGTTCTCGCCGCGTTTTCCGCCCGAGGTGTGATAAGCCATCACGTATCGGAAGCCGCGGCGCGCGGACTCGGGAAGATCGAGGATTTGCTGGCCGCTCGCGCGGGAATCGGCGTGGCCCCGCCAGACGACGTTGTTGTCCTTGCTGCCCTGCCATTCGGTGACGCCCAGCTTTGGCCGCGTCCACGTGAGGCCGTCCTTCGACTCGGCGTAGGCGATGCCGTAGGCGTTCTTGTCCTCGTCGGTGCTGCGCGTGTTGGTTTGATACCAGAGCTTGAACGTGCCGCCGTCGCGCACGGCGGACGCGTAGCCGCAACCGCCGACGATGAGCGGATTGCGCTCGTGCTTTTTCGGCGCGTGGAAAACGCGGACGACTTCTTCGCGCTTCGGCTTCAGCGCCCAGCGGTTATCGACGATGTGGTCGTCGATGAAGAATTGCGGCGTGCGTCCGATCTCGACGGGCTCTTTCGGCGGCGCGGCGAAGGCGGCGAACCCGACGAGAAATGGCAGCGCCCGGCGCATGGCCGCTACTTCCCGACGCAGTAGATCGCCGTGGCCGTGCGGACGAAGAGCTGGCCGTCGCTGATCGCGATCGCCGAGCGCGCGGGATCTGAGTTCGGGAATTGGTAGGTCGAGAGCACCTTGAACTCGGACGGGCCGGCGTCGCAGATCACGAGCGTGCCTTTTTCGCTGATCGTATAGACCTTCCCGTCGGCGACGGTGGGTGAGCTGCGGATGACCTCGCGATGGCCGAGAGGGCCCTGCCAGAGTTTCGCGCCGTTCTTCGCCGAGAGGCAGGTGAGAATCTGCTTGTCGCCGTTGAGGAGGTAGAAGCGGCCGTCGTGATACGCGGGCGTGCAAACATCGGGCGTCTGCTTTTCATCGAAGGTCCACGCGATGCCGCTTGTGGTGATGTCGCCGGTCATGTCGGTGCGGAAGGCGATGGCGAGCTCCTGTTTCGGGCCGCAGATGAGCGCGACGCGTCCGTCGGTGACAGCGCTCGGCACGAGGCGCTTGAAGCCGCCTTTGTCGCGGTTGATGCCGTAGCCGCGCCAGAGTTCCTTGCCGGTCGCGGCGTCGAAGGATGCCAGGCAATCGCCGCCCGTGAGGAGGAGCTGCGTCTTGCCGCCGGCCTCGAGCGGGATCGGCGTGGCGTAGGTCTCCATGCTCTCGAGAGTCGCGGTGCTCTTGAAGATCTGTTTCCAGACCGTCTTCCCGTTCGCGGGGTCGATCGCGAGCAGGTAGCTCTCGCGGTCGCCGCCATGGCCGGCGAGGCCGGGATAATCCTCGGGCGCCGGGCTGCGCTGGAGCACGGGGACGTAGAGCTTGCCGCCGTGCAGGAGCGGCGAGCTGCCGTAGATCCAGTTGATGGAAAACTTGCCGTAGTCGGCGCCGAGATTACGCGCCCAGAGTTGGTTGCCCTGCATGTCGAACGCCGCGAAATCGCCCGTGCCGAAGAGCGCATACACGGCCTTGCCGTCGGTGATCGGCGACGGGCTGGCCATGTTGCCCTTGCCCTTCGAGATGTCGCCGCCGGTCGCGACGGTTTTCTTCCAGCGCACCTTGCCGTCTTTGCGCTCGAGGCAGAGAAGGTGGAGGTCTTTATTTTCATCGGGCGTGGTGACGAAGATCGCGTCGCCCCAGACCGCCGGCGTCGCGCCGCTGAAGCCGGTCAGCGGTGTCTGCCACTTGATGTCCTTGTCGGTGATCGCCGCGGGCAGATTCTTTTCCGGCGAGGTGCCGTTGAATGCCGGGCCGCGCCATTGCCCCCAGTTTTCAGCGCGCAGCGCGGTGGTGAGGATGAAGGCGACGAGGAGCCGGAGGGTGGTGTGCATGGTGTGGAGTGTGTTCGGAAATCCCGGGGGCGGCGAAGGCTTAGGGCGACTTGAGTTCGTAGCACGCGAGGTCGCCCACGTTGTTCTTCACGAAAAGTTTTCCGTCGTTCAGCGTCGGCTGCACCCAGCACCGCTTGTCGAGCACTTGCGCGCGCAGCAGCGGCTTAAAGCCGGAGCTGATCGCCTCGGCGACGACGAGTTCGCCCTTCTCGGTGACCACCACGAGCTTGTCCTCCGCGAGGATGAGCGAGCCGCCCTTCACGCTCCTTTCCTCCCACAGCCTCTTGCCGCTGGCGAGGTCGAGGCACACGAGGTTGCCGCCACCGGTGTTGCCATCGATGCCGAAGATCGCGTTCCGGCGCACGACGGGTGAGTTGACGTGCGAGCGCAGGGTGCGCTGTCGCCATTTCTGGACGAGGCCACCCGGGCCGGCCTCGAACAATCCAATGCCGCTGCCGTAGCCGCTCGAGACTATGATCGAGTTACCCACGACCTGCGGCGAGGCGGCGTGAATGTCGTAGTCGGTATTCCACGGCGCGCGCCACAGCTCCTGCCCGTTCTTCGCGTCGAGCCCCGCGAGCGCCTTGGCCTTGAAGACGACGATGGTGCGCCGGTTCGCGATGTCCGCGACGATCGGCGTCGCGTAGCCGATGTCGTCGCCTCCGCCCTTCCACGCGAGCGCGCCGGTTGCCTTGTTGAGCGCGATGGTCGAGCCATTGCGGCCGCCGGGTTCGACGATGACGAGGTCGCCTTCGATCGTCGGCGAACCGGAGTAACCCCAGTTCGGCCGGTGCCCGCGGAAGTCCTCCACGAGATGCTTGCGCCACACCACTTTTCCGCTCGCTGCATCGAGGCAAAAAAGATCGCCGGCCTGGCCGAGCGTATACACGCGCCCGCCGTCGATCGTCGGCGTCGCGCGCGGCCCGCCCTCGAACATATTCGGATCGAGCGGCTGCGGGTAGGCGTGCCGCCAGACGACCTTGCCGGTCGCCGCGTCGAGACAGACCACGGCATCGTTTCGCTTGTCCGCATTTCCCGCCGTGAATGCGCGGCCGCCCGCGACGGTGACGCTGCACGTGCCGGCGCCGACGTTCATTTTCCAAAGCTGCCGCGGCGGCGCGAACGCGAGCGGGAGCTTCTCGGCCACGACGCCGTTCTGCGTCGGGCCGCGATAGTGGAGCCAGTCGGCCGACGCCGGCAGCGCCGCGAGGAGCGCGGTCGCGAGGACCAGGCGTCGCCTCACTTGATCAGGCGCAAGGCGACCGGGTAGCGATACGCGTGGCCGTCGTTGGCCTTGATTCCGCCGACAATGGCGAGCACGAGCGAACCGAGGCCGACCACGGGCAACAAGAACATCGTCAAGCAACCCACGAACGGGATGACGCTCAAGATCATCAAGCCGACGATGCAGATCGCGACGGTGATCTGGAAGTTGAGCGCTTCCTTCGCCTGGTCTTCGACAAAGCCACCTTGCTCCTTCTTGACGAGCCACACGATCAGCGGCGCGACGATGCACGTCACCCCGCCGCCGATGTGCGCGATCAGCGCCATGGTGCGGTCGTCGCTGCTGGTGGTGGGCGGTCCGCCGGCCGCCGGCGGGGCGGGTGAGTCGGGTGGCGGCACGGGTGGCGGCACGCCCGGAGGTGGTGGCGGCACGGGTGGCATGGATGGCGGGACCGGGTCTGGTCCGCCGGGAACCGAAGGATCGGGCGGTTGCATACGAGGCGACCTTTTGACCAAGCCCGGCTTGCATGGCAACAGGGAACTCGTTGGATTTCCCGCTCACATCGCCTCGGCGGCGGGATTGTCCCGCCAGACTCAACACATGGACATCCTTATATTGCGCGACGGCCAGCAGATCGGTCCCTTCACGGACGAGCGAGTCCGCGCGCTCCTGCGCGACGGCGCTGCGCAGCCCAGCGACATGGCGTGGCGCACCGGCATGACCGAATGGCAGCCGCTGCGCGAACTGCTCGGCGCCGATACCGCGCCGCCGGTCCTCGCGCCGGTCGCGGCCGATGAACCCGCCACACTTCGGCAGAAGGCCTTCCTCGCCTACCTGCACGTCCCGATTCCCGGCGAGCTCTCGAAAACCCAGGCCGCGATCATGCTCCACGACGCGATGGAGAGTCCGCAGCACGCCATGAAGATCAAGTCTTGGGACCGCGAGCGGCTGCGGCTTCACCCGGACATTTTCGCAGAGGAGATCAAGGCGCGGAAAGAAAACCGCGCGCAGCACTTCCTGGAAATCTGTCACGGCGAGGGCCGTGAATATTTCCACGACGTCGGCAAGGCCCACGCGCAGGTGCTCGTGAGCTACCTCGACGTGCATCATCCGAACTGGGACGAGCGCACCAACGCTGAGCGTTATTTCTTCGCCGCGATCGCGGAGAAGTTCCCGCAACTCGTGAGAAGCTCGGCGCGCGGGCAGATCAAGTATCCCGATGGGCTGAAAGTCGCGGACGAAATGGAGCGCAGCGGCGTCGCCGTGCGCCCGCGGGCGAAGCGGTCGCCGGTCGTCGCTGCGCTGCGCGGCGTCGGATTCGGCGCGCTCGTGCTTGCGGCGCTCTACGGTGTCGCGGCGTTTTACGAACGCCACGGTGTGGATTGGTTGCAGACCGCGGCGGAGCAATCCGAGGCGGCCGATGTGCCGCTGCCCGCGGCCACGCCCGAGCCAAAAGTCGTCGAGGCAAGCCCGGCTACACCCGCGCCGGTCGAAGCCGTCGCGCAAGTCGCGCCGGCGACTCCGGCGCCCACGCCCGAGCCGGCCCCCGCTCCGCTGCCCGAAGCCGCGCCAACCGCGCCGATGACGACTGCCGTGACCCCGACGCCCCCTCCCTTGCTCCTGCCCGGCCTGCTCGAC
>JBEBGD010000179.1:0-6013 GCA_040081625.1 Chthoniobacteraceae bacterium
CGCGGCGTGCGGCGCGAGACTTCGTCGAACTTCTCCAGCGGCAGCGTCACGCCTGCGCGCCCGGCCATCGCGATGAGGTGGATGATCGCATTCGTCGAACCGCCGAGCGCCATGTCGGCGACGATGGCATTGTGGAAGGATCCGGCGGTGAGGAACTGCGCGGGACGGCGATCGAGCCACACGTTCTCGACGATCTGCCGGCCCGACTCCGCGGCCATGCGCCAGTGCGACATGTCGGAGGCGGGGATCGAAGACGCGCCGGGCAGCGTGAGGCCGAGCGCCTCGGCGATCGCGGTCATCGTGCTCGCGGTGCCCATCGTCATGCAGTGGCCGTGCGAGCGGGCGATCCCGTCCTCGATTTCGCACCACTCGTCCTCGCTCAGCTTGCCCGCGCGTTTCTCGTCCCAATACTTCCACGCGTCCGAGCCGCTGCCGAGCGTCTCGCCGCGCCAGTTGCCGCGCAGCATCGGGCCGCCGGGGATGAAGATGAAGGGCACCGCCACGGAGGTCGCGCCCATGATGAGCGCGGGCGTGTTTTTGTCGCAGCCACCGAGCAGCACGACGCCGTCGATCGGCTGCGAGCGGATCACTTCCTCCGCCTCCATCGCGAGCAGGTTGCGATAGAGCATCGCGGTCGGCTTCATGTAAGTCTCGCTCAGCGCGAGCACGGGGATCTCGACCGGCATCCCGCCCGCTTGCAGCACACCGCGCTTCACGTGCTCGACGAGGATCTTGAAATGAAGATGGCACGGCACCAACTCCGACCACGTGTTCAGGATCGCGATGACGGGCTTGCCCTGCCAGTCCACCGGCGCGAGGCCCATCTGCTTCGCGCGGGCGCGGTGGCCGAAGCTGCGCAGGTCGTTCGGGCCGAACCAGCGGAAGGAGCGGAGTTGATCGGGAGCGACGCGGTTCATTTCGTGAGCGGAAAGAGCCACGCGGCGAGCATCGTGATCACGAGGCCGGCGACACCTTGCAGAGACATCATCGGCGAGACGGTGCGCAGCGTTTGATCCTCGCGCAGGCCGGAGAGGCGGCTGATGACCCAGAAGCCGCCATCGTTCATCCACGGGAAGGGTTTCGATCCGCAGCCGATCGCCACGGCGAGATAGACGGGCGCGATGGTCGAAGTGCCCGCGTCGATGAAAGCCTTGGCGATGGGCGCGGCGGTGATCATCGCCACGGTCGCGGAGCCTTGCGCGGTGCGCACGAGCGCGGTGATGAGGAAGACCGCGGGCAGCGCGAGCAGGTGCGTGCCGGTGAGCATCGCGCCGAGCACCTCGGAGATGCCCGTCTGCCGCAGCACGCCGCCGAAGGCGCCGCCGGCGCCGATGATCAGCAGGATGATCGCGCCGGTGCCGAGCGCGTCCTGCACGGCCTTGGTCGCGCCGCCGATCCCGCTCCGGGTGGCGAGCGTGATCAATGCGACGAGCGTGCCGAGCGTCACGGCCATGTCCTTGTCGCCGATGGTCCGCACGATCCACGCGACGTGCGAGCCCGGGGTCGCTTCGAGCGAGGCATCGAGCGCGATGAGGAAGACCGGGAGAAAGACGGGCAGCAGCGCGAGCCACAGCGGCGGCAGTTCGCGATGCGGCGCGGCCCCGGCGGCGGCAGCAGCCTCCGCGGGGATCTCGAGCGTGTGCCGGCGATTGGAGAAGTGCGCGAAGGCCACGCCGAAGAGCGCCGCGCCCGTGCCGATGAGCGTGCCGACCAGGATCATCTGCCCGAGCGGCACGCCGAGCGCCTGCGCGGCGAAGAGCGGCCCCGGCGTCGGCGGCACCAGCGAGTGCGTGATCGTGCCGCCCGCGACCGCGCACATCACCAGCAGCAGATAATTCTTCCCCGTCTGCCGCGCGACGACCTTCGTGAGCGGCGAGAGGAGATAAAAGACCGTCTCGAAAAACACCGGGATGCAGAGCACGAACGACGTCACGAAAAACGCCCAGTGCGCGCGCGCCGCGCCGAGCCAGCGCAGCAGCGCGCGGGCGATCGCCTCGGCGGAGCCGGAAAGCAGCATCGCCTCGCCGAGGATGCCGGCCATCGCGATGAGGATGCCGAGGTTCGCGCACGTGCGCCCGAACTCCTCCGCCACGCGCGACGCCGGCGGCTTCTCCGGGAATGCAGCCGCCGCCTTCGCCGTCATCTCGCCCTTCGCCACGCGCGCTTCCGCGTGGCTTTGCAACGCTGCGCCCGGTGTGAGCATCGCCACCGCGAATGCGCCGAGCACCAGCGCGAGGAAGGCGTGCAGGCGCAGCCAGAGGATGCCGCCCACGACGATCAGCATTCCGCAGCAGAGGAGCAGTAGAGGATTCAAGCGAGCGGATGCTGGCGCTCCGCGAGCGGGATTGGCAAGCGCCGCCCGCCCTCGAAGTGCGACGCATACGCGCCCTGGATGATCTCCGTCACGAACACCGCATCGCGCAGGCTCGCCGTCGGCTCCGTGCCCTTCTCGATCGCCGCGACCAGCTCGCGCAGCAGCACGTGATTGCCCCGATGGATGTAGTCATTCAGCGGCGCCGGCTTGTGGTCGGGCGTGAAGTGCCAGTCCGCGACCCACACCTTCTCCCACTCCCGCTTGTCGTTCTCCGGCTCGATCGCGGGGCCGGGGTAGATGAAGACCTCGCCGCGCGTCCTCATGCACACGGTCGCCTGCTCGCATTGAATCGTGAGGCCGTAGATAACGCCGTGCCGGTCGAGGTTCGCCGTCGAGTTCCAAAAGCCGCGCACGCCGCCGTCGAACCCGATCATCACCGCGCACGAATCGCCGACGATCGGCCCGATCGGTTCGCGGCCTTCGCGCTTGTCCGCGAGCGTCGCGTCTCGCCCGCCCACGGCGAAGTGCCCGCTCACCCAGCGCGGCGCGCCGGCGAGCGCGATCATGAGGTCGAAGAAATGCGAGCCGTGGACGATCAGCTCCTCGCCGCCGCCGCGCGCGTCGTCGCCCGGCTGGCCGTAAAGCCGGAGCACCTTTCCGTATTTGCCCGCGCGGATGTCGGCGAAGGCCGCGCGCACCGGCGGCATCGTGCGGAGTTGATGCGCGAGCGCGCACTTCACCTTCGCCTTCGCGCACGCGGCGAGCATCGCGTCCGCATCGTGCAGCGTGGCGGCGAGCGGCTTCTCCATGAAGATGTGGCAGCCCGCCGCCGCCGCCGCCGTCACCATCGCCACGTGATCGGTCACCCAGCGCGGGCCGATGCCCACGAGGTCGGGTTTCTCCTTCGCGAACATCTCGCGATAGCTCGCGTAGAGCCGCGTGAGGCCCAGCCGCTTGCCTGTCGCCGCGAGGCCGGTGGGATCGTCGTCGGCGAGCGCGACGACTTCGAAGAGCGCGGCGTCCTTGAACGCCACATCCATCCCGTGCCCATAGCCGCCACGCTTGGTCGAGCCGATGATTGCGACGCGGTATTTTTGGCTCATACGTTCCCCGGGTTGTCGCACGCCGGGCCGCCCGCTTGCAAGCGGGGACGAGGGTGGTTCTACGGAGAAACACGGATGAAACTACTTACAGGCATTATGGCTGCTCGAATCTGGCGATCAGCTAAAGCCATGACTTTTCCCATTTCCCTTCCCCTACGCGGTGCAAGACGGTTCCCGGAGTTCGCGAGGTTGCGAGGCCTTGGTGTCGCAATTGTGAGCCTCCTCTCAGTGCTCACGCCGGCCGTTGCGCAGGTCAATTCCCCAAACACCGACTGGGTCACGGTTCCTTATCGCGCAACTGCGGTCGTCGATGTCTCCGGGGACTCTGTCTCCGGGAATGCGGACACGGATCTGGTGGGCAGCTCGGCGCTCCCCGCGTTCCTGACCAAGTTCATCCCCGGCACTTCGAGCACGAACGGAACCGTGCAGTTTCGGCTTCGAATCGGCAAGGGCGGCGGCGGCAGTTACGGGAAGACGGTGATCATCGGCATGGACGCCAACCAGGACGGCGTTCTTGACCTTTACGTGGGGAGCAAGGGCGATATCCGAATCTCGCAGTCGATCGCGGGCGCCCTGTCGATCTCACCGTCGACGACGACGCTGAACACGAAGGCGTTCCTGAAGAAATACTCGAAGAACAGCACAAACTACCATTGGGCGGCGGTGAATACGGCTTCGAGCACCTCCGGAGTCGCGCTCGACCCGGCAGCCGACACGGCGGCCAAGCAGGATATCGGCAGCAGCGGCGACACGGACTTCTTCATCAGCTTCTCGCTTCCCTTCGCGGATCTTGTCGCGGCATTTGCCTCGAAGGGAATCACGTTCAATTCGACGATGCCGGTGACTTACGTCGCGGGCATCTCTTCGGATGCGAAGACGTTCAATCAGGATTTCGGCGGGCTGACAGGCGGGGCCGGCAGCACGACGACCTTCGCCTCGCTCGGAGTCATGACCCAGCCGCTTTACATCAACGGCACCGCGGTCAACTCGCCGCCGGTCAATACCGTGCCCAGTTCGTTGGCGATTAACGCGTCGCGCGAGATCAGCGGTGTGTCGGTGGGTGACGTCAACGGCAACCTCGCAACGGTGCAGGCGACAGCCAGCACCGGCACGGTCGCCGTGGACGTCTCCGGCGGCGCGAAGCTCATCGCAGGAGCCAGCAACTCGGCGACCCTCACGCTCGGCGGCACTCCCGCGCAGATTAATTCGGCGCTCGCTACCCTCAGCTACACGTCGCCTTCCAACTACACCGGCCCGGCAACGGTGACCGTGCTCTCCAGGGACTCCAGCGATGCAACCGACTCCGACAACATCGCCATCGAGGTCAGCAACACTCCGAACACTCCGCCCGTCGCCGCGAACGACACCGCGGCAGGCCAATCGGGCAAGCTCCGTTTGGTGAACGTCACGGCCAATGACACCGACGCGGATGCAAATGTCCTCACCGTCGCCAGCGCCACGCTTACCTCGGGCCAGGGCACCGTGTCGTTTTCCTTCGGAAACGTGAGTTATACGCCGGCGAGCGCCTTCGTGGGCACGGCGATAATCGCTTACACGATCAGCGATGGCAACGGAGGGACGGCCAACGCGACGCTCACGGTGACGGTGAGCGCTAACGTCGCCCCGGTGGCCGTGAACGACTCCGCCACCGCGGACGTCAGCACGGTCATCTCCATCGACGCGCTTGCCAACGACACCGACGCGGATGGCGACGCGCTGACGATCACCTCGGCCACGCGCACTTCCGGGTCGGGTTCTGTCGCCATCGTGGACAACGAGATCGAGTTCACCACGCCCGGCTCCAACGGGACCACGGTCATCAGCTACTCGATCAGCGACGGCTACGGCGGCACGGCTTCGGCCACGGCGACGGTCGTGATGTCCACGAACTTCGCGCCGGTCGCGGTGAACGACAGCGCCGCGGCAAACTCCGCCGTGGCCGCGCTCATCAACGTCCTCACGAACGACACCGACGTGAACAACGATGTGCTCACCGTCACCGACGCGACCCTCACCTCGGGGCAGGGCGAGGCCCTCGTCGTCAGCAACAAAGTGCGCTACACGCCGGAGGCCAGCTTCGCCGGCACTGCGACGATCTCCTACACCATCGATGACGGGCGCGACGGAACCGCAAGCGCGGTCCTGACCGTGACCGTGACCGATGCCACCGTGCCGACGATCAGCGCGCCGGGTGGCGGCTTCGCGCCGCTGAGCATCGCGACCGGCGCGGGCGGCACCGTCGCGCTGGCGAACTACACCTCGCAGGCGATCACGAGCGACAACATCGCCGTGACCAGCGTCACCCAATCGCCCGCCATCGGTAGCGCTCGCAGCCCCGGCACGACGAGCGTCACGCTCACCGCCTTCGACGCGGCGGGGAACTCGGCGAGCACCAACTTCGATGTGACCGTAACCGACGGCACCGTGCCCACGATCGGCGCGCCGGGTGGCGGCTTCACGCCGCTGAGCATCGCGACCGGCGCGGGCGGGACTGTCGCGCTTCCCGACTACACCGGCCAGGCCGCGACCAGCGACAACGTCGCCGTCACCTCCGTCACCCAATCGCCCGCCATCGGCAGCGCGCGCAGCCCCGGCA
>JBEBGD010000095.1:0-21104 GCA_040081625.1 Chthoniobacteraceae bacterium
TGATTGCACGATGGACACCGATCACTGTTCACTGATCACCGTTCACTCTCTTCGTGCGCATCGACATCCTCTCCCTCTTCCCCGCCATCGCCGCGAGCGCGCTCGCCGAGAGCATCCTCGGCAAGGCGCAGCAGCGCGGGCTCGTGGACCTGCGCCACCACAACATCCGCGACTGGGCGACGGGCAAACACTCGACGACCGACGACACGCCTTACGGCGGCGGACAGGGGATGGTGATGAAGTGCGAGCCGCTCTTTGCCGCGGTCGAGCAACTCCGCACACCAGCAGCGCGCGTCGTCCTGCTCTCGCCGGGCGGACGCGTGTTCGACCAGCGCGTCGCGGAGGACTACACGCGGATCGAGCATCTCATCCTCGTCTGCGGGCACTACGAAGGCGTGGACCAGCGCGTGATCGATCATCTCGTCGATGAAGAGCTGAGCATCGGCGACTACGTGCTGACCAATGGCGCGATCGCCGCCGTGGTCGTCGTCGATGCGGTCGTGCGGCTGCTGCCCGGCGTGCTCGGCGATGAAAACAGCGCCGCCGATGACAGCCACACGACTGGCCTGCTCGAGCATCCGCAATACACGCGGCCGGTCGAGTTCCGCGGCTGGCGCGTGCCGGAGGTGCTGCTCGGAGGGAATCACGGCGAGATCGCCAAGTGGCGTCGCGCGCAGGCGCTCGCAAAGACAGAGCGCGTCCGTCCCGATCTGCTCAACCGCCCGCCGCAAGAGCAATGACGCCCATTCTCGACATCCGCGAGCTCACGATCCGCCGCGGCGACACGCGCATCCTCGATCGGCTCTCGTGGACCGTGCAGCGCGGCGAGCACTGGGTCGTCCTCGGGCCGAACGGCTGCGGGAAGACTTCGCTGCTCAGCGCGCTCACGGGCTACTTCACGCCGACCGACGGCTCGATCCATCTGCTCGGCGAGGAGTTCGGAGCGAGCGACTGGCGCGAGCTGCGGCAGGCGGTCGGCATCGTCAGCTCGAGCCTGCGCCAGCTCATGCACGAGGAGGATTGCGCGATGGAGATCGTCGCCGGTGGCGCGAGCGCGCAGATCGGTCATTGGGGACGGATCCCGAAAAAGGCGCGCGAGGCAGCGGTGCGGGCGCTCGCGAAGGCCGAGGCAAAGGACATCGCGCTGCGTGCGTGGGGCGTGCTCAGCCAGGGCGAAAGACAGCGCGTGCTCATCGCGCGGGCGCTCATCTGCCGGCCGCGCGTGCTCATCCTCGATGAACCGTGCGCCGGCCTCGACCCGGTCGCGCGCGAGCATTTCCTCGGGGTAATCGAGCGGCTGGCGCGTTCACGCCGCGCGCCGGCGATCGTGCTGGTGACTCATCACGTCGAGGAGATCACGCCGGCCTTCACCCACGCGCTGCTGCTGCGCGCGGGGCGTGCGGTGGCGTGCGGACGCATCGGCGATGCGCTCGACAGCGCGACGATGAGCGCCGCTTTCTCCACGCCGATGCGGCTGCGAAAAAGCAGCCGCGGCTACGCGCTCGAACTCACCGGTTGGACGCGCGCTTCCGGGAATCGGTGATCCGCGGAAGGGAGCCCGACTTGCGCGATTCGTTAAGGCGGAAGGCGGCGATCTTCGCGCCCGGCTTGCGCAGATAGACCTGCTTCACGTCCTCGATCGTGGTGAGGATCCACGGGGCGATCGGGTTGTCGCCGTTCTTCGTATAGACGAGATTGTCCGCCACATAGACGCACGAATGGAACGCGTCGCCGCCGGCATCGAGGAAGAAGATCACGTCACCGAGTTCGGCTGCGGTCGGGATGGGCGAGTAGTTGGCGAGCACGCCGGTGGCCGCGAGCTTCAAATCGAGGTAAATGTTCTGGGCGGCGAAGTTGAAGAAGTTCAGCGAGGTCCAGTGGCAATTCGTGTTCTGCCCGAGCAGCGCCATGTCGGGCGACGGATACGTGTAGAGAAGTTTGCGCGCCTGAGCAGGAAGCAGATGCATGAGGTCGAGTTGGCCGCCGTCCGGCGTATGCGCGATCGATTCGAGCAGTGGCAGCATGTCCTTGCGACGTCTGCCCGCAGTCCAGTATTCGGCCACCGCCTTGATATCGTCGTCCGGTCCAATGCGGAGGCTGGCGATCAAGGCTTTGGTTCGGGTGATGTCCTTGAGCCACGAGCGCGCCTCTGCTTCGGACTGCGCATGGCTGATGAGCGTGGAGAGATTGCTGAAGATCAGCGCATCGCCCTCGAGGTAGGTCAGCTTGGCGATGAGGGCGACGATCTCCGGCGGCATCGATGAGCCACGCAGCCATTCCTCGACGCTGCTGCCGCTGACGAAGATCGGGTCGTGGAAGAATTCGTTGAGCGGCACCTTCGCCAGCTCGGGATAAATGATCGAGCGTGCCCTGCCGGAGAGCGACTCGACATCGGTGGCGCTCGGGAATGTAGCCAGGAAGCCATCGAGGACCTGGCAGCGCGGATCGTCGAGCCAGCGGCTCACCATGGCGGTCTCGACGCCGGCTTCGGTGAGGAAGCGGCGCACTTCTTCCTCATCGGCGCTGGCGAAACAAAAGCGCGGCTGCGTGCCTGGCAGCGGGAATTTTTCGATGAGCCACTCGGGGGCCTCGAGGTAGATGGTCCGGTATTCGATCCTGCCCCACGGGCCGGGCTTGCACTGCTGGATCGTGTCGTCGGCTGCGAGCGCCAGGAGCGACGGGAGAATGACTGCTGCGATTCCGAGGAGGAAACGGATGAAGGGGTGGGGCATTAAGAGGCGCGGAAGGTGTGCAGATGCGCACCGACTTCAAGTCGCGCCAGTGTCCTAATCTTATTTACCCGTTGGTATGGCGCGCACGCGCTTGCGGGTGCTACGCGAAGATGCCCATCGCCGGCTTCGCCATGTTGCCCACGCTCATCGGGCGTCCGCTCGGCGTCATGAATTCCTCGTGGATCGGCAGGCCCGCGGCCCAGCCGATCGTCGCGTGGAATTCGCCAACCGTCATCGGCAGCGTCTTCGGTCCGTAGCCCTTCTCGTCGCTCGATCCGTGGACGTAGCCGCGCTTCGCTCCACCGCCGGCGAGCACGGTGCTGAAGGCGATCGGGTGATGCCCGCGGCCGCTGCCGTCGAAGCTCGGCTTGCGGCCGAACTCCGTGCTCACCACCACGAGCGTCGAGTCGAGCATCCCGCGCGAATCGAGATCGGCCACGAGCGCCGCGAAGGTGCGGTCGAACTCCCCGCCGCGATCCTCCATCGCGTCGTCGATGTCCTTGTGCATGTCCCAGCCGCCGCTCTGCACCTCGACGAAACGCACGCCGCTCTCGACCAGCCGACGCGCGAGCAGCACGCCCTGGCCGAACTTGTTGCGCCCATATTTCTCCCGCAGGCCGGACGGCTCCGCATTGAGGTCGAAGGCCTTGAGGTCCGTGCTCTTCATGAGCTGGAGCGTCGTGTCGTAGAAGTCGCCGTAGGCCTTCACGTTCTCATCCGCCACCTTCCTGCCGAAGGTCGAGTCGAGCTGCTCGAGCAGGCCCACGCGCTTGGTCTGCACGTCGCCGGAGACGCGCGCCGCCGCGTTCGTGAGGCCCTGGTCCGGGTCGAGGATGGGCAGTGGCGAGTAGGCGGCGGGGAAGAATCCATTCCCGTGCTGCGCGGGGCGGTTCACGCTCACCGACGACGGCAGCGTCTTGCTGCTCTGCCCGAGGTAATGCTGCGCCCATGCGCCGAGCATCGGGTGGACGATCGTGCCGCGATTCTCGTAGCCGGTGCGCATGAGATACTGCGCGCTCGCGTGAACGCCGACCTTCGCGGTCATCGAGCGGATGACGGTGATCTTGTTCGCGATCTTCGCCGTCTCGGGCAGGTAGCTCGAGAGCTGGAAGTCCGCGCTGGTGCTGATCGCCTCGCCCGGTCCCTTCGACTCACCGCTCTTCGGGTCGAACGAATCGATGTGGCTGAGCCCGCCCTGGAGCTGGAGGAAGATGATGCGCTTGGCCTGGCCGTAGCCGGGTCCCGGCGCGGCGAGCGCGTGCGTGCCGAGCGTCGGCATCACGGTGAGGCCGAAGGCGAGTTGCGCGCAGCGTTCTACGAACGTGCGGCGGTCGAGCGGGTCGCGGAGGGAGTCGGTGTTCATGGCGGTGGTGGTGCTGATTACTGGATGAAAAGGAACTCGCGCGTGTTCACGAGCGTCCACGCGACATCGCTCAGGCCGAGGCCGGTGCCGAGCGCGCCCTTGGCCACGGTGCGCTCCGCGTCGGTCGGCATGCGGGCGAGGAAGGAGAGGTAGAGCGAGTCGATCTTCCCGTCGTCGCTCGCCGCCGCGCCGGCGGCCACGACCGCCGCGCAGTTCGGATCGCTCACGAGATCGCCGATGCTCCCGTTCATCAGCATGAGCGCCTGCGGCACGCTGCCATCGGTCGTGCTCGAGTCGGCGATGAGCCGGTCGCTCTGCCCGAAGAGCCGCAGGAAGTGCGTCTCCGGCGCGGGCTGCGGCAGCTCGCTGGCGCGGGCGAGCACCAGCCCGAAGCGCTGCTCGGGCTTCGCTCCCTCGTAGAAATCGAGCGCCCCCTTCCCCGCGCGCTTGCCCGCCTTCGCCTTCGCCTTGCCGCCCATGTTCCCGACGCCAGCCTCGCGCATCCGATCGGCCACCGTCTTGAAGGCCTCCGCCGTCATCGCATTGCCCGGCAGCGCCAGCAGCTTCATCTCATCGCCGCGGCGCAGCAGCGCATTGTCGATCTCCGGGCCGGCGGCCACGGTCAGCACGCTGTCCCATGCCTGCTCGGCCGTCATGCGGCGCAGCAGCGGGCCGGGGAAAAGATACGGTCCCTTCTCGAGGTCGGGCGTCACGCTCGGGGCGCGCTGGTAGGTCTGCGAGTTGAAGAGCACGCGATGGAACTCCCGCAGGTCGAAGCGCCCATACTTGATGATCGTCGCCAGGTGCGCGAGCAGCGCGGGATTGCTCCCCTTCTTCGGATCGTCGATGTCCGTCACCGGCTCCTGCACGCCGAGGCCGAAGACCTTCTTCCATACCCGGTTCGCGATGTTCGCCGCGAAGCGCGGATTGTCCGCATGCGTCATCCACTTCGCGAACTCATCGCGCAGTGTCTGCGGGTTGCGCGAGTCGATCCGATACGCCGGGTTGCGCTTGTCCGCCTCGCTCCACGTGATCAGCGACGGCGTCACCGGCGCGCCCGGCTTCACGTCGTCATACTTGTAGTCCTTGGGGAAGGTGAGCGTCTGCTTCCCGGTATCGACCATGCGGAAGACATTCGGCGCCGCGATGCGCTGCACCATGGCCTTGTCGAGCCCGCTCGATGCGCTGCCCTTGTAGAGCTTGCCCGCCGAGCGCAGCGCCTCGTTGTCGTAGCCGTCGCTCGCCCCGAAGAACGCCGCCATCTGGTAGAAGTCCCGCTGCGACCAGTCGGCCAGCGGATGATCGTGGCACTGCGCGCACGCCACGTTCGCGCCGAGGAAGGTCGTCAGCAGATTCGACACGCCGTCGAGCGGCATCTGCGCGTCGTAGAGCAGAAAGCCCGTCGCCCCATTGTCCGTGAGCCGCCCGTCGGCGGTGAGCATCTCGCGCACGAGCGCATCCCACGGCCGGGCCGCCGAGAGTTCATCCTTGAGCCAGTCCTCGAAGGTGAACGCCGGCGTGCGCTTCCCGAAGACATCCTTCACCCGCAGCATGTCGCCCATCCAATTATACATGTGCATCGCGTAGCCGGGCGAATAGAGCAGCTTGTCGATCAGCTTCGTCCGCTTGTCCGGCGCGGCATCGGCGAGGTAAGTGCGCGCCTCCTCCGCCGTCGGCACGCGCCCGATCGCATCCAGATACAGCCGCCGCACGAACTGCTCATCGGTCGCCGGCGCGTTGAACTTCTGCCCCTTCGCCACCAGCGTCGAGCCGATCAGGAAGTCGATCTGATGCGCCGCCGTCTTCACGAACTCATCCGCGAACCCGCGCGCCCGCAGCCGCTTCGCATAGTCATACGCGAACACCCGGTCCTCCTTCACCAGCGCGCTCAGCGCGAGCCGATAGGTCTGCCCGTCCTTGGTCCGCACCGTCACCACATCGCCCGCCAGCGCGCAGAACTCCGCCTCCACCTTGCGCCCGCTCGCGTCGCTCCACGTCCGCCACGGCGAAGGCAGTGCCTCGGAGATCGGCTTGGGCTCAGGCGTCGCGGGCGCCTTCGCCGCGGTCTTCACCGGCGCGGGTGTCGCCACTGCGGATTGCGTGCGCTTGTTCTTCTTGTTCTTCGGCGCGGCGGAAAGGGTGGCGCTCAGCAGTGCGAGCAGCGCGAGGGAGAAGGCGAGTGGTCTCATGGCGATCGGGGAGTGGAGTGGAGGACGACGTGACAATAGCCACCCCCGCCCCCAATTGGGACTGAAATCTCGCCTGCCCGATCGCGTTGCTCCCTACTTCGCCAACTCGTCGTAGCGCTTCCAGAACTCCTCCGTCGGCAGGTCGATCGCGCTCGTCTCGCCGGGGAACTGGTAGATGATCACCTTCAGCGTCGGGTGCTTCCGCATCACCGGCAGCGCCCCCGGCACGCCCGTGCATGCGAAGCGTTCGAGATGCGGCAGGTCGAGCAGCGGCGTGAAGTCGGCGATCTTTCTGGAGTGGCTGATGTTGAGCGAGCGGATCGGCAGCCCGCGCAGCGGGGAAAGATCGGTGACGCTCGAGCCGGTCATCTCCACTCGCGAGAGCGGCCGGCCGCGCAGCGGCGTGAGGTCGGTGATCTGATCGCACGAATTGATCGACAGGATCTCGACCGGCGCATTCTCCAGGAACTTGAGGCTGCTCAGCCGCGTGCTGCTGATCTGCACTTCCTTGAGCGGCGCGCTGGCGAGCGGGGAGAAATCGACGATCCGCGTGGTCGGCACGATCAGCTTCTGCAGCGGCGCACCACGCAGCGCGGCGATGTCGTTGATCAGCGAGCTGGAGCCATGGAAGATCTCCAGCGGCACCCCGGCGATTGGCGAGAGATCGCTCACGCTGGTGCTGTTGATGTTCAGCTCGAAGAGGCTCATCCCGGCCAGCGGCCCGAGGTCGCTGATCGGGTTGTTGTCGATGACGACCTTGCCCAGCTTCATCCCGCGCAACGGCTCGAGCGAGGTGAGCTGGCAGCGCGACGCCTCGAGGATGTCGAAGGGCACCCCGCGCAGCCCGTCGAGGTTGCTCGCCGCGCCCGCCTTGAGCCGCACTTCGAGGAAGCCGGTAGGCGACGTGCTGGTCGAGAAGCCATCCTTGCCCAGCCACGCCTCCAGCCGCTTTCGCACGAGGCCCAGCCGCTCGGTCGTCGTCAGCCGCAGCCGCCGGGTGAAGGCGCCGGACTCGCCCGACGCGCCGACGGCCCTCAGGTGGTTGAAGACGGCGGCGAGCAGCCCCATGTCGTAGCGCGTCTCGTCGGTCGTCGCCGCCGCCATCTTCTCGACCAGCGGCAGGATGCGCGCATACGCCGCGCGGGCCGGGTCCTTCTTCAGCGCCACGCGGATCGCAGCGGCGGCCTCGGTGTATTTATCCTGCGCGAGCAGCACCCACGCGCGCCGCCAATAGCCATCCTTCAGCTCCGGGTCGATCGCGATTGCCGCCTCGATGTTCTTCTGCGCTGCCGGGTAGTTCTGGAAGTCCGCATCGTTCGCCGCCAGCCGCAGCAGGTCGGGCGCGGTCTGCTTCAGCTCGGCGAGCGCCTTGGTCGCGCGGCGGCCGGAGAGGAAGGCGTGCGTGCCAAACCACCCGACCGAGAGCAGCACCAGCGCCGCCGCGATCGCCTCGACCCTCCGCCGCCGCACCATCATCACGAGGTTCTTGAGCGGCGACTTCTTCTCCGCGCTCGTGGCGAAGCCGTGCTGATAGGCATCGATATCCGCCTGCAGCTCCTCGACCCGTTGGTAGCGGGCCGCCGGATCGTAGGCCAGCGCCTTGTGGCACACGGCGACGAGCGACTCCGGTGCGCGCCCGCCGGGCAGATGACTCGCCGTGCGCGCCTTCTGCGTCACGCGGGGGTCGGGCCAGTCGATCGCGCCGTTCACCACGTTGCCCAGCACCTCCTCGAGCGTGGTGCCGCCGACCGTGTAGCGCAGGTAGAGGATCTCGAAGAGGATCGCGCCGAGCGAATAGATATCCGCCCGCTGGTCGAGCCGTGCCACGTCTCCCGACGCCTGCTCCGGGGCCATGTAGTAAGGCGTGCCCATCACCATCCCCGCCAGCGTGCTCCCAAGCTGCCCCTCGCCCACCCGCGCGCTCATCACCGCGGAGTGCACCACCCGGTTCTCGTGCTCCGCGCGCCCGATCACCTTTGCCAGCCCCCAGTCCATCACCAGCACCTCTCCGTAATCGCCGAGCATGATATTCTCCGGCTTGAGGTCCCGGTGGATCACCCCCCGCGAATGCGCGAACGCCATCGCGTCGCATACCTTTTGATAGATCGTCAGCAGCGCCGGCAGCGGATACTTCTTCACCGTCGCCTCCATGCCCTGGCCCATCAGCTCCAGCACCTTCTTGAGCGTGATGCCCCGCACGAACTTCATCGTGTAGTAAAGCTGCTCGCGCTCGTCCATGCCCAGCTCATGCACCGGCACGATGTTAGGATGCTCGAGCTGCGCCGTCACCTGCGCCTCCTCGATGAACCTCAGCACGTCCGCCTCCTGCTGCCCTTCGAGCATCACCTTCATCGCCACCGTCCGCTGCGTGGTCGCCTCGTGCGCATCGAGGATCGCTCCCTGTCCGCCCTTGGCCACCACCTTGCCGACTGCATAGCGTTCCTTCGCGATGAACTCCGAGGGCACGAAACGCCGCACCGCCGCGCCCGCGGGGGCCGCCCCTCCGTGGGGGCGCACCTCCAGTCTCACATCGCCGAGCCGGATCTCGTGGTGCGGCTCCACGTGCACCGGCTCGATGATAGCCACGCCCGCCACCGTGGTGCCATTCGAGGAGCCGAGGTCTTCGAGATAGATGCGCCCTTCCCCGATCACCAGCCGCGCGTGCCGCCGGCTGATCAGCGGCGTCTCCGCGCGGATGGTCGCCTCCGCGCCGCGCCCGAGGACGTATTCCCCCGGCGGGAGCACCACCCGCACGAGTTCGGCGCCCTCGTGGCTCAAGATGACCTCGATCTGGGTCGCGTGCATGGGCCCATCCTGCCGCGTCGCACCACCCCGTTGCAAGCGCATCGCCCCTTGACCGCTGCCACCCATTCTGGCAGCCCACTCCCCATGAACACGCTCCGCTACAAAGTGCGACCCAACTCCACCCTCGGCTGGAGCGCCAACCTCGACCTCGCCCCCGACCTCCCGGAAGCCGACCTGCTCACCCGCCTCGCTGCCCGCACCGGCCAGAGCGCCGAAACCTGCCGCACGGTCGCCACCGGCTTCATCGCCGAACTCATCGCCGCCGCCCGCGAAGGCCACGCCTGCCCGAACCTCTTCGAGCTCATCCGCACCGAGCCGATCAGCCCCGGCGACGTCCCCTCCAACGATGGCTTCCGCACCACCGACGACCTCAAGCTCGACCTGCGCATCGCCCTGCTCCCCGCCGCCCGCACCGCCCTGCGCTCCGGCCTGCAGATCGAAAAGCGCGACCAGTCCGGCCTCAAGACCCCGATCGTCACCGGCCAGAACTGCCTCACCACCGAGCACGCGAACTCCTACCGCGCCGGGGACTACATCGTCATCCTCGGCCACGACCTGAAGCTCAACCGCCACGACCCCAAGGTCGGCGTCTTCCTCGCCCCCGTCGCCGGCGGCCCCGCCCGCCGCTGCACCACCTACGCCCGCACCGCAAAGGAGCGCATCATCGTCCGCGTCCCCGAAGACCTCACCGGCCCCCTCCGGCTCGAAGTCCGCAGCCGCATCGAATCGAGCCTGCGCGTCTTCACCTACCCGAGCGACCTCCAGCCCGTCTGAGCCTCCGCGAGCACCTCGCGGCTGGACGCCCGCGCGCGATTCTGGCAGCCCACACCCCATGAGCACCCTCGGCCATAAAGTGCGTCCCAGCTCCTCCGGCGGCTGGACCACCTACCTCGACCTCGCCGACGACCTCCGCGAGCCGGAACTCCTCACCCGCCTCGCCGCCCGCACCGGAGCGCCCACCGCCCGCGCCACACTCGCCGAGGGAGTCACCATCGAAAAGCGCGGCCAGCAAGGCACGAAGACCCCCGTCATCACCCGCGAGAAGTGCTGCACCACCGACCGCAGCGACTCCTACCGCCCCGGCCACATCATCCAACTGCGCGGCCGCAACCTCAAACTCGACGACGACGACCCCGAGCAAGGCGTCTTCCTCACCCCCGTGGGCACCACAGACACCCGCCGCTGCGCCGGCAGCCGCGGCGCCACCAAAGGCCGCGTCCTTGCCACAGTTGCCCGAGGACTTCACCGGCCCCCTTGCGGCTGGAAGTGCGCGTCCGCATCGAGACCAGCCTCCGCTCCTACGTCTTTGGGATCGACCTCCCCGCCCTATGCGAAGACCTCCTTCACCACCCGCGCCGGCTCCACCCCGCTCAGCCGCTGGTCCAGGCCCTGCACATTTTGGCGTGCAGGGCAGGACGCGTGTCAGTAGTCTCGCGCCATGCCAGCACTCACCCGCATCACACACGACCCAAATATCATGGGCGGCAAACCCTGCATCCGCGGGCTTCGCGTCACCGTGGGCACCATCGTCGGCCTCGTGGCGGCGGGCCACCCCGATGCGGAGATCCTGCGCTTGTATCCCTATCTCGCCGCGGAGGACATCCGCGAGGCGCTGGCCTACGCGGCGTGGCGGGTCGAGGAATTCGAGGTGCCGCTGGGCGTGGCGTGAGGCTGCTCATAGACATGAACCTCTCCCCCGAGTGGGAGCCCCTCCTGCGGGAGAATGGCTTAGATGCGGTGCACTGGTCGCTCGTCGGCGCCCCCAACGCCCCGGACACCGAGATCATGCAATGGGCGCGCGATCACGGCTACGCGGTCTTCACCCACGACCTCGATTTCGGAATCCTGCTGGCCCATGGCAAGGATGGCAGGCCGAGCGTCATTCAAGTCCGCACGCAGGATGTGTCGCCGGTGCACCTCGGCCCGGTCGTCTTGAGCGCGCTGCGAGCGCACGGCGCCGCACTGGAGAGCGGCGCACTCCTGACGATCGACGAAGCGAAGGCGCGCGTGCGGATTCTGCCGATCTGAGCCTACGCGAACACTTCCTTCACCACCCGCGCCGGCTCCACCCCGCTCAGCCGCTGGTCCAGGCCCTGGAACTTGAAGATCAGCCGCTCATGGTCGATCCCCAGCGCATGCAGGATCGTCGCGTGGAAGTCGTGGACGCTCACCTTGTCCACCGCCGCCTTGAAGCCGATGTCGTCCGTCTCCCCGTAGTGAGCCCCGCCCTTCACCCCGCCACCAGCCAGCCATGCCGTGAACGCATGGGGATTGTGATCGCGCCCCGGCTTCGCCCCCTTCTGCGAGATGGGCAGCCGCCCGAACTCACCCGCGCACACCACCAGCGTATCCTCCAGCATCCCCCGCTGCGCCAGGTCCGCCAGCAGCGCGGCGAAAGGCTGATCCACCTCCCGCGCAAACCCGGAGTGATTACCGATGAGATCGCTATGGCAGTCCCATGATAGCTGATTCTCCATGCCGCCCGAGTAGATCTGCACGAAGCGCGTGCCGCGCTCCACGAGCCGGCGGGCCGTGAGGCATTGCGCCGCCATGTGCGAGCAGTGCGGCTGATCCAGCCCGTAGAGCTTGCGCACATGCTCCGGCTCGCCCTTCAAGTCGAACGTCTCCGGCGCCGCCGTCTGCATCCGGTAAGCCAGCTCGAAGCTATCCACCCGCGCCGCCAGCTCGCTCTCGATGGTCGAGTCGGCGAGGGAGGCGCGGTTGAGCCGCGCCAGCAGATCGAGCTGCTCCCGCTGCCGCTGCTCGGAGAGGTTGGGCAGCCGTTTGAGGTTATCGATCGGCTCACCCTTCGGCTTGAGCCACGTGCCTTGATAGACACTCGGCAGGAACCCCGCCGTCCAGTTGCTGGCGTTGCCCTTCGGCAGCCCGCGGTCCTTCGGATCGCTCATCACGATGAACGCCGGGAGGTCATCGCTCGCGGAGCCAAGCCCATACGTCACCCACGCACCCGCGCTCGGGAAGCCCATGCGCGTCTCGCCCGTGTTCATCATGAACAGCGCGGGGGAGTGGTTGTTAGACTTGGTCCAGCACGAGTGGATGAAGGCCATCTTGTCCACGTGCTGCGTGAGCGTGGGGAAAAGATCGCTGCCCCACGTGCCGCTCTGCCCGTGCTGCGCCCACTTGAACGGCGAACCCATCAGCGGCCCGACCTGCGCGGGGAAGAAGCCCGTCTTCGGATCAAAGCCGTCGAGCGGCTTACCGTCGCGCTTCTGCAACTCGGGCTTGTAGTCCCACGTATCCACATGGCTCACGCCGCCATTCATGAAGAGCCAGATGACCGACTTGGCCTTCCCGGGGAAGTGCGGGGTCTTCGGTGCGAGCGGATTGGTCGTGGCGCCGCGCGCGATGAGGTCTTGCAGCGCGAGCATGCCAAAGCCGGCGCCGGCACGGTGGAAGAAATCGCGGCGGGAGAGATGGTGCGTGTTCATGCGAGGATGGGTTTGATGAGTTCGCCGTGGATGTCGGTGAGTCGGTAGTCGCGCCCTTGGTTGCGGAACGTGAGCCGCGTGTGATCGAGGCCGAGCAGGTGGAGCACGGTGGCGTTGAGGTCGTGGATGTGCACGGGGTCCTTCACGATGTTGTAGGAGTATTCATCGGTCTCGCCGAACGTCATCCCCGGCTTCACGCCCGCCCCGGCGAGCCAGATCGAGAAGCAGCGCGGGTGATGATCGCGCCCGTAGTTGTCGGCGGTGAGTGTGCCCTGCGAATAGACCGAACGCCCGAACTCGCCGCCCCAGATGACCAGCGTGTCGTCGAGCAACCCGCGCTCCTTCAACTCCCCGAGCAGCGCCGCCGTCGGCTGGTCGGTGTCGTGGCACTGGCTCTTGATCCCGCTCGGCAGGTTACCGTGCTGGTCCCAGCCGCGGTGATAGAGCTGCACGAAGCGCACGTCGCGCTCGGCGAGCCGCCGCGCGAGGATGCAGTTTGCGGCGTAAGTGCCCGGCTTGCGCGACTCCGGCCCATAGCGCTCGAAAACGGACGGGGGCTCCTTCGACAGGTCCGCCAACTCCGGCACAGCGGCCTGCATGCGGAAGGCCATCTCGTATTGATCGATCCGCGCCTGCGTCTCGGGATCCTGGTAGTCGTCGAGCTTCATCCGGTTCAGGGCGGCGAGGTCGTCGAGCATCGCGCGGCGGCGCGTGTTGGTAATGCCCGGCGGGTTCGAGAGGAAGAGCACGGGATTATCGCCCGAGCTGAGACGCACGCCTTGAAACCGCGGCGGCAGGAAGCCCGCGCCCCACATGCGCTCGTGGAGCGGCTGCGCATTCGTCGGCCCGCTCGGGCGTGAGATCATCACCACGAATGCGGGCAGGTTCGCATTCACCGAGCCGAGTCCGTAGGAAAGCCATGCGCCGAGCGCGGGCCGTCCCGCGGTCTGATGCCCGGTCTGGAGCAGCGTCATCGCGGGGTCGTGATTGATCGCCTCCGTGTGCAGCGAGCGGATCACGCACAGCTCGTCGGCGAAGCGCGCCGTGTGCGGGAGCAATTCGCTGAGCCGCGTGCCGGATTGCCCGTGCGAGTCGAACTTGAACACCGACGGCGCGATTGGGAAACGCTTCTGCCCCGAAGTCATGCCCGTGAGCCGCTGCCCGCCGCGCACCGAGTCGGGCAGGTCCTTGTCGAACTGCGCCTTCAGCCCCGGCTTCTCGTCGAAGAGATCGATCTGCGAAGGCGCGCCCGCTTGCGTGAGCCAGATGATTCGCTTCGCCTTCGGCGCGAAGTGCGAGAGCCCACCGAAGACGCGCGGATTCATGAGCGATGCGAGCGCCGCCGCGCCGATGCCGGTCGCGGTGCGACCGAGGAACTGACGACGTGCGATGTGCAGAAGTGGATCGTTCATTCCTTCGTCACGGTTTCGTCGAGGTTCAGGATCGTGCTCGCCACCGTCGTCAGCGCGGCGAGCTGCGCCGCGTCGAGCCTCGTGTCGGTCGTTGCTTCGCCGACTTTCAGCAAGCCGCTCGTGCCTGCGGCGTCGCTGCGGAATTCGCCGAGCGCGCGAACGTAAGCCGCGGTAAGCACCGCCAGCTCCGCGGACTTCGGCGCGCGCGCGAGCACGAGCTGGAAGCCGCGCGCGATCCGCGACTCGGGCGACTCGCCGCCTTCGCGCATCATGCGCTGCGCGAGGAAGCGCGCCGCTTCCACGTAGGTCGGGTCGTTCATCAGGTTGAGCGCCTGCAGCGGCGTGTTCGTGCGTGGCCGACGCACGGTGCACGTCTCGCGGAACGGCGCGTCGAACGTGAGCATCGCGGGGTTCGGCACGGAGCGTTTCCAATACGTGTAGAGGCTGCGCCGGTGCAACTCGTCGCCCTTCCCCTGCACGTAAGTCCCCGCGCTGCTGCCCGCGACCACCTGCTCGTAAAGTCCCGGCGGATGATACGGCTTCACCGAAGGCCCGCCGATCCTGCCGACGAGCAGCCCGCTCGCCGCGAGCGCCTGGTCGCGGATCGCCTCGCCCGCGAGACGGAAGCGCGGCCCTCGCGCGAGCAGGCGGTTCTCCGGGTCGCGCTCGTGCAGCGCGGCGGTCAGCCGCGAGCTTTGCCGATAGGTCGCGCTCGTCACGACCAGCCGCATCATCGCCTTCACGTCCCAGCCCGTGTGCACGAACTCCATCGCGAGCCAGTCGAGCAACTCGAGATGACTCGGCGCCTCGCCCTGCGCGCCGAAGTCTTCTGCCGTCTTCACGAGCCCGGCGCCGAAGACGGACTGCCACAAGCGATTCACCGTCACACGCGCCGGCAGCGGGTTCGCCGGATCGACGAGCCAGCGCGCGAGGCCGAGGCGGTTTCGCGGTGCGTCTGCGGCGAGCGACGGCAGCGTCGCGGGCGTGGCCGCGGTGACTTCGTCGCCCGGCTTGTCGTAGGCGCCACGCATGAGCACGAACGTCTGCCGCGGTTGCGGCAGCTCTTCCATCACGAGCGTCGTCTGCACCTCGCGATCGAGCTTGTCGCGCTGCTGCGTGAGCGCGGTGATGCGGTCATCGAGCGCGCGCAGCGCGGGGCTTTGCTGCGCGTGGAAATCGGCGAGCCGCTTCTTCTCAGCCGGCGTGCGCTTGGCCGCGTCCTTCTTTGCCAGCGCAAGGATCGCGCTGGGCGCGAACAGCTCGGGATCGCTGCCCGTAGTCGCGATGCGCCAGAGCATCGGCCCGGAGCCGTAGCCGGCGTCGATCACGACGCGCAGATCGGTGCCCGCGATCGGCTCGGCGAATTCAAACACGCCCGCGAACGACTTCGCTTCGCGCGGCGCGACGGTCGTGAAGGTCTGTTTCGCGCCGTCGAGCGTCTTCGTCAGTTCCGCCTTCGCGATGGAGTCGCCGCTCTCAACCGCGCGCAGCTTGAGTTGCTGCTTGCCGACAAAGACGCGCACGTCCAGCCAGCGCGCCGTGCCGCTCATGCCTGCGTCGGCGCACTCGATCTTCAGCGCCGTCGCGCGGCCGGCGGAGAAACGCACGCTGCAATTCGCCGTGAACGCGCTGCCCGGATTCGGAGCTTCGATCCGCGCGCCGTCGGGCCGGACCTCGACGAGCGCCTTGCCCGCCTCGACCTTCACAAACTCGCCCGGCGTCCACTTCATCTCCGTCGTCGCAAGCCGCTGCGCCCATTCATCGGTGCCCGAGTTCGCTTCCGCCGTCGCGGTCACGAGCTGCTTTTTCGCCGCCGCAATGTCCGCATCGAGCGTCGCGAGTTTCTTCGTCTGCTCGTCGGTCGGCAGGCGGAGGAAGGGCGGCGCGTTGATGCGGATGGGCGAGCCGTAGCTGCCGATGCCCTTCTCGCTCACGTTATGGAAGAACGCCTTCATCGCGTAGAAATCGCGCTGCGTGAACGGGTCGTATTTGTGGTCGTGGCAACGCGCGCAATTGAACGTCTGCGCGAGCCACACCGTCGCCGTCGTCTCGACGCGGTCGGCGGTGTATTCGGCGAGGAACTCCTCCGCGATGATCCCGCCTTCCTCGTTCATCATGTGGTTGCGGTGGAAGCCGGTCGCGATGCGCTGATCACGCGTCGCGTTCGGCAGGAGGTCACCGGCGATCTGCTCGATGGTGAATTGATCGAACGGCTTGTTCTCGTTGAACGCGCGGATCACCCAATCCCGCCACGGCCACAGCTCGCGGTCGCGATCGACCTGGTAGCCGTTCGAGTCCGCGAAGCGCGCCGCATCGAGCCAATCGATCGCCATGCGCTCGCCGTAGCGCGGCGACGCGAGCAACCGCTCGACCAGCCGCTCGTAAGCATCCGCGCCCGTGTCGCCAAGAAAGGTGTTCACTTCCTCCGGGGTCGGCGGCAGCCCCGTGAGATCGAGCGTCACGCGGCGGATGAGCGTGGCGACATCCGCCTCCGGCGAAGGCGTGAGGCCTTCGCGCTCCAGCCGCGCGAGGATGAAACGATCGACCGCGTTCTTCACCCACGCCGCATTCTTCACCGGCGGCAGCTCCGCCCGCTTCGGCGCAATGAATGCCCAGTGCGGCTCATACTCCGCGCCTTCGCTGATCCAGCGCCGCAACGTCTCGCGCTGAGCGGCGGTGAGCGCCTTGTGCGCTTTCGGCGGCGGCATCACTTCATCGCGATCGGTCGAGACGATCCGCTTCATCACCTCGCTCTCGTCCGGCTTCCCCGGCACGAACGCCGCGCCCGATTCGCCGCCCGTTAGCGCCGCGTCGCGCTGGTCGAGCCGCAGCTTGCCCTTGCGCTGCGCGGCGTCGGGACCGTGGCACGCAAAGCATTTGTCCGACAGGATCGGCCGCACATCGCGGTTGAACGCCAGCTTTTCTCCCGCGTGCGCGCCGAGGGTGAGCGCGGTGGCGATGAGAGCGGCGCGGCGGATCATGCGAGGATCGGCTTCACCAGCTCGCCGTGGATGTCCGTGAGCCGGAAGTCGCGGCCCTGGTAACGATAGACGAGTCGCGTGTGATCGACGCCCATGAGGTGCAGGATCGTCGCGTTGAGATCGTGCACGTGCACCGGGTTCTCGGTGATGTTGTAGCAGAACTCATCCGTCGCCCCGAGCGTCGTGCCGCCTTTCACGCCCGCGCCGGCGAGGAACATCGTGAAGCAGCGCGGGTGATGATCGCGCCCGTAGTTGTCGGCGGTGAGCGTGCCTTGCGAATAGACCGTGCGCCCGAACTCTCCGCCCCACACGATGAGCGTGTCTTCGAGCAAGCCGCGCTGTTTGAGATCGCGGATGAGCGCCGCGGTCGGTTGATCGGTGTCGCGGCACTGCCCGCGGATCGCGTTCGGCAAGCCGCCGTGATGATCCCAGCCCATGTGAAAGAGCTGCACGAAGCGCACGTCGCGCTCGGCGAGCCGCCGCGCGAGCAGGCAGTTCGCCGCGTAGGTGCCCGGCGTCTTCACATCCGGCCCATACGCGTCGAGCACGCTCTTCGGCTCCGTGGAAATGTCGGTGAGATCGGGCACGCTCGCCTGCATGCGGAAGGCCATCTCGTATTGCGCCACGCGCGTCTGGATTTCCGGATCGCGCAGCACGTCGAAGCGTTTGCCATTCAGCGCCGAGAGCTCGTCGAGCGTCTCGCGCCGCGTCTCGCGATCGACGCCCGGCGGATTCGAGAGATAGAGCACCGGGTCGCCCGTGTTGCGGAACTTCACGCCCTGGTGCTTCGACGGCAGGAAGCCCGCGCTCCATAGCCGATCGTAGAGCGGCTGATCGTCGCGCCGCCCCGTGCCGAACGACGTGAGCACGACATACGCGGGCAGATCCGCATTCTCGCTGCCGAGCCCGTAACCGAGCCACGAGCCGATGCTCGGGCGTCCCGCGAGCTGAAAGCCGGTCTGCATGAACGTGATCGCCGGATCGTGATTGATCGCCTCGGTGAACATCGAGCGCACGACGCACAGGTCATCCGCGACACCCGAGAGATGCGGCAGCAACTCGCTCATCCACGCGCCGCCCTTGCCGTGCTGCGTGAACTTGAACATCGACGGCGCGACCGGAAACGTCTTCTGCCCCGAGGTCATCGTCGTGAGCCGTTGCCCACGCCGGATTGAGTCGGGCAAGTCAATTCCGCGATGTTTCTCGAGCCCCGGCTTGGGATCGAAGAGGTCCATCTGCGACGGCGCGCCCGATTGGAAGAGATAGATGATCCGCTTCGCCTTCGGCGCGAAGTGCGTGTTCGCGCGCGCATCGCCGACGAGCGATCCGAGCGCCGCGAGCCCGATGCCGCCGGCGGAGCGCTGGAGGAAAGTGCGCCGCGTGATCGCGAAGCGTTGATCGGCGTTGAGGTTGAGGAAGGCGTGGTCGTTGCAGTTCATTCGCGGGTGATGACTTCGTCGAGGTTGAGCAGGACATTCGCGGTGAGCGTGTAAGCGGCGAGTTCGGTCGGGTTCCCGTCGGCCTTCATCGCGCCAACCGTTGCGAGCTTCGCCGCCGCGTCGGGTTGCTGGTTGTATTTCGCGAGGCGGCTGGTGAGTCCGGCGGCGAGCACCTTTATCTCGTCGTTCGTCGGCGTGCGCCCGGTCGCCCGCTCGAACGCCCACGCGATGCGCTGCTGCGGCGTCGTGCCGCCCTCGGCAATCATGCGCTGCGCCAGCGCGCGGGCGGCTTCGACGTAGGTGACTTCGTTGAGCAGCGAGAGCGCTTGCAGCGGCGTGTTCGTGCGCGAGCGCTTCACGGTGCAGATCTCGCGGCTCGGCGAGTCGAACATCAGCATCGTCGGCGGCGCGGCGGTGCGCTTCCAGATCGTGTAGAGCGTGCGGCGGTAGAGCGCGTCGCCGGCGTCGGCTTTGTAGCCGCGCAGGTCGCCGTATTTGCTCGTCTCGTCCCACACGCCCTCGGGCATGTAAGGCCGCACGCTCGGTCCGCCGATCTTCTCGACGAGCAAGCCGCTGATCGCGAGCGCCTGGTCGCGCAGCGTCTCGGCGTGAAGACGCAGCCGCGGCGCGCGGGCGAGCAGGCGGTTCTCGGGATCCTTCGCGAAGTGCTCGGGCAAGACGCGCGACGACTGCCGATATGTCGCGCTCATCACGATGAGTTTCTGCATCGCCTTCATGTCCCACTTCAGCCGCACGAACTCCGTCGCTAGCCAGTCGAGCAATTCGGGATGACTCGGCCAATCGGCTTGCGAGCCGAGATTCTCCGTCGTCTTCGCGAGACCGGTGCCGAAGAACGTCTCCCACGCGCGATTCACCCACACGCGTGCGGTGAGCGGATGCTCGCCGCTCACGAGCCACTGCGCGAAGCCGAGCCGGTTCATCGGCGCACCCGGCGGCATCGGCGGCAGCGCGGCGGGAAGCATGCGCGCGACCTTGTCGGTGGGCTTGTCGTATTCGCCACGGTTGAGCACGAACGCTTCCTTCGGCTCGGGCTTCTCCTTCATCACCATCACGCTCGGGATCAGGTTCTCGAAGACGGTGACCGTGTTCTTCGCCACGGCCACCGCGGCTTCCGCCTGCTTGAGTTCCACGTCGCCGTTCTCGCGGAAGAACTTCTCCACCTCCGCGCGCTGCTGCGGAGTGCGCTTCGCGGCGTCGAGCATGAGCGCGGCGCGCAGCTTGGCGGAAATCTTCGCGCCGTCGAACGTGACGAGCGCCGACGGCAGCGATGTCGTCGAGAGGCGGAAGCGCCCGATGTTGTGTCCGCCGATCGCGTCGTGCCGCAGCGTGATCGTGATCACCGCGCCCGGCGGCACCGTGAGCGGCGCCGCCGCGGCGAAGAGCGCCTTGCGCGCATCCTTCTTCGTCGGGCCATCGACCGCCCAGCCTTTGCGATTCTTCTCGCCGCGTTTGCGCTTCGGTTTCTCGGCGACGATGAGCCCGATCTCGTAGCCCTTCTGCGAGTAGTCCGCCTCCGCGCGCGTGAATGCGGCGACGAGCGGCTTCTGCCCCAGCGCGCTGATCTCCGCATCGACATCGGTCAGCACGAAGTTCCCGTTCGCGTAGCGCCCGAGGCTTTGATTCGGCAACGACGGATCGGGCAGCGCCTCGAGCAGCAGCCCGCTGAACGTGCCTGCCTCGATCGGCGCTTTGATGACATACGTGTCGTGCGGCGGATTCAGTCCGCCCGCGAGCCACGAGCCGTCTTCCTGCCGCGTGAAGTCCGCGCCACCTTCGCTGCGGACCTCGTCGGGTTCGAGCAGCTTCCACGCGGCCGCGTCGTTCTTGAATTGCGCGCGCGACTTCGTCTCCCACGCCGCGAGTCGCTGCGGCGACGACTTGCGCATCTCCGCGACCTTCGCCTCTGCGGCCTTCACCACCGCGGTGAGCCGCGCGATCTCCTTCTCCTGCGCCGCGTCGGGCAGAAGGATGGTGGGCTTCGAGTTGCCACCCGTCCGCGTCGCGCCGGCGCCGCCGAAGTTGTCGAGCACGCCGCTCTCGTCGTTGGAATTGAAGAACGCGAACAGCGAGTAGAACTCCTTCTGCGTGATCGGGTCGAACTTGTGATCGTGGCAGCGCGCGCAGCCGAGCGTGAGCGCCATCCACGTCATGCCGGTCGTCTCGACGCGATCGATCACCGTCTCCGCAAACCACTCCTCGACGATGCGCCCGCCTTCGCCGTTGAGCCGGTGATTGCGGTTGAAGCCGGTCGCTGCGATCTGCTCGCGCGTCGCATTCGGCAGCAGGTCACCGGCGAGTTGTTCGATCGTGAATTGATCGAACGGCTTGTTTGCGTTGAACGCGTTGATGACCCACTCGCGCCACGGCCACATCGCGCGCGACGAGTCGGACTGGAAGCCGTTGCTGTCCGCGTAGCGCGCGAAGTCGAGCCACTGCTGCGCCATCGCCTCGCCGTAGCGCGGCGATGCGAGCAGGCGATCGACGACCTTTTCGTAGGCGTTCGGAGATTTGTCCGCGCCGAAGGCTTCAACTTCCTGCGGCGTCGGCGGGATGCCCGTGAGGTCGAGCGACGCGCGGCGGATGAGCGTCGTCTTGTCGGCCTCGGGTGAAGGCGTGAGCTTCTCGTGCGCGAGCCGCGCGCGGATGAAGGCGTCGATCGGATGAACAAGGAGCGGCGGCGTCCCGCCGCCGAGCAGGATGGTGGATTGCGTAG
>JBEBGD010000016.1:0-73937 GCA_040081625.1 Chthoniobacteraceae bacterium
GCGGTCGCCTGCGACCATGGAGATGACGATGATCACGAGCACGGCTGCGGCTACGGTCCATAGCATCCGGGAGAGTTGCAGGTGCCTGACGGCGGGCAGGGTTAGGACTCCGCGCGCGGTATCGAGGTCCGTCTTCATGGCGGCGGCGCGTTGATAGCGACGCGGGAGGTCCTGCTGCATGGCGCGGTCGATGATGCCGTCGATGCGGTGGTCGCAGCCCACGCGGCGGGAGGCGCGGGTGAAGACGCCGTGCGGCAGGTCGTCGCATAGCATCTCATAGAGGATCACGCCGAGGCTGAAGAGGTCGCCCCTCTCGTCGGGGGGCTGGCCCTGCCGCTGTTCGGGGGACATGTAGTCGAGCGAGCCGAAGGCGCTCGGGCTGGTGGTGAGCTTGAGCATGGACGAGCCCTTGCGGATGAGGGCGGCGACGCCGAAGTCGGCCAGCTTCACGCGCCCGGCGGTGTCTATCACGATGTTGGCGGGCTTCACGTCGCGGTGGACGATTCCATTGCCATGTGCCCAGTCGAGCGCGCTGCAGACCTGGGAGGCGATGTCCAGTGCCTCGGCGGCGGGCAGGCGGCCACCGCGCATCCGCTCGGCGAGGTTGGTGCCTTCTATGAACTCCATGACGAGGTAGGACTGCCCGGCCGCGGTCTGGCCATAGTCATGGATGGTGACGATGTTCGGATGGCTGAGGCGGGCCATGGCGCGGGCTTCGCTCTCGAAGCGCTCGGTGAAGTCGCCGCTGCCGGCCAGCCTGGCGGGCAGGAGCTTGAGGGCGACGACCCTCCCGAGGGTGCGCTGCCGGGCTTTATAGACATGGCCCATGCCGCCGCGCCCGATGAGCGCGACGATCTCGAACTGCGGAAAGTCGCGCTGGATGTCTTCGATCCTGGGCAGCGGCTCGGAGGCCGGGCGACCTCCGGGCACGGAGGCACCCAGGCTGAAGAGCCTGTGGAGGATCTCCTCCAGCTGTGCCGTCGGGGCCGTCGGCAGAGGATTGGGGTCAGGAGTGGGTGGCTGTTCAGACTCCGACATGGGGAAGGAGCGGAGGCCTCGTGGCGGGAGGCGCTACACGGAGGATCATCAAGGGTGGAGGAATGTCACGAATTATCCCGTCGCCTGGGCGCGAAGCTGCCGCCTCTCGCGCTCGCGGACGCGGTGGAGCGAGTTCGCCGCATGCTTCCTCCGGAGTCGAGAGACGCCGCCTCCTGAGCCGAACGAACCCGCCTCAAAAGCCACAAGAAGGCAGGTCGGAAGGTGTGGGAGACGGCGCCTCCGGACTCCGCAGAGAGCGCTTTTTGAGTCGGTTCAAGCGCGCCGCGGCGTGAGATGTCCGATGGATTCGGTGGTCGGGTGCGGGCCGGGTAACGGCCCTGGTTGACTGTCAGAAGCGACCTCTCGCCGCTGGAGGTTCCCCCCGGTCGCTCCAGCGGCGTCGCCACGGTCTGACGGTTCCCCGGCACCAGTGGCCGGCCCGATGGGGATGAGCAGCGCGATGTGAACCGAGCTGCGGATCAATTCGTCCTCTCGAACTTCAACGAAGAGCTGCTGCGGGCCGCGGAGGACCGCCGGCCAGGTGCCCACGATCTTCACGTCGCTCCAGCGCTCGTAGTCGCGCGCGCGCTCGAGGTGGAGGCTGGGCCTTGAGAGCAGATAGACGCCGATGTCGCCCGGCAAGTCCGTGTGATCGCCGAAGCCGGCGCCGGCGATGGTGAACTGGCCGCCGGGGGTGAAGCAGTTGGCCCGGCCGCTCGTATTATCGAGCACAGAGTCGATCCGCAATCGACTCCTCGGGGCGGTGCGGACGGCGGGTGCGGGTGAGATTGGGGCTGAAGTGCTCATTCACCTGCGGATACACTTCTCGCGGCCGTTTGTTACAGACTCGGCGAAAATAGTCGCCGTTTTCCGGGCCGTCAGCTCACCACGCGATGGCCTTGATCCGGCGGGCGACCTCCTGCGCGTTGGCGAGGGTGTTGAAGGCGCTGATGCGGAAGTAGCCCTCGCCGGCACTGCCGAAGCCGCTGCCGGGGGTGATCACGACGTTGGCTTCGCCGAGCATGCGGTCGAACATCTGCCAGCTCGTGAGGCCGGGGGGCGTGGAGCACCAGATGTAAGGGGCGTTCACGCCGCCGAAGACCTGCCACCCGACGGCAGCCGCGGCTTCGCGGAGAATCTTCGCATTCCCCATGTAGTGAGTGATGAGGGCGGCGACCTGCGCTTTCCCCTCGGGCGTGTAGAGCGCCTCGGCACCCCGCTGGGTGATGTAGCTGACGCCGTTGAACTTCGTGGTGTGCCGGCGTGCCCAGAGGGGGTGAAGCGGGATGCGCTCGCCGCTGGTGGGGCTGGCGAGGAGGGTCTTCGGCACCACGATGAAGGCGCAGCGGGTGCCGGTGAAGCCGCCATTCTTGCTAAAGCTGCGGAACTCGATGGCGCACTCGCGCGCGCCGGGGATCTCGTAGATGGAGCGGGGGAGCGCCGGGTCGCTGATGTAGGCTTCGTAGGCCGCATCGAAGAGGATGAGCGAGCCGTGGTGCCGCGCATACTCGACCCACGCGGTGAGCTGCTCCCTGGTGGCGACGGCGCCGGTCGGGTTGTTGGGAAAGCAGAGATAGATGACATCCACGACCTCGCTCGGCGGTTCGGGGATGAAGCCATTTTCCGCCGTGCCGCGCAGGTAGGTGAGCCCGCCGTAGGAGCCGCTCTCGTCGGCCTCGCTGGTGCGACCGGCCATCACGTTCGTATCGACATAGACGGGATAGACCGGGTCGGTGACCGCGATGCGGTTGTCCGGGCCGAGCACGTCGAGGATGTTTCCGCAGTCGCACTTGGAGCCGTCGGAGACGAAGATCTCGTCGTCCGCGACCTCGATGCCGCGGGCGCGAAAGTCGTGCTCCGCGATGGCGCTGCGGAGCCAGTCGTAGCCCTGCTCAGGCCCGTAGCCGTGGAAACCCTCGCGGGTTCCCATGTCGTCGATCGCCTTGTGCATCGCCGCGCGCACCGCCTCGGGCAGCGGCTCGGTCACGTCGCCGATTCCGCAGCGGATGATGCGCTTTGCGGCATCGGGGTTCGCCTCGGCAAAGGCTTTCACGCGCCGCGCGATCTCAGGGAAGAGATAGCCGGCTTTGAGCTTCAGGTAATTGTCGTTGAGGTAGGCCATGGGCGGAAAAGTGGGCCGCGCATGTAGCCGCGCCCGTCCGCCACGGAAAGGGCGAAATCATCCGCAGCGGTGCGCGCGCTCGACCCCCCGGACGAGCGCGCGACGCCGCGATCAGGCTGCAAGAGATTGCAAGCCGGACTCCAAAACAGGCTCATCGAGAACCTCACGCACCGTGGTGAGGAACTGCTCCGAGCAAAAAGGCCAGGCCAGCACGCGGGCGGGCGGCTCAACGTCGAGGGCGATCAGGCCCGTGGCCAGCAGGACGACCGGCATGTGCGGGCGCGTCGTGCGAAGCCGGCGCACCATGTCGTTGATTGCGACTGGCGAGCGGCGCGCGCTGACGAGCATCAGGTCGAACTTCTCACCTTCCCGCACCATTCGGCCCGCTGTCTCAGCATCGCTCGCGACGAGCACACGGTGGCCGGCCGGGCGGAGGATGGCTGCGAAAAGGTTCGCCATTTCGCTCGAAGCATCCACGACGAGGATGGTCTTGCGGCTCTCGCTCTGTGCGTGCGCCAGGGCGGTGATGGGAGGGGTGGGGAGCGTGTTCATGGGGATTTTTTACGCAGCGAACGAGGCAGGACAGCGCCGGGCGTTTTCGACGCGCCCGGACGCTGCCTCCTCTGTTTGCCTCTCATTCTCCGATTCCTCTGGGACCGTTCTAGCCGCTGGGGTGTTGGTGGTGTGGGTAAAAAATTCGACGCCCGCTTCGCCGGCCATCTCGCGCAGTTCGCGTCGGATGGATCGGACGTGCAGTTGATGGGCGCCTTCGAAGATCGCCATGAGGTTCACCTGCCGGTCACCGACCAGCGGCAGCCACGCCTTCAGCCAAGCCCATGCGGCATCCGGCAGTTCGCGGTCGCCGCGGAGCGAGAGGATGACGAAGTCCGAGTTCGCCGCGGTATGTGCGAGTTCGTCCGCATTGCCGGGCTCGGCGAATAGGTCGAGCCTCCAAAGTGACTCGTTGCTGCCGCCACCCGCGCCGAGCGTGTTCGAGAGGGCCGACGCGAAGGCGCGACCGCGCTCGCCGGCGGCGAAGTCATCGTAGGCGATGAACGATCGCAGCGCGGAGGCGGGTCCGTTTGTAAGGTGGTTAAGGGGAAGCGTTTTCATCTCGGTTGACGGGTTGGGAATCAAGCCCGCGCCATGCCGCTGGCACTGCGGGGGATTCCCGGTCTTCCATTGCGGTTTCTATGTAGATGCGCGGCGTGAAATGCCGCCGCCGCAACGACCCTCAGAACGATTCGATCAGCTTCAGGACCGCGAGCAATCGCCGCGTCGGATCACTCTCCTGCACACGCGGAAACTTCCCGCCGATCTGCACGTAGCTGCCCGCACGCATGAGCATCACACGATCTTCGCGCACCTCGACGACGCTGAACTGGCGGCCCTGCGCGGCGACTTTCAGCGCGGTGAGGCGCAGTAGATTCTCGGCGGCTTCCGGGAGCGGGCCGAAGCGATCGCGCCACGTTTCGCGCAGCGCGTCGAGTTGCTCCTGCGCGCCGACTTCCGCCAGCCGGCGGTAGGCCTGGATGCGCGGCGCGCTCTCCGCGATGTAGCTCGTCGGGAGAAATGCGGGCGCCAGCCCGGGCGACTCGGCGATCTCCGCCTCGCGCAGCGCCACGAAGTCGAGCTTCAGCACCACCTCCAGCCGTCCCGCGCCGGCTTCGCCTTTCAATTTCGCGACCGCCTGTCGCAACAGCGCGCAATACAGGTCGAAGCCGATGCTGATGATGTGCCCGCTCTGCTGCGTGCCGAGGATGTTCCCCGCGCCGCGGATCTCCAGGTCGCGCATCGCGATTTTGAAACCCGCGCCGAGCGAGCTGTATTGCTTGATCGCATTGATGCGCCGCCGCGCCTCGCCCACCGTCATCAAGCCCGCCGGCAGCATGAGATACGCATACGCCTTGTGCTGCGCGCGGCCCACGCGTCCGCGGAGCTGGTAGAGATCCGCGAGCCCGAAGCGATCCGCGCGGTCGATGATGATCGTGTTCGCGTTCGGAATATCGAGCCCGCTCTCGATGATCGTCGTCGAGACGAGCACATCGGCCTCGGCGTTCACGAACTTGTGCATCACGTCCTCCAGCTCGTGCTCATCCATCTGCCCGTGCCCGGTGAGCACCCGCGCATTCGGGCACAGCTCGCCGATGCGGCGCGCGACCTTCTGGATCGACTCGATCCGGTTGTGCAGAAAATACACCTGCCCCTGCCGCGCCAGCTCGCGGTTGATCGCGTCGCGGATGATCCGCTCGTCGTAAGGACAGATCAGCGTTTCGATCGGGATGCGGTTCGCCGGCGGCGTCTCGATGGTGCTCATGTCCTTCGCGCCCATGAGCGAGAGGTAGAGCGTGCGCGGGATCGGCGTGGCCGAAAGCGTGAGCATGTCCACCAGCCGGAACATCTCCTTGAACCGCTCCTTGTGCAGCACGCCGAAGCGCTGCTCCTCGTCGATCACGACCAGCCCGAGGTTCTTGAAGACGATGTCCTTCGAGATGAGCCGGTGCGTGCCGACGACGATATCGACCGAGCCATCGAGCAATCCCTGCACGGTCTTGCGCTGCTCGCCCTGCGTGCGGAATCGGCTGAGCAGATCGACCGTGATCGGGTAATCGCTCATGCGCTCGCGCAGCGTGCGGTAGTGCTGCTCGGCGAGCACCGTCGTCGGCACGAGCAGCGCGACTTGCTTGCCGCCCATCACCGCCTTGAACGCCGCGCGGATCGCGACCTCGGTCTTTCCGAAGCCCACGTCGCCGCAGATGAGCCGGTCCATCGGCCGCGCCGTCTCCATGTCCGCCTTCACCGTGGCGATGGCGCTGATCTGGTCGGGCGTTTCCTTGTAGAGAAAGGACGCCTCGAACTCCTGCTCCCACTTGGTGTCCGGCGGAAAGGCGTGGCCGACCTGCGTCTCGCGCTCGGCGTGATGGCGGAGCAGTTGCCCCGCGTAGTCGAAGACCGACTTCTCCGCGCTCTTCTTCGCGCGCGCCCACTTCGGATCGCCGAGCGTCGAGAGCGGCGGATTCCTTTTCCCCACGCCCACATAGCGCGACACCATGAAGCTCTGCTCGAGCGGCACGTAGAGCTTCGCGCGCTCGGCAAACTCGAGCACGAGCACGTCCTCGGTCGTCTCGCCGCGCGGCACCGTGCGCATCCCGTCGTAGCGCCCGATGCCGTGCTCGAGATGCACGACCAGTTCGCCCTCGGTCAGCTCGGAGAAGTCGATCTGCACCCGCGTCTGCGCGAGCCGCGCCCGCTGCAGCGCCATGCGTCGAGAGCGCGTGTTGCGATAACGCCCGAACAACTCCGCATCGCTCAGCAGCGCGAGCTTCCCCGCCGGGAAGGTGAACCCGCGCGAAAGCGGCCCGATGGAAAAGTGCAGCGCATCCGCCTCGACCGGCGGCACCAACTCGCGCAGCCGCTCGATCTCGCCCTCGTTGTTGCAGAAGATGTGGACGTGCCAGCCGTCGCGCCGCCACTCGCCGAGCTGGTCGAAGAACCCCTCGCGCTTGTGCTCATCGACGATGAAATCCCCCGCCGCGAACTCGCCCAGCCCGTGATCGAAAAACGCGCACGAGAAATCCTCGCCGACGGAGTCCGCAGATGAGGAAACCACGGATATCACGGATGGCACGGATGAGGCGCCGCCGTGCGGTGTCTGTTCCGTATCCGTGCCATCCGTGTAATCCGTGGTTGATCCATCCGTGGTCTCCGCGCCCTCAAGAAAGCGCACCTGCGCCGCGAGCCACGAGCCTCCCGCGTCGATGGTCAGGTCTTCGTCGCCGATCAGATCCGCGAGCCGGCACGTGCGCTTCGCTCCCGCGGCGTCGCCGAGCAGGAGCGTGATCGCCTCGACCTGCTGCACGCTCGTCTGCGCATCGAGATCGAAGTGGCGGAGCGAATCGATCTCGTCGCCGAACAACTCGACGCGCGCCGGCAGCGAGTGATGAAACGAGAACACGTCGAGAATCCCGCCGCGCACCGCGAACTGCCCGCGCTGCGAAACCTGCGCGACGTGCTCGTAACCCGCGTCGGCGAGCTGCCGCAGCAGCTTGTCGCGGTCGAGCCGCGTCCCGCGCTTCAGCACCGTCTCGAGCTGCCCAAACGATTCCGACGTCGGCACCGCCTCGTCGAGACTCGCTTTCGTGAGCACCACGACGGAGGGAAGAGTTTCGGGTTTTTGGTTTCGAGTTTCGGGTTTGCTGCCGCCCGAAACCCGGGACTCGAAACTCGAAACCCGATGCAGCACCGCCAGCCGCTCGGCGACGTTCTCGGGATCAGCAATCGCGCCTTCCACCGGCGCGATCTCCTGCTCGGGATAAAACAGCGCGTCGGGCAGCCAGTGGAGCAGTTCGTTGTGCAGCGCCTCCTGCGCGGCCTGCATCTCGCACACGATCCACACGCGCCGCTTTGCTCCGCGTGCGAGCACCGCGGCGAGCGTCGCGCGGGCCGCGGTGACGATGTGCTCGAACGCACTCGCCTCACCCTTGCGGACACGCGCGAGCTTCTCCGCCATCGGCGGCGCGGCGGCGATGAGTTGGAGCACGTCGGGCGTCTTCACGAAAGGCGGCAGACATCACGCAGCGCGTCCCCGCGCGCAAGCGGGCGCTCCGCGTCAGCGGCTGATCGGCTGCGGGATGCGCAGGTAGGCGAAGAAATCGCGCAGCTCTTTTTCGCTCAGGCCCTCGAGGATGCCGTCGGGCATGAGGCTGCGTCCGGCGTTTTTCATTTCGGCGATCTGCTCCCGCTGGATCGTGAGATCCTGCCCGTCGAAGCCGCGCAGCACGACGACGTGCTCGTCCTTGTCGGCGAGGAAGCCGCTGAGCGCGCGGCCGTCCTTCGTCGTCACGAGGAAGTTCTCGAAGCCTTCGCGGATCTCCGCGTTCGGCTCGACGATGCTCAGCAGCATCGTGCCGAGGTCGTCGCGCTGATACGGCGTGAGGTTCGGGCCGATTCTGCCGCCTTTGTGGAAGAGCATGTGGCACGCGGAGCAGCGCGCCATGTAGGTCGCCTCGCCCGCGTAGGGATCGCCCGGCTTTCCGGCAAGCAGCTTGCTCAGTTGCTCCACGCGCTCGCGGGAGGCGGCGCTGGCCTTTGCCGTCGGTTGAAGATCGAGCCGCGCGACGATGTCGGGCGGGAGCGACTTTGCGGAGATCGTGCCCGCCTTCACGAGCGCGAGCAGCGCGGGCCGCCACGCGGCGCGGCTGGCGAGCAGATTTTGCGCGGCGGGCTGCGCCTCGGCCGGGAGCGTGGTGTAGGCGTTGGCGATGTCCGCGCCGATCTTTGCGTCGTCGTAGCTTTGTAGCGACGCGAGCGCGGCATTGCGCACGTCGGCGGAGGCGTCGGTGCGTGCGAGATTGAGCAGCACGGGCACGGCGCCCGCCTGCTTCACCTCGCCGAAGACGCGCACATAGGGCAGCCGCTCCTCGGGCTTGCGCTTCGCGTCCGAAGCAAGCGCGAGCGCTTCGTCGATCGCTTCGCCGCGGCGCACGCGCAGCAGCACGGAGACGTTGCCGGCCTTCGCGAGCGCGGCGACGAGTTCGTCCGGCAGTGCCGGGAGCGCGCGGCCCTTGAAGGCTTCCTCGAACGCGGCGAGCAGCGACTTGCGCTGGTCGGCCGGCGCACTTTCGAGCAGCCGGGCGCACGCGAGCAGGTCGGTGCGCGTGCTCTTCGCCGCGCTCCGGCGCATGAGCTTCGGGATCAATCCTTCGCGTGCGAGCCGGGACGACCACGCGCCGGTGGCGAACTTCAGCACGGCCTCGCGGTCGCTGTCGCAGATCGCTTCGATCGAATACCACGCGAGCAGCGGGGTGAATTTGTCCTGCATGTCCTCGGGCCGGTCGAGAAGCGCGGTGAGAAGCTGGAGCCGCTGCTCCGGCGCGAGCCGGCGCGAAGTGGATGCGATCTGCGCACGCACTTCGTCGTTCGCTTCGCCGCGAGCGAGTGCGGTGACTGCGCCCGCCATGCGCGGCGAGAGTTCCTTGCGATCGCCGAGCAGGCGGATCGTCCACGCGCGCACCGGCGCGGCGGGATGCTTGAGCGCGGCGAGCGCGGTGGTTTCGTCGAGCGCGCCAAGCTGGTGGATGGCCCACAGCGCTTCGAGCGCGGGATGCGTCGCGGGCTGGTCGAGCAGCGCGCGGAGCTTCGGGGCGGCGGCGCGGTCGCGGCGTTCGCCGAGCAGGCGCACGGCGGTGGTGCGGTGCCATTTGTTCGCGTGGTTGAGCAGCGCGATGAGTTCGTCCGTCGTCTTCACCGAGAGATTCACGTCCTTCTCGAGCGTGCTGTTCTTTCCGCGCAGGCGGAAGATGCGGCCGCTCGTGTTGTCGATCTGGCCCTGATAGTTCTGGCCGTGCGCGATGTATTCCTCGGTGAAGTCGGCGACGTAGATCGCGCCATCCGCGCCGTTGGTGAGAAAGACCGGGCGGAAGACGATCGCGTCGGTCGTGAGCGCAGGCGTCACGTCGCTCGACTCGAAGGTCGAGCCGACCGTCGTGCGATCGGAGACGGTGAGCGTGCGGTGCAGCGGGTCGGCGCCGATGAACCGGCCCGTGTAGCTCGTCGGCATCGCGGTGCCCTCGGCGACGATCGTGTTGTGCGTGAAGCGCGCGATCGTGTTTGCGCTCTTGGTCAGCGGCATCTCCTCGAACGAATACGGATTGCGCGGCGGCCCGAATTTCCCCGGCTCCTTGCCCTGCATGAGATAGACGCCCTCCTGCACGAAGTGCCACGCGCGCGTCGTGCCGCCATTGTGTCCGCAAAACGCGCGACCCTCGGCGTCGAACTCGAGCCCGAAGTTGTTCCCGCCGCCTTCGCAGAAAATCTCGAACGCCTTCGACAGCGGATGATACCGCCACACGAGGCAGCCCTCGAAATACACGCCCTTCGAGCCGGGCGGATCGATGCCGGGGCGCACGACGCGGCACGTCACGGTCGAGCCTTGCACGCCGTAGAGCCAGCCATCGGGGCCCCACACGAGGCCGTTGCTCGCGCTGTGCGTGTCTTCGAGCCCGAAGCCCGCGAGCCGCACCTCGGGATCGCGATCGGGCACGTCGTCGCCGTCGGCGTCCGGGTAGAACATGAGATACGGCGTGTTCATCACCCAGATGCCGCCGTAGCCGCGCAGCGCGGCATTCGCCATGTTCAGGCCGTCGAGCAGCACTTTGTGTTTGTCGAAAGTGCCGTCGCCATCGGTATCCTCGTGGATGCTGATGCGGTCGCGGCCCTTGTCATGGTTCGGCGGCGCGGGCGGCACCTTGTCGAAGACGGCGCGGTAATACATGTCGCGGCTGATCTGCCGGATGCCCGCGGGATACGGATACTGCCGATACTGCGTGACCCACAGGCGCCCGCGTTCGTCGAAGCTCATGTGCGTGGGCTGCGCGACGAGCGGATCAGAAACGATGAGATCGACGGCGAGATCGTCCGCGGGTTTGAGCTGCGCGAGCTCATCCTGCGGCGTCATGCGGATGCCGGGCATATTCTCCGCGTTCGCGGAAAGCGGCGTGGAGGATTTGCGCGCGTCCTTCTCGGTGAAAAATGCGCGTGCCGGCTGCTCGGTGAGCGCCGCCATCTCGGCAGCGCTCGGCTGTGTCGCCGTCGCCTCGAAAGCGGTGAACTCGATCTGGTCGAAGTAGCTCGCCATGATCGGCGCGTGGCGCAGCGCCGCCGTCGCGGGGGCACGCAGCTCGAACACGAGGCAGTTGAACTTCACGAGCTCGAGCACCTTCGGCACCTTGAAGCGTTGGTTTTCCTCCGCGCGGACCGACGCAGCCTCGGCGATCTTCTCCCCGTTGAGCCACACGACGACCGGCCCCGGCACGTCGCGCAGCGCGAGCGTCATCGAGTCGCGATACAGATCCTTTTCCTGCGGCTTGGCCCATTGCGTCGGCACCTTCACGTAGGCGCGCAGCCACACGCGCTCGCCGGAGACTGCGCCCGCCTCGCCCGGGATGGATTGCGGTTTCCACTCGGCGGCGCGGCAGTCGAGGACGAGGAGGAGCAGGAGGACGATGGATCGATGCATGGGAGATTCGGGGAAAGGCGGGTTGAAGGCGGGACGGGCTACCCTACTGTCCGCAGCCAATGCTCAGTGAGGACAATTTTCAATACGCCATCGAGAACACGCGCGTGGTGCGCGCGCCCGAGCAGCGCATCCGGACCTTTGGCAGCACGAGCTTCCGGTTTTTCCTCGTGAGCGAACTCATGGATGGGGTCAATCAGGTGCGCGTCCGCGACGGGAAGCTGCACGCGGAGCGGCCGGCGATCATCACGCCCGAGCACATCAGGCGCGACTTGCTCGAGGGTTTCGGGGAGAAGGCGCACGAGTTTCTCGGCTGGATGGAGGACCACATGCGCGACCTCGCGATCCTCAAATACGGGTTCCAATTCAAGAAGACCGACATCAGCGAGGAGGTCGTCCATTGCCCGCTCGAAGACGTCGTCGGGCGGCTCAACGAAGAGCTGGCGCGGCGCGCGGACCCGATGAGCACGATCATCCAGGGCGTCGATGAAGGCTGGGAAGTCTGCCTGCTCAAGTTCACCGCCGACATGATCCAGGACTCCGCACCGGGAAATGTCAGCGACTGGAAGCGGCGGGGGTTGTTGTGAAGGGAACAATGTGGACACAGGCGGCGCGTCTTGAGCTTCCCAATCGTCCTTCGGTCCGCTAATCCATAGGTCCGCGTTTTCCCGATGGGCGCATTCATCGCCAAGACTATCTTCATTCTCCTGCTCGCCGCCGCGATCTTCGGCGGCGCGTGGTATTATACCGACAAGCTTTTCCTCAAGCCGCAGGAAGCGCTCGTGGCCGAGAAGAACGCGCCGGCGACACCGCTGCCGCCGGATCCCGCGCTGCCGGAATTCATCAAGGCGGCCGAGCTGATGCAAAGCGGCGACCTGCTCGGGGCGCGCGATGCGTTCACGCGCTTCGTCGAGCAGAATCCGCATTCGCTGAAGCTCGACGCGGCGAAGGATCTCCTCGGCACGATCAACACCGACATCTTCCTCTCGACCAAACCCGCGCCGGAGAAGCAGGTCTATGTGGTCAAGCGCGGGGACGTGCTGAACAAGGTCGCGCGGATCACGAAGACCACGCCGGAGCTGATCATGCGCGCCAATGGGATGACCGGCATCATGCTGCGGATCGACCAGCGGCTCTACTACGCCCCGGCTGAGTTCTCGCTCGTCATCGACAAGCAAAAGCAGAAGATCGTGCTTTTGAACCGAGGAAAATTCTTCAAGCAATACCCCATCACCACGCTGCCGCCCGCGAAGAAAGCGGCGCCGGGGCCCGTGGTCAAAAAGCTGGGCAAGGTGCTCGAGAAAATCGCGTGGGGCCCGAGCGGCGCACGGGTGATCTTCACCGACAAGGAATATGCGGAGGCGAATTTCTGGGTGAGCTTCAGCGTGTCGGGGCATACGCTCTACTCCGATCCCGATCCAAGCTCCGGGCAGAAGCCCAACAAGCCGCCGACCGGCGGCATCGGCGTGGCGCCCGAGGCCGTCGCCGAACTCGCCATCATGCTCACCAAGGGCAACCCGGTAACGATCGAAAACTAACCGCGACCATGAAAACTGTTCCGCTCGAATTTGAAAAACCGATCATCGAACTCGAAGAGAAGCTCGCCGACCTCAAGGCTCACAGCCGCGAGCACGACGTGGATTTCGAGAACGAGCTCCACCGCATCGAGGCGAAGATCGAGGAGACCAAGCGGCAGATTTACATGAACCTCACCGCGTGGGAGCGCGTGCAGATCGCGCGGCACCCGGCGCGGCCTTACACGCTCGATTACCTCGGGCTATCGTTCAGCGATTTCCTCGAGATCCACGGCGATCGCTGCTTCGGCGAAGACCGCGCGATGCCCGGCGGCTTTGCGATGATCGAGCAGCGCAAGTGTGTCGTCATCGGTCATCAAAAAGGCCGCGAACTGAAGGAGAACATCAAGCGCAACTTCGGCTGCGCGAACCCCGAGGGCTACCGCAAGGCGCTGCGCCTGATGCGGCTCGCGGAGAAATTTCGGCTGCCCTTCGTCTCGCTCATCGACACGCCCGGCGCGTATCCGGGCATCGGCAGCGAGGAGCGCCACATCAGCGAAGCCATCGCCGTGAACCTGCGCGAAATGATGACGCTGCGCACTCCGATCGTCTCGATCGTCATCGGCGAAGGCGGCAGCGGCGGCGCGCTCGGCATCGGCGTCGCCGATCGCGTGCTCATGCTCGAAAACTCCTACTACTCGGTCATCAGTCCCGAGGGCTGCGCGGCGATCCTTTGGAAGCACCGCAAGCACGCGCCCGAGGCCGCGAGCGCGCTCAAGCTCACGGCGAACGATCTGCTCGATCTCAAGATCATCGACGAAGTCGTCCCCGAGCCGCTCGGCGGCGCGCACCAGGATCACGCCGCCGCGATTGACAACCTGCGCACCGCCATCGCGCACCAGCTCGACGACCTTTGCGACATCCCGACCGATAAACTGCTCGAGCGCCGCTACGAGAAGTTCCGGAGGATCGGGGAGTTCAAGGGCGGGTGAGGCGGCAGACGTTGGAACTGAGAATGATGAAGACCTCCACGCCCCTTCTGTGCCTGCTCATTTCCGGGTGCGTTCCCCCTTCACCGAGAACAGTCGAGAGTTTTAAGAGCGACGCAGGCAGCGTCATTCGCAGCTTGGAAAAGCGCTATGCTGAAGCCCGCGAGTATCCGAAAACCTTGCCTCCCGAATTGGGATTAGAGTGCAAAAAGATATGGGCTCGCTGGGCGTATCACAGCGATGGTTCTTCTTTTGATCTCGCGTTCGGCGACTACGCGAAGGACGGCTTTTACATCCGATGGGATTCCACTACCCGCGAGTGGGCAACGGACCTGTAAAACACAACGCGCGCCGCACCGCTGCGAAGAGGATGGGGCGGAATTAGTCAGTTCACAGCGCCATGAGCGCTGGAAAATGGTGATCCGCAGCCTCGACCTCCAGCCCGTGATGCCGCGCGCATGCGGCGATGAGCACGTCGGGAGATGGACACGTGAGACCGGCTGCGCGTGCGGCACGCGCGAGGGCAAAGGCTTCCTTCCACACCTCGTCGCTGATTCCGAGTTCAGGCAGCGCCTGTTCGTATTGGCGGAGGATGGCCTTCTCGCGATCACCGCGCGCTCCCATCCACAATTCCAGCCGCACGACCGGACACCAGCAAGCCTGTCCTCCGTGCAGTAGTGCATCCACCCGATGCCGCACGGCGGTGTCGCCGTCTGAGCGCAGTTGGTGAATCCACGCAGAGGTGTCCACGAGCTTCATCGGGCGCGCCGTGGCTTGGCAGGAAGCGGCTTGTCGGTTTCCCGGAGAAGCATCAACTCGTCACAGCTCATCAGGTCCGTGCAAGTGCCGCTGTATTTGGCGAGTTCCGCCATGCGTCGCCGGCTGTTGAAGTCCTCAAGGATCTTCACGACGGCTTCCCGTTTCGTGGCCGCGCGGGTGAAGCGCATGGCATCGCGAAGCTCCTTTTCTGGAATATCAATCGTCGTTTTCATGCTTCGGAGTGTGTCGCCTGAAGGAATCCCGGTCAAGCGTCTTGGGCATCCTCCAGGGATGCGTTCAGCGTCTCAGTCTGCGCGTGGTGGGTGATGGGATCTCAATTCACGCTGAGGGCAGCGTGACCCACTTCGCTAGTGGCAGCACGTGCTGCACGCGGAGAATGCGAGCGTGAATAGTGCGGCGCAGATCGCGGTGAGGAGGTGTCGGGTGTTCATGGTTTTGGAATGTAGAAGAGCGTGTAGTAGGCGGCGTCGTGGAGCAAGGGATCGCCTTTCGCGGAGCGCACGCCGGGCGCGTGCAATTCGTGGACGTGGCCTTCGGCGAGTTCGCTGAGCACGAGGCGCGCGCTGCGGCCATCGGGCGCGACTTTCACCGACACGATCTTCGGCGTGGTCGGGTCCACCTCGGGGCTGCCGTAGGTTTCCTGGTAGATGTAGGTGTAAGTCTCCATCGTATAGCTCGCGGGGTCGGCGGCGGTCTTCGGATCGACGGGCTCGGTGAAGGTCAGCTCGAAGCCGTCGGGCTTCACGCGCATCTCGTGAATCTCGAACGGCACCTTGCCGGTCCACACGAGCCGCTGGAGTGCATATGGTTTGCCGCCGCGCGCGCCCCAGCCGCGATCGGTGCCATAGACGACGAGCGAGCCGTCTTGCGCGAACTCGAGCCCGAGCGAACCGGAGGCAAAGCCCGCGCGGAACGGAAAGCACGCGCCTTGATAGTGGCCGTTCACTTTCTCGAGCGCGACGCGCATCACCGTCGAATGCGACTGGTCGCCGACGAAAAGCTGGTCCTTGAACGGCCCGAACTTTCCGCCCGTCATGTCGCAGGCGAAGCCCGAGGCGGACTGGCCCATTTTCGGATACGGAAAATAGACCGCCGGCGGCAGCAGCTCGGGAATCTTCTTCGCCTCGATGTAGAGCCGGCTCTTGTCCTCGGGTCGCGCAGGCTTGCGCAGGCCGGCGTCGGCGATCGCCCTGCCGATTTTCGGATCGTCGAACCATTTGATTCCGTCGGGGTGCCCGAGGAAGGCGCCCGGCACGATTTGTTGGAGTTTGTCGGAGCCATTCCACGGGCCCTGGTTGTCGGTGTAAAAAAGATCGCCCGCGGAATTGAAGCCGATGCCGCCCGGCGAGCGCACGCCGGCGCAGGCGGGGATCGCCTTGCCCTCGGGCGTGATGCGCAGGGCCCAGCCGCGATACGGATGATCGCTGTGAAACGAGCCGGTGAGGCAGAGCACGACCCACATGTTTCCCTCGCGGTCGAACTTCGAGCCGAACGCATACTCGTGGTAGTCGCCGGCGATGCTCCATGCGTCGCTGAACGTCTCGAACTCGTCCGCGCGCCCGTCGCCGTTCGTGTCGCGGATGCGCGTCACCTCGGGCCGCTGCGTGGCGTAGAGCCAGCCGTCCTTGTCGCCGGGGCGCGTGGCGAGGCCGAGCACTTCGTGCAGGCCGCTCGCGAAGAGCGTCCATTTCGGTGTCGGCGCATCGCCGAGCACGCCCTCGGCGATCCAGATTTCGCCGATGCGCGACGCGCACGCGAGCTTGTCGGGGCCGAGAAAACTCAGCGCGCCGGCTTCGAACGTGACGCCCTCGGGAGTCGGCAGCGTGATGATTTTGTAATAGTCCGGCTCACGGGCGCTGGACTGTGTCTCGCCCTTGGCTGCGGCGAAGGCGAGGCTCGCGCTGGCGAGGAGGATGAAGAGCAAACGAGTTACCATGAGATGTGTTCGATGAGTTGCGCGGTGCCGGCCTGGAAGACGACGGGCACGAGGAGTTCGCGCGCGCCGTTGGATTCGCGGATGACTGGCTGCGCGCCGGGAAAATGCAGCCGCACCTTTTCCTCCACGAGGAAAGCGCCGTCCTTCTGCGCTTCGATCTTCGCGCCCACTGCTGCGCGGAAGTAAAGTTTGCCCGCGGGCGCCTGCTTCGCCTTGAGCGTGATCGTGCGGTGCAGGTCCGCGTCGGCATCGTTTTGCACGGCGGCGGAGAAGTCCTCCACGTCGATGCCATCGTAGGTGTAGCGGAATGTCGGGCGGCGTTTGTCGTCGAGGCGGTAACCGCGGAATTGGTAGCCGGCGTCGCGACCCCTGGCGGCGGGCCACGGGTCGTTCTCGCTCGCGAGCACGGCGAACGGCGCGCCGGGCGGGCCGCTCACGACATTCGAGCCGAGCGGTTTCTCGAAGCCCTGGCCGCGACCGCTGCGATGTTTGGCGGCGTCGATGAATGAGCCCTGCCAGATCATCGCCAGCCGCATCTCGTTTGCGTCGAAGCAGAGGTTCGCCTTCTCCGGATAGCCGACGCCGATCGCGTGCGCGCCGCCGCCTTCGATGAAGTTGCGATAGATCACCGGCTCGGTCGTCGCGACGAGTTCCATCTTCCCTCGCACGAGGCCGGCGGGCAGGTCGGTGAAGTTCTTCCGCGCGAGATACGCCCAGATCGCGGCGAGCTGCTTCTCCGCGTCGCCGCCGAGGATGTCCTTGTTTGCCCCCACGCCGCCGGGCCAGAACGGCGGCATGCGCGTGCCGGGCCGCAGGCTTTGCGGGTCGAGCATGTAGCGGCGGAACCAGTCCCACTTCAGCCGTTCGCCCGCATTCGCGAGGTCGAGCGCGGGCACGCCGAGCGACGCATTTCCGGCGAAGACGTGACACGCGATGCAAGAGAGCCCGCCGGTGCCGACGAGCTTGCGGCCGAACTTGTTCGCGTCGCCCGCGACGCCGGGCGCGAAGACATCCGGCTGCGGCAGCGCATCGGGACGCGCGTCGGCTTTCTCAAAAAGCTCCGGCAGGTGCGCGGTGTTCGCGGTGCCGTAGCTCGGCATCCGCGTGGCCATGTAGGGACGCACTTTCTCGCCTTGATCGAGCACGGTCTTGATCCACTCCGGGCGCAGCTTCGCGCCGACGTTTGTGAGCGAGGGCGGCACGCTGCCTTCCTCGCCGAGATCGACTTCACCGACGCTCGCAAGGTAATCGCGCCGCAGTCCCTCGGGCCCGCCGCGCTTTTCGCGCGCGTGGCAGGCGTAGCAGTTGAGCGTCGTCATCGTGCGGCGGATGCGCTGCTCGTCTTCGAGCGGGATGTCGAGCGTCGCCTGCTGCTGGAGCAAGGCGAGGATCACCTGCCGCTGGCGGTCGGTGATGTCGAACTTCGGCACATTCGCCGCCAGCTTCGTGCTGAGGCAGCCGCGCGGCTGGCGCGCGGCGATCTGCGGCAGCGGGATCGACTTGCGTCCGGGCGCATCGAGCTGATGGCACGCGGCGCAATTCAACTCGGTGAAGAATTGCTTCCCGCGCGCGACCTTCGCGGCATCGACGGCGAACGGCGCGTCGCCGAGCGGGCGCATCGGCTGCGTGTCGTGCGTGAAGAGTGTTTCTGGAATGTTCGCCATTTTCTGGCCGGGCGCCTTCCAGCGGACCGTCAGCGCCGTGTCGCCGCCGCCGTCGAAATACGTGAGCAGGAAGGTGTGCGCGCCGGCCTTGAGATCGACTTCGCCGGTGCGCTCCTGCTTCGGGTGAATGCCGCCGTTGTCCACGACGAGCCGTCCGTCGATGTAGAGCCGCGAGCCATCATCGCTCTCGGTCATGAATGTGTATGTGCCGTCCTTCGGCACGACGATGTTGCCGCGGAAACGCAGTGCGAAGCCGTTCGTCCGCTTTGCGACCGCGAGCGATGGCGACGCTGCCACGTCAGTGAGCGTGGGCGTGAGCCGGTCGAACTCCGGCAGCTCCGGCAGATCCTTTTCGTAGTAGTCGTAGTGCAAGCCGGCCGCGCTGACGCTTGCCCCGGCGGGCACCTGCTCGCGCAGTAGATACATCGCGATCGCCTCGGCCTCGGGCTCGCTCAGGTTCATGCCCGGCATGCGCCCGGACGGGCGCGCCTTGAGCGGGTCGCGCAGGAAACGCGTGAGTTCGGTGACGCTGAATTTCTTCGCGATGCCCTCGCCGAGCGGCACCGACGTGGCGCGAAGCTGCGCGAACCTGGGATCGCCCTCCCTGCCTTTCGGAGCAGTCAGAGGTGCGTGGCACATCGCGCAGCCGAGCGTGTGGTAAAGCCGTTCGCCCTCCGCGATCGCCGACGCGCTCGCTCCGCGGCCGGTCGCAGGCGCTGCGGGCTGGAGGCTCACGAGGAAATGCGTGAGCGCCTCGGCAGCCTCGGCCTTCTGCTCCGGCGGCAGCGCGTGCAGCAGGTCGGGCATGAGCGTGCCGGGGCTCGTCGTCTGCGGGGCGGTGAGAAATTCGCGCAACCATTGCGGCGTCGCGCGCACACCGTCGGCTCCGAGTCGCGGCGACTGGCGCGGTGCGAGGCGCGAGTGGAGCGGCGCGGCGACTTCGTGACACGCGACGCAATTCATCTCGCTGAGCAGGATTTCGCCGGGAGTCACCTCCGCGTGTGCGACGACGACGGAGAACGTGAAAGCGAGGAAGGCGTGGCGGAGCATGTGGCCGGATGAATCGGCGAACGAACGGTTCCTTGGCAAGGAAGGATCGCCGCTTTCGCCCACCGCCTGCCGATTCGTCGGCGGAAAAAACCGCTTGCGCCTCCCTCTCGCGACACTCACTTTCGCCGCCCGCTGAACACGGGGTCTTAGCTCAGTTGGTAGAGCGCCTCAATGGCATTGAGGAGGTCAGGGGTTCGAACCCCCTAGGCTCCATTTCACGGCGCGCCGAACACCGCGCCGGACAGCCCCGGAAGCGTGATCTGCCCAGCCTCGTGCGCGACTCCGTCGTCCGTGGCCAAGAGCACGCCGCCGGGCGCCTCGATGCGCATTGTCTGAGGTTGTTCGCTGCGATTGAGCACGATGAGCAGGCGCCCACGGGTGAAGGCGATCGATTGCTGCGCATCGAAAGGCGTGATCGCGATGTCCGCCCGGCGCAGTTCCGGGTGCTCGCGGCGCAGGGCGATCGCGGACTTGTAGAAGGCGAAGAGCGCGGCGTCTGCGGTGTCCCAGCGCATCGGCATCCGGCAGTCGGGGTCGCGCCCGCCCCACATGCCGGCTTCGTCGCCGTAGTAGATCATCGGCGCGCCGGGCGCGGTCATTTGGAATAGGACGACGAGCTTTTGGATGCGGCGGTCGCGTTCGTCGGGTGCGCGCGTCTGGTAGCCGGGCGTCTTCTCGGCGGAGTTGTCGGTGTTGAAGGGGATGTTGCCCGCGTCGTCGTAGCGCGCGGTGGCGCGGTTCACGATCATCGACGCGAGGCGCGCGGTGTCGTGCGACGCGATGAGATTTTGCGCCGCGGGCGGCAGGGCGATGAAACGCGCGAAACGGCTCGCGGGAATCCGCCCGTCGATGAGGAAGCCTTTCACCGGATACGCGAAGCCCTCGTAGTTCATCGCGGCTGAGAAGTGCGCGTCGCGAACGAGGCGCGCGCTGTCCTTCCACACCTCGGCGGAGGTGAAGGCGGCGGGGTTGATCGCGCGGACGTGCGTGTGCCAGTCGGTCCAGAACTTCACGGGCACCTGATCCGCGGCATCGAGCCGCCAGCCATCGATGCCGTCGCGCGGGTCGCCATCGCCATCCGGGTCCATCCAGCGGCGCGTGATGTCGAGCAGGTAGGTCTTCACCCCCGGCGCGAAGTCGGAGGTGTGCGCGAACTCGGGCAGTCGCTCGCTGCCGGCCCAGCCGCGATATTTGAAATGCGGCGCGAAACTCTCGATCGCATACCAGTCGCGGAAGCGCGAGGCGGCGTGCTTGTCGCGCACGTCGCGGAAGGCGAAAAAACCGCGGCCGGTGTGGTTGAAGACGCCGTCGATGATGACGCGCATGCCGCGCGCGTGTGCGGCTTTCACGAGTTCGAGGAAGAGCTTGTCCGCGGCAGTCCAGCGCCACGTCTTAGGATCCTCCGTCTCGCCGCGAATGAGCGCGAGATCGCCGCGCGGATCGGGGCCGAAGTGCGGGTCGATGTGGTGCAGGCTGTCGGCGTCGTATTTGTGCAGCGAGCGCGCGTGGAAGACGGGGTTGAAGTAGAGCGCGGTGATGCCGAGGCCGGCGAGGTAGTCGAGCTTGTCGATGACGCCGCGCAGATCGCCGCCGTAGCGCCGCTCATTGACGTGCCAGTAGAAGTTCGGCCCCAGCTCACGCTCCCACTCGTCGCGCGTGAACCAGTCGCCGCCCCACGGCGTGACGCGCCACTTCGCCGACGGCGCGACCGGTTCCTCGAGTGAGTCGCGCGCGGGGTCGTTCGTCGCGTCGCCATTGCGGAAGCGCTCGGGAAGAATCTGATACCACACCGCATCGACGGCCCAATCCGGCGGCCCCGCGGTCGCGAACGTGTTGAACAATGCAATGATGAGAGCGTGTGCGGCGCGCATCGGCCCGATAGATTGCCGCCCTCCCATGCAAAAACCCAAGCTCTCCTTCCTCGAAATCTGGAACATGAGTTTCGGCTTCGTCGGCATTCAGTTCGGCTTCGGGCTGCAGCTCGCGAACATGAGCGCGATCTACGCGAAGCTCGGCGCGGAGCCCTCGAAGATCCCGCTGCTGTGGCTCGCCGGGCCGATGACGGGGCTGCTCGTGCAGCCGATCATCGGCAGCATGAGTGATCGCACGTGGAACCGGCTCGGGCGGCGCCGGCCGTATTTCACCGTGGGCGCGATCCTCGCGAGCACGGCGCTCTTTTTCATGCCCGACGCGCCGGCGCTGTGGGTCGCGGCGGCGATGCTGTGGGTGCTCGACGCGAGCATCAATGTGTCGATGGAGCCGTTCCGCGCGTTCGTGGCGGACAAGCTGCCGGTCGCGCAGCGCACGAGCGGGTTTGTGATGCAGAGCTTCTTCATCGGCATCGGCGCGGCGGTGGCGAATGTGCTGCCGACGGTCTTCGAGCATTGCGGCGTGAGCGGGCAGGCGGCGAACGGCGTGCCGCTCACGGTCGTGTATTCGTTCAAGCTCGGCGCCGCGGCGTTCCTCGGCGCGGTGCTCTATACCGCTTTCACCACGCGCGAGTATCCGCCCGAGGACATGGAGGAGTTCCGGCGCATGAAGCGGACGGAGCGGACGTTTCATTTCCGGCCGGTGTTCCTCCTCGTCGGCGCGCTCGCCGGCGCGCTGCTCGGCGCGTCGCGCGGTGCGCTGGTCGAGCATCACCTCACGATCTGGCACGTGCTCGCGGGCGGCGGGATCGGCGCGGCGATCGGGCTCGTGCTGAGCGGGCCGGAAGTCTCCGCCGCACTCGTCGCGATGCCGCGCACGATGAAGCAGCTCGCGGTCGTGCAGTTCTTCACGTGGCTCGGCTTGTTCTGCATGTGGATGTTCTTCGGCCTCGCGACCGCGCAGCAGATTTTCGGGACGCTCGACCCGAAGTCCGCCGCGTTCGATGCCGGCACCGCCTTCGCCGGGCAGACGTTCGCGTGGTATTCGATCGTGTGCGTGCTCGCGGCCTTCATCCTCGTTCCGATCTCGCGCCGGACGAGCCGCAAGGCGGTGCACAGCCTCGCGCTCATCGCGGGCGGCGTGTGCCTGGTCGCGAGCGGCTTCATCCACGACCGGATCGCGTGGCAATGCACGATGATCGGCGTCGGCATAGCGTGGGCGTCGATTCTCTCGATGCCCTACGCGATGCTCAGCAGCGCGCTGCCTCCCGGGCGCATGGGCGTGTATATGGGCATCTTCAATTTCTTCATCGTGATCCCCGAGATCCTCGCGAGCCTCGCGCTCGAGCCGGTGGTGAAGGAGCTCTTCGGCAATGATCCCGTGAAGGTCGTGATGCTCGGCGGCGCGTCGCTGCTCGTGGCGGCGGTGGCGACGCAGTTCGTGAAGGACGAATGAAACAGCCTCTCTCGTTCTGGGCGCTCTGGAACATGAGCTTCGGCTTTTGCGGCCTGCAATTCGGCTGGTCGCTCCAGGGCGCGAACATGACGGCCATTTATGAATACCTCGGCGCCACGCCCGAGCGCATCCCGCTGCTGTGGCTCGCGTCCTCGCTGAGCGGACTGCTCGTGCAGCCGCTGATCGGGCACTTCAGCGATCACACGCGCAGCCGGTTCGGAAGGCGTCGTCCGTTCATGCTCGGCGGCGCGATCCTCAGCGCCGTCGCGCTCGTGCTGATGCCGAACTCGACTTCGATCTGGATGGCCGCCGCGCTGCTCTGGTTGCTCGACGCGGCGATCAATACCTCGATGCATCCGTTCCGCGCCTTCGTCGCCGAGACGCTGCCGGCGTCGCAGCACGCGCGCGGCTTCGCCATGCAGAGCCTCTTCATCGGCCTCGGCGCGACGGTCGCGACGGCGCTGCCGTGGATCATGACGAACTGGTTTCACGTCGCCGCCTCGGCGGAGAAGACCATCCCGGCTTCCGTGCGCTACGCGTTCTACATCGGCGCGGCTGCCTTCGTCGGCGCGGTCGTGTGGACGGTGTCGACCACGCGCGAACTTCCGCCCGACGAAGCCGCCCCGCCGCGCACCGGCTGGCTGCGCGCGCTCGTGCGCGCAGTCGCAGAAATGCCGCGCGTGATGTGGCAGATCGGTCTCGTGCAGGCCTGCTCCTGGCTTGGCTTGTTCTGCTTTTTCCTCTACTTCCCCACGGCCGTCGCACGCGATGTCTTCGGCGCGGCGGACGAGAAGTCGCCGCTTTTCCGCGAAGGCCTCGAGTGGGCGGGCCTGTGCTTCTCGCTCTTCTCAGTCGTCACCGCCGCGTTCTCCTTCATCCTCCTCGCGGTTTCCCAACGCGTGTCGCGCAGGACGATCCATACCGCCTGCCTGCTCATCGGCGCGGCGGGTCTCGCCGCGATGCCTGCGATCCACTCGAAGTGGCCGCTGCTCATCTCGATGGCCGCGTTCGGCATCGCGTGGGCGAGCATCCTCTCGATGCCCTACGCCATGCTCGCCGGCGCGCTGCCGCCGCACCAGACGGGCATCTACATGGGCCTCTTCAATCTTTTCATCGTCGTCCCGCAGCTCACCGGCTCGCTCGGCTTCGGATGGGTCATGCAGCATCTGCTCGGAAACAGCCGGGTCTCCGCGGTCGTCGTCGGCGGCGCGCTGCTGGCCGCGGGCGCGATCGCGACGCAGTTCGTCCGGGAGGAGAAGGCGGTGGCTTAGCGTGGCCGCTGTTGTCGCGCGGTCGAGCCGGGCGTCCACTCGCTCGCGACCATCGTCGATTTTGCAAATGAAGGAACGCCGGCCTCGTTGCGGTGGAGTTGGCCGATGATCAAGTCGATCGCCGCCACGCCGACGTAATCGTTGTGCTGGTCCATGCCGGCCCACTCGGTCATGCCGGTCGTGCGGTCGAGGTGGATGAGGCCCACGTCGCGCGGCACGCGCACCTTCATCGCCGCCAGCCATGTTTTGATCTGCTCGTGGATGCAGATGATCACGTCGGGCTCGTGCTTGCGATACCACGCCTCGAATGCCGCGGAGTCGGTGCGATCGAAGTCGCAGACCGGCACGCGATCCGCGCGCGGCAGCGTGTTCTGGCCGACGAAAAAGCCGGCGCTGAATCGCTGTTCGACGTTCTGATCGACCTTTGCCTCGATCACCAGGCCGGGCCGCCGGTAGCCGAGCGCACGCGCCGCGGTGAAGGCCTCGCGCGCGGTTCCATACTGGTCGTTGCTCGCGCTGTGGAGCAGCGGCTGCATCCGGCCGAGTCCCACGACCACGCACGCGAAGCTTTTCCAGATCCGATCGAAGGCCGCGGGCAGCACGCCGTCGTCGAGCACACCCATGATGACCAGCCCGCGGATGCCTCGCGACTCGAGGATGCCGATCAGCCGCTCCGCGTCGATGCGCGGCTCATGCAGCCAGAACTCATCGAGGCCGTAGCCGAGCTGCTCCGCGCGGCGGTGGCAGCCGGTCACCCAGTCGGTGAAAGTGCGATACTCCTTCAGCTTGCCGCGCTCGGTCGAGACATTGAGAAGCCCGAGCGTCGCCTGGTATTTCGGTGTCCGGTGGCTTCGCAGTTGCGCCATCAGCGCGGCGACGGTCGCGTTCGCGCGGTAGCCGAGCTGCGCGGCGGCTTCCTGCACGCGGCGGCGTGTCTCGGGAAGCAGCCGCGTGTCGTCGCGCAACGCGAGCGAAGCGGTGGACTTCCCGACGCCCGCGGCATCGGCAACTTGCTGAAGCGTGGGGCGATGGGTCATGGGCGTTGAACTGTGCAACGACGTGCGCATTGCCGGCAACTCGAATCTCCCCACAGTGCGCCCGCCGCGGAGACTCCCATCTTCGCGTTCCCGCACGAACAGCTCCCATCCGCACTGCCTTGAAAACACCGCGCCTATTCTCCCTACGCGCTCGCTCACGCCGCGCCCTCACCGCGACGATCCAGCCTGCCGTTCTCGCCCTGCTCATCTCACACGCATATGCCGGCAACACCTGGGACGGTGGCGGCGGCGACAACAACTGGGGCACCGGCGCGAACTGGAGCCCGGATGGCTCGCCCGCTCCCGGCAGCGGCAACGATCTGTTTTTCGCCGGCGGCACACGCCTGACGCCGTTCAACAACTACACCGCCTTCGACGACTGGCGGAACATCTTCTTCAACGTCGGTGCGGGAGCCTTCAACATCACCGGCAACGCGATCGATCTTTTCGGCAAGATCGAGAACCTGAGCGCGACTGCGCAGACCTTCGGCCTGACTTCGATCGCGATGAACAGCGCGACCAACAACGAGTTCAACCCGGTCAACGGTGACCTCACGATCACGAGCACTGACGTTTTCACCAACGGGAACCAGCTCAAGGTATTCGGAAATAACGGCTTCACGCTGACCTTTGGCGCCGGGACGATCATCAAGCAGGCGGGCTCGCTGTCGATCAACCAGAACAGCAACGTCGTCTTCAACAGCGTGCATACCTACACGGGCGACACGTTCATCAATGCGGGCAAGCTCCGCTTCAACGCCGGCGGTGGCGTGGCCACGTCGGTCATCCGGCTCGGCGACACGACCGGCGCGGCGAATGCGGCGCTCGATCTCACGGTCGCCACGGGCGGGCAGACGCTCGGCGGCACGGTCGTCTCGCGCGCGGGCAGCTCCGGCGTGCGGACGATCGATTCGCAGAATACCAGCGGCATGAATACGCTCAGCGCGGGACTTTTTCTCGATGCGACGCTCACGCTCAAGCAGGCGGGCGGTGGCACGCTGACGATCGCGGGCGGCACGGTGGACATCAAAGGCCAGGCGTTCACCGTCGATGCCGCCGGCACGGTTAGCGCGACGGGAATTGTCGGCAGTTCCTTCGGCGCGGGCGGCAGCCTCGTGAAGCAAGGCTCCGGCACGCTCCTGCTCTCGAACGCCGCCAACAACTACACAGGCACGAACACCGCGACGCTCAACGCGAACGGCACGCAGATCGCCGCCGGCACGCTCGGCATCTCCGCCGATGGCAGCCTCGGCCTCGCGCCATCGGGAGCTTACAACAACCTCCAGTTCACCGGCACCGCGACGCTTCAGAACACGGTGGGCAACATCTCGCTCAACGCGAATCGCAACGTCAGCGTCGCCAGCGCCGCCACCGCGACCTTCGACAACAACGGCAACACCTTTACGATCAATGGCGTCGTCAATGGCGCCGGCGGAAACGTCGCGACGACCGGCCCGGGCACGGTCGTCCTTACCGCGGAGAACACTTACACCGGCACGACCGCGGTGAACGTCGGCATCCTCCAACTCGGCGGCGGGGGCGCGAGCGGTTCGATCACGAACTCGAGCGGCATCACCGTGGCGGGCGGCGCGAAGCTCGCCGTCAACCGCAGCGACACGCTCACGATCCCGCAGGTGATCCAGGGCGCCGGCTCCGTCCGCAAGCTCGGCAGCGGCATCGTCGTGCTCAATGCAGCGAACACCTATACCGGCGGCACCGAGATCGACGAAGGCATCGTCCGCGTCGGCGCTGTCAATTCCCTCCCGATCGCCGGCGTGATCACGCTCGCGAACGTGGCCGGCGCGGCGCTCGATCTCAACGGCAACAACGCGACTATCGGTGCGCTCAGCGGCGGCGGCGCGCTCGGCGGCAACGTCACCCTCGGCAGCGCCACGCTCACCGTCGGCGATGCGACGAGCACGACCTACGGTGGCGGCATCTCCGGCGCCGGAGGGTCGATCATCAAGCAAGGCACCGGCACCCTCACGCTCACCAACTCGAGCACCTACACCGGCAGCACCACGATCAACCTCGGAGCCATCCGAAGCGGAACGAACGACGCGCTGCCGGTCACGACCGCGCTCACCCTCGCCAATGCCGCAAGCGTCCTGCTCGACCTCGACGGCTTCATTCAAACCGTGGGCTCGCTCGCGGGCGGCGGCGGCGCGGGCGGCATGGTCGCGCTCGGCAGCGGCACGCTCACCGTCGGCGATTCCACACACACCAGCTTCGCCGGCACGATCTCCGGCACCGGTGGCTCGATCATCAAGCAAGGCAGCGGCACGCTCACGCTCAGCGGCGCGAACACCTACTCCGGCACGACCACGATCAACGCCGGCACGCTCAGCATCGCCGACAGCACCAATCTCGGCGACGCCTCGCCGGGCAACGACGTGACGCTCTCCGGCGGCACGCTCGAGGCGACCGGCACCTTCGGCCTCGGGAGCAACCGCGACATCGCGCTCGTCGGGGGCGGCGGCACGATCAACGTCGCGGGAAGCAACATCGTCATCGTCTCCGGACTGCTCAGCGGCATGGGCAGCCTCGCCAAGACCGGCTCCGGGACATTGATCCTCTCCGGCACGAATTCATCGTTCAACGGCATCCTCGAAATCAACGCCGGGAGCATCAGGGCCTCGGCGAGCGAGAACCTCGGCACCGGCGTCCTCCCGAATTCCCTCGTCTTTACTGGCGGCACCTTGGAAGCCATCGGCTCATTCAGCACCGGCACGCGCGGGATGAGCTTCGGCTCGGCTGGCGGCACCATCGACGTCACGGGGAGTAACGCCGTGACTTTCACGAGTTACATGACCGGCGTCGGCGGACTGACCAAGACCGGCCCCGGCCGACTCACGCTCGCCGCCGATAACAGCCTCTTTTATTCCGGCCCCATCGGCGTGAGCGACGGCACCCTCAGCGCCAGCGCGAGCGATCGCCTCGGCGACGGCTCCGTCTCGAACTCCCTCGCTTTCGCCGGAGGCACATTCGAAGCCACGGGCAGCTTCGATCTCGGCGCGAGCCGCACGGTGGCGGTCGGCGCGGGCGGCGGCACTTTCAAGGTGACCAGCGGCAACACGCTCACCGTCTCCGGCGCGATCAGCGGCAGCGCGACGCTGACGAAGAGCGACGGCGGCACGCTCAATCTCGTCGCAGACAACAGCGGCTTTAGCGGACCGCTCGCGATCACCGGCGGCACCGTCGAAGCCGCAGCCAGCAACCGCCTCGGCAGCGGCGCCCCGGGCAACGCCCTCACGCTCGCCGCCGGCACGCTCCGGGCGACGGGCAGCTTCGATCTCGGCAGTGGTCGCGCGCTGACGCTGGGCCTCGGCGGCGGCACCGTCGATGTGAATCCGGGCGCCACACTCACCGCGTCGGGCAGCATCGCGGGAAGTGGCAGCCTGACGAAGACCGGCGCGGGAACCTTCGTCATCAGCGGAAATGCGAACAGCTACGCCGGCGGGACAGTGATCGATGCCGGCACGTTGCAGCTCGCGAACCCCGGCGGCTCAGCCACCGGCAGCGGCGGCATTACGGTCAATAACGGCGCCACTCTCGCGGGCGACGGCTCAGTTTCCGGGCCGGTCACCGTCAACGGCGGCGGCACGATCAGTCCCGGTGCCAGCATCGGCACCATGGAACTCGTCGCACTCACCTTCGCCGCTGGCGCGCACCTCTCGATCCGGATCGACTCGGCGAACCTCCTCTCCGACCTGCTCTCCATTTCGAATCTCATCCCCGCCGACGGCGATCTCACGCTCAGCGGTCCTGTCACGCTCGACATCACCGACATCAACTTCGGCGCTCTCGATCTGCACGACGCCATCGTCTTCGCCACCTACAGCGGCGAGCGGCTCGGCGGCGGGTTCTTCCGCGTGCCCGGCTTCGAATTCGATCTGCTCGACTATACGGGCGACGACATGAGCGCCTCGTATTTCTTCCTCGGCAGCACGCCGATGGCGATCGACTACAACTACAACGACACCGGCACCGTCGCCTTCGTCGTCGTGCCGGAACCGACCGCGCTCGCTGCGCTCATCGGCGGCATGGGCATTCTCCTCGGAACCCGCAGGCTGCGGCGGCGCACCGCGTAAGCGGCGCGCCTCGCAGTCTGTGCGCCGCGCCGTATCGGGGGAAACGATGCGGCGCGGCAAATCCGGGCTACGGCCCGGTCGCCACGCGCACTTTGTAAAACCTCGGCAGCACGCTCGCGTTCGTGTCCGTGAACTCGCTCGTCGTCCCCGTCGCCGGGATCGGCGTCGGACCGCTCACGACGGTGAAACTCATCGGATCGAGCGTGGCACTCGCGAGCACCTCGTAGTTCACCCCCGACACGCTGCTCCAGCGCAGCCGCACACTGCTCGCGCTCAGCCGCTCGGTTTCGATCACCTTGAAAACCTCCGCCGTGGAAAACGGATCGGTCCCCGCCACGTCTTCGCTCGCATTGCTCGCGCCGTCGCCGTCCGCGTCGCCCGCCGCGCTGAGCAGCGTCGTGCCGCTGCTCGCGGGAGTCGCCGCGCCGAGGATGCCGGCGTTGTTGATTGCGCGCACGCTCGCCTGGAGCACCTGACCCTCGGCGCCGGTGAAGTTGAAACTCGTCACGTTGCCGAGCGTGAAGACCTGCGGCCCGCCCGCGCCGGTGATGGTGATCTGATAGCCCGCGATGCCGCCGTCGGGATCGCTCGCCGCGGTCCACGAGAACGTCACCTGACTCCCGATCGCGAACGCCTTCGGAGTCGCAGGCGTGCCGCCCGCGGGCGGCGGCGTCACGTCGTAGAGCTTGAGGTATTGCGCCTCGTAAGGCGCCGTCGTCCACGCGCCGGTGGTCCCCGGCACCCTGTTCAGGCCGACGTAAACGCCGTTGCCCAGCACATCCGTCCCCGTGCGCCCCGCGCCCCAAAGCCACACGCTGTTGCGCGTCGCGTCCTGCGCCGTGTAGGCGGAGGAGTTCTTCACGTTGTAGGTCCGCGCAGCCTTGATCCCGAAAAGATTCGAGCCGCCCTGCGTGATGTTCACGTTGAACGTGCCCGACTCGTTCGCGTCGCGGTCGAGGTTCACAAACGCGAACACCACGTCGCTCACGCCCGGCGACGCGTTCGCCGCCGCATACTTCGCCACGGAGAAAATCCGCTGGTGCGTGCCGCCGACTTTCTGGTCGAGGAAGTAGCGGTTCGCAGATCGCAGCGCCGGACTCAGCCGCCGCGCGCCGCCGATCGCCGCATACACCGGGTAAAGTTGGTCGTTGCCGAAGTCCGCGTTCGTCCACGCCGGCATCATCGAGTTCCACGTCTTGAAGTGCGGGATGAACTTCCCGAAATTTTTCTCCTGCAAATCAAACCCGAACAGAGTGCTGATGCCCAGCTCCTGCCCGCTGAAGATCATCGGCACGCCATCGTTCGTGCCATAGACCGCGTAGCGCAGCAGCGACTGCCACGGGTCCGCGAGACTGTCCTCGTCGTGCGAGAGCGTCGTCAGCAGCACCGGCGCCTGTCCGTAGGCCGTGCGCCGGCTCTCGAAGATTCCGCGCAGGTCGCTCGTCATCGTGTTCGACGACACGTTCAGCCCGCGCACCGCGAAGAGAATGTCCTCGTTCAGCACATCGAAGTGCCGCGACGATCGATACGTCACCGGTCCACCGTCGAGGCTCTCGGCCATGAAAACGAACGCCCACTTCCGCGTGCGCGTCTTGTTGATCACATACTCCCAGCCCTGCGGCGGCATCCCCTGTGCGAAGTCCGCGCGCAATCCGTCCACGCCCTTCCACGTCTGATCCGCGGGCGAAGTGCCCGTCGTGCAGCCCGTCTGCTCCAGCCAGTGCAGGCAGTAGTCGGCGAAGTAACGCCACACGTTCTGCGTGATCGTGTCGAAGTGCCCGTTGTTGTCCCCGCTGCTCCCCTCGTCGCCGATGCTGAAGTCGAACCAGTCGCCCTCATCGAGATGATTGTCGTTGTCGCCCGGCGTATCCGTCGCCACGAGCGACGCGTAGCGCCCCCAGTAGATGTCGAAGGTGTCGATGAACTTCCCGAAGCTGTTCCGGTCGGATGCGAGCGCGATGCTTCCCGAACTGAAGGCGCGCATCGCGTAGTTGGCGCTGCGCGAGAAAAAGCGCGCCTCCTTGTTGCGGATCTCGTCCGTCGGCGCGGCGGCGGGCGAGAAGTAAGTCACGCCCTTCTCTCCCAGCTCGCAGTCGTAGGCCGTGTGGTTGAACGGCGCGTCGAGCATCACGTTCATGGTGTTCGCGCCGGCATTGTCCGCCGCATTCACGAAGCCCTGAAACTCCGTCATCGCCGCCGGCCGCGTGTTGCCCTTCGACATCCGCGGCTCGACCTCAAAGAAATTCTTCACCGCATACGGGCTGCCGAGCGCGTAGGCGTAGTTCACGTCCTCGTAAGGAGCGCCCAGATTCCACACGCGCGTCGTCGCGTTCGAGCCGGGCGCGCGCGTGTTGATGTCCGCGCCGCTGAGATGCCGCCCGTCGATGCCATAGGGATGCACCGGCTGAAACCACAGCCAGTTCACGCCGAGTCCGCGCGCGTGGTTGAGATTCCAGCGCGGCGTCCGCGTGCTGCCCGGTCCATCCCACAAATCCACGAACGTGCTCCGCGTCGCCTCCGTCGTGCCCTCGGCCTCGATGTTCAGCGTGTTCAACTCATACATCACCATCTCGCGCGCCGTCGTCGGCGAGACGACGATCGCGTGCGCGCGGAAGCACAGGTCGCCGAACGGATCGATGTAGTAGCGATACGTCCCCGGCGCATCCGCCGTCAGCCGCCAGCGCACCGTCAGCCGATACGCGCCCGTCTTCGTAGCATCGAGCGTGAGCTGATACCCGCCGCTCACGAGGCTCATCGTGTGCGCCTTGAAGTAGTGCGCGTCACTCCCGACCGTCACGACCGAGCCCGGCGGAAACTTGATCCCGTCCTCGATCGAGTCGCCGTTCGCATCCAGCTCCGCGCGATCCCGCCGGTTCAGATTCGTGAACACCTCGCACGTCTCCACACCGGTCATCTGCGGATTGAAGAAGATCGTGAACGGCACCGACGTGCCGGCCGCTTCATCGACGAAGACGTGCGACGCGGAGTAGTTTCCCTCGACCTCGCCCGCGAGCCGCACCGTCGAGCTGGCGCTGATTTTCAGCGAAGCCGCCTGCGCCGGGATCGACGCGAGGAATGTGAGAAGCAGCGTGCGTTTCAACATCGTCACTCAGGTTCCGGCAGCCGGATCTCGATCTTGTAAAAACGGTTCCCGCCCGACGGCAACCCGCCGGTCTGCGAGCCGTTGTCGGTCCAGTTGATGATCGCGCCAAAGCCGGGGATGTCCGGCGTGACTGGCGCGAAGGCCTGTCCGAGTTCGTCGGTGAAGTAGATGCGGTAGAGCCGGTCGCGCAGCGTCGGGAAGGTCAGCGTAAAGGTGCCGCCGCCACCCGCGCCGATCGCCACCGCCGGCTGGATGAAGTCGAGGGTCGCTGGGTTCGTCCCGATGATGAACTCCTGCGCGTTCGTCTTCCCGTCGCTGTCAAAGTCTCCGCTGCCGCCGTTGATTCCCGTCGCACTGTTCGGATCGAGCCCGTGCAAGCTCTCCCACCAGTCCGGCAAGCCGTCGCCATCCGAGTCCGCCGAAATCGTCGCACCCGTCTGCATGCCGAGCGAAAACGCCATCCCGTTCCCGCCGAAAACCTCGACCTGCTGCGTCTGCGCGAGGTTGCGCATGTTGATCGTGTCGAACTCCACGCCGCTGTCGCGATCCACCGCCGCCGCTTGCAGCGACGTGCCGCTGCCGTAGCGCACAAACGCGCGCACGCTAGTCGTCGCGCCCTGGTTGTAGGCGTTGAACTCGTTGTGCGCAGCGTCGTTCGCCGTCGCGAGGTTTGCCTGTCCGTTGAGCAGCAGGTCCTGGAGGTTCGGCGACAAGCCGAAGCGAACGTAGAGCGTGTTCACATCGCCGCTCAGAGCGTAGCTCGCGCGCAGGTGCGTCGCGCGCGGCGCGAGCGTGATCGTCTTCGCGATTTTTCCGTCGCTGCTCGTGAAAACCCAGCCCGCCCCAACCGGTGCGAGCGCCGCCGAGTAACGGTCGTTCACGTAGTTCGTCGTGCCCACGCCCGCGCCGCCCGTCTGCGCGAACTGGTCGCGGAAACCGCTCACGCGATGCGCGTTCACCGCGCCGCCCGTGATGTTCGTCGCGCCTTCCACCTCCGACTCCGAGCCCGCGTAGCTGAGAAGGTTCCCGGCGACCTGGAGCACCTCGCCGCTGTGAATGTCGCGCGCCCATGCGCCCGTCATGCGCCCGCCGAGGCGCTCGAAGACCGCGAACACACGATCGTTGAAGATCAGGTGCTCATTCTCGCCGTCGAGATCGACATCGCCCGACTCCGTCAGCGCCGTCGCATTGTAGGCTCCCGCCGTCGCCGCCGCGGCCCATGTGTCCACGCGTTTGAAGACCGCGGCGAACCGGAACTGCGCCTGCGCGGTTTTCGAGAAGCCCGCGAGATTCTGGAACGAAGTGTCCGGCACGATGTAGGCGCCCGTGCTGAACTTGCGCAGATCGCTGCTCGTCTGGTTGTGAAATGCCGTCTCGAACGCCGCCGCGCCCGCCGTCCCGCGCGCCAGCTTCGACAAGCCGCTCGCGCCCGTCGTCAGCACCTCCGCCCAACTCGCGCCGGATGCGCCCGTCCCGAGCGCCACGCTGCCGAATTCCTTCCCGACCGGGAGCTGCACGCCCGCGCGAATGTCGAAGCGCTTGTCGCGCAGCGACTCCTCGCGCCCGCTCTGGCCGTTGAACCAGTTGTCATACGACTCCTGCGTCGCGTGGTCGATGAAGTCGTGGGCCGTCTTCGCCAGCGCGGTCTGCGTCCCGCGCGCGACCGTTCCCCACGCGTCGCCGAGGCCATCGGGCGGTTGCGAAAGATCGACCTGCCCGCCGGCGATCTGCGCGGGCGTCACGAGCTGCGTCCACGGACGACTCGCAAGCCAGCGGATGTTGCGATCGTAGGCGTCCGCCTTCGTCTTGTCCGTGAAGTCCTCCCAGTTGCTGAAAAGGATCACCACCTGGTCCTGTGTGCCGCTGCGCGCCTTGCGATGCAGCAGGTCGCGCAGCGAGAGCGCCGCGCCGCCGTCCGTGTTCGAGAAGCGGTAATTGCTCGCCTGGTCGTTGATGACGAAACACTTCACGCCGTTGATTTCGTTGAGCCGGTAGCCGTCGTTGCCGAGCGCGCTGTTGCGCCCGAACCACTTCATGAGGTGCCGCATCTGGTCGATGAATGTGTAGCCGTAGCCGAGCCCGCCGATCCCCGTGAGCGTGGCATGGTTCGCGACGCGCTCGGGATTCCACAGCACCTGCGTCGAGTGCGTGTTGCCGTAGATCGTCCCGAGGAATTCGTTCGCGAGCCCGATGTTCGACGCGTTGAACGTCGGCGAGAAATAATCGAGCACGTGATCGGAAAAAGTGCTGCCGATCAGCCCGAGCACGCCGGCTTGCGAGAGCGTCTTGATGCGCGTGTTGAATGCCGGCCCGTCGCGATACTGCCGCGGCGAAACCGGATCGACCTTCGCCCACTGGATCGCCGAGGCCAGCGTCGGCGTGATGTGCATCGCGGCGCGCGCGCCGTAGGCTTCATGCACATCGAGCGGCCTGTGGAAGCCGGCGCCCGCTGCGTTGTTGATGAGCGCCTGCACGTTGCTGGCCGGCACGATCGCCTGGTTGCCGTGGATGAGCGTGATGACCTTCGCGCGCTTGCCGCGGTCGTTTGTCGCGCCCGCGCCGAGTTTGCCGCGCAGCACGCTGTTCACCGACTGAGAGAGGAAGTTTTGGTCCGCGTAGTAGTCGCTCGCGAGGAAGTCGTCGGTGATCGTGTCGCGGATGTCGTTGCGCCCGCCGATGTCGCCGGGGCCGACCGGACTATTCGCCGTGCCGTCTTTCGTCGTGAAGACCTGGTAGTTGAGTTGCGCGGGGTTCAGTCCATTCCAGCCCGCGTCGAGCAGCGCCTGCCGGCTGATCGAGAACTCCACCGCGTCGAGGTCGCTGTTGAAATAGGCCTTCTTGAATCCGTTCGCCGCGTTCTGGTCGCGCGCGACGACGCCGAACGACGCCGGGCTTTGGTTGATCGACACCGTGTTGCTCGCGTTGTTCGTGTCCACATACACGCGGCCGTTGTTGCCCGAATACGCCGCGACCACCGCCTCCCAGCGCATCTCGGTCGCGACATCGACTTGATCCGGCAGCGCATACTCGCCGCTCGCCGGGTTGCCCGTGTCGATCACCACATAAGCGTCGAGTCCGCCGTCCTCGGCGAACGGTTTCAAGTCGCGTAGATCGATGCGGAAATAGAAATTGCCGTCGCCTCCGCTCGCGATCGCGCCGCCGTCGTGCGCGTAGAAGGCGACGATGTCGCGCGACGAATCGAAGCCGTCGTTGCGATGGTAGATGTCACTGCCCTGGTTGTTCGGCCCGTCGCCGTCGTATTCGTCGAAGGCGATCAGGTCGTCCGAAGTCCAGTCGGTGAACTCCTTCGCATTGCTCACGCCGCCGACGATCACCGGCGTCTGCGGGCCGATCACGATCGAGTTCGGCGGCGGCGGCACGCCGGTGTTCGGGGATTTTGGATCGGTGCCGTTGGTCAGTTCGATCGAGTTGATGAATCCATCGTTGTCCGGATCGCCGCTCGCGCCGTTCGCGGCGACGCCGGGGCCGCCTGTGCGCATGTTCAGCGTGCCGTCGTCGAGCGGATCGAGCCCGAAGCGGACCTCCCAGCCATCGGGGAGGTCGTCGCCGTCGGTGTCGGCATTGAGCGGGTCAGTCTCCGTCCACAGTTCGCCGGTGTCATGGATGCGGTTGTTGTTCGTGTCGCCGGCGATGAGCCCGTCGAAATCCTTGTCCTCGCCGAAGCCATCGTTCAGCCCGTCCTCGTCGCTGTCCGCCTTCGTCGGGCTCGTTTCGGTCCACGTCTCGCCCGCGTCCATCTTGTTGTTCGGCCAGTCCGTGCTCGCCACGCCGCCGGGTCGATCGGTGGCAAAATTCGTCGTCGCTGGTTGCAGCAGCTTGCCGTCGCCGTTGACCCAGCCGTTGCGGTTTGCGTCCTCGACGCCATCGGAGATTCCGTCGCCATCGGTGTCCGGATTGTTCGGGTTCGTCACGCTGCCCGCGCGCTGCGCCGCGCGGTCGCCGCCTTCCGCGACCGTGTTCACGCCGGGCACTTTGCCGACATTATCCGTCGTGTTGTAAAATGGCGGATCGAGATCGCCGATGAAGTTCGGGAAGCCGTCGCCATCCGTGTCGGTCGCCGGATTCGTCGGCGGGTTCGCCGCGGTGCGCCAGCCCACTTCCAGCCCATCGGGCAGGCCGTCGCCGTCGGAGTCGGGCGAGAGCGGATTCGAGCCGCCGTAGGCGTGGTGAACGTGCACCTGCCCATTGGTCCACGTCTCCGAATTGCCCGCGGGCAGCGGGGTGATCGTCGCCTCGCCGAGATCGCCGAGGCCGTCCTCGTCGTCGTCCTCATCGGCTTCATTCGACGCGACGATCTGCCGGAACACGACCGTCGTATTGCGCGTCTGCGTGCCTTCCGGCTCGGGGTCGCCGTCGGTCTGCACATTCGCGGTGAAGGCGAACGAACCGGCTGTGATGTTCGACCACAGGAAACGCCAGAACAGGTGATTGCCCTGCGTTTGCGGATTCGGCGTGCCGTCGCTGATCAGCGTCGCGGTGCCCGCGTTGTCCTGGAATGCGATCGCGACTGCCGTCGCCTCGCTCCCCGTTTCCACCTCGATGGTGAAGCTGCGCTGCTCCGGCGTCGGCACCGCGACCGCCGGCAGCACGATCTCGTATTTCTTTCCGTCCGAGTCGATCTCCGGCGGGTTGTTGATGCTCACGAAGACGGCTGGCTGCGTGATCTCCGCGCGCACTTCGCGGGTCGTGACGAGGTCCGTGTCGGGCGACGGCCGGTTCATCGTCACGCGGACGGTGTGGAGGAAGTCGGGCACGCCGTTGTAGAGATTCGGCAGAGCGAACTGGAAATCGTGAAAGCCCGGCGCGGCGTTGTAGATGATCGGCAGCGTCTGCGCGCTCTGCACGACGGCGCCCGCGAGCGAGCCCGACTCGCCGCTCGCGATCTCGACGACAAGCCGCGCGCGCAGTTGCGCCTCGGTCAGCCCGTTTGCGAGCGAGTCGGTGAAGCGCACCTTCATCACGTAGCCCTCGCCGACGGTCTGCCCGTCCTGCTGCGGATACGCCACGAACATCCGCAGGTTCGGCCCGGCCGCGTTCACGGTGCGGGTCAACTCCGTCACATGCGCGCCCGCGGCGGAGAGGCTCATATTGCGCGACGACGAGACTTCGAGCAGCCGCACCTTGATCGTCGCCGTGCCGCTCGCCGGGACGTTGCGGTAGTTGAACCGCCACTCGCGTGGGAAGGCGGACGCGATGTTCAGCGACGGCGTGACCTCGTTCACCTTCATCCAGGCCGACGGGACGTTCGCATCGAAGACGCCGTTCGCGTTGATGTCCGTGAACGCCTCCGTCGTGTCGCGCACGCCGTTGCCATTCGCGTCGGCGAACGGCTCCGGACCCGCGCCATTCCCGGCCTGCCCGCCAGTGGCGCTGTCGTTGTTGGTCGCGTCGCCGTCGTCGATGTGGACCCACACTTCGGTCACGCTCGGGTCGGTGCGCACCACGCAGCCGTATTGCTGCCCGCCGACGGTGTCGCCGTTGTTCGCGGGGAATTTGATCTCACCGCCGGGCGTCTGCGTGTCGTAGTAAAAGGTCTGCGTCCACGTGTTGTAAATCGACGCCTTCCCGCTGCGGCTGAGGAAAGCGCGCGCGCGCAGCATGTGGAAACCCTCGGCTAGACCGGTGCGCTCCTCGCTGTAGTCGTTGTGCGTGCGCACCTTCGCGGTCGTCGCGTTGAAGTTCGGAATCTGAAAGACGGTCTCCATCCGCTTCTTCAAATCGACCTCCGGCGCGCCGCTCGGGAAGACGCTGCCGGCGGTCGTGTTCAGCGCGCCCACTTTGTAGCGCAGCACCGTGCCGCTGGCCTGCGCGGGGATCGTCCCGGTCCACCAGTCGGTGATGCTCGAGCCGTCGGGCAGGCCGTGCTCCTGGTAAGCCATCGCGACGACCTGTGTCGTGCCTTTTCCAAGCCCGCCCGAGCCCTCCGGAGCGGAACTGTCGGTCGTGTAGTAGAGCCACACCTGGTTGACCTGGAACTGGTAGGCCGTCTTCACCTTCACGGTGATCGCCTGTCCGCTCGCATTGTCCGGGCCGGGCGAAAACTGCGCGCCGCCGATGTCGCGATTCACCGCCGGATCGTGATACACGTAGGTCGCCGTGCCCGCGTTGCTGTTCGTGCCGGCGCCGTTGTTGATCGTGAATCCCTCGGTGCCAATCGTGCAGCGATACGTCTCCGCGCCGGGCGAGCCGATGACGTTTCGCGACACGCTCTTCGCTGCAAACTTCTCCGCGGCGCGCCGCACGAACTGCATCTGCTCGAAGCCGAGAAACGTATCGGTCGAGATCGTCGGCGGGCGGTCGCGCTTGTCGCCCGTCGTCGGCCCGAGTGGGATGTGCGAGTTGATGTCCACGCCTCCGTCGAGCGCCATGAGGATGTTCTCCGCGGAGCCGTCGGCGCGCGCGATGAACCTGAGGTTCGCGCCGTCCGTCACGCGTGGGATCGCGATGCTGTATTTGTAGTCGGTCGTGTTTGCGTCCGGCAGGTTGTAGGGATTGAAGGCCTTGTCGCCGTCCCGCCCGTCCTTCCGCTCGACCGTCACCGTGCCGACGTTCCCGCCATTCTGCTGGATCGTGATCGGCGCGACCGACGAACCCGCGAACACGTTCGTCTGCTCCGGGCTGCGCCACGAAAAGGCGAAGTAACCGCCTGGCGGGACGACGACCTCCTTGAGGTTCGACGCATAGCTGTAAAAGCCGCCGCCGTAGGTCGAGTAGTTGAAGAGATAGGCGTCGTTCGATGTCCCGCCCTGCGCGCCAAAGCCCACCGTAGCGCCGGCCGCCTCCGGCTTGTCGTTGATCTTGCGCCCGTTGGAATAGTTGTCGTTGAGGAGGAAGATCATCGTCGCGCCGTCCGCTTCGCTCATCCCGCCGTTTTCGCGCTTGTCCACGCGCAGATAGGCGACCAAGTCCTCATCGCTCCACACGCCGCGCTGATCGCCCCGGGCGAAGTGATTGTGGATGTAGCAGAGATTCGGCAACCGCCCGTCGTCGTATTGGCCGAGGAAGTTCGTGTTCGCGAGCCGCGGAAAAGCGCCACCGCTCTGGCTGAGAACGCCTGCGTGGTTATTGCCGTCCGTATAGACCAGTGGCAGTCCGGCGCGCGTGAAGTAGTAGGCGTGCTGGAGTTCGCGACGCGCGGCGTAGTCGTTGTCGTGGCTTTGCGCGTGCGTCACACCGAGGCTCGCCGCGAAGCCGCCCGCGCCCGGCTGATCGAATCCCTGCAAGCCGCTCGAGGGATTGCCCAGCTTGCTGTTCAACTCGTTGCGCAGGTCGTTGTCCACGAGCCGCATCCCCGCATCCCAGTAGCCGCCAAAGCCCGGCGGCTGCCCCAGGTGCTCGCCAAACATCATCGCATCGTCGCGCCCCTGCTCGGTGTCGAAGACCGTGTCGCGGTGATTGTCCCAGTCGCTGAAGCCGCGCGTGAGATTGAACTGCTCCTGCGACTGCCCGAGGTAGCCCGCGCTCGACTTGTCCTTATCCGAGCCACTCATCTGACCGAAGAAATAATCCGGCACGTGCTTCACCGCGTCGAGCCGCAGACCATCGACGTGCGTGCGATCCATCAGCCAGCGCGACGCGCGGATGAGCATCGCATTCACGTCCTCCACCACGGGGTTGCCCATGTTGTATTTCCCGTCGCCGAAGCCGAACGCCGGGGTCTGTCGCGATGGATTCGCGGGATCGACACCCGTGTCGGTGAAGGGCTCGCTCGCCTCGCCGGCGTCGTGCTGGCCGTTGCTGTTCGCATCCACGAAATCGAAGCGCCCGTTGCCCGCCGAGTTCGCGACGCCCGCGACGCCGATGTCCTGCCACGGCTCCTTGTTTGCGAACGTATAAACCGTGAACGACCCGCCGGTATTCGACACGGTAATCGGCAGGTCGGTATCGAGGTAATAGTCCGGGTTGTTCGGCTGCCGCACGAAGGAGATCTTCGGGATGTCGTCGCCTTCGTTGCGTCCGTGGTTCGTGTTCGGCGACTCGTGCGCGATGTCGATGAGATCGGCGAGCCCGAGATTCTGCACCTGCCACGCCGAGTTCCAGTCGCGGGTGTTGTCCCACTTCCGGTAAAATCCATCCTCGGTCACGCGGAGGTGAAAATCCTCCGGCACGAAGCCCGGATACGCGTCGATCGGCGTCGTGGCGTTGAAGCCCGGCACGTCGAACGCATTATGATTCATGATGTTGTCGAAATAGACGCGGATGCCGAAGCGGTGCGCCGTCTCGATCATCACGCGCAAGTCCGCCTCGGTGCCGTAGCGCGTGCGCACCGTGCCGCGCTGCTCCTTCCCGCCGAGGTCGAAGCGGTCGAACAAATCGTAGCCGACCGAAAGCCCGCCGGAGCCCTTCGTCGGCGGTGGCACCCAGAGCGAGTTGTAGCCCGCTTCCGCGAGCTCCGGGATTCGCGCCGTGAGTTCGCGCCAGTCCGTGTTGAAATACTGGAGCATCGCCTCCGCGCGTGCGGACTGCGCGGCGAGCAGCAGCGCGAGCAGCAGGAGGGCGAGCGTCTTCCTCACGGCGACGTGGCCCGGGCCCGGACGAACTGCTGCGCGCCGGAGCGGGGGATGCGCGCGCGGATATTTCGCACGCCGCCCGCGGTCGAGAGCACTTCGTAGGTGATGCCGCTGCTCGTCCACGTGCCCGTGCCCAGCGTCGGCGAAGTCTCCACCCAATACGTCACGTCTTCCGCGGCCACGTTCACCGGGAAATCGAGGAAGATCGCATCGACATCGAGCGAGCTGATCGCCACCGGCGACGCTCCGGGCGACTTCGGCGGCAGCCGGAAGACGAACTCGCCGAAGTTATTCATGCCGTCGTGATCCGGGTCCGCGGCGTCGCCGCTGATCTGCGGATCGGCCAGCTCACCGGCGGTGAACTCCGCCGTGCGCCACACCGAGAGGGGTGAGGCGGTCGTGGTGAAGTTGCGCGTCATCTTCGCGCTCCACTCGCTGTTTGCGTCGGCGCTGGAATCCTTGTGCCGCACGCGAAGCTGATACGCCGCGCCCCAGTCGAGCGTCGCGCGTCCAGCGAGCGCGCCCTCGAACGCGCCGTCGGCGAGCGTCGCGTCGAGAAGCTGCGCGCCGGTCTGGTTCAGCGCGCTCCACACGCGCTGTGGTGTCGCTACGGTCGTCCAGACTTCCCAGTCCGTCGCCGCGTGCGTGTGCCCCGCGTCCTGATCCGCGAACGCGCCGCTCTGCATCGCGAGCGAGGCCGCGCTCACCGCAGTCGCGCCGGTCGGCAGATTGATCAGCGGCACGAGCGGTCGATGATTCGCGCCGCCCGCGATCTGGTGCAGGCGCGTCGCGGGGATGATCTGCTTCGGCTGGCTCGCGCTCGCCCAAAAGAGCCGGGCCTCTCCGTCGAAGGCGCCGTCGAAGTAGTGCATCTCCAGGTCGTAGTATTGCCCCGCGACGAGCGTGATCGTGCCGCTCACTTCCGTCGCCGCCTGGCCGATCCACTGATCGACGAGCAGTTGCCCGTTCACCCACAGCCGCGCGCCGTCGTCGGTGCGCGTGGTGAAAGTGTAGGTCTCGCTGAACTGCGGCCTCACCCGCGCGCGCCAGCGCACCGAGAAATTGTCGTTGCCCGCGCCGGGATAAAGCTCGCCGCCGCCGAACCCGAAATCGATCGTCGTGTCCGTGCGCGTGAGCGGCGTGCCGACGAGGCGGAACGATGTGTCGTTCGGGTAATATTCGCCGCTGATGCCGGTGGGCAGCGCGCTCGTCGAGGTCGTGAAGTTTCGCAGGCCATACGCGCTCCACTCGCTGTTCGCCGCGCCGCTGTTGTCCTTGTGCCGCACGCGGAGCTGATAGGCCGTTTCATTCGCCAGCGCGGTGAAGCCCGGCTCGAACGTGCCGCTGCCCAGCGTCGCATTCGTGCCGGTCGCGTTGAGCGCCTTCCACGCGCGCTCGATCGTGCCGCTCGTCGTCCAGATTTCCCAATCCGTCGCCGCGTGCGTCTGCCCGGCATCGACATCCTGGAAGGCGGCCGTCTGCATCACGATGCCGGACGGATCGGCGAGCTCGCCATCCACCGAGGGCAGCGTCACGACCGGCGTGCGCGGGCGGTGATTCGTCCCGCCGGCGGGCGCAAAGAGCACGGTGCCCGGCACGATCTGCTCGGCCTGGCTCGCGCTGCTCCAGAACAACCGCGCGACCGCGTCGCCGAAGTTGTCGAAGTAGTGCATCTCGAATTCATAGAGCTGCCCGGCGTTGAGCGTGATGTTTCCGTTCCAGCTCGTCGTGCCCTGGTTCACCCACTTGTCGATGATGAGCTGCCCGTTCACCCACAGCCGCACGCCGTCGTCGGTCTCGGTGCGGAAGGTGTAGGTCTCCGTGAACTGCGGCTTGATCCGTCCGCGCCAGCGCACGCTGAAGTTGTCGTTCGGGATCCCCGCCATCGGGCTGCCCTGCGCCCAGTCGAACTGGATGTTCGCATCCGCCCGCGTCTGCGGCGTGCCGCTCATCGTGAGGTTCGGCCAATACTCCGCGTCGAGCCCGAGCGGGCCGTCGGCGCTCACGAAGATCTCGTTGAACGCCGTGAAACCGATCGCGCTGGTGCTGTCCGTCGCCTTCGCCATGACCGAGTGCGCGCCGGCGCTCGCGGTGGTCCAGGTGAACTCGAACGGCGGGCTCGTGTCCGTGCCGATGGAGATGAAGCCGTCGAAGAACTCGACCTGCGTGATCGTCGCGCCGCCGGTCGTCGTGTTCGCATTTGCGGCAAAGGCGATCGAGGCCGCGGCCGCGCCGTAGTGCGTGCTCAGGTGCGCGGGGCTGTTGAGTGTCACGTTTACCGCGCTCGCGACGGACGAGATTTCGATGAAGCTGAGCTTCGTGTTCGAGCCGCCCGCGCCCTGCGCGAGAGTCAGCGTGCCGTCGGTCACGGTCACGTTCGCGGTCGCCTCGATGAACGGATTCTGCGCCGTCGGCGTGCCGCTGAGGAAGGTGCCGCCTTCCGCGGTGACGACGTGCGTGCTGTCGGTCGTCAGCGGATCGCCGCAGACCAGATGCACGCTGTAGGTCCCATTCGGAACCGCGATCTCCCAGGTGCGCGCGGTGGGCACCGACGAGTGCTTCATGTGGTTGAAGGTGTCGTAGCGCTGGTCGGGCGAGGCGGCGTTGTTGCGGTCGCGCGCGAAGGCTGTGTTGTCCTCGCTCCAGCCGTAGGTGAAGCCGTTGCCGCGGGCGCCATAGGTCGCGCCGGTGTCGGCGAGGTAGCCATCGGGGATCGGCGCGCCGGCGGGTTGGAAATTGAGGTGCAGCGCGAGCGCCAGTCCGCTCGAGGAGACGCTCACGTTGTCGAAAAGCGCCGTCGCGGTCTGGGTGTTGTTGTGCGCCGTCACCGCGAGGCCGATGTAAGCCGTCGCACTCATCGCGATGGTCGTGCTTCCCACCTGCGTCCACGCGCCGGGCGTGCTCGCGATGTAGCCGGTGAGCACGTCGCCCTGCCGCCGGATGCGCACGTAGTAGGGCGCGAACTGATCCGGCCCGTCGGTGTAGCTCGTGCCGCCGTTCGTCGCCGTGCGCCATTGGAGCTGCGAACCGTGCGCGCTCATCAGCGTCGTGAACGCGTTCTTCGATCCCGAGTCGAGCGTCTCGCGGATCATCACGCCGGCCTTCGTGTAGGGATCGGTGGCCGAGAGCGACTGCACGCGCGCGACGATCTCGCCGTCGCCCGTGAGCGGCTGGTAGGTGAAATGGAACGCGTCCGAGTTGCCTTCGATGTCCGCGCCGCTCGCGGACGTGATGAACGTGCCCGACGAGGTCTGATACGTCGCATCGCCCGCGAAGCCGACGCTGCCAATGTCGGTGTGCAACCACGGCGACGGCAGGGGATCGGCGGGCGGCTGCACGACTTCGGCGATCCACGCCTCGAGCATCGCGATGGCGCTCTGGTCCACGAGGTTCTTCGCGAGCGGCGGCATCTTGTGCGTCTCCGTCGCGGTGGCCATTCGCTTATACATCATCGACTGATCGACGCTGTCCGGCACGAGCACCTTCGCGCCGCTGGTGCCGAAGGTCTCCTGCACGATGCCGTTGACGATGCCGGCGCTGCCGAGCGGCGTCTCGAGGCGCGCATCCCAGAACGCATGGACGCCGCCGGGCCGGTGGCAGTGCGCGCAGTTCGAGTCGAGATACGAGCGCATCCGGTGCTCGACCGTCGCTCCCGTGTCGCCCAGCGCGGCCATCTTCGTGAGCCCCGGGATCGTCGCCTCGAAGGCGCTTTCGCTCAGGCCGGTGTCGAGGTAGCCGGCGTGATTCCACGCGCGGAGCTGGTTGTCGTTCACGCCCGTCTCCGCGAAGACGCGCTGAAGATTGCTGATCTGCGTGTTCACGCCGAGCACGCCGGTGGAGACATTCGTGTGGCAGGTCAGGCAGTCCTGCCGGCCGGGAAAATACCACGGCTGCGTGCGGTCGATGTTGAAGTGGAAGCGCGCCGTCGTCTGCGTGCTGGCGCTGTGGCTGGTCACCGCCATGCCGAAGTAGATCGTGCCCGGCAGCGCGAGCGTCTTCGTGGCGTAGAGCGTCCAGTTCACGCCGTCGCGGCTGTGGTAGGCGGTGAAGTCGTTGCCCGCGCGCTTGAGCCGCAGCCACGCGTTCGGATACCGCACCGCCGGCTGAGGCGAAGCGGGATAGATCGCCGCGCTCGCTCCGCCGTTGGTGTCGCGCGACTGGAACTCGTAGCCGCCCGTGTTGTTGTTGCGCGCCTCGTTCGTCGGGAAGACGAGCGCCATCACGTTGCGCGAGTTCGCGGCGAGGGACTCACGCGCCATCAGGCCCGCCTTCGTGTAGAGGTCCGCGCGATCGAGCGACTCGAGGCGCGCGGCGATGTCGAAATCGCCCGTCTTCTGCGTATGCACGAAGCGGAACTGATCGCTCGTGCCGAAGATGTCCGTGCCGCCCGCGGTGACGGCGTAGCCGCCGTTGAAGCCCGCAGTCGCGCCGGCGCTCGGCCCGCCGATGTCGGTGCTCGTGAGCGTGCCGAGGCTGACGCTGCCGGTGATCGCCACGTCCTCGGTGACGCCGCTCGTGATAAGGTCCGCGTCGGAGTGATCCGCGCGCCATTTATACGTCATGCCATAGACGTAGCCGTCGGCGTTGCGCACGAGCACGCGCGTCTCGAGCCGCTTTTTGATCGCCGGGTTGTTGTCGTCGATCGGGAGGTCGAAGTGCTTGAGGAAGACGGAGCCGTTCGGGAAGGCCCAGTCGCCCGTCGCCGCGTAGCCGATCTGCTGGCCGGTCGGGACTCCGAACCAGCGTTTCTTGTCCGCGCGATCGCTCCACAGCGGATTGATCACGTCGTAGGCGGTGAAGCCGGAGTTGGGCGTGAGGGTCGCGAGGTTCGACATGAGCCCGGTCGCCGAAAGCGTCGCAGGCAGCGCGGGCGGCGGTGTGCCGGTGCGCGAGAGCTTGAAGATCTTCCCGCCGCTGCTCGACATCTGGCAGAGGTAGAGCTCGTTGTCCGCATCGACGCCGAAGCTCGAGAGGCCGACGTAGTTTGAGCCGCTGCTCGGGCCGCCGCCGTTCGGGAGCTGCGCGAGCGCGACCTTCGTAGCGGGTGTGGTGCTCTCGTCGAGATACCAGACGGTGCCGGTGCCGTTGTCGCCGAAGATGTATTTGCCGCCGAGGTCCGCGGCGAACTCCGTGCCGCGATAGACGTAGCCGCCGATGACGGCGCTGCCTTCGCTGTGCGAGTAGGAGATCGCCGGTCGCCGGTTCGTGCCGATGAAGGGCTGCGTGAGATCGCCCGTGCTGCCCTCGAAGCGATCCCACTGGAAATTGAGCGCGCTCTCGCCCGCGCCGATCACGTCGATTTCCTCCCAGTTCGCGAGGCCGACGTCGCCGATGAAGATGCGCCCCGTCACGGGATCGCACGTCATCCGGTGCGGGCTGCGCAGGCCGATCGAGAAGAACTCCTCGAGCACGCCCGACTGGCCGACGAACGGGTTGTCATTGGGGATGTAGTAATTCTGCGCCACCGAGCCGGCCGGCTGCGGCAGCCGCGGGATCGGGTGCGAGATGCCGCCGCCGCGCTGGTCCACGTCGATGCGCAGCACGCCGCTGTAGAGCCCGCGGTTGATGATCTGCGTGTTCACCGAGGATTGCGCGTCGTCGCCGTTGGTGAGGTAGAGGAAGCCGTTCGCCGGGTGGAAGAACATGCCGCCGCCGTTGTGCCAGATGCTCGCGCTGACCTGGTCGATGAAGATGGTCTCGCTGTTCGGGTCGATCGTGCCGTCGAGGTTCACCGTGAACCGCGCGAGCCGGTCGCGGCACGGCGTGAAGGTCGGCGGGCGCGAAGTCGCAGAGCCGGCGACGGTGCCCGGGGTGACCCACGTGTAATATAAGAACACGTAGCGGTTGTTCGTCGGCCCGGTGCCGAAGTTCGGATGGAAGGCGAGCGCGAGCAGGCCCGAGTCGTCCCAGCCCTGGCATCTGTTCGAGATGTCGAGCGCGAGCGTCTTCGAGGAAGTGGACGGCGCCTTGTCGAAGAAATACACGCGGCCTTCGCGCTCCCACACGACCATGTTGTTGGTGCCCGGCATCTGCGTGATGCCGAGCGCGTTGATGAAGGTCACATTCGGAAACGCCTGCACTGCGGACCACGAACCGGAGAAAGTCGGCGCCGTCGTGGGCAGCGTTCCGTTGTAAGCCGTGAAGCTCGGCCGGGAGTTTAGGCCGTATTGCTGCGCCCGCACCTGCCCGGCTGTGCCGAAGCCGGCGACGGCGATCGAGAGCAGGAGGGTGGAGAGGCGGCGAAGCATGAGAGGAATGATCTTGGCAGAGGGAGCAGCGGGTGCCCGTCGCAAGGCCGGAGCATCGGGTGAAACCGGGCGTCGGCAACGGAGGTCTCGTTGGACAGTTCAACACTCTGTCGGTTGAGGCGTCGGGGCACGGGTCGTTTTCGACTTCTTGGTTTGGTTCGTGATCGCCGCGTGGCGAGCGATGGGGGGATTAAGAACAAGAATACGAGTAAGAAAAAGAGCCGTGTGCTCCCACCGGTTGACACACCCACCTCACGCCCTACCGTCGCCGTCCGCGCCATGAAACCGACGCTCATCGTCCTCACACTCGCCATCTTCGCCCTCCGCGCTCCCGCGCAGGAAGTGCTCGATGGCATCGCCGCGGTCGTGAACGAGGACGTGATCACTTTCTCCCAAGTCCGCGAGCTGATCGGACCGATGGAGGCGCAGGTGCGCAAGGATCTCAAAGGCGAGGAGCTGACCGAGAAGATCAAGGAGATCCGCCTCAAGGCCATCAACGACCTGATCGACCGCCAGCTCATCCTCCAGGAGTTTTTCAAGCTGAAGGCGGAGATCCCCCCGCACTACCTCGAAGACCGAATTCAGACGGTCATCCGCGAGGAGTTCGGCGGAGATCGCTCGGCGTTCGTGCGCACGCTCCAGGCACAGGGCTACACGCTCGATCGGTTCCGCCAGCTCGAGAGGGAGAAGATGATCGTCCAGGCAATGCGCTCGCAGAACCTCAAGAACGACGTCATCATCCCCGAGACGCGCATCCGCGAGGCTTACGAGAAGAGCCGCGAGGACTACTCGGAGGAGGACCTGATCAAGCTGCGAATGATCGCCATCCGCAAAGCGGAAAACGGCAGCGACATCCGTCGCGGCATGATCGAGGAAATCCGCGCGAAGATCGTCGAGGGCGCCGAGTTTCAGGACCTCGCGAAGATGTATGACGACACGTCCTATCAGGACGCCGGCGGCGATTACGGCTGGGTGAACCGGCGCACGCTCAACGAAAGCCTCGCGAAGATCGCCTTCGCTCTCAAGCCCGGGCAGATCAGCCAGATCATCGAACTGGGCAACAGCTACTACCTGCTGCTGGTCGAGGCGAAAAAGAACGGCACGACCAAGCCGTTCGCGCAGGTGCGCGACGAAATCCAGGCCCGCCTCATCCAGGAAGAGCGGCAGAAGCGGGCCGACGAGTGGATCGGGCGGCTGCGGAAGAAGGCCTTCGTGAAGACGTATTGAGCGGGTCTGCGCAGGGCGGCAACTCCCGCGATCAATGACTCTCGCCACCTCCCGTCAGGTCTTCTCGATCGGCCTGCAAAATACGTTCGTCTATCGCTGGAATTTTCTCTTGCGGACGATCTTCGGCATCGTGCCGCTGATCGGCACGATCTTCCTGTGGCGCGCGGTGACGACATCGAGCGGCGGGCAGATCGCCGGCTACGAGTTCAGCACGATGATCTTCTATTTCATGATCGTCGTCTTCCTCGACAACCTCATCAGCCCCACCGAGGACGACTGGCAGATCGCCGGCGACATCCGCGACGGACGGCTCAGCGCGCTGCTGCTCAAGCCGCTCAACTACATCGGCTACCGCTTCACGCTCTACGTGAGCTACCGGCTCACCTACGTCGCCATCGTCGCGCTGCCCATCGGCGTCCTGCTCTTCTTCCTGCGCGACTTCGTGCAGTGGCCGCAGCAACCCGCCACGTGGCCGCTCTTCGCGCTCTCGACGCTCATGGCCGCGGGCATCCAGTTCTTCATCGGCGTCTGCCTCGGCCTGTGCGCGTTTTGGGTGCTCGAAGTCTCGACGCTCATCTTCGTTATGTTCTCGTTCGAGTATTTCCTCAGCGGCATGATCTACCCGCTCGATATGCTGCCGGCCTCGCTCCAGGGCTTCGTGAAGTGGAGCCCGTTCACCTACGAGATGTTCTTCCCCGTGCAGATCATGATGGAACGCGTCCACGGCGCCGCACTGTGGCAGGGCCTCGCGATCCAGGCCGGCTGGCTGCTCGTCGCCTTCGTCGCCACGCAACTCATCTGGCGCGCGGGCCTGCGGAAATACCAGGCCGTCGGCGGATGACGCGCTACCTCCGCGTCTATTGGCTGATGCTGCGCAACTCGCTGATTCGCGAGATGAACTTCAAGGCAAACTTCATCGGCTGGATCGTCGTCGAGTGCCTGTGGTTTGTCGGGCAGGTCGTCTTCCTCGAGGTCATCTTCGCGCACGTCGAGCACATCGGCGATTGGAGCAAATGGGAGTGCGTGCTGCTGGTCGGCACGCACCAGGTGATCGCGCAGATTTTCCAGGCGTTCTTTTACATGAACCTCGTCGAACTCCCCGAACTCGTGCGCACCGGCAGGCTCGACCTGCTCCTGCTCCAGCCGATCGATTCGCAGTTCTCCGTCTCCGTCCGGCGCTTCGGCGCCGACAGCCTCGTCGCGTCGGTCGTCGGTTTCGTCGTCGTCGGTGTGAGTCTCTTCAAGCTCGGCGTCGTGCCCGGCGCGGGGCAGATCGCGATCTACCTCGCGTGCCTCGTGCTCGGTCTCGGCATCCACTACTCGATCCTCTTCGCGCTCGCGACGATCAGCATCTGGATCGTGCGCGCGCAGGGCATCATCCACGGCTACTACAATCTCTTCAACGTCGCCCGCTACCCCATCGACATCTTCCGCGGCACGTTCCGCTTCATCTTTAGCTGGATCATCCCGGTGATGATCGTCGCAAACGTCCCCGCGCGCCTGCTCGCGCGCGGCCTCGAGAATCCGTGGCCCAGCGTGCTGCACCTGCTCGCGGCGACGGCGATCGTTGTCGTCGCCGCGCGGATGTTCTGGTTCTTCGCGCTGCGCCGCTACGCGAGCGCGAGTTCGTAGAAATTTCCCGCTTCGCTTTTGCCGCGCGTGCGGTCATTCGTGGACGATGAAACTCCTCCTCCTCGCCCTCGCACTCGCCGTCACCGCGCACGCGGCTCCGATCAAGGCGCTCATCGTCGATGGGCAGAACAATCACCAATGGGCCGTCACGACGCCGGAGCTAAAGAAGATCCTCGAGGCGGACGGGCTTTGCGTGGTCGATGTGGCGACTTCGCCCGCGAAGGGACAGGACCTTTCCGGCTTCAAGCCCGACTTCGCAAAGTATGCGGTCGTGATTTCCAACTACAACGGCGAGCTCTGGGCGCCGGCGACGCAGGACGCGTTCGAGAAATACGTGAGCAGCGGTGGCGGCTTCGTCCCCGTGCATGCGGCGAACAATGCCTTCTCCGAATGGAAAGCATACAACGAGATCATCGGCGTCGGCGGCTGGGGTGGACGCAGTGAAAAGAGCGGCCCGTATCTCCGCCTGCGCGATGGCAAGTGGACGCTCGATACGACGCCAGGCCGCGGCGGCAGCCACGGCAAGCAGCACCAGTTCCTCATGGTCACGCAGGCGCCGAAGCACCCGATCATGGCCGGCCTGCCGGAGAAGTGGATGCACACGCAGGATGAACTCTACGACCGTCTGCGCGGCCCGGCGCAAAACGTGACCGTGCTCGCGAGCGCGAAGTCCGATCCCGCGACTGGCGGAAGCGGCGAGGACGAGCCGCTGCTCATGGCGCTCAGCTACGGCAAAGGCCGCGTCTTCCACACCGCGCTCGGCCACGCGCTCGAGGCGATCAAGTGCGCCGGATTCATCACCACGCTGCGGCGCGGCACCGAGTGGGCGGCGACGGGGAAGGTGACGCAAAAAGTGCCCGCGGATTTTCCGACAGCGGACAAGGTGAGCGCGCGGCCGTAGCGAGGATTGAGCCTCGCCAGCGGCGGAATCTGGGCTTAGAAACCTCGCGGCAACGCTCGCACGGAGCAGTTTCCGGCGGGCGCTGCCGCAGACCGCACACGACCCATGAACACGACGCTGCTTTCCCGCGCCCTGGCGCTGCTCGCCCTGGCTGGTCTTCCCCTCACCCATGCGGCCACGCTCACCTACGATCCGCAGGGCGCTTCGATGGAGTGGAGCGAGGTGATGAACTGGCTGAACGAATCGATGATGCGCACGCAGTTCCCGAGCGGGGCGGGGGACACGGCGATCATCACCGGCGGCGAGCTGGCGACGCTGAGCACGGACATCACCATCGGTTCGCTGACCTTCACGGGAATGCCGGTGGGCAGCAGCACGATCGCCAGCGGCGGCTTCACTCTGAACGTGCTGAACTCCGCGTCGCTCACCGGCGCGATCTTCAGCGGCGGCGGCACGCTCGACATGAACACGGTCAACCTTGCCGGGCTGCTTTCCGTGAACGGCACGAACACGGTCGCCCGCGCGATGACGACGACCTTCGGCGCCGCCGGCGGGATATTCGTCAACAGCGGCGGAACCTTCCGCAACGGCGGCTCAATGACGCTGGGAGAAAACAACGGCATCTCGAGCAGCGACGGAACCGGGACGCTGCTCAATCGCGGTTCGCTGGCGAAGACGACGGGCACGGGGCTGGCGACCGTGTCGGCGCGGGTGGACGACGACGGCGCGGGGACGATCACCGTGAGCGCGGGGACGCTTAGCTTCACCGGTAGCTCGAGCTTCAACGGTTCGCGCTTCGGTGCTGAGAGCGGCGCGACGCTGAGTTTCGCCGGAAGCGGGACGGCTGGCACCGGTTTTAGCGGCGCGCGGTTCACGGTGACGGGTGGCGGCAGAGTGACGATCAGCGGCGGCGACTACCAGGTCTCTGGCACGCTCACGAGTGGTGGCGACGGCACGGGCGAGGTGCTCGTGAATGGGAGCGTGACGCTGAGTAACACCGGCGCGCCGCCGCCGACGCTGCCGGGCACGCTGGATTTTTCGCCGCAGGCACCGCTGGCTTTCGAGACCGGGCAAATCGGGTTCGGCGGTCTGACCAATGCGGGCGCATTCATCTGGCGCGGCGGCACGATCGCCAGCCTCGTGAACAGCGCGCCGGCGGGCCTTTTCACCATCACGGCGCTGCCGTCTGGCGGGCCCCGCATCGCGTCGGGGCTGAGCAATACGGGCTTCATCACGCAGGCGGGCGGTTTTCAAATCGGCACGCCGGACCTCACCAATCAAAGCTCCGGCGTCTTCGAAGCGGCGCTGAGCGCGAACTCCGCCTCCATCTCGCAGGCGAGCGGCGGCACGGGCGGCTTTGTGAATCTCGGCAACGTCAACAAGACGGGCACAAACAACCTCACCGTTTTCACGCCCTTCACGAACGGCTTGAACGGCGACGTCTTCGTCACCGACGGCCAGGTCTTTCTGCGCGGCATCAACACGCTCGATGGCGACCTGCGGGTGGATCGCACCACGAGTTCCACCGCGAGGCTGACCATCGGCGGGGGCGGAAATTCGAGCACGCTCAATTCGCCCATCTACACGCTCACCGCGGGCGGCGTGGTCGAGTTTTCCAGCGGCTTCCATGTGCTCGTGGGGAATTTTCCGATCTTCGGCACGGGCACGGTCGAGCAGACGGCGGGCACCATCCAGATCAGCACCGCGAGCATCCTGACCACGGACACGATGAGCAGGCTGCTCCTCAACGGCAGCAGCGCGGTGCTGCTCGCGGATGCGGAATTCACCAACCAGGGCCTGATCGAATGGGACACGGCGACGGTGCGCGGCTCGTCGATCCTGCTGAATAGCGCGACCGGCAACATCCAGATCCTCGGCACGGGCACGGCGCAGCTCGGCGATTCGTCTGCGTCGGGCCGGGTGGAAAACGAGGGCGTCTTCGCGGTCCAGAGCGGGAACACTTTCCTGCTCGACGACAACAGTGTGCTGCTCAACCGCGCGAACTCGGCGACGCAATTTCTCCAGCTCATCGGCAGCGCGCGCATCCGCGAAGTCGGCGGCGTGGCCGACGGCGAGATGGTTCGGAATGAAGGCAAGCTGATCAAAACCGGGGCGGGCACCGCGCAGATCGAAGTGGTGTATGAGCAGAACGCGAGCGGGCGGATCGAGGTGCGTGAGGGCGGGCTGCGTTTCACCGATCCGACTTCGATCCCGGATGGTAGTGTGGCGGCGCTTTCCACCGGCGGCGTGGGCGCGGTGATCGAGTTCGATGGAACGACGACATTTGGAAGCGTCGGGATCGAGTTCGAGAACAACAGCAGGGTCGAGTTCGCCGCGGGCGGCACCACTTACACGCTCGCCGGCACACTCACCGGGGCGGGCCAGGGCAGCGCCTTGCTCAGCGCCGGCACCTTCACCGCGGGCGCGTCGAACGGGCGGCTGAATTTCGCCGTGCCGTCGCGCTTCGAGCAGACCGGCGGTTTCCTCGGCAGCACCGGGATGCTCTTGAACGACGGCGTGCTGTTGAAAAACGGCGGCACGCTGACCGGGCCTTTCACGAATGCGACGACCGGCGCCTTCACCTGGCAGAGCGGGAGCATCGGCGGGGCGTTCACAAATCTCGCCACGACCGCGCCGCTGCAAATCTCCACCGCTGGCTCGAAGACGCTGCTGACCGGCGGCGCATTTTCCAACAGCGCAAAGGTCGAACACAACGCCAGCAGCACCGTCGCGCTCGAAAGCAACGCGACGCTCACGAATGCGGCGGGGAGCGAGTATTCCTTTCGCTCGACCAGCGGCACGACCGAGCGCGTGCAACCGGCGGGTGGCGCGACGAACACGATGTTCAGCAACGAGGGCACGGTGCTGAAGCTCACCGTCTCCGGCCCGACGCCCGGCTCGACGGCGATCATCAGCACCGGCTTCACGAATACGAACGGCACCGTGGATGTGCGCGAGGGCACGCTCAGCATCACCGGCCCGGCGACGATCAATGGCGCGACGTGGAAGGTCGATGGGGCCGATCTTCTCGACTTCACCGGCGGCGGCTCGATCAGCGGCACGATCCTGCACGACCTGCCCGGCGGCTCGGTGCGCTATCGCACCGGGCTCTACCAGCTCGCGGCGACGCTCCAAGGCTCGGACATCAGCGGCGGCAGCGTGCTGTTCAACGCGAGCTTCAACGTGACCGGATCGACGATCCTCGATTTTGAGCGCGAGAACGCGACCTTTTCCTCGAGCAGTGTGGTGCTCCAGGCGGGCACGAGCCTCACCAACAAGGAAACGCTCAACATCCAGGGCGGCTCGTTTTTGCTGAATACAAACGCGAGTCTCGTGAACGAGCGCGTGCTCAATTTCGACAGCGGCACCGGGCCGACCTTCACGACCGCGGCGCTAGCCACCGGCGCGGTCTATCGCAACCAAGGCACCGTCTTCCACACCGGCACGGGCAACGTGAGCTTCGACCAGCGCGCGCTTTTCCAAAACGACGGCAGCTACTCGCTCACGAGCGACGCCGACATCCTCGCCGTGCCGCTCTCGACCGAGACGCTCTTTCGCAATCCCGGCCTCTTCACCAAAAACGCTGCGGGCCTTTCCATCTTCTCCGTGCCGTTCGACAACACCGGCACGGTGGTCGCCTTGTTCGGCGACCTCAGCTTCACGGGCGGCGTCGCGCAGTTCAACGGTTCGCTACTCAGCGCGGGCGCGTGGGAGGTGCATCCCGGCGCGTCGCTCAACCTCGGCCCCGGCACGCTGCTCGAAAACGACGCGAGCATCCTCGTGCGCGGCAACGGGCAGTTCGTGAACTTCCCCAGCGGCGGCAACACCGCGGTCTTCCAAAACGACGGCACGCTGCGGCTGCGCGATGGCGCGATTTTCCTGACCGGCGGCAACTTCGATAACAACGGCACGCTCGAAGTCGGCGCGATGAGCACGCTCACGGTCGGCGGGACTTTCGACAACAACGGCAGCGCGCTCATCAACGGCACGCTCAACTACACGAGCCTCGCCTTCTTCACGAACGGGCTGTTTGGAGGCGGCGTGGTCAATGGCAACGTGATCAATCGAGGTCCCGCCGGGCCGGGGACTTCGCCCGGCACGCTCACGATCAATGGCGCATTCGAGCAGCAATCGACCGGCACACTCGGCATCGAGATCGGCGGGCTCGCCGTCGGCACCGCGAGCGACCTGCTTGCGGTGAGCGGCCCGGTGACGCTGAGCGGCACGCTCTCGGTCACGATCCTCTACGAAGCCTTCGGCCTGCCCCCGGGCAGCACCTTCACCATCGTCACCGGCAGCTCGATCACCGGCACCTTCGCCATGCTCGACATCCCGCGCGAGCCCGGCACCGAGACGCCTGCGTTTAGCGTGCAATACTTCCCAACCGCCGTGCAACTCACCGCGCTCATCACGCTGCCCGAGCCCGGCGCCGTCGGGTTGCTCGCGGCTGGAGCGCTCGTCCTCGGCGCTCGGCGCCGGCGCGGGCGCTGATCAAAATAACTCGCGCTGCGCGGTCGGCTCGTCTTCTACGCCGAGGTGTTCGGCGCTGAAAAGCGGCGGCTCGATCAGCGGCATCCGCGCGTGCTCGAAGCGCGCGAGTTCCTCCGCGGTCGAGGCGCGCGTCACGATCTTCAGCAGCGGTTTCTCCGCGTTCGCCTCCACCACGCCGCGCACGACCATGCCGGCGGGCACTTCATCCCACGCGAGCTGGCGCGTGCGGTCGCTGCGCTCGGCGAAACGCTCCGCCGGCACGTCCACGGGTTCCCAGCCTTTCTTCCGCCACCAGTCGCCGAGTTCGCGCCGCGCGAAACCCGCCCACACGAAGCTGCCTTGCTCGCCCTTGCGCCGCCACGCGCGCACGGGCCGGCCCGGGCGGATGACTGCGTTCTTAACTCCGAGCGCAGCGCACATCGGGCCGGCTACAGCATCACGAGCTTCCCGGTCGCCGCGCTTTCCTCGGCGGCGAGGCAGGCTCGCACGGCTTCGCGCGATTCCTCGGGAGTGATCACGTCCGGCTTTTTGCCGGCGGCGATGCAGTCGGCGAAGTAGGCGAGCTCGTCGCGCAGCGCGCCGCGGAGCTGGCCGTGGATCGTCGGCCAGTAGGTCGTGTCGGGGCAGCGCGCGCCGTCCTTGTCCACGATCATGAGGTTCGGGTGCGTGTCGTGGATGGAGATGGACCCTTCGGTGCCGATGACTTCGAGCCGCTCGTCGATCTGGAAAGGCGTCGTGTTTGGCAGACACCACACGGCTTCGAGGATGCACGACGCGCCGTTCTCGAGCCGATACATTACCTGGCCGAGATCGGGGTGCGCGTGGTTGCGGATCTTCACGGTCTGCGCGTAGGCGGTCACCGCGCGCGAGCCGCTGAACCAGAACATGAGATCGGTATCGTGAACGCAGTCGCCGATGATCGGGCCGATCTTGTCGAGCACCGTCGCGCCGACCCACGCGGGCAGATTCCGGCGCGCATACATCGAGATGATCCGACCGATCTTCCCCTCGGCGATCGCCTGCTTCGCGGCGGCGTAGCGCGGGTTGAAGCGGCAGACGTGGCCGACCATGAAGCTGCCTTTCGCGGCGCGCGTTGCGGCGACGATCGTGTCGCAGTCGTCGATGGTCGAGGCCATCGGCTTCTCGAGAAAGACATGCTTGCCAGCTTGCAGCGCGGCGATCGTCGGCACGGCGTGTTGATCCCACATGGTGACGATGCTCACGGCTTCGAGCTCGGGATCGGCGAGCATCTGCGCGTAGTCGGTGAAGGTCTTCTTCGCGCCGAATTTCCCGGCGACCTCAGCGAGCCGCTCCGGGTTGCGCGTGCAGAGCGAGTGGAGTTCGACGTTCGGTATGGCGCTGAGCGCATCGAGATGTTTCTCGCCGAACCAGCCGAGACCGATGACGCCGTATTTGATTTTTTTCATAGTGGGAGAGAGGGGCACGAGCCTAGAAGCGCGCTGCATTTCCCCGCAAGCCATGATCGCCACGCTCATCAACGACCACTGCCGGCTCGCCGAGAACCCGCTGTGGAATGCGGCGGACGGCGCGCTCTACTGGACGGACATCGACGGCGGCACGGTTCACCGCTTCCACCTCGCGAGCGCGAAACACGAGGTGATCTATCGCGGCGTCACCGTCGGCGGGTTCACGTTCCAGGCCGATGGCGCGCTGCTGCTCTTCCGTGTGAACGACATCGCGCTGCTGCGCGCGGACGGGAGCGTGGAAGTGTTGCGCACGATTTCGGACGAAGGCACCGCGCGCTTCAACGACGTGATCGCCGATCCCGAGGGTCGCGTCTTCGCCGGCTCGATCGGGCGCTCGGAGACGAGCGGCGGGCTCGTGCGCGTGGATCGTGACGGATCGATCACGCTGCTCTTCCGCGGCACGGGTGTGTCGAACGGCATGGGCTTTTCGCCGGACTCGCGGACGTTTTATTGGACCTGCTCGACCCGCCGCCGGATCTTCGCCTTCGACTACGATCGCGCGACGGGCGGCCTAAGTGGCGAGCGCGTCTTCTATCAGGCGAACGACGACGAGGGAATCCCCGACGGGATGACGGTCGATCGCGATGGGCACGTGTGGTCGGCGCGCTGGGATGGATTCGCGGTCGTGCATCACGCGCTGGACGGGAGCGTCGTGGAGAGGTTCACGTTCCCGGTCGCGAAGGTCTCGTCGCTCTGCTTCGGCGGCCCGGCGCTCGACGAGTTCTTCATCACGACCGCCGGCGGCGTGCCGGGCAACGATACAGCGGACGGCTCGATCTATCGCTGGCGCGCGGGCGTGAGTGGTGCGCCGGAGTTCCAATCGCGGATCGCGCTGTAGCCGTGGTCGGGTCGCCGCATTCCGAGGTCGGAAAATGATTTTCCGAGTCCCGGATTTTCCTTCTGGCCAACAGAAGGCGGCAACCCGTCCGGCTTTCCCCCTGAAAACTGCCCCTTTCCTTTCAAGAGATTGGTCGGGCACACTTCGCCCATGAAGATTGTTATTCCCGGCGGCTCCGGACAGATCGGCACTTTGCTCGGGCGCGCGTTCCACCAAGCGGGTCACGAGGTCATCGAACTCAGTCGCAGCCCTTCGCCCGATCGACCGTGGCGCGTCGCGGTATGGGACGCTCGCACACTCGGCGCTTGGACGGCGGAGTTGGAGTCGGCTGACGCGGTCATCAACCTGGCCGGAAAGAGTGTCGACTGCCGCTAAGCACCGGAAGACCGGCGCGCCATTCTGCAATCTCGCGTGGATTCCACTCGCGTCGTCGGCAAGGCGATCGCCCAAACGGCGCGTCCGCCTCGCGTCTGGTTACAGGCGGCGACGGCAACAATTTACGCGCATCGATACGACGCCCCCAACGATGAAGCGACCGGCGTTATCGGCGGCGCGGAAGCCAACGCTCCCGACACTTGGCGTTTCAGCATCGACGTGGCAGAAGCGTGGGAGCAAGCGGTTGAAGAAGCTGGCCCGCTGCCCCTAACGCGCCGTGTCGTGCTTCGCTCAGCGATGACGATGAGCGCTGATCGCAGCGGCGTCTTTGACGTTCTGCTCCGCCTGGTGCGCTTTGGGCTCGGAGGACAGTCGGGGGATGGACTACAGTTCGTCTCATGGATTCACGAGGTGGATTTCGTTCGCGCGATTTACTGGCTGATCGAACATCACGACGTATCCGGACCGGTGAACCTCGCTGCTCCAAATCCGCTGCCGAACGCCGAGTTTATGCGCGCGTTGCGCGAGGCGTGGGGCATTCGGGTGGGGCTGCCAGCGACCGAGTGGATGCTCGAGATGGGCGCTGTTTTTCTGCGCACCGAGACGGAACTGATATTGAAAAGTCGGCGTGTCGTTCCCGGCCGACTCACGCAGCAAGGCTTTAGCTTTGAGTTTCCGAATTGGCCCGATGCTGCCCGCGACCTCTGCGAGCGCTGGCGCAAGGCTACTGCCTGAGCCGTGAGGCAGGGTGGCAGCGTCCGTGATTGCGGAAGGGAAGCCGACCCCGGCTACAGCCGCTTGGTCGCTGGGAGGCGATACGTCTTCGTGAGCGCTTCCTCGTCGCCCTTGAGACCGGCGGCGTCGAGGTAGATCACGCTCGGGTCGGCGTCGAACTCGACCTTGTGCAGGCCGTTCGCGGCTTTCTCGAGCGCGTCGGGCACGTCGGCGAGGCTTTGCAATTCGACGCCGTTGATCTTCGTGACGCGCAGTTGGCGGAGTTCCTCGTAGCCGAGCGTCGAGGGCATCGGCAGCACGCGGCTGAGGATCACGATCTTCTTCGGGTGGTCGGGGAAAAGGTCGTGCTGGTAGCGGTCGAGATAGACGAGCTCCTGCGGCGCGCGCTTGAGCCAGTCGTTGCCGAAGTCTTTCAAATACTGCCGCGAGAGCTCCTGAAGCACGAGGCCGCCGAGGATGAAAAACTTCGGCGCGCGATCGATCACGTAAGGCTCGCTCACGTAGCTCTCCACGTCGCGGTGCGCGAGCGTGAGGGTGAGGTCGAGTTGCTTGCCTTCGCGCTGCACGACGAACTTCACGGCGTCGCCGTCGTAGTGCTTGGTCGAGATGAGGTGGATGAGCGCGAGCTTGCCGTAGGCGGGGTCGCGGTAGTTGCCGTCCTGGTCGATCGGCTGGCCGTCGATGCTCAGGATGATGTCGCCGGGCTGGAGGCCGGCTTTCGCGGCGGGTGAATCCTTGAGCACCTGCGTGACATAGACACCGCCGCTGCCTTCGAGCCCGACGTAGCGGCGAAACTGCGGGTCGCGCGTGTTGCTGAATCCGAGTCCCGTGCGCGGGAAGCCTGCGTAGGGCTTCTTTCCGGCGTCCTTGAGGAAATGGCGGATGACCGGCGTGGGGACGATCTCGGCGTTGTTCGCCTGGCTGTCGTAGCGCACGACGAGGCCGGCGAGTTTGCCGGCCTTGATGACCGGCAGCGTGAAGCTCGAGTCGCGAAACTGGATCGTGGTCTGCGCGCGATAGACGAGGAAGGAGGAGTCATCGGTCGGGTAGCGCGAGACCTCGACGGTCGTGAGCGGACCCGGTGCCGCGAGCACGACGCCGGTGCTTTCGAGCTGCCAGACGCTGAGCGTGTCGCCGACCTTCGCCTCGGTGAGTTCGAGCGGCTCGAAGGCCTTGAGAAATTTCGAATCGTCGGCGCGGAGAATCGCGAGGTTGCACTCGTAATCGACGACCTCGATGTGCGCCGGCGTCTTGCCGCTGCCATCGGGCAGTTCGAGCTCGATGTAGTTCGCATTCGCCACGAGTTCGCCGGAGACGAGCACGCGTCCGCCCGCGAGCACCGGGCCGACGGCGCGGCGGGTGAAAGGCGCGCGTTTCCCCCATGGTCGCAGGAAATCCCAGTTCTGGTTGGTGATGTTCACGCGCACGACGTGATGCGATTCGTCGAGCTTCACCGTGGGTGCGGCGAGCGTCTTGGGTTGCTCGGCGCGGAGGCCGGCGATGGAGACGAAGAGAGCTAGGAAGAGGAAGGAGCGCACGGGTTAGGAAGCGGGAGTGGTCTCGCCGAGGAACTGCTCGTCGGTGACGTTGTAGCGGGACTTGATGCGCTCGCGCGCGGCCTCGACGGCGGCGCGCTCGAGCACGAGCGGACGACCACCGCCCACGAAGTCGATGACGTAAAACTCCGCCTGCTTTGCAAAGGCGGCCGCGAGTTCGCGCAGCGTCTTGATCTCCACGCCGTTGACCTTCTCGACGATGCCTTCCTTGAAGTCGCCGAGGTAGGTGTTGAGCGGGTCGTTCAGGATGCTGCTGAGCACGATGACCTCCGGGTGTTTCTTATACACCTCGCGCTGGATGAAGTGGTCGAAGAGGTAATCCACGCGCGGATTCTGGAACTGGAAGGAGCTCATCAGGTTTCGCGTGAGCGGCTGGAAGAGCAGCCCGCCGAAGAGCACATACTGAGGCTGCTTCTCGTATTGGTTCGCGTTCATCGTGAAGGGGAACGCCGTCGCAAATTTCACCTCGACGGTCTGCGGCTGCCGATCACGAACGATCTCCAGCTTCACCGAGTCGCCGACGAATTTGCGCTCGGCGACCTCGGCCATCTGCACGCGTTCGCCCTCGAGCTCGACCATGCCGTCGCTCGCGACGGGCAGCCCGTCGATGCTCATGATCACGTCGCTGAGCCTGAGCACGCCGGCCGACGAGCCCGCGGCGAGCACGCCGGAAACCATCACGCCGCGGTCATCGTCGGCGAGGCCGAACGCCTTGCGCTGCGCGGGGTTGAACAGCGGGAAGATGCCGACCGAAAGATCGACGTATCGATCGTAGCGCCCGTCCTTGATGTCCCGGAGGAAGTGCTGGATCACCGGCGTCGGGATCATGTAGCCGACGTTTTGCGCGACGTCGCCGGAGTAGCCCTGGAAGGCCACGCCGACCACCGAGCCGTTCTGGATCACGGGTCCGCCGCTGTTGCCGGGGTTGATGGCGGCGTCGATCTGGATGGTGAGATGCGAATCGACCGTCGAGTGCGTGTAGGCGCGGAAATCGACGCGCGAGACGATGCCTTGCGTGACCGAGAGCCGCTCGCCGCCGATCGGGTAGCCGAAGACGGTCACGGTCGATTCGAGCTCCGGGATGCCGCCGACGGGCAGCGGCTTGGTGCCCTTGAAGAATGCAGCATCCTCCACGCGCAGCAGCGCGAGGTCGCAGTCGTGCGCGATGTGCTCGACCCGCGCGATGTATTTTCGCGGATCGCCTTCCTTCTCGACGGTCAGGAACTTCGCGTTCGAGACGACGTGCGCATTGGTCATGAGCCGGTCCTTGCTCACGACCCAGCCGGTGCCGGAGCCGCCGCCCTGCGCGCCGGGCAGCCACGGGATGCGGTAGTTCGGCTCCTGCGCGGTGTTGGTGATGCGCGCGACGGATTTTCGGATCTCGTTCGGCTGCGCGCGCGACGTGCCGAGGAGGATGATGAGTGCGAGGCAGGTAAGCCCCAGCGGTCGGGTCATGGCGCGCGGACGCTAGCGGTCCCTGCGCGCGCGGCAAGTGCCCGTTGCGCGCGCGGCGCCCCTACTTCCGGTTGGTCTTGATCACGATCTCGACGCGCCGGTTCGGCTGCTGTTCGTCGATGCTCCTGTCGGCGGGGACGATGAGTTTGTCGGGCCCGAAGCCGATCGTCTCGATGCGTGCGGCGTCGATGCCGAGCTGCTGCACGAGCCACGATTTGACGGCTTCCGCGCGACGCAACGAAAGCTCGAGGTTGTAATCGCGCCCGCCGACCGAGTCGGTGTGGCCTTCGATTCGGAAGGTCGCGTTCGGGTTGCGGCGGATGAGTTCGCCGAGCTTCTGCAAATCGTCGAGCGACTCGGGGCTGAGCTCAGCCTTGTCGTAGTCGAAGAGCGCGCCGCCGGGCATGGCGATCGGCTTGGCCCCGGCGGAAATCGGGCCGCTCTGCGAGAGCGCATCGTCGATCGACTGCCGCCCCGGGATGCCTTCCCACGCATCGGCGCCGTCCTTGCCCTTGCGGATGGGCATGTGGATCACCGGCTGGCGCGGCGCGGCCGGGCTGTCCTTGAGCAGCGCGCTGCCGATCGCGCCGAGCTCGCGCTCAGCGGCGCCAGCGCTCACGTCGTCGGTCTTCATGAGGTTGGTGAGATTGATGGGCTCGGACTTCGGCTTCTCCTGCAGGAGCGGGCTCTGCACTTCGTTCGCCGACGGCTTGAGGACGATCTCCTTCGGTTCGGGCTTCTCGGCGGGGATGTTGAGATCCTCGGGCTTTGGCGCGTTCGAGGGCAGCTTCACCCGTGTCACGTCCGGCTCGAGAGTCTTCGGGTCGAGGATGACCTGCTTCACGACGAAGGCTGGCGGCGAGAGCTTCTGCTGCGGAGCGCTGAAGGCGAAGTGCTCGACCTTCGTCCAGTTCGCGAAGATGAAGAAGCCCGCGTGGATCAGCAGAGAAAGAATGAGCGCACGGACCAGCCACTTGCGCGTGAGCGGCGAGGTCGTGCTGGTCGGATAGACGGCGTAGCGGGCCATGGTGCGGGAAGGTGGCGCGGTTGGCGGGCGAATCAACTATTCCCCGATGTCCTCGTTCCAGAGCCGGGGCTGCGAGCGGATGAAGTCGCGCATCAATTCGATGCAACGCGAATCCTGCACGACTTCGATCTTCACGCCGCGGCTGCGCAGCAGCTCCTCCTCGCCCATGAAGGTCCGGTTCTCGCCGATGATCACGTGCGGGATGCCGTAGAGCAGGATCGCGCCGCTGCACATCGCGCATGGAGAGAGCGTCGTGTAGAGCACGCTTTCGCGATACACGGCCGCGGCCCGGCGCCCGGCGTTTTCGAGAGCGTCCATCTCGCCGTGCAGGATCGCGCTGCCGCGCTGCACGCGGCGGTTGTGCCCGCGACCGATGATCTCTCCGCGGTGAACGATCACCGAGCCGATCGGGATGCCGCCCTCGGCGAGCCCGGCTTCGGCTTCGGCGATGGCGGCGGTGAGGAATGGGTCCATGCGGGTGATGAAACGCGCCGCGGCGTTCACGCGCCAGCCGCGATTTGCCGCGCGCGCTCGATGGCGGCGTCCATGTCCGCGCAGAAATTCACCTCGCCGATGCGCCCGATGAAGTCGCCTTTGCTCAGCGCCATGAAGGGCTGCGTGTGGACGCCGGCGATGATGAGCTGCGTGCCGTGATGCTTCAACTCCGCCTCAAAATCCTCGAGCGCGTGCAAGCCGGTCGCATCGAGCGCCAGCACGCGCTTCATGCCGAGGATGAGCACGCGCGGGCGCTGGCCGCTGCGACGCAGCGCGGTTTCGAGGCGGTCGGCGGCGCCAAACATCAGCACGCCCATGAGCTGGAACGCGGCGACGCCCGGCGGCAGCGCCTTTCCGTGCAGCGAATGCTCGCGGTCGTAATCGAGATCGCGCTCGTCCACGTTCGCGAGCCGCGTCGTCTGCGTGATGCGCCGGATGAAGAGGATGCCGGCGAGGATCATCCCGACCTCCACGGCGACGGTGATGTCGGTGAGCACGGTGAGCGCGAACGTGAGCAGATACACCGCGGCATCGCTCCTCGGCCATTTCGTGAGCCGCGCGAAGTGGTGCCACTCGCCCATGTTCAGCGCCACGACCACGAGCACCGCGCTGAGCACCGGCAGCGGGATGAAGCTTGCGAGCGGCGCCGCGGCGAGCACCACGCCGAGGATCGTGAGCGCGTGAACGATGCCGGCGATCGGTGTGCGCCCGCCGCTGCGGACATTCGCCGCGGTGCGTGCGAGCGCGCCGGTGGCGGGCAGGCCGCCGAAGAGCGCGCTGCCGATGTTCGCCACGCCTTGCGCGATCAGTTCGGTGTTCGAGTCGTGCTTGTCCTCGATCATCCCGTCCGCGACGACGGCGCAGAGCAGCGACTCGATCGCCGCAAGCAGCGCGATGGTGAACGCGGGGCGGATCAAGCCGCTTAGTTGCGCCCAGTCGAACGCGGGCCAGCCCGGCGCGGGCAGTCCGCGTGGGATTGCATCCGCGCCGAAGCGCGAGCCGATCGTCTCGACCGGCAGATGCAGCGCCGCGACCACGACCGTGCCCGCAAGCACCGCGACGATGCTCGCCGGCACGAGCTTCGCCCAGCGCTGCGGCCAGACGCGGATGAGCAGCACCGCGCTGATCGCGAGCGCCACGCTCGGCCAGTGCGTGAGCGCGATGTGGTTCCAAAGGAACGCGACCTTGTGCAGAAACTCCGCCGGCACCGGGTCGCTCGTGCGGAGGCCGAGGAAGTCCTTCACCTGCGTGCTAAAAATGTAGATCGCGATGCCGGCGGTGAATCCCGCGATGACCGGCACGGGGATGTATTTGATCATCACGCCCAGCCGCGCCACGCCCATCGCGATGAGCACGAAGCCCGCGAGCATCGTGCAGACGAGCAGCCCGCTCGCGCCGAATTCGTGCGCGACTCCCACCACGACGGGGATGAATGCCGCCGTCGGCCCGCCGATCTGCACGCGCGAGCCGCTGAGCCCCGCGATGATGAAGCCTGCGACGATCGCCGTGACGATGCCGACCGCCGGTGTTCGCTCGCTTGCGATGCCGAGCGCCATCGAGAGCGAGAGCGCGATGATGCCGACCGTGAGCCCGGCGATCACGTCCGCGACGAGCATCGCGCGCGAGTAGTCGCGCAGGCAGTCGATGAGCTTCGGGCGAAAGGTCATCCCGCGCGGTATCGCAGGAAGCACTCGCCGTCGATCACGCGCATGTCGCGCAGCGTGAGGCGCGTGCTCTGCGGGAGGAAGTCGCCGGCGACGCCGGTGAGTGTTGGCGCCTTCGCTCCGCCGAAGATGCGCGGGACGATCGTGAGGTGCAGTTCGTCGATGAGATCCGCGGCGAGCAGCGCGCGGAAGACCTGGCCGCCGCCTTCGCAGACGAGGCGCTTCACGCCGTGCTCGCGCCGCAGCGTGTGCATCATCTTCGCGAGATCGACCGCGCCTTCGTCGAGGTGAAGCGTCGCTTTCTCCGCGAGCGCCGCCCGGGTGGCGCGCGGCATTCGCGTGGTCGAGAAGATGAGGATCGGTGAGTCGCCGTGTGCGAATAGTTTCAGCGCCGGGTCGATCCGACCGCTCGCGCTCAGCAGCACGCGGACGAGGCCGGGCGGCCTGCTCATCGTCATGTTGTCGGTGGCGACGGTGCGCGCGCCGGCGAGCACGGCGTCGCACGATGCGCGGATTTCGTGCAGTCGTCGCTTGTCGTTCGCGGAGCCGAAGCCCGCCGGGGCGCGGTTGCGCGTCGAGATGCGGCCGTCGGCGGTGATGGCGAAGTTCGCGGTGACGAAGGGGCGGTCGCGTTTCACTGCGGCGGCAACTTGGTCTCGAGCGCCACCTCCTCCTCCGCGAGCGCGTGCTCGATCTCGCGCACTTCGCTGCGGATTTCGCCCATGGGCGCGTGCTCGGTCGGGCGGTAGCAGGCATAGACGAGCGCGCCGACGAGGCCCCACGCGAGCAGCAGCAGGTAGCCCGACGACGAGATCGCCACGGCCACGGCGGCGGGCGCGCCGCACAGACCGCCGAAGAAGGTCTCGAAAAGCACCTCGCGCCAACCCACGCCGCCGATGCTGATCGGCAGGGCGGTGATGGTGCCGATGATGGGCATGATCGCGAAGAACTCGGCGGGCGTGGGGATCTTCATCGCCGCCGAGGCGAGCGCGCGGAGCGAGCAGTAGAAGACGCCGAAGTAGCCGGCGTGCGCGACCAGCGAGAGCACGAACGCCGCGAGCGCAGGACGCCACGCGCGGCCATACACGTTGTAGGCGAGCGCGAGGTCCGCGAGTTTGTCGCGCCCGGGCATTCGCGCGGGCAATCGGTGCACCAGCCCAAAGCCGGTGATGACGAAGGACGCCGCGATGAAGACAAGGCTCGCCGCGAGCACCGCGAGCGCGAGGTAAACCCAGTGCGGTGTGCCCGGCGCGCTCATGAGCCAGCTCCACTTCCACCCGATGAGCACGCCGGCGAAGACGATGAGCGCGAAGAGGCCGATGAGCCGGTCCACGATCACCGAAAGCAGCGCCTTGCCGCGGCGCCCCGGCGTTTCCTTCACGAGATAGAACATCTTCACCGCATCGCCGCCGGTGCCGCCGGGGATGAAGAAGTTGAAGAAGACGCCGATCATCGTGAGCCCGAGCACGCGGCGGAAGGAGAGGTGGATTTCCTGCACGCGGAGGAGGCACTGCCAGCGCGCGGCGGCGAGCACTTCGACGAAGCCGTAGCCCGCGAGGCCGATGAGCAGCCACGTCGCATCCGCGCGCAGAAGCGTCGCGCCGATTTCCGCGCGCTTGACCGGGTCGCGAAAGACCCACCAGAGCACGGCGCCGGTGATGAGGAGCTGGAAGACGGTGACGAGGACGCGCTTCACGGGTTGGGCGCTCAGCCCCCGAACTTCTCCACCCACTTCGTCCTGCCTTCGCCGATCTCCTCGACGGTGCGGCGCGGGCTCATCTCGAGGACGAAGAGCATCCCCGGCGGGATGAGTGGCATCAGTTCGTCGTAATTGATGTCGCCCGCGAACGGCGGCATGTGGTCGCGGCCCGGCCACTGCGTGTCGTGCAAGTGGCAGCCGATCAGCCGCGGCGCGACCTGCTCGAGCCATTCGCGGTGATCGAGGAAGCCGAGATTGTGCTTCACCTGCACGTGGCCGAAGTCGTGCCAGTAGCCGATGGCGGGCTCGTTGAATTCATCGAGCACGTCGAGCATCTCGGTTTCGTTCGGGATCTCCTCGTAGGAGTGGCGGCTCTCGACGCCGAGCTTCACGCCTTTCTCCGCCGCGTAGTCGGCGACGCGGCGCAGGGAGTCCTTCGCGCGGCGCAGATATGGCGGCACGTCCAGTTCGCGCCGCTGCACGCATTCGAGCTTCAACCGCACGAACTCCCGCGAATGGATCATCCCCACCTCGGCGAGCCGCACCAGCTTCTCGGTGTAGTGATCGATCGAGGTGCGGCCGAGGTGCATGACGATGAACTTTGCGCCGAGCCGCACGGCGAAGTCGATCGTCTGGAAGCTGTGCCGCAGCGCCCGCTCGCGCTCGCGCTCGTCTGGCGAGGAGAGTTTGTAGCAGTCGGGCGAGGCGCGTGTGATCTCGACCGGCAGCGGGCAGAAGTTGTGGAGGCTGGTGAAGGTGCAGAGCCCTTTCTCGAGGGCGTGCAGCGCGCCTTCCATGAGCGACATGCGGATGCCGTGGCCGAGCTCGACGCGCGTGAACCCGAGATCGACGATCTCGCGGATCATCTCCTCTCCATCGGTGTGGCGGCCGGAATTCCAGCAGGTCGAAAAACTCAGCATCTCGGGTCGGGAAGGGTTTGGCGACCCTGCCTATACCCGCACCGGCGCCAGCTTCCAGATGTCCTTCGCGTATTCGCGGATGGTGCGGTCGCTGGAGAATTTGCCGACGCGCGCCGTGTTCAGGATGGCCATGCGCGCCCAACGGGCGGGGTCGCGGAAGGCGGCATCGACCTGTAGCTGGCAGTCGCTGTAGGCGCGGAAGTCGGCGAGGCAGAGGAACGGATCGTGGTTGACGAGATTCTCGCGCAGCAGGTTCAGGCAGCCGGGTTCGTCGCGGGTGAAGTAGTTCGACCCGATCCAATCGACGACCGTGCGCAGCTCGTCGTCGCCGTCGAGACACGCGCTCGGATGATAGCCGATCTTCCACAGCTCGTTCACTTCATCGACGGTGAGGCCGAAGATGAAGATGTTGTCGTCGCCGACTTCCTCGCGGATCTCGACGTTCGCGCCGTCGAGCGTGCCGATGGTGAGCGAGCCGTTGAGCGCGAGCTTCATGTTGCCGGTGCCGCTGGCTTCCTTGCCGGCGGTGGAGATTTGCTCGGAGAGATCGGATGCGGGCACGATGCGCTGGGCGAGCGAGACGCGGTAGTTGGGCAGGAAGACGACCTTGAGCTTTTCGTTGACGCGCTCGTCCGCGTTGATGTGCGCAGCGACGGCGTTGATCGCCTTGATGATGCACTTGGCGAGGTCGTAGCCGGGCGCGGCCTTCGCGGCGAAGATGAAGACGCGCGGAGCGACTTCGAGATCCGGGTTCTGCAGCAGCCTGCGATAGAGGGCGAGGATGTGCAGCAGGTTAAGGTGCTGCCGTTTGTATTCGTGCAGGCGCTTGATTTGCACGTCGAAGAGCGCCGCCGGGTTCACTTCGACTCCGCAGTGGTGCTTGATGATACGCGCGAGGTGGACCTTGTTCGCGTGCTTGACGGCCATGAAGTCGGCCTGGAATTGCGCGTCGTCCGCGAACGCCTCGAGCCCGCGCAGCTTGTCCAGGTCGCGCTCCCAGCCGGGGCCGATCTTGCTGGTGATCAGCCCGCTCAGGCCGGGGTTGGCGGCGAGCAGCCAGCGGCGCGGTGTGATGCCGTTGGTCTTGTTGTTGAACTTGCCCGGGTAAAGCTCGTGGAACTCCGGGAAGAGGTCGCTCTTGATCAGGTCGGTGTGGATCGCCGCGACGCCATTGACGGAGAAGCCGCCGACGACCGAGAGGTTCGCCATGCGGACCATCTGCACGTGGCCTTCCTCGATGATGGATAGCTTGCGCTTCTTCTCCACGTCGCCCGGCCACTGCGCCTCGACCTTCTCGAGGAAGCGCTTGTTGATCTCGAGGATGAGCTGGAGATGCCGCGGCAGGAGCTTGGTGAAGAGCGCCACGCTCCAGCGCTCGAGCGCCTCGGGCAGCAGCGTGTGGTTCGTGTAGGCAAAGGTGCGCGCGACGATCCCCCACGCCTCATCCCATGCCATGCCCTCCTCGTCGTGCAGGATGCGCTGGAGCTCGACGATCGCTATGGCCGGGTGCGTGTCGTTGAGCTGGACGACGAGCTTCTCCGGCAGGTCGTGATAGTCATCGTTCTCCTTGCGGAAGCGCCGCAGCATGTCGCGCAGCGAGCAGGCCACGAAGAAATACTGCTGCACGAGCCGCAGCTCCTTTCCGCTGTCGGTCTTGTCGTTCGGGTAAAGAACCTTCGAGACCGTCTCGCCCATCGCCTTCTCATGCACGGCCTCGAGATAGCCACCGCGGTTGAACGCCTCGAGGTCGAACTCGGCGGACGCCTTGGATTCCCACAGGCGCAGGTAGTTGACCGTGTTCGTCCCGAAGCCGGGGATGGGGATGTCGTAGGGGATGCCCACGAGCTTGCGCGTGCCGACCCAGCGCGGCACGTAGTTGCCGCGGTCGTCGAAGACATTCTCGACGTGCCCGTAGAGCTCGATCTCGCAGCGATGCTCGGGGCGCACGATTTCCCACGGCGTGCCGAAGTCGAGCCACGCGTCGGGCAGCTCGATCTGGTGGCCGTTGCGGAACTCCTGCTTGAAGAGCCCGTATTGATAACGGATGCCGTAGCCGACCGCGGGCAGGTCGAGCGTCGCGAGCGAGTCGAGGAAGCACGCGGCCAGCCGCCCGAGGCCGCCATTGCCGAGACCCATGTCGTATTCCTCGGTGCGCAGTTCCTCCGCATCGAGGCCGAGTTCGTTGAGCGCCTGCTCGACCTTCTCGAAGACCCCTGCGCTGTAGAGGCTGTTCGAGAAAAGCCGCCCCATGAGAAACTCCAGCGAGAGGTAATACACCCGCCGCGTATTGGTCGCGTGATGCGCCGCCTGCGTTGCGATCATCCGCTCGATGAGGATGCTCTGCACCGCCTTGGAAGTGGCGAGCCACCAGTCCCGCTTGCTGGCGGTCGTCGCGTCGCGCGCGAGGCTGAGCTTGAGGTGGCTTTGGATCATCGCCTTCAGCCCGGCCACTGAGAGATCCATACCCGTGGAAAAGGTCCCTGTTTCTTGCATGAGCCCGCCTCTCGCGTCGGCTGAACGCGCTGACAAGCGGAAATCCCGCGACCGATCTCTTACTCGTAATCCTAATCCTAATCTTACTCTCCCCGGCGCGGCATCGGATTAAGATTAAGAGTAGGATTAAGATTAAGAGAGTGCGCCTCGCGCTGCCGCACTTGCCACCCGCCCGCCGCCTGCACACTGTCACCGCCGCGCGCCACCGCGCGTCTCCTTCCGCTTTACGAATGACCGACGAGCCACCTTCCACGCCCGATGACGAGCCCGCGCGCGATCTCGCGCTCATGCTTCGGGTGAAGGCGGGCGACCCCGACGCCTTCGCGACGCTGGTGCGCGGCGTACAGCGCCCCGTCTACGGCCTGTGCCTGCGCCTGTTGCGCGACGGCCACGCCCGCTTCGGGCGCCAACTAGGCGACCCGGACGTTCTCGCCGCGCGGACCCGTGGGCCCCTGACCCCGCTCGAAGGTGACCGACTGTCCTTCGCGCAGCTCGTCGAACTCCACCAGCACCGCGTCGTCGGCACCGTCGCGAAGATGCTCGGCGAGGCCGCGGCGGATGCGGAGGACGTGGCGCAACTGGTCTTCGTGCGCGTGTGGCGTAGCGCCCCGCGGTGGGAGCCCACCGCGAAGTTCACCACCTGGCTCTTCACCATCCTGCGCAACCTCGTCTTCAACGAACTGCGCCGTCGCAAGCGCCATCTCACCTTCTCGCTCGACGAGCCCGCGCACCCCGACGACCAGCGCCCGCGCGAAAAAGCCGACACGCAAACCAAGGCCCCCGACACCTCGATGCTCGACGAGGAAATGATGACCGCCATCCAGCGCGCCATCGACGAACTGCCCGAGGCCCAGCGTCTCGCCGTCATCATGCGCCGCTACGACGAGACACCCTACGAGGAAATCGCCGAGGTGCTCGACCTGACCGTGCCCGCCGTGAAGAGCCTCCTCTTTCGCGCACGCACCGACTTGCGCGCGAAGCTCCAGCAGTATCTTGACCGATGAAGACGACCCGTGCCGTGGTGATCGCAGCCGCCGGACAAGTGCAGTGCCAGGAGATCGCCCTGCCGCTGCTCGGCCATGAAGACGTGCTCGTGCGCATGGTCGCCGCGCCCATCCACCCCGCCGACCTCAACTCCATCGAGGGCAAATACCCCGGCGCCCCCAAGCCGCCCTACGTCGGCGGGCGCGAAGGCGCGGGCGTCGTCGAGGAGATCGGCGCCGAAGTCGCCACGCTCAATCCCGGCGACCTCGTCCTGCTGCCGAGCGCTGGTGGCGCGTGGCGCGAAAGAGGAGTCCACCACGCCGCCGACCTCGTCCCCGTTCCGAAGATCATCCATCCCCTGCAAGCCGCGCTGCTGCGCATCAACCCCGGCACCGCGCTGCGGATGCTGCGCGACTTCGTGCCCCTGCTGCCCGGCGAGTGGCTCGCGCAGAATGCCGGCAACTCCGCGGTCGGCCGCGCCGTCATCCAGCTCGCGCACTACTTCGGCTGGCACACGCTGAACCTCGTCCGCGACCTCGACGCCGTGGACCCCGACGTGCTGAAGATCGGCGACATCTTCCTCGCCGACGACGGCAGCAGCGACGCGCCGCCGCTCCTCCACGCGCCGCGGCTCGCCTTCAACGCCGTCGGTGGCGAAAGTGCGCTGCGCCTCGCCAACGCCCTCTCCGAAGGCGGCACACTCGTCACCTACGGCGCCATGGCCCGCCGCCCCGTGAAGCTGCCGAACAGCCTCCTCATCTTCCGCGACCTCCACGCGCGCGGCTTCTGGCTCACGCGCTGGAGCGGCCACGCCTCGCCCTCCACGCAGCAGGCCATGCTCGCCGAACTCATCGGCCTCGCCGTCGCCGGCGTCCTGCGCTCGCACATCGAGACCACCTACCCGCTCGAAGCCTTCGCCGACGCCCTCGCCCACGCCGCGCGCCCGCGGCGGCAGGGGAAGATCCTCTTCGGCCCCGCGTCATGAGGTGGCTCAAGCTCGCCCTCTTCCTCGGCGTCTTCGCGCTCCTCTTCCAGGCCGCCGACGTGTGGCACCGCTGGATGCTCAAGGCCCCGATCGAGCCCGCCGGCGGGCGCTACTTCTTCCGGCGTCTCGAGCTGAACGTCCCGCTCTTTCGCCAGAACGACCCGCGCTGGGGCCGCGACCGGCTCGGCCCGACCGAAAACACCCTCGGCGCCGAAGGCTGTGCCCTCGCCTCCGCCGCGATGGTCCTCGCCAGCTACGGCATCGACACCGACCCGCCGCGGCTCAACCGCTTCGTCAACAGCATCGACGGCTACACGCCCACCGGCTGGCTCTATTGGGAAGCCGCCGCCGCCATCGCCCCGGAGCGCGTCCAGCATGTCTATGAAGACCTGCCCAGCTACCGGCTCATCGACAGCCAGCTCGCCGCCGGCAACCCCGTCATCGTCCGCCTTCGCTATCCGCACGGCGTCACCCACTTCGTCGTCATCGCCGGCAAGCAAGGCTACGACTACCTCGTGCGCGACCCCGGCGCCGGCGCCAGCAAGGGCCTCTACCCGCTGCGCGAATTCGGCAGCCCCATCGAGGCCCTGCGCTACTACCGGCGGCTCGAGTAGCGGGAGTCGTTCGGCGAGTCGCTCCCGCGCCCCGGCTATGTCCGCTTCGTCTCGGTGAGCATCTCGTTGATCTTGTCCTCGATCTCCTGAATCACCGGGTCGCTGCTGCCGAGGCTCAGCGCGGCCACCCCGATCGGATTGCGCGCCGTCCCGGCGATGGCGTCGTCGAGATCCGAGCGCGACACCTCGCCCTGCGCGCCCGTCTCGCCCTGGATGCCCTGCCCGCCATCCGTGCCGGGCGTCCCGGCGGGGATGCCCACGCTGAAGTGCAACACATTGCCCACGAGACTCACCTCGAAGCTCGGCGGAGCGCCCGGCGGCAGCCCCGTCACCCCATCGATCACCACCGAGAGCGGCAGCGTCGCGTCGATCTTGTCGTTGAGCCCATTGAATTGCGCGCGCAGCACCGCCGCCTTCACATTCGCCGCATCAGGCGGCAGAGTCGGATCGAACGCCATGGCCTAGAGCGGTTCTGCGATGGTGATCATCCGCACCGCGCTCGTCGTCGTGCCGGTGCTGTTGGTCGCCTTCGTGCGCACCTTCACCACCTGCCCGACCGTGAACGGCCCGAACGTATTCCCACTCGGATCGATCGGCACCGTGTGGCCGAAGTCCGCGTCCACCCCCTCGACCATGTATTCGATCTCCCTGGTCGTCGCGTGATCGCCGCCGCCGGCCTCGGTCATCGCCAGCACATGCAGCCCATCTTCGCCGCCCTGCTCGAGCGGCTGGAGATCGATCGGGTCCGGCAGCGGCGTGCCCTGCTCGGTCGGGATCTGATCCAGCGCCAGATACTCCTCGGTGCCGGGATCGAACGTATTCTTCGCCACCTTATACCAGTTCTTCGCGAGCTGATCGCCCTTGCGATTGAGCGTGCGCAAGTCCCCCCGCTTCTTGTTGAGCATCGCCTCCTTGTCGTCGCTCGTCTGCGTCACATCCGTATAGCCATCCAGCAGCGCCTTGAGCATCGCCGCCGTCTGCGGCACGCCCTGGATCGGCCGCGTGATCGGCCCCGCCGGCGTCGGCAGCGCCGCGAGCGCCGCATTCGCCCGCACCCAGATCGGGTAAAGCGCACGCGCCCGCGCGAGGATCGTCGGCTCCGAACGCGGCACGATCCGGAACACATCATCGAGATCGTCCTGAATGCCCGAATCCCCCGCCACCTGCGCATCGACGATCTGCGCCACCTTCGTGCCGAGGATCTTCATCTTCAGCAGCGCCGTCTTCACGCCGCGCACGGCCTCGTCGTGATCATCCTGCGCCGTCGTGCGCGCCTGAGCGGCGGGCTCGAACTGCGCGATCAGGTCGGCGAGATCATCCGGCCCGAGACCGCCGACGGTGAGCGTCGGCGCATGTTGATTCCAAACCGCGAGCGTCTTCTGGTCGCGGTCCTTGGTATGTTCCCAGTATTCCATAGCAGTGGTTCCCAGCGGAGGGAGCGTTTGATTTTGCGGTGGTGAAACCGGCGGATGACCGAGCCCGGGATCATCATAGAAAATTGCTGGGTCATCGAAATGCACCAACGGATCGTCGTAGTATGGCATCGCGGGTCCGGCAGCAGCCGGGGTTGTGGCGACCTTGTGACGAGTTCCGCCACGAATGGGAAGCACAATCGAGAGAAAAAGTTGTGGTGGTTTCCCCCATCGC
>JBEBGD010000017.1:0-72783 GCA_040081625.1 Chthoniobacteraceae bacterium
TCTCGAACTTCTCGCCCTGCAACACGAACCCAATCTTCCCCGCGAACCCCGTGAAGTATCCCGCCTGCCGCAGCCGCACCGGATACGACTGCTCGATGAACCGGCGCTCCAGGTCGCCGTGCTCGAAGTTGCAGCCGTGGCGATACTCGTAGAGCCCGGTCAGCACGCTCGCGCGGCTGGCCATGCAGATGGCCGTCGTGTTGTAGTGATTGGCGAATCGCACGCCCGCGCTCGCGAGCTTGTCGAGGTTCGGAGTGATGACCTCCTTGTTCCCGTAGCAGCCCGCAGCCCGCACGGTCTGGTCGTCGGAGAACAGAAAGATGATGTTCGGCCTCCCGGCGGCGTGAGTGACGCAGGACGCAAGCGTGAGGAAAATGAGGATGAGTGCCTTCACGAGTGGAGTGCCAAGGCTCGCGTCGTCGCGATAACCGGCATCGTCGGGCATCACCGGAATGATGTTGGACCGCCCCGCCGCCGCATGAGCTGGCGCAAGTGGCAGGACGTTGGCCGCCGTCAGCGGGGCAAAAGCGGCGCGGAGTGGAGTGGTATTCGTCCTTTTCATGGGGTCGGTGGTTGCAGGATGGGGCAGGCGTTGCAGCTCATCGGTCAACTTCATCGCAGTCGGCCTTCTTCTTTCGCTTCGCCTTGCCGCTGCCATCGGGCAGCGCGAGCGCAAAGTCATTCTTCTGCGCCTCCCCGGCGGCGCTGCGGCCGCGGTCGATGATTCCTTGCATGAGTGTGGTCAGTTTCGCGACGACTTCATGGTTTGCGGCATGCACAACCTTCTTCTCACTGAGATCAGCGTCGATGTTGTAAAGTTCGCGCCGACCGCTCTTGAGGAAGACGAGTTTCCACGGCCCCTGCCGGATCGCGAGATCACCGCTGGAAGACTGATGGACGGTCGCCTCATGCGCGGGGGTCTGCGCGGTGCCGAGAAACTCGCCGAGCAGGCTCACGCTGTCCTCGCCGGCATTGGCGGGCAGTTTCGCGCCGACGATTTCCGCAGCCGTCGCCAGGAGATCGTTGAGGCAGATGGTGTGGTCGTTGACCGAGCCAGCTTTCACTTTCGCCGGCCAGCGCACGACATAGGGCACACGATGGCCGCCCTCATAGATGCTGCGCTTCGACTCGCGCAGCGGTTCGTAGGTGCGTTGCTCAGCGCCGTTGTCGCTCGTGGCGATGACGAGCGTGTTGTCCGCAAGCTGATGGCGATCCAGCGCTTCGAGGAGCTGTCCGAGCATCGCGTCGCCTTGGAAAAGCCAGTCGCCATATTGCGCGCTCTTCTTCACGAGATCCTGCGCGCCACTCTTTCCGATATAGTCGGGCGACGGCACGAGCGGCTCATGCGGCGGGCACATCGGGAAGTAGAGAAAGAACGGCTCGTCCTTCCTCCGCTGGCCGATCCACTCGACGGCCTTCTTGATCATCAGCGGCTGGTTCTCGACGGCATTCACGTTCGCGACCACGCGGTTCTGCTCGATGATCGTGCCGATGTTCCGCGCATGGGTGAAGCCGTAGAAATAATCGAAACCGATGGCGTTCGGGCCGTCGGTGATCTTCGCGCCGATGGGGACTTCCTTTTCGTTCCCGGGTTTCCCGTCCACCCAGTTCATGCCGAGGTGCCATTTACCAATGCTCGCCGTGGTGTAGCCGTTTTGCTTGAGCAGCGAGGCCACGGTCATTCGGCTCTCGGGAATGATCGGCTTGGAAAACGTCGTCAAAACACCGAACTGCCCGATGCGCGAAGGATACCGCCCCGTGAGCACGCCGTAGCGCGTCGGCGTGCAGACGGCGGCGGCGGAGTGGGCGTCGGTGAAGCGCATTCCTTGCTGCGCAAGTCGATCGAGGTTCGGCGTGCGCAAGGCCGAGTCTGCCTTGTAGCTCTGCGGCTGCGCCCAGCCCATGTCGTCGAAAAGGACGAAGATGATGTTGGGACGCCCGCGCGGCGCATCCTTGCCTGCCGCGGACACCACGCCGCAGATGCCCAGCAGCAGGATGGCGACGAGGGCGGACGTGCGGATTCGTTTTGTGATCATGACCTATTATTCCTCGCGGAAGAGCGGGCTGTCGATGACGGCGGCGATCGTGTCCACGATGCGATAGCCATGCTTCGCCGATTGCTCGACGATCTGGTCCACCGCAAAGCCGGCCCGTGGCTCCTCGCCGTTGGCGTAGGTCAGCAATTTCGTGATGACACAGCGCACGAAGCGGTCGCGGTTCGCGTCGTTCAGCATCAGCTTCCGGTAGTCCTGGATGTTTTGGTAAGCGGCGCCGTTGCGGAACTCGGCGCTCGCATCAATCGGGATGGTCGGAGCCTTCGCGGCCTGTCGCTTCTTTTTCGCGGGAGCGTCCGCTTCAGCGTCGCCCGCCGCCTCCGTCGTCGGCGCGATGTAGGCATCCCGCCACGCGCCCATCGGATCGAAGTTCTCGAAGGCGTAGCCATACGGATCGATCGTCTTGTGGCACGATGCGCAGTTCGCGTCGCTGCTGTGTTTGGCGAGGATCTCCCGGATCGTCTTCGCCTGGCGCACGTCGGGCTCCTCGATCTTCACGTCCGCTGGCGGCGGCGACGGATGGATGCCGAGGAAGTTTTCCATCACGTATTTCGCGCGGTGGATCGGCGAGGTCGAGAGCGTGTCCGCCGTGATCGTGAGGAACGCGCCCATGCCGAGCAGTCCGCCGCGGTGGCCGTCGGCGAAGGTGAATTTCCGCAACTTCGAATCCGCGGGCACCTTCGTCGCGCCATACACCTCGGCGAGATCGGCGTTGATGAAGCTGTAGTCCGCCGCGAGGAATTCGGGCAGCCGGAGATTGTTCGCGACCGCGTGCCGGAAGAACTCCAGCGCCTCGGCCGTCATGTCTTCGCTCACGCGCTTGCGGTGATAGAAGACGTAATGGTCCGGGTCGGGGGCCATGAAGTTGATGTCGTTGAGCAGCAGCCACGCGAAGGGAAACGCCCGCAGGAACGGATCGCCCTGGCCCGCGTCGAAGCGGCGCTGCACTTCAGCGCGCACGTCGGCGAACGAGTTCAGTTTGCCGCCAGCCACGGCGGCGCGGAGTCCCGCATCGGGCAGCGTGCTTCCGAGGAACGTGCTGAACTTGGACGCGAACCGCTGCTCCGGCGTGAGGTCGTCCGTGTTGAGCAGAAGGAACGCGGGCGACACGAGCACGGCGACAATGCCCTCCTTCAGCGCCTCGATTTCATTCATCGTCTTCGCCTTGGCCTTCACGAGTGCGACGATCGAATCCAGTTCACCCGCGTGCACCGGTCGGCGCCACGCGCGTTCGGCGATGGGCTGGAGGATCGCCGCCGCATTCGCGACGGACGGCTTGTCTCCGATGAGCGCCACCTGTCGTTTGGTCGGCCAGCTTTCGTAGAACGGCCCCTCGACCACGGCGCTGTAAATGACCGGGCGCGGTCCCTGCCAGTAGTCCACCCAGTGCTGCCATGCGTCCGGACCTTTGGCGGTCCGTCCCGGTTTCTTTGATTCAAGTCCCGCCACGATCTTCGCGTAACGCGCCGGGTCGTGCTCCTTGAGGTGCTGGCCTGCGATTCGATACTCGAACTTGAAGTTGCCGTTGCCAACCAAGGTAAGGCCGTCGGTCGGGTAAAAAAGCTGCAGACGCGAACCGGCCGCGATCCATTCGTCGAGGACGATCTCCACGGGCTTCTCCTCCGGCAGATCGAACGTCTTCACGCGGTCGCCCAGACTCACGCTCAACCGGATCGGATCGCCCTCGCGAATGCCGGTCTGCTCGGAGGCATACACGTTCCGGTCCTTTCCCGTGGCGCGGATGGTGATCTTGTAACGGCCCGTCGCCGACGCGGCGGCGAAGTCCTTGAAGTAAATCGGCGACTTGGGATCGAGGAAGTCGATCGAGCCATTCGCGCCATGAGTCTCGGAGCGCTTGGTGTTCTGGCTCGTGTGCGCGCGGAACATCTTCTCGGCGGGCACCTCGATGCGGCGCGACGCCGGGCGGTCGCCCGAGAGGATCGTCGCATCCACGATCTTCCGCACCGCGTCGATGTATTGCTCCAGGTGAAATTTGCTGAACCCGAGCGTCGCGCTGTGCGTGTCGAAGCCGTGATGCAGCGAGTCCCCGATCAAATTCGCCACCGGCTGATGCGTCCCCACGTCCTCGATCATCAGCACGTCGCGGATGCTGTTGGCGAATTCTCGATTGTTGAGCCGGCGCGGGCCGGACTTCACGAGCGACTTGTCCGCCGCCTCGTAGGCGCCGAGTTGCCCCTTCACAAATGACGCCAGGTCCTTCCGAGCCGCGGCAGTGATGTCGCTTTCATCCTCAGGCGGCATCTCCCCGGCGGTGATGAGATCGAGCACCTCCACCCAGCGCTTGAGATTGTCCGCAGCCGGCCGCTCGCCGAGTTCGGTGAGCTTGAACTTGCCCTTGGCCTTTTTGTCGCTGTGGCACTCCGCGCACTGCGTTTCCAGCAACGCCGGACTGGCGAAGGCGAAAGTCGGCGCGACGAGTCCGGCGCACAACAACGCGGCAACGGTAAGATTACACATGACTCAGGTCGAACTTTCCCGTGCTCGTGTTGAACTTGTCGCGCTCGATGCCGAACCGCTGCATCAGCGTCACGTAGAGATTGCAAAGCGGCATGCTGTTGCCGCTCGCGTCCGCCGCATCCACGTGGCCGCGATGCTTGAAGCCGCCTCCCGCGACGAAGACCGGCAGGTTGCGGTTCGAGTGCGTGCCGCCGTAGCCCATGCCGCTGCCGAACAGCACGATCGTGTTGTCGAGCATCGTGCCATTGCCGTTCGGCTCCTGGATGGCGTCGAGCTTCTTCAGGCAGCGCGACAGCCGCGCGATCTGGAACGACTCGATCGCCACTAGTTCCGCCGTCACGTTCTCCATCTTCCCGTTGTGCGTGCAGCCGTGGTAGCTGCGGTTCACACCCTCGATGTCGGTGTATTTCAGTTCAGACGGGAACTCGATGCTCGCCACGCGCGTCAGGTCGGTCTGGAACGCGTAGGCGATCATGTCGAAGATGGCGTCGTAGCGGTTCGCGATCGTGACTTCCGACTCGGTGAAGTGCCCGGAGATGTCGAAGCCCGGCTTCTCGCGGTCGAGCCACGTCTCGCGGTTGGCGAACGAACTTTCCAACTCGCGCACCGAAGTCTGGAACTGGTCCATCCGCTCCCGGTCGCGCACGCTGGCATTCTTCAGCAGCCCCGCAAACTGGCTGCCCACTGTGTCGAGGATGCTGCCGTCGCGCTTGAGCAACTCACGCCGCTCGGCGCGTTCCTTCGGCGTCAGGTTGAGGAATAGATGATCGAAGAGCCTCTGCGGATCGGTGAAGGGCTGCTTCTCCACGCCATTCGCCGTCCAGCTCATGCGGATGCCGGACTCCAGCGCCGCGCCGATGGAATCGTATCGCACCTGGCTGCCGACCTGCCGCGCGAAGAGCTGGTCGATCGACATGTTCTTCTCCGGAAACGCCGCCGCCGTCGAAGGCAACACGCCGCTGAGAAAACCGATCTCCTTGCCGTGCCCGCTCACCATGCCGTGGTCCGTGTGCGAAAGAATCGTCATGCGGTCCTTCATCCATTCCAGCGACTGGAGCGTCGGCGAAATGGCGAAGTCCTTTCCGAAATTCTTCGGGAAGAAAAAGTCCGGCTGCGCCCCGAACGGATTGCCCACGACGAGAAAGCGTGTGGGCGGTTTCCCGGTGGCGCCTGCGGCGGCCAGCGTGGATTCGAGCAGCGGAAGCGCGAGCGCGCCTCCCACGCCCTTCAAAAATGTGCGGCGATCAATATTCATGGATTGTTCGGGGATTGGTCTGACGTTTTCAAAACGGGACAGGTTGCGCGAGTTGTTCCGAGCGCGAGGCTGAAGCGTGTGCTTCACTGTTCGGCACAGAGACCGGGAGGACACTGAGGGGAAAGAGGATGGAGGGCGTCGGTGAAGTCTTCATTCGGATCGAGGTGCGACTATTTTGCAGTGAACTCCAGCAGCGGCCCCGATGCCTCCGGGTGGTGCTCACTCGCAAAGGCGTGGAAGAGCCCCTTGCCCTCGCCATCGATCAACCCCGTCTCGCGCACGAGGACGAAGATCACCTGCTTGTCGGGATCGGCCTTCAAAAACTCCAGCAGCTTGTCGCCATTGATGCCAAAGCTGCCGGTCTGCTGACTGCGCGGAATGTCGAACGTCCCCAGCAGCACGCCGTCCTCGACGTTCGGCGCATCTTCCCACGTCGGCTCACTGCTCCAGTCCTCCTTGTCGGGCCGCGTCACGCCATAGACCGCGAAGGTGTTGACCAGCGGCAGCCGCGCGGCCAGCCCCAGCCCGCTCGGCACCTGATTGAGGCGAAGCCGGACGGACTTCACCGACTCCAGATTCACCTTGGAAACATCGAAGGCGAAGAACGCCCGCATGTCCCAAGTGTGGGTCTCCGTCTGTTTCACCATCAGGATTTCAGGACGGATGTGTTTGCCGCGTTTGTTGCGACGATTGACGTAACCCGCCCGCCCATTCGTCCCGATGCGCTGATGCGGTGAAGCCTCGGCGATTGCCGGCTCCTGGCTCGCGCCATCGTAGGTCGTCATCGCGCCATCGGAGATCGAAGCCCCCTGGCGGTCCTTCAGCCGCACCTCCCGGCCCGTGGCTGGCTGATGCACGGAGATCTCGCCCTTCAAGACTTCAAAGTCCGATGAGTTGCCCGATCTCGTAACGCTGACAGCGAACTGCGTCCCGTGATCCACCGCATATCCGCCCGGCGCTTCCATGATGAATCCGATCGCCGGTTCCGGCACATCGATCACCGCCGATCCCGCGAGCAACCTGCCACGCATCGGTGTCTCCAAAACGAGGTGCGCCGGAGCCTCCAGCACCACCTTGGCCCCGGACTTGAACTGGATCGTGGCGATGCCGGTGTTGAGCTTCAGATACCCCGGTGCCAGCGCCGAACCGGGAGCCGTCGGCAATGAACTTTCCCACGAAGCATCCTCACCCGAAACCAGCGTCGCGATGACTGGGGGACGCGAGAATTTCATCCAACTCAATGCCCCGAACAGGACCACCGCGGCTGCCGCAGCGATCCACGCGACCGGCCGGAAGATCGGCGAGATAATCTTCCGCTCCGCGGAAACGGGCGCCGCCACACGTTCTAGCGCGATCTCGCGCAGACCCGCATCGGTCCCCGCTTCGAAGATCAGCTTCCGCCGCAGCGCCGGATCGTTCGCGAGGAGCCGATCCAATTCCGCGACTTCATCCACTGTCGCTTCGCCCATCAGATACCGATGAAGGAGATCGTGCGCGTCCATCTTTAGTGAGCCTCCTGTCGCAGCGAACTGTGAATGCAGGCCGCCAATTTCTCGCGCAGCCGCCCGAGCAATTTGTAGAGCGCGTTCGCCGATTTCCCGCCCTGGTCCGCGAGCGTCGTGACGCGACTCTCGCCCGAGTAAGGTGCCAGCAACAATTCCTGATGCGGCACGGAAAAACGATCCAGACACGAGCGCAGCGCACGCCGAGCCGCCGCCTGTTCCTCCGCATCGATCGCCTCCGCCTCATCCGCCAGCAGCTCCAGCAGTTCGTCCGTAAAGACATGACGGTCGCGCCGCATCCTGGAAATCGCAGACAGACACTTGAAGCGCACCACGACCTTCGCCCAAGGCAGAAACCCCGCCTCATCGCGCAACTGCCCAAACTTCTCCCAGAGCGTGACGCTCGCCTCCTGAATCACCTCATCCACCGCATTCCAATCCGGTAGCAGCGCGCGGGAAAAAGCGCGCAAAGCCGGCTCGTGCCGCATCAACAGCCGCATGAAGTCCCCTTCGACGAGGGGCCGGTGCTGGGGGTAGGAATGTGAGTCGGAACTCGACATGCACCCTCCTATTCGCTGATCCGGACAGGCCTGCCGAATTTTTATTCGGATTGTCGCAGGACCGCACTCAACGCGCACGACCGACCGATTTCTCGCGCCGCCAGCTCCCTCACTTCCTCTCCCACACGCGGACGTAGTCCACCTCCATGGATGTGGGAAAACCTTCGGCGGTCGCGGCTTGCGGCACCGGCTTCATGTTCTGCCCGACCCACCCGATGTGCGGATGCCGCAGCCCGAAGGAGAGCGTCACGTTCATCGGCAGATGCCAGTATTTGTTCGGCTTCCGGGCGACTTCCTGGCCGTCGATATACCAGACGATCGCCTCCGGGGTGACGTCGCAGCCATAGACGTGGAAGTCGTCGCGCGGATCCCACGGTGCGACCCACGCGTTCTTGCACAGCACGGGGTCCATCATCGGCCGCACCCATCGGACCTTGCCGTCCGCGTCCGCCAGTCGCAGATGCAGGTTCATATCGATGTGGCTGACCGAGTCGCGCACCTTGGTTTCGCGATTGAGTTCGTTCATCTGGAGCTCGACGAAATCAATCTCGCAGTAGCGAACCTCGCCCGTGGTGTTCTTGCCGTCGCTGTAGGCCCAGAAGGCCGGGCAGGCGCCGGGGAAGAGGCTGCACCCTTTGATCCGCGCCTCGTAATAGCCGTAGGTGCGCTGCTGATACGAGCGGACGATGCCGGACTTGTAGAAGAACTTGTTCCCGCCCCGCGTGTGCGGCTCGTGAATCATGCGGAGGATGAGCTTGCCGTCTGCGTGATAGGCGTTGCGTTCGTCCCACGTCCACGGACCCCAACTCGCGGGTTTGTGGTTCCATTTCCGCGCGTCGATCGTCAGCGCGTTAAACTCGTCGGAGAATCCCGGCTTAAGCTCCCACTTGCCTGATTGGCCGAGTGGCTCGGCAGGGATGTTTTGCGCGACATCAGCCGCGAGTGAGTGCATCGCCGTCAGCAGGACGGCGGTGGTTGAGAGCAGGCAATAAGTCGTCATGGCGATGGTGGAGAAGCGCCTCACTTCAGGTGCGTGCGGAGCTGGGTGGCGAGCGCGGCGACGCTTTCGGAATTCGCCTTTGCCACGTTCGCCGTCTCGTTGGGATCGCTATCGTGGTCGTAGAGCTCGACGAAGACGGGCGTGGCGTTCTTGTCGCGCTGGTCGCGCCATTCGATGTAGCGGTAGCGGTCGGTGCGCAGCGCGTAGCCCGTGAGGTGATGCTCGAAGAGTTCGCGGTCCCACGTCCTTCCCTGCTGTTTGATGATGCGGTGCTCGACCTCCTCGACGAGTGGTCCGAAGAAGGTCTCGCGCATCGCGGGTGAGAGCGGGGAAGCGGCCCATTCGCGCAGCGCGGGACTAGGGAACTGGCTGAGCGCAGCCTCTTTTCCGGCCAGCTTGGGGTCGCCCAGCAGCGGCACGAAGCTGCGTCCGGCCAGGTGCGCGGGCTGCGGGATGCCGGCCAGTTCGCAAAGCGACGGATAGATGTCCACGAGCTCCACCAGCGCGCGCGTGCCTTCGCCGCGGGCCTTCATCTGCGGGGCACAGACGATGAGCGGCACGCGCGTTGCGATCTCATAGTTGGTGGCCTTGCCCCAGATGCCCATCTCGCCGAGGTGCCAGCCGTGGTCGCCCCAGACGACGATGATTGTATTCTCGCGGACGCCCGCCTGTTCGAGAGCGGTGATCACTTTCCCGATCAACGTGTCCACGTAGCTGGTGCTCGCGTAATAGGCGTGCAGGAGCGTGCGCGTGAGGTCGTCGCCCATCGGGCCGATCTTCGGGATGCCGGCGCGAACGCGAAGTTCGAACGACGGATGCAATCCAATCTGCGCGCCGTCCTTCGGGCCGGTGGCCGGGGTGGGAAGTGGGATTTTTTCCCGGTCGTAGAGGTCCCAGTATTTTTTGGGAGCGACCCAGTTCAGGTGCGGCAGCTTGAAGCCGAGCCCGAGGAAGAACGGTTTCTCCGGGTTCGCTTTCACCATGTCGTTCAACGTGGCGATGGCGACCTCGGTATTCCATCCGTCGATGTAGGCGTGGTCGGGCACGTCGTAGCTTTCGTAGGCGGGGCCGCTGGCGAGTCCCTGCCTCGAGGCCTCGCCATACTTCGCGAACATTTCCTTCTGCTGCCGCTGGTGCAGCTCGTGGTTCTTTGGGTCGGCGAAAGTGTAGTTCGGCCTTTTGCGCGCGACCTTGTTCGCGGCGGGCATGCGGCTCCACGACTGCGGGTCATCACCGGGCCGATGAAAAATCTTTCCGACCGACACCGTCTCATACCCGTGCGCCTTGAACTGCTGCGGCAGCGTGATCACGTCGGGATTCAGATCGCGGAACTCGACGTAGTTATGCGTGATCCGCGTCTGATCGGGCCGTAGCCCGGAGAGCAGGCTCGCGCGCGACGGACTGCAAATCGCCTGCTGGCAATACGCCCGATCGAAGCGCCGCCCCTCGGCCGAGAGCCGGTCGAGGTTCGGGCTTTTGACAATCTTCGATCCGTAGCAACCAAGCTCCGGACGCAGGTCGTCGATCGCGATAAAGAGGACGTTGGGCTTCACCGCCGCACTGGCCTCACGCAGAGACGCGGTGGCGCAGAGGAGGAAAAGAACGAGGGCTTCGGATCGCATGAGAAAGCTGCTTCCCGGGCTCACGCGAGCACATCCTTGACGACGTGCCCATGCACGTTCGTCAGCCGGCGTTCGAGGCCGTTATGGTAATAGCTCAGCCGCTCGTGATCCAGGCCCATGAGGTGCAGGATGGTGGCGTTGAAGTCATAAACCTCGACCGGATTCACGACAGCCTTCGCGCCGAACTCGTCGCTCTCGCCGTAGCTGAATCCCTTCTTCACACCCGCGCCGGCGAGGAAGCACGTGAAGGCATCTGGGTTGTGATCGCGGCCGGTGCCGTTGCCTTGCAGGAAGGGCATGCGCCCGAACTCGGTGCACCACACGACCAGCGTGCGTTCGAGCAGGCCGCGACGTTTCAGATCCGCAATCAGGGCCGCCGTCGGCTGGTCCATAATCTCCGCCTGCATCGCGTGCGTCTTGAGAATGTCGGAGTGCGAATCCCAGTTCGTGATGCCGTTGCCGCCGGCGGGATCGCTGCCGTTGAAGAGCTGCACCACGCGCACGCCCTTCTCGATCAGCCGCCGCGCAAGGATGCAGTTCTTCGCATACTCGCGTTTGAGGTCCGTGCCAGTATCGGTGCCGTATTCCTTGTGGATGGATTCCGGCTCGGACGAGAGCTGCATGACCTCCGGGACCGACATCTGCATCTTGCCCGCGAGTTCATAACTCGCGATGCGCGCGGCGAGGTCCGCGTCGCCGGGGAATTTTTCGTGATGCTTCCCGTTCAAGCGGCTCAGCAGATCCGTCGTGAGCCGGTCGTCCTTCGCGGAGAATGCCGCGGGCCGCGCGAGATTCGACGGCGGGTTCTTCGCGGTGAAATCGGTGCCCTGAAACGCAGCCGGCAGGAAGCCGCTGCCGAAGTTGTTCTTCCCCGAGCGCGCCATGCCACGCGGATCGTTGATCGCGACAAAAGCCGGCAGGTCCGACGCCTCCGTGCCGAGCGCGTAAGTCACCCACGCGCCGAACGACGGAAAGCCCTCCTGCGTGAATCCGGTGTTGAAGAAATTCTCCCCCTGCGGATGCGCGCTTGTCTGCGTGTGCAGCGAGTGGACGAAGCAAAAGTCGTCCACGAGCGCACCGAGATGAGGGAGCAAGTCGGACGTCATCTTCCCGCTCTTGCCCCGCGGTTTGAAATCCCAGAACGGCTTCGCGATGTTGCCCGTCGTTCCTTCGAAGGTGACCGGCGGAATGCCCGGCGGCTTCTGCCCGTGAAACTTCGCGAGGTCCGGCTTGTAGTCGAACGTGTCCACATGGCTGACCGCACCCGGGCAATAAATCACGAGCACCTGCTCCGCCGCCGCCGCGAAGTGCGGCGCCCGCGGCGCGTAGGGATGGTCGGGATCGATGTTCGGTCGCGCGGGTTGCTTTCCGGTGAAGGCCGAAGGATCCACCGGCGCTGCCAGCAGCCCTTCCGCCGCGAGCAATTTCGCCAGCCCGATCCCGCCGAGCGCCATGCCGGTCTGATGCAGAAAGCCGCGCCGGTCCAGTAGCGCACGCCCGACCGGGGAGAGATGTTCGGGGCGATTCATTGCGACTACTTGGAGGCGGCCGGCTTGGGCTTGTGCAGTTCCGTGAACTTCGCGAACTGCGAGTCGGTGAGGAATGTTTTCGCCTCGTTAAAGTAGGCGGACCATGCGTCCTTCGTCCTGGCCTTCAACTCATCCGCCGCCGCCCCGCTGGCCTTCGCTTTCGCCACCGCTTCCGTGCGAACGCTAATCGCATCGGCGAGCTTCGTCTTCTGCTCCTCGTTCAGGTCGGGGACAACGACCGTCACCTTGTCCACCTCCTTCTGCAGCCAGCCCGGAACCGCCTTCCCTTTGGCGTCCTCCGCGCGTGCATCGAGAGCGGGCAGAGCGAGGAATCCGAGCGTGGCGGCGAGGGTGAAAAGGGCAATTCTGCCGGGTGATTTTGTGTTCATGGTCTGTTGTTTGGTTGTTTGTTTCGCGGAAAGCGGGCGTTTGGGGAGTTCGTCACGGCAGGAACGCAAATTCGTTCGAGTTGATGAGGGTGCGGGCGACGATGGGGAGGCCGGATTCCTTTACCACGGCGACGCAGGCGGTCAGTTCGGCGTCGGTCGGTTGGCGGTTGAGAAGGAGTTGGAAACACCGGCGGATTTGCGGCTCGGGATCGGCGACGTCGGCTTCTTTCGCAGCGCGCTCGGCGAGGAACTTCGACTGCTCGACCACGAAGTCACTGTTCATCAAGTTGAGCGCCTGGAGCGGCGTCGTGGAGACGGGGCGCTTCGGGCTGACCTGGCCGCAGTCGGGGAAATCGAACGCGGTGAAAATCTGGTCGTCCACGCGGCGCATGCGCTCCTGGTAAAGCATGCGGCGCCACGTCTCGGGGCCGTGATTGTCCACGACCTCCCACTGCGCGTAGGTCTTCTTCACGTTGTGGATGCGGTAGCTGCGGCCGCCGATCGCGGCGTCGAGCTTGCCGGAGGCTTGCAGGATGGAGTCGCGCATGACCTCGGCTTCGACGCGGCGCGGAGCAAAGCGCCACAGGAGCGCGTCGCCGGCATCGGCGTGGAGCCCGTCTTCGCGCGGAGCGCTGGACTGGCGGAACGCGTCGGTGAGCACGAGGCGGCGGATGAGGTCTTTCATGCTCCACGGCTTCGCGCCTTTGTCCTCGGGCTTCACGAATTCGGCGGCGAGGTAGTCGAGCAACTCGGGATGACTCGGCGGCGCGCCCGCTTTCCCGAAGTCGGCGGTGGTCGGCACGATGCCCGCGCCGAAGAGGTGGTGCCAGATGCGGTTCACCATCACGCGCGCGGTGAGCGGATGCTCGGGGCGCGTGACCCATTCGGCGAAGCGCTTCCGGCGCTCGGCTTCGGGCGTTTTGGAGTCGAGCCCGAGGTCGCCGTCGAGGATGGCGAAACCCGCCGGCATCACTTCGTCGCCGGGCGTTTCCGGACTGCCTCGGCGGAGGATGTGCGTCGCGACCGGCCGTTCGAAACGGCCCACGAAGCTGTGACGCGGCCCTTCTTCCGACAAGTCATCCAAGTGCTTCTGCAATCGTGTGGATGCCGCTTTCAGCGCGCCATCCTTCTTCAGCGCCGCACGCGCCTGCTGCGTGCTCCCGATCTCCTTCCAAGTGCCGTCGTCCTGCTGCGCGAGGATGCGAACGCCGGGGAATCCGCCCTTTCCTCCCTGCTCGAGGTAGTCGGTCTCGAAGTAATATTCGCGATTCGAGCTGAAGCGGAAGCGGTTCACCTCCAGCGCTTGCGGGAGATGAATCTCGACCCACGGCTTTTTCTTGCTCCCCGCCGGCGCCTTGGATTTCCAAATCATCGTGCCGTATTGCCCGTCGTTCGCCCTCTCCACGCCGGCTCCGGCATCAGCCATTTCCGGGTCTTCCACCAGCTTCGTGCCTGCGGAGGCGAGCGCGAGGTTCACCTTGAAATCCTTGGTGCCAAAGACTTCGAGTTCATCCACGAAAAGCATCGGGCGATCAAACTCCACGCGCAGCGCCTTGGTGATCGTATTCGGAAAGACGAGATCGGTGTAGCCGCCGTTATCTTCCTCCCAGACGCCGGCGCCGGTGCGCAGAATCGTGCGCTCCTTGTTCATCTGCGGATAAATCTCATTGGCCCGCTGGACGCGGGGGTGATCCTTCGCCAGCTCCGGCCGGCGCCCGCCGAAGTCCACGCCCTGAAACACGGCCGTGAGCGAGTAGTAATCCTGGATCGAGATCGGATCGAACTTGTGGTTGTGGCAGCGCGCGCAACTCACCGTCATGCCGAGCACGGAAGCGCCGACCGTCTGCATCATTTCATCGAGGCGATCTGCGCGCGCCTGGCGGATCGCCGTCGGCTCGCGACCCACCGTGGCAGCGGGCACATGCGGGCCAGCGACGAGGAATCCCGTGGCCTCACCCGCGCCCATTTGATCGCCAGCGAGCTGCTCCTGGATGAAGCGGTCGTAAGGCACGTCGGTGTTGAACGCGCGCACGACGTAGTCGCGATAGATCCACGCGTTCTTGCGGTAGAGATTCGCCTCCGAGCCATTCGACTCCGCCCAGCGGATCACATCGAGCCAGTGCTGCGCCCAGCGTTCACCGAAGTGCGGCGAGGCGAGCAGCTCATCCACGAGCGCGGGGTAAGACGTCTTCGCATCCGCCTTTGAGTCGGTGAGAAATTTCTCCACGCGCTCCGGCGTTGGATCGAGTCCCGTGAGCAGCACCGACGCGCGCCGGATCAGCGAGCGCGGATCGGCGGGCGGATTGTAGGCGAGCTTCTTCGCGCTGAGTTTTTCGAGCAGGAAGGCGTCGATCGCTGTCGCCGCGCCCGCCTGCTGCGGAACGGCGGGACGCTTCACGGGCTGGAGCGACCAGAGATCGGTCGTTGCCTTCACGGCGGCATCCATTTGTCCCGGAATCACCGCACCCTCCGCGATCCATTTCTCGATCTGCGCGATCTGCGCCGGCGTCAGCGGATCGTCCTTCGGCGGCATCCTTGTATCCGGATCGAGACCCTTCACCGCTTCGATCAGAAAACTCGCCGCCGGATCGCCCGGAACGACGCCCGGTTCGCCGGAGTCGCCGCCTTTCAACATCACCGCCCGCTGATCCACGCGAAACTCCCCCTTCTGCTTCTCCTGCCCGTGACACTTGATGCAGTGCTCCTTAAAGATCGGCTGAATCTCCTTCTCAAAATCCACGCCCCTGCAGACGGCAGGCAGAACCGCAAGCAACGCGAGGTAGCAAACGGAGAGTGAACGGGTGGGGACGTGTCTCATCGTGGAAACACTACCGATCCCGAAAAAACTAACGCGGAAAAAGTCCCGCGACCGGAGATTCCGGCTCAACCCCGCCGGACACGGCTTCGGAACTTGCGAGTTCATCCGTGCGAAGTCCGCACATCACCACGCCTTCTCACGCACCTTCATCAGCTCGGGGTATCTCTCGTCCACGTCGCCGACTTGCTCCTTCACGCGCAGAAGTTCCTTTTTCAAATCGTCGCGCACCTTCGCGTATTTAGCCTCGGCATGGACGGTGCGCAGCTCCATCGGGTCTTTGCGCAGGTCGTAAAGTTCCCATCCGGGCGTGGTCGGAGGATGCGGGGCCTTGGCGAAGATCTCCGCGTCGAGCGGCAGCCCGTAGAAGAAGATGAGTTTGTGGTCCTTCGTGCGGATGCCGTAGTGCGCCGGGTTGTCGTGATGCTCCATGTGCATCCAGTAGCGGTAGTAGGTTGCCTTGCGCCAATCGGCGGGCTCGGGCTCGCCGCGCAGCATCGGCAGGAAGCTGCGGCCCTGCATCGTCGGGGGCGTGGGTGCGCCGGCGGCAGCGAGCAGCGTGGGGGCGAAGTCGGAGTTGTTGATCAGCGCGTCGGATTTGGTGCCGGCTTTGATCAGCCGCGGATACCGCGCGATGAAGGGCATGCGCAGCGACTCCTCATACATCCAGCGTTTGTCGATGTAGTCGTGCTCGCCGAGCATGAAGCCCTGGTCGGACGTGTAGATGATGAGCGTATTGTCGAGCTGGCCGGACTTTTCGAGGTAGTCCAGCAACCGCGCGACGTTGTCGTCCACGCCGCGCACGCAGCGCAGGTATTTCTTGAGGTAACGCTGATAGGCGGCGCGCTTGTATTCGTCGTCGGGCAGGCTCGGATCGACGAACATGTGCATGCCCATGTTGCGCCGCATGTTTCGCTTTCCGACCGACGTGCCCGTGCCCTGCGTCGCCTCGGAACCGTAGTTGGGAGTGGTCCACAGGCTCTCCGGTTCGGGGATTTTCACGTCGTCGTAGAGAAAGTCGTAACGCTCGGCGTTCTCGAAGTTGTCATGCGGTGCCTTGAAGTGGTGCATGAGAAAAAACGGTTTGCCGGACTTGCGGCTCTCCAGCCACGCGAGCGAGATGTCCGTCACGGCGTCGCTCTCGTGCGTGGAATCGGAGCCCGCGACGCGGCGGGTATTTTGCGGCCAAGGCTTCGGCCCGCGTTCGAGGTAGAGCGGGTTGAAGTAGGAGCCCTGGCCCGGATAGACGCTGTAGTAATCGAACGCGGTGGGCTCCGCCTCGAGGTGCCACTTGCCGACCATCGCCGTCTCGTATCCCGCGGCTTTCATGAGCATCGGCAGCGCCTGCCTTGCCTCCGGCAGCGAGCCGATGAGCGTGCGGATGCCGTTCACATGGCTGTATTGGCCGGTGAGGATTGTCGCGCGGCTCGGCGTGCAGATCGAGTTGGTGCAAAAGGCGTTCGTGAGCATCGCGCCCTCCCGTGCGAGCCGGTCGATTGTCGGCGTCGGATTCAGCGTGGCGAGCCGTCCGCTGTATGCACCGATCGCGCCCGCCGCATGATCGTCGGACATGATGTAGAGAATGTTCGGCTGGTCCGCGGCACGAAGCGGAATGGAGGCAAGAAATGCGAACGCGAGGAGACGAAGATGCATCATCCGGAGCCGAGGCATCACGCGATCAGTGCCTTGATCACCTGCCCGCCGAACTGGCTGAGCTGTTTGTAACGGCCCGCGTGGTAGTAGGTCAGCTTGTTGTCGTCGAGACCTAGCAGATTCAGCAACGTGACGTGCAAGTCGCGGATGGGATGGACAACGTCCACGGCTTTCAGGCCGAGTTCATCGGTCGCGCCGACGATGGAGCCCTTCTTCACGCCGCCGCCGGCGAAGAGCATCGTCATGGCTTTGTTGTTGTGGCCGCGCCCGAGGGAATAGACGCCGCCGCGCTTGTTGTTGTCGGGCGTGCGGCCGAATTCGCCGCACCAGATGACCAGCGTGTCGTCGAGCATCCCGCGTTGCTTGAGATCGCGAATGAGCGCGGCCATGCCCCGGTCCACGCTGCGGATGCGCTCGGTGTGGGCGCGTTCGAGGTAATCGTGACTGTCCCACCCGCCACTGAAAATCTGCACGAAGCGCACGCCATTCTCGATCATCTTGCGCGCGAGCAGGCACTGGCGGCCAAACGTGGCGGTGTCCTTTTCGTTGAGGCCATACATCTCGCGAGTCGCTTCCGTCTCGCCTTGGATGTCCACCAGCTCGGGCACTTCCATCTGCATGCGATACGCCAGCTCATAGGTCTCCATGCGCGCGGCGAGATCCTTGTGTTCGGGATGCTGCGCGGCGTGTTGCGCGTTGAGGAATGCCATCTCGTCGAGGAAGCGGCGCTCGTGCTCCCGCGTTTTGAAGGGCTGCGAGTTGAGATCGAGAATGGGCGAGCCTTCGGGGCGCAGCCGCGTGCCTTGAAAATTCGCGGGCAGGAATCCGTTGCTCCAGTTCCGCGCGCCGCCTTGCGGAAAGGCGAGCTCGGTCATCACCACGTAGCCGGGCAGGTTTTGGTTCACCGTGCCGAGCCCGTAAGTCGCCCACGCGCCAAGCGCCGGGTCGGCGCCGAGTCGGCTGCCGGTGTTCATGTGAAAGAGCGCCTCGGGATGATTCAGCGACTCGGCCTGGCAGCCGCGATAGTTGCACAGTTCGTCGGCGACGAATGGGTCGGCGAGATACCTCCACTGGTCGCACATCTCGATGCCCGACTGTCCGGCCTTTTGAAATCCAAACGGGCTGCCGACGAAAAACTTGAACCCCGTTTCCTGTCCTTCGGCGAGCTTCGACTCGGTCTTGTGCAGCGCGCCGAGCTTCGGCTTCGGATCAAAGGTGTCCATGTGGCCCGGCCCGCCCTCCATGAAGAGCATGATGACGTTTCTGGCCTTCGCGGGAAACATCGGAGCTTTCGGCGCGAGCGGATTGGCAGGCGCAGCGAGACCTTCCTTCGCGAGCAGATCGGTGAACGCAAGCGAGCCGAGCGAGGCCCCGAGGCCGTGGAGCATCTGGCGGCGCGTGATGGCGCTGGAGACAGGGCGGGAGCAGAGTGAATGTTTCATGGCAGGTTTAGTAGAGGTAGGCGAACTCGTGCGTGTTGAACAAAGCGAGGCAGACGTCGGCGAGGGCGCGGGTCTCGGGGCTCACATCGGCGGGTTTCCTGTCGGGCACGTAGTTTTCAAACGCCGGCAGGATTTCCTCATACTCGAAGACCTTGCCGGAGAATTCCTCGACCAATGACCGCGTGATACGCGTCGGATACTTCGCCGGCGCGGGCTTTACACCACGATGGTAGGTCTGCATTTCGCCGAGGTAAGTGGTCATGCGCTTCCGTTCGGCGTCCGCTGGCGGGCGGCCGAATGCGAGTCGGAAAGCTCGATCGATCTGGCCGGCTGGCGTCTTTGCCTCGCGTTGCAGCCGCAGCGCGAAAGCGATCGATCGATCCGTCATCAGGTCGCTGTTCACCATCGTGAATGCCTGCGGCGAAACTGCGGCGGCGTCGCGCAGGTCGCAGGACTCATTTGGATTCGGCTGATTGAAAACCTCGAGGAACGGGTCGGCCTGGCCGCGCACGCGATAGGCGTAGATGCTGCGACGATTGCGCTCCTGCGGCGTGCGCGAGGGCTGATACGCAGGCGCGAGCGAGAACTGAATCATGCGCGGCTGCAGTGCGACCTCGAGGTTGATCTCCGGCATGACGGGCAGGCCGCCGAGCGTGGGGTCCAGTTCGCCGGTGATGCCCAGCATCGCGTCGCGCATTTCCTCCGCGGTGAGGCGGCGATTTTGGAAATACGCGAAGCGGTCGTTGTTCGGATCGTCGTTTTTCAACGTGTCCATCTGCGGATGCAGCGAGCCCATTCGATACGCGTGCGAAGTCATGATGAGCTTGTGCAGCCGCTTGAGCGTCCAGCCGTGCTCGACGAAATCCGCGCTGAGCCAGTCGAGCAATTCCGGGTGCGTGGGTTTCCCGCCTTTTACGCCGAAGTTGTTTGGCGTGCTGACGATTGGTTTTCCGAAATGATACTGCCAGACGCGGTTCACGATGGAGCGCGTGGTCAGCGGATTGCCCGCGTCGGCGATCCACTTTGCGAGGCCGAGCCGGCGGCCAGTCAGATCCTCCGGCAGCAAAAACGGATCGCCCGGCGCGCCTTCAACGCCGAGGCCGAGCACGCTGAGCACGCCCGGCTGCACTTTCTCGCCGGGAGCTTCCAGCGAGCCGCCGGTGAAAATCCGCGAGTCGGGCCGCCAGTTGACATTGATCACATCGGCCATTCGCAGCTTGCGCCCGCTGGCAAAATTCAGCTTCGGATCGGGACCGTCATAGACGCTCTGCACCATGGGTTCGTAACGCTCCAGCGCGCGCTGCCAGATCCACTCGTCCTGCTCCCGCACCTTGAGCTGGCCTTCATCCACGTGATCGAGGCCCACGGCCCGCGCCGGCTTTTCGTCGTCGGGCAGATTCTTGCGCGCCTCGTTCGATTTGTAAGGCAGGTCGTGCTCCTTGAACCACGCGCGCGCAGCGGTCTCGCGCTTCTCCACGATCTTGTTTTTCTCGCCCGTCGCGAAGGCGAGCATCTTCTCCACGAACGCCTTCCCTTCCTCAAATCCGTCGCGCCTTTCCCCGGGCAGATAGCGCAGTGGACGCTCGGCCATCTGCGTCCCGGAGATGGCGGAATAGATGCGGTAGTAATCGCGCGTCGGCAGCGGATCGAACTTATGATCGTGGCACTTGAAGCAGCGCAGCGTGGTGGCGAGGAAAGTCTGTCCGATGCCATTCACGAGATCGTCGCGGTATATCTGCTGCGCCTCCTCGTCCTTCACCATCGCGTTGTCCCACGGCCCCATCCGCAGGAAGCCGGTGGCTACGATCTTCTCCGCTTCCTCCGGGGTGTAGTCACCCGTCTTGCGAACCTCCGCGACCTTCTCCGCATCGCCGCCGAGCCGCTTCGCCGCGGAGAGGTCTGCGAGTTGATCACCCGCGAGCTGTTCGAGCACGAACTCGTTGTAAGGCTTGTCGGCGTTGAACGCGCGGATCACGTAGTCGCGATAGCGCCACATATTCGAGCGCTCGAAATCGTTGGCCATCCCGCCGGTGTCGGCATAGCGCGCCACGTCGAGCCAATGCTGCGCCCAGCGCTCACCGTAGCGCGGACTGGCGAGCAGGCGGTCGATGAGATCGGCCCAGGCCCCGGTGGCGTCCGCCTTCCACGCGGTGAGAAAATCGGACGTCTCCTCCGGCGTGGGCGGCAGGCCGAGGAGGTCGAAGGTGGCGCGACGGATCAGCGTCAGCGGATCTGCCTGCGCCGCCGGCGGGGTCTTCGCTTTCGCGAGCGTGGCGGCGATGAAATGATCCACCGGATTGGCCGCTTTCGCGTCGGTGATCGCAGGCTTCTTCACCGGCTGAAAGCCCCACACATTCTCCGGCTTGTAGCGGCGGTAAGTCCACGCGTCCGCGAGCCCGCCGCTCGTCTTCCAGATCACGCCATCTTCGTTGGAAACGACCGCCCATTCCGCCTCGCGCAGAGTCTTCTGCTCCGCCTCGCCCGGCCACGGCGCACCGGCATCGATCCACGCGCGCACGAGTTCGACCTGCTCGGGTTTGAGACGGTCATTCTCCTTCGGCGGCATCTCCATGTCTTTGTCCGCCCACGTCACTGCGATGAACATGTCGCTCGCCTTTGCATTGCCCGGCACGAGCACCTTGTCGGAGGTTTCGCCGCCATTCAGCAGCCCCTCGCGGGTATGCATATTCAGCTCGCCCTTGATCTTTTTCGGGTCATCGCCGTGGCAGGCAAAGCACTTGTCTTTGAGCAAGGGCAGCACCTTCAGGGTGAAGAGTTTTTCCGCAGCCGCCTGATCGACGGGCGCGGCGTGGAGCGCGCTGGCGGCGAGGAGCACGGCGCACGCGGCGAGCAGGGGGAGGTTACGGTTTTCCATGTGCGTAAATGTCGGCGATTTCCTTGGGAGTGAGGGCGGCGGCGAAGAGTGCGAATTCGTCCATGCAGCCGTTGAGATTGCGGATCGTGAACGCCGCGTCCTTGCGATACATCGGCTCGCTCCAGTTGCAGATCGAGGCCGCGCCGATGCTCACGTTTTCCACGAGATAGTCCGCAGGCACGGCTTCCTGGCTGAGCACCTGGCCATTGAGATAGTGCGTCACCATGCGCGCATCCGCGTCGTAGGTCGTCGCGATCATCAGCCACTGGCCGCTGAGCGAAGCATTCCAGAACTTCGGCGAGTAAAAGATGTGCTGATCCTTTTCGCCCGTCTTCCGGCCGGACTTGTCCCTCTTCTTGACCGAAAAGAACAGCCGGCCGTCGCCCATGATCTGCCAGTGCGGCTCGTGCAGGTCGTGTCCGTCGGTGAGGAAAAGTGAGTTATACAGTCGGTCGAGGCTGTTGATCTTCACCCAGGTCAGCAGCGTGATGGAGCGGTATTCGCCGGGCACATTCACCCGCACGCGGCTGCCGGTCGGGCTGAAATCCAGCGCGCCGCCCGGCATGCCCCAGCGATCCGCCACGCGCGCCGCGGCGACTATCGCGCCTTCGCTCGCAGTGCCGGCGCTGGCTTCATTCGGCAGGCGGCGATTGCCGGGATCCGCGGTGCCCGCCTGATAGATAGCCACGAGGCGCGGATCGCGCCGAAGCGCTTTGCTGACGCGCTGCCAATCCTCGCGACGCGACGCGCGGGCCGCCGTGAGCTTTTCGCGCAGGTCGCTCATGCCGACGAACCCCGCGGCGTTCGCGGCCAGCGCCGTGCCTTTGCCGTCGGCACTCCAGCTCAGCGCCTCGCCGCGTTCCATCCGCCGCATCGCCTCGGCGCGCGGATGCCATTCCACTTCGCCATCGAGCACATGCACCTCGGACTGATTCGCGGAAACTTTCAGCGCGAACTCCGTGCCGAGGTCCACGACTTCACCCTCCGTCGTGTGAATGCGGAAGCCCTGCGCGGGCTCGGGCACGCGGGCGCGCACTTTGCCGTGCGCGACTTTCATCTCCATCGGCGACACGATCTCAAACTCGGCGTCGCCCTCGACCACCACGGTCACACCGCTGAACAACTCGAGTTGCGCGATGCCCGACGCGAGCTGCAGCGAACCGGCGGGAAGCAGCGCGCCATCGGCGAGCTGCGGCGAGTTTTTCCAGACCGTGTCCGACTGACCGGCAATCACCGCGAAGCCGCTGGCCTTCGGCTCCGGTGCGGCGGCCACGACGGCATCGCCCGGGCGCTTGTTTTGCAAAAGCACCACCGCGACTGCCGCCATCGCGATGATAATCGCCGCGATCGCCGCAAACGCGGGGATCCATCGCCGCGCCGGAGCGGGCATCGCGACGATCTTCCGCCCGCTATCCGATGCCGCGCCTGCTTCGGTTTCGAGCGCCGCCGACAGCGCGAGCCGGTCGAAGTATTCCTGCCGCGCTGCTGGATCGACGGAGAACTCCGCTTCGAGCCGGAGAAAGTCCGCTTCCGATATGTCGCCCTCGATGAGGGCATCGATGAGCTGGCTGCGTTCCTGGCGATTCATGAAAGTCCCTCCTGAGCGCGGGTCTGTTTCTGCATGCATTCGAGCAGCGCGTTGCGGAGACGATGCAGCGTCACCTTCAACCCGCCCACACTGCGTCCGGCCTGCGCGGCAAAATCATGCAGCGTCCCCGACTTCGCGTAGCGATGCATCAGGAGTTCGCGATCCTGCGGGCGCAGCTTTTCCAGGCATCGCTTCAGCGCTTCGTGCTGCTGCTCCGCACCATCGCCCCGCGCCGCGATCTCCTCCGCGAAGGTCTCCTCCAGTTCCTCGCTGAAAACCAGCCGCGCATCCCGCGCCTGCTTCTTCCGGTAAGTCAGCACCTCATACCGCGCCACGCTGAACGCCCACGCCTTGAAGTTCGTCCCGGGCGCAAAGTCGTCGCGCTTCTGCCAGAGCGTCGCGTTCGCCTGCTGCGCCACATCCTTCGCGGCCGGATCGCCCGGCAGCAGCGACTGCACATACAGCCGCAGCGGCATCTGGATGCCGGTCAGGAGCGCGACAAAGGCGCTCTCATTCGGGTTGTCGTCGGGAGGCTGCACGAGAGGAAATGCCCATCAGCGGTGAAAGGTTAACAAGGATTTTCAAGGGACGTCATTAGCCCGCCCGCTTCCGGTAAAGCGTGTCGCAACCGTCAGCGAAGCCGATCTGGAAGGCGTCGCGTGGTTGGCGAAGTCGTAGAGGACGGCGTCTTCCGCGAACACGGGCGATGGCGAGGAGCAGACTGGGGGCGAAGGTTTTCAGCGACATGGATGGGGCGAGTGAACCGATCCCGCCTCAGCGCCGATCCGCCCGGCTTTCCTCGAAGTGTCTCGCGATTTCCTCCTCGCCGAGCGCGGTCTTGAAAATGGCCAGTTCGTCCATGCGTCCGTTGAGATTGCGGATCGCGAAGGTGGGATCTTCGCGGAAGGGCTGGCCCCAGTTGCCGACCTCGCCGTTTCCGATGCGCAGCGTTTTGATCAGATACTTCGGCTCGATCTCCTCGCGCGAGATGCGTTTGCCGTTCACGAAGTGCGAGACCTGCCGGTTCGGGGGATCGAAGACGGAGGCGAGGTGCATCCACTGCCCGCTCATCGAGGGGTCCCACATCGGCGGGGAGTAGTAGAGATGCTGAAAGCGCATGGTGGCGCCGGGCGGCCCTTTCGGGTCGGGGCGCGCGTCATCGACCATCACCGAAAGGATCATTTGTCCGTCATTGCGGATCTGCCAGTGCGGCTCGCCCGTCTCGTAGCTATCGGCCATGAAGAGCGCATTATACCAGCGGTCGAGGCTGTCGATCCGCACCCAGCCGATGAAGGTGAAGGCCGGAAATTCGCCGGGAATGTTCACCCGCACTCGCGACCCCGGCCGGCGGAATTCGAGCGCGGACTTCAAGCCCGGCCAGCGGCCGTCCACTGGCTCGGCCAGCACGACGGCGCCATCGAGTTCGGGATTGCGCGGCTCGGTCAGGCTCGGGATCAGGGACGCGCGATTTTCGCGGTCGAAGGTGTAATACAGGAGCAGTCGCGGATCCTGCGCGAGTCCGTCGCGATGCGTTTTCCAGCGCTCGAAATCCGTCTGCCGCTGCTGCGCCGCGCGCGCGCCGTTGCGGTCCAGGTCGGGAAAGGCAACCTGCCCCGCGGTCGCGGGGACCGGCGCGGTGTTTGGGTTCAGACCGAGCGCGCCGCCCTTTTTCAAAACCATCCTGTCCGCGCCCTCGGGCCGCAGCGCGATTTCACCCTCGAAGACTTCGACATGCCCCTTGCCGCCGCGCACCGCGAGGCCGAACTCCGTCCCGAGGTCAATGATCTCGGTGGTCGGTGCGTGCAGCTTGAAACCGCGCGCCGCCGGCGGCACGCGGACATGCACCGCGCCTTCGCTGCACGAAGCCTCCCATGCCGACTTGAGCGAGATCTCCGCCGGGCCTTGCACCGTCATCGCCGCGCCGGAGAAGAACTGAATCTCCGCCGTGCCGCCCGCGAGCCGGAAGATCTCCGCCCCCAACGTGTCGCCCTCGCGATGGCCCGATTCCGCACTCGGCCATTTCGCGTCAGAAAGGCGGCCGATCACCGCAAATCCCCGGGCGACCGGTTCGAGAGAATCGGCGCGGACCAACGCTGCGCCAGATTGCGGCGTCGGTTTGAAATTCAAAAACAAGATCCCGAGCCCGAGGAGAAATACCACCGACGCCGCGAGCGCCAGCGGCATCAGCATTGGAATTCGGATCACTTTCTCCGCAGGGTTCGCGGCATTTGCTTCGCCCGATCCGTCCGCCGCCAGCCATGGCGCCGTGGCCGCGGTCGATGACTTTTCCCCGACGCTCGCCACGACGTTCCGCACGGAATCGTCGAGCGCCAGATAGCGGCGCATGACCGCCCGCAGCGCCGGGTTTTTCGCCATGCGATCCTGCAACGCGTCGAAATCTGCCTGCCCGATCGTGCCGTCCAAATAGGCATCGATCCGATCCTGATCTTCCTGCGGCATGTCGCTGAAGTTCGGCGTGCGCATCAGGCCGCTCCCTCGTGTTGCACCTTCGACTCCACGCATTCCAGCAATTGCCGGCGCAGCCGTTTCAGCCGCATGTAAAATGCCGCCGCGGTCGAGCCCGCTTCCTCTGCGAGTTCCTTGGTCTTCACGCCCGGCGTGTATGCGAGCGTGAGGAAGCGCCGCTGTTTCTCCGGCATCGCCTCGAGGCACGACTCCAAGGCGACATGCTCCGCGCGCCGCGGCTCGATCTCCTCGACGCCCTCATCCGCCATCAGCTCCATCACATCCTCGCGAAACACTAACCGGTCGCGCGCCATTTTCCGGCGGTAAGCCAGCGCCTCAAAGCGCGCGATCACACACACCCACTTCATGAAGTTCGTCTCCGGATCGTATTGCTCGAACTTCCGCCAGATCACGATCGCAGTCTGCTGCAACACCTCGTCCGCATCCACGGATGTCGGCAGCAGCGACCGGATGAACCGGCGCAAATCGGGTTCATAATGCGCAAACCGGGCGATGAACGCCTCGTAGCGCGCGTCCTCCGGTGCGGGTTTTTGATCGTGTGAAGGCATGATCGTCGTCTGATTACTGCACGAACTCTGAAAATCTAACAGCCCGTCTCGAAGTGGCCGGCAAAAGGAGGGAGATTTCTGGAATGCGCAGGGCGCGGGAGCGAGCGACCGCGGGAGAGGAGGGCTTCGCTCTGACGATCGACCCGGACCGGTTGCCAGAGATCGTCCGCGAAAGGCGAACGACTCTCCGTGCGCGCGCGGACGAGCGCAGCGAAGCCAGTTCCATACGCTGGCGCATAGGGTCGGCGGGCGGGCGGTATTGCCGGGGCTTGGCGTTCCCTGAGAAAAGCTTTTGACGCCGCCCGCTCCAACGCACTAAGTGTGCGCGCTTTTCGGCCGTGCCGCGGTCAAGCCGGTGGACGCTAATTGAAGACCGGACGCGGCGCAGCGAGGAGCGCTCCATCAATCTCACAGCCAGCTTTTCAAATTGAATGTTTAACGGTTTGTTCGGCCTGTTCTCGAACGATATCGGGATCGACCTCGGCACGGCGAATACACTCGTCTATGTCAAAGACCACGGCATCGTCCTGCGCGAGCCGTCGGTCGTCGCCGTGCAGGCGGGCACCAACAAAGTGCTCGCCGTGGGCGATGAAGCCAAGCGGATGCTCGGGCGCACGCCCGGCAATATTGTGGCGATCCGTCCGCTCAAGGACGGCGTGATCGCGGACTTCGAGATCACCGAGGCGATGCTGCGGCACTTCATCCAGAAGGTGCATGGAAAGCGCACGATCTTGAAGGCGCGGCCGCGCGTGGTCATCGCGGTGCCGAGCGGCATCACGGAAGTGGAGAAGCGCGCGGTGAAGGAATCGGCGCTGCACGCGGGAGCGCGCGAAGTTTACCTGATCGAGGAACCGATGGCGGCAGCGATCGGGTGCGGGCTGCCAGTGCAGGATGCGGCGGGGAACATGATCATCGACATCGGCGGCGGGACGACGGAGGTCGCGCTGATTTCGCTCTCGGGCATCGTCTTCTCGCGCAGCGTGCGGGTGGCGGGCGATGAGATGGATGAGGCGATCATTCAATACATGAAGCGCGCTTACAATTTGATGATCGGTGAGCGGACGGCGGAGGACATCAAGATCAAGATCGGCTCGGCGCATCCGATCGAGAAGGAGACGACCATGGAGGTGAAGGGTCGCGACCTCGTGGCCGGTCTGCCGAAGACGCTGACGGTCACTTCGCAGGAAGTGCGCGAGGCGTTGCTGGAACCCATTTCGACCATCGTGGACAGCGTGCGAGTGACCCTCGAGCGCTGCCCGCCTGAACTTTCCGCTGATCTCGTGGACCGTGGCCTCGTGCTCGCGGGCGGCGGCGCGCTCCTGCGCGGACTCGATCGTTTGCTCACCGAAGAAACCGGCCTGCCGGTGCACATCGCCGAGGATCCCCTCAGCGCTGTCGCCGAGGGAACCGGGCGGGCGTTGAGCGAGATGCGATTCCTGCGCCAGGTGGCCACCAGCGATTCCCGCTGGGGCAACTGATGGCGTAGGCAATGTGGCGATCGCGGCTTAATTACATCATCGGCGGAGCGGGCGTGGTGCTGCTCCTCGCGGCGCTTTGGTTCTTCTCGAACCCGCTGCGTTCGCAGCGCGTGCAGGCGGGATTTCTGGGAATGATCGCGCCCTTTCTCAAGCAAGGCTCGTCGCTCCAGCGTTATTACGTGACGAAGAAGGAGGGGCTGAAAAAGCTCGAGGATCTCGAGAAGGAAGTGATCCAACTGCGCGTGGTGAACAAGGAGATGAGCGCGACCAACCAGGCGTTGCGCGGCATGGAGACCGAGAATAACCGGCTGCGCAATGCACTCGGCTACCGGGAGCGCTCGGTCTTTCAGCTCATGCCGGCGCGGATCATCGCGCGCGATGCCTCGACCTGGTATCAGAAGGTGATCATCGACCGCGGCTCGGAGGAACTCATCGAGCCGGATCAGGCGGTGCTCACCGAGTCGGGGCTCGTCGGCAAGACGACCAATCTCATCTCGGCGCACACAGCGCAGGTCATCCTGATCACCGACGAAAACTGCCGCGTGTCCGCATCGATCGAAGGGACGCGCGAACAGGGCATCGTGAAAGGCGAGCGCGCGACGAAGGCGACGCTGCCGAAGATCGGACTCGGATTTCTCTCGAAGCAGGCGGCGCTCCGGCCCGGGCTCACGGTCTATACCTCCGGCGTCGGCGGCGTTTTCCCCTCCGGCATCGAGCTCGGAAAGATCGAGACCTTCGGCCTTCGCGAGCTGGATGCGTATGCGACCGTCAAACCCTCGGTGGACCTGACGACCATCGAGGATGTGTTCGTCGTGGTGAGCGACACGAAATGATTTTCTTCCTCATCCTGCTCATCCTCATGTTCGGCGCGCTGGTCATCCAGCACTTCATCGGCCCGCTGCCGATGCTCGGGTGCCGGCTGCTGCTCATGCAGATGCTCATGCTCTACGGCGCGATCGCGCTGCCGCTGCATGGGATGCTGGTCGTGACGTTCATCGGCGGGCTGATGTGGGACGCGCTCCAGGCGCAGCAGATCGACGGCGCCTACCAGATCAGCATGGGCTGGTCGGTGGCCTTCTACATGGGGCTCGGCACGATCATGGCGGGCTTCCGACCGCTCTTCCTGCGCGGGCGGTGGGAAGTCCACTGCCTGCTCACCGGCGTGCTCACGGCGGCGATCCCGCTGGCGGAGTTCATCATGGTCACGGTCCGCACCGAGCCGGTGCAGTGGATCTTTGACAAGAGCGTGGCGTGGCGCATCGGCGGCGCGGGGCTGATCGCGACGTTGCTGTCGCCTCTTTTGTTTTTCGTGCTCAATTACCTCGCCGTGCTGACCGGCTACGACCCGCAGCCGGAGCGCGGCACCAAACCAACCATCCGCTAACGATGGCCGTAAAATTCCAGCTCCCAAGTCGCGGCGCACGAGTCGAGTGGCGCCTGTTTTTCCTCGCCTTGGGAATGCTCGCGGGTCTCGGCGCGCTGGTCGCAAAGCTGTGGTGGGAGCAGGTCGCGCGCGGCCCGATGTGGGCAAAGAAGATCGCCAACCGCAGCGAAGTGACCGTGCGCATCCCGGGCGTGCGCGGTGAGATCCGCGATCGCAACGGCGTCCCGCTGGTGACCAATCGCGCGAGCTACGAGGTCGATTTCTATCTCCCCGACATGGTGCGCGGCTTCAAGCAGCAGCATCAGGGCGAGAAGCTCCCGCAGGTCACCTATCGCGGCACGGTCAAGGGCATGGCCAAGGACAAGTCCGAGGCCGACATCGTGCAGATCGTCAACACCAGCGTCATCCCGCGGCTGCAGGACCTCGATCTCGCCGTGGACTACAACTCGGAGACGCTGCGCCGGCACTACCGCAACGACACCGAGGTGCCGTTCACCTATCGCGAAGAGATCGATTTCAAGACCCTCGCGCGCTTCTCCGAGCACGACGTCGGACTGCCCGGCGTCGATGTCGCGATCCGGCCCGTGCGCCAATACGTCTTTGGCGCGCTCGCCGCGCATCTGCTCGGCTACGTCGGCGCCCCGAACGATGTCGATCTGCTGCCCGACGTGCGGAACTACTCGTTCTACCAGCCCGACGTGGAGGGCAAATCGCAGGTCGAAGGCGCGCTCAACAAATACATCTCCGGCACACCCGGCGTGCGCGTGCTCCAGCGCAATGTGAAAGGCCAGATCGAAGGCGAGCTGCGGCGCATCGAGCCCAAGCAGGGCGCGAATGTGTATCTCACCATCGACGCGCGCGTCCAATACATCACCGAGCGCGCGCTGCGCGTGGTCGGTCGCGGCGCGGCCGTGGTCGTGAACCCGAAGAATGGCGACATCCTCGCGATGGCCAGCGTGCCGAGCTACGACCCGAACGTCTTCATCCCGAGCATCGACGAGGTCGCGTGGAAACAGATCATCAAGGACGACACCGACCCGCTCACCAATCGCGCGATCCAGGGCTACGCGCCGGGCTCGACTTACAAAGTCGTCGCCGCGCTCGCCGGCCTGCGAAAGGGGCTGACCTCGGGCAGCAGCTTCACCTGCTACGGCGGCGTGAGCTACGGCAACAAATACATGAAGTGCTGGATCGCCGACAAGGGCGGCAGCCACGGCGGGCTCACGCTTTCCGACGCGCTCAAGGTCTCGTGCAACGCCTTCTTCTACCAATGGGGCAACGCCGCCGGCATCGACAACATCGTCGCCACCGGCAAGGCGCTCGGGCTTGGTGAGAAAACCGGCGTCCCGCTCACCGGCGAGGACGGCGGCATCCTGCCCGGGCCCGACTGGCTCAAGAGCGTCAGCCCGCAGGAGCGCTGGTCGCAAGGCTACACGGCCAACGTGTCGATCGGCCAGGGCTCGGTCGAAGCATCGCCGCTGCAGATGGCCATGGTCATCGCCACCGTCGCCAATCGCGGCACGTCCTTCCGGCCCCGGCTCGTCGATCGCGTCGTCGATCAGGAAGGCCGCGATGTGCGCGACGAGGAAGGTCGCACGGTCGCGCCGCCGAAGCCCGATGTGCTCGCGGACCTGCGCCGAGCGGGGATCGGCGAATCGCAGATCGAACTCGTGCGCCGCGGCATGTGGAAAGTCGTCAACGAAGGCGGGGGCACCGGCAAACGCGCACAGGTCAAGGGCGTCGAAGTCGCCGGCAAGACAGGCACGGCGCAATTCTGGCGCGGGAACGTGAAGGACAACCACACGTGGTTCATCTGCTTCGCGCCGTATCAGGATCCGAAGTATGCGATCTGCGTGATGGTCCAGGGCGCGAAGTCCGGCGGCGGCGTCTCCGCGCCGATCGCGCAGCGCATCCTCGAGGAGACGCTCGCGCTCGAGCAGGACCCGAATCTCGTCACCCTCACGCGGCTCGAACCGGCGCGCGGCAGCTTCGCGCAGATCGAGGCGGTCGAGTTCAAGGAAAAGGACGCCGGCGTCGCCAAGCTCGCCGCCGCTGCCGGCCACGAAGACCAGGAGACCGCCGACCACGTGGACGACCCGCTCAACCGAAAGAAAGGCCCGCAACTCGGCGTCACCCCCGACATCCGTCCCGGCGCCGATTCCGGTGGCCGGCTCAAGGACCGCGCGAAACCCAAGCGCGACCCGAACGACAAACGCAACTTCATCGAGCGCTTCTTCGGCTTCGGCCGCAAACCCAACCCCGCCCCACCGCAAAAACAGCCCTTCCGGCGCTGACCCTCGTTTTCCCCCATCCGCCCAGTGATCCAAAAACTTACCGACAAACTTATCTCCATGACCGAACGCGTAAAACGCATGATCGGCCTGGCCCCGCGCCAGACCGGAAACAAAATCATCATCAACTGCGAAAAGCTCGAGAAGCGCGTGGCGCTGCTCGAAAACGGAGTGCTCGAGGAATACACCATCGAGCGACCGAGCGACCGCAACATCGTAGGCAGCATCTACAAGGGCCGCGTCAAAAACATCGAGCACGGCCTCAAGGCCATGTTCGTCGATATCGGCTACGAGAAGAATGCCTTCCTCCATTTCTGGGATGCCCTCCCTTCCGCACTCGACAGCGGCATCGAGGAAGTCGAGCGCAAGGACAAGAAAGCCGCGAAGAAGATCAGCTCGAAAGACATCCCCGACATCTATCCCGTCGGCAGCGAAGTCCTCGTGCAAGTGACCAAGGGCCCCATCAGCACCAAGGGCCCGCGCATCACCACGAACATCTCGCTCGCGGGCCGCTTCCTCGTGCTCATGCCTTACAGCGAGCAGAGCGGCATCTCGCGCAAGATCGAGAGCCCGAAAGAGCGCGACCGGCTGCGCAAAATCCTGCGCGACCTCAACGTGCCCGAGGGCATCGGCGTCATCATCCGCACCGTCGGCGAAGGCCAGAAGGCGCGCGACCTCGCCTACCTGCTCGAGCAATGGCGCAGCATCGAGGAGGCGATGAAGAAGCCCGACAAAGTCGCCTGCGTCTTCCAGGAGCCCGACCTCATCGAGCGCACCGTGCGCGACTTCCTCACCGACGAGATCGACGAAATCCTCTGCGACGACGAAGCCGCCGCCAAGCGCATGATGGACATCTGCGGCCAGATCTCGAAGCGCTCGCGCAGCAAGATCAAGCACTACACCGAGCCCCAGCCGATCTTCGAGAAATACGGCATCAAGAAGCAGATCGACGACAGCTTCCACCGCCAGGTCTGGCTGCCGTGCGGCGGCTACATCGTCATCGACGAGACCGAGGCGCTCGTGGCCATCGACGTGAACACCGGCCGCAACAAAGGCTCCAAGGACCTCGACAAGACCATCCTCCAGACCAACCTCGAGGCCGCCGACGAGATGAGCCGGCAGATGCGCCTGCGCAACATCGGCGGCATCATCATCGGCGACTTCATCGACATGAAGGGCCGCCGCGACCAGCAGCAGGTCTATCAGCGGATGAAAGAGCGAATGCGCCGCGACAAGGCCAAGACGCACATCCTCCCGATCAGCGCACTCGGCCTCATGGAGATGACCCGCCAGCGCGCCGCCGAGTCGCTGCACGCGACCGTCTATGAGCCGTGCCCGTATTGCGGCGGCCGCGGCCGGATCAAGAGCAGCATGAGCATGAGCGTCGAGCTCCAGCGCGCGCTGCACCAGTTGCTCCGCTCGAATCCCGAGGTCCACGAAGTCAAAGTCATCGTCCACCCGCACCTGCTCAACCGCCTCAAGACCGAGGACGACGAACTGCTCGTCGAGATCGAGCGCCGCTACGAAGGCCGCCTGTCCTTCCGCAGCGATCCCACGCTCCACCACGAGAAATTTACCGTCCTCAACGCCTTGACCAACCAGGAGCTGAAGTAACGAGCCGCGGCGGTTGTTACAGGAATGTCACAGCCGCCGCCTTGCCGCGCGCCGGGCGATTCCGAAGGTCCGCGGCTCACAATGACCGCCAAAACCGCCAGCAAAAAAATCCTCATCGCGGATGACGAAGCGGACGTCTTGAACCTCCTCGCGATGAGTCTTAAGACCGCGGGCTACCAGGTGCTCGCGTGCGATGACGGCGAGTCGGCGCTCGATTCCGCGCGGCGCGCATTGCCCAGCCTCGTCGTGCTCGACTTGATGCTGCCCGGCATGAGCGGCCTCGAGGTCTGCCGCGCGCTCAAGTCCGAGCCGGCGACCAGGGCCATCCCCGTCATCATGCTCACGGCGAAGGCTGAGGAAATCGATCGCATCGTCGGGCTCGAACTCGGCGCCGATGACTACGTGACCAAGCCTTTCAGCCCGCGCGAACTCGTGCTGCGCATCCGCTCGATCCTGCGCCGTTCCGAGACTCGCAGCGAGCCGGCGGACGTGCTGCGGCATGGCGAGATCCAGGTCGATCGCTCGCGCTACGAGGTGCTCGTGAAGGGCAGGCCGATCGAGTTCACCGCGACCGAGTTCAAGCTGCTCACCGTCCTCATGGAACGCCGCGGCCGCGTCCAAAGCCGCGACACCCTGCTCAACGACGTGTGGGGCTACGAGAACCTCATCGACACACGCACCGTCGATACCCACATCCGCCGCCTGCGCGAAAAGCTCGGCAAAGCCGCCGACTGCATCGAGACCATCCGCGGCTTCGGCTACCGGATGATCGACGCGTGATGGGCTGGCTCGCCGCCTTGCTCGTGGCTGCGGTGCTCGGCGGCTGGCTGTGGCGCGAGCGCCGGCAGCTCCGGCGTGCGGAGCGCGAACACGCCCGGCTCACGCGCGAGCTTCACGAGGTCCGCCTCAGCCGCGACGCCGAGGCCGCGCATCTCACGACCATCCTCGTCGGCATGAGTGAAGGCGTGCTCGTCGTGGACGGCGCGCACGTCGTGCGGATGGCGAATCCATCGTCGCGCGAACTGCTCGATCTCCGCACCGACCCCGTCGGCAAGACGGTGCTGCACGCGATCCGTGCGGTCGAACTCGACGAACTCGTGACCGCCACCTTCGCCGAGCACAAGCCGCACGAGACCGGGCTTTCGCTCGCGCACCTCAAGCCGCCGCGCCACCTCGCGCTCGATGCGACGACGATCCACACCGAGTCCGGCGAAGATCGCGTGCTCGTCATCTGCCGCGACGTGACACGGCTCAGGCAGCTCGAGGACGTGCGGCGCGAGTTCGTGGCGAACGTCTCGCACGAGTTGCGCACGCCGCTCGCGATCTTCCAGGGCTACCTCGAGAACCTCATCGATCATCCCGATCTCCCGCGCCCCGAGTTGGTCGATGTCCTCGCCATCCTCAATCGCCACTCCACGCGCTTGAACGCGCTCGTGGAAGATCTGCTCGTGCTCGCGCGCCTCGAATCGTCCGCGGACACGTTGACCATCGAGCCCGTCGAGCCGCGCCGACTCGTCGAGGAGGTCGTCGCCGACTGGAAGCTGCGGGCCGCGGGCAAGCAGGTGCGGATCGAGTGCAGCGGCGAGGCGCCGGAGTGCGAAGCCGACCCCATGCGCATCGGCCAGGTGCTCACCATCCTCGTGGACAACGCGTTCAAATACACCGACGCCGGCGGCTGCGTGCGCGTGTCCGTGGCGCCTTGCGCCGATGGCGTCGAGTTTCGCGTCTTCGATACCGGCGCCGGCATCCCGCCACAGGACCTGCCGCGCATCTTCGAGCGCTTCTATCGCGCCGACAAAGCGCGCAGCCGCGAGCACGGCGGCACGGGCCTCGGCCTTTCGATCGCCAAGCACATCGTGCAGCAACACGGCGGCACGATCCGCGTCGAGAGCACCTACGGCAAAGGCACGACCGTGGTCCTCACGCTGCCGCTCAGCCAAGCAGATGCTCGATCACCATCTGATCGAGCGCCTGGTAGTGACGCTGCTTGATCAGCGCCGCGGCGCCCTTCTCGTCGAAGCTGCGCACCTTCTCGACGAGACGCAGGAACGTGGCGCGGCTGTTCGTGAGGTGATCCATCCAGTGCTCCTCGCGCGTGGTGCGGAAGGGATGCACGTCGAAGCAGACATACTCGCCGCGCTTGCCGTAGCCGTTGCGCTCGAGCGCGCGGACTTGATCGAACGCGCTGCGCAGGTTCGTGCAGCCGAAGGGACGGTCCTGGTCGAATTTGAGGCCGTTCTGGTCGTTGAGGTGCAGGCTCCACAGCTTCCCGAAGGCGCAGGCGAAATCGATTTCGTCCGATGGATCGAGGCCCGCGAGGATCGCGTGCGCGCTCTCGATCAGACAGCCGACGCGCTCAGAGTCGCGAGTGAGTTGCGCGAGCGCGAGCGCGTGGCCGATGGTGGGAATGTAGGCGTGATCCATCGGCTCGTTCGGTTTCGGCTCGATCGCGATCCGGATTTTTTTGTCGTGCGCGAGCATCGCGTCGAGTGCCTCGACGAGGTAGTCCATGGACTGCCGCCCACTCTTCGCCTCGCGGATGTAGGTGCCCTCGCGAGCCAGCCACAGCACGAGGATGTCGGTGCCGAGGATCTTCGCGATGTCGATGCTCCGTTTGCTGCGCTCGATCGCGTAGCGGCGTTGCTTCGCGTCGTTGCTCGTGTAGCCGCCATCGATCGTCTCCGGCGCGAACCACAGCCGCGGCGCGACCATTTCCGCGACGATGCCCTCGCCATCGAGCCGCTTCTTCAGGGCTTTCGCCTCCTTCGCGATTTGCGGCCACGACTTGCAGTCGATGTCCGGCACGGCGTCGTCGTCGTGAAACATCATCGCCTCAAAGCCATGTTCCTTGAGCTGCGCGAGCTTCCAGTCGAAGCCGCGGTCGATGCGCGTGATCGGGCCGTAGGGATCCTGGCCGGGGCTGATGTTCCAGGGGCCGAAGCAGAAGCGGTATTTGGTGGGCATGGTGGTGAGGAAGTTGTTGTCGAGGTGCGGGTGCTTCGCTTACCAGAGCCGCCCATTCCACCGCCATGTTTTCTCACATCGTAATTTTCTGGACCGACCCCGCCAACCCGAACGCCGCCGATCAGCTCGTCGCCGGCGTGGAAAAATACCTGCGCCCGATTCCGCTGCCGTTGCACTTCCACTGCGGCCGCATGGCCACGAGCCCGCGCACCGATGTAGTGGACCAGAGCTATCAGGTCGCGCTGAATTTCACCTTCAACTCGAAGGCCGACCAGGACGCCTACCAGGTCCATCCGCTGCACCTCGATTTCGTCGAGAACTGCAAGGCGCTGTGGAAGCGCGTGGTCGTTTACGATTTCGAGTAGGCGCTATCGGCCGGTCTTCTCGAACACCCACCGCAGCCCACGCTCGAGACGCTCGACCATGTGATCGCCGTGGTGCCCGGGCGCTTCGTAGAAGATCACCGGCGACGGACGCTCACGCATCGCCTCGAAGATTTTCTTTGCACCGATGTTCGCGCCGAATTCGTCGAACTGCGCGCCGTCGAGATACACGGCCTGCTTGGGTGAAAATGCGTCCGTCTTCCGGCGCACAATCGTGAGCGGATCGGCATCGATCCAGCGCTGCCACACATCGGCGCGCCAGCGACCCTCGGCGTCGTAGAGCCACTCGAACCGGCCCGGACCACTCGGCGTGTAGTTCGCGCAGAGGCCGAGGACGAGTTCCGCGAGACCGCCGGGCAACTGCTGACGACCGCGCGGCGCCATCGCAGCGGCGAGTTCCGCGGGCGTGAGCCGCTGCACCGCGGGCTGCTGCACCAGTGGCTTATGCGTGACTTCGAAATCGCTGTCCGGCGAGAGCGCGATGGCGGCGGAGAAGATTTCCGGCCGATCCATCGCGAGGCGGAGCGCGCCGTAGCCGCCGCTCGAGTGCCCCGCGATCCAGCAGCGACCCGGCGGCCACGGATGATCCTTCGCGAGCGCGCCCACGATTTCATCCGCCACGAAGTCCGCGTAGCGGCCCGTCGCGGCTGAGTTCACGAATTGGCTCCCGCCGTATCGCGAGCGTCCATCGACCACCGCGATGCGCAGCGGCAGTCCGTCCTTCGCGAGCTGCGCGACGAGCCGCTCGAAGCCCACGTCGCCGCCGGGCGCGAGAAAGTTTTCCGACGAACTCCCCCACCCCGGCAGATACACGACCATCGGCAGCGCCTTCTCCCGTCCGGCGCTCTCCGGCGAAAAGATCGCGACGCGCCGCTGCGTGCGATCGCCGAGCGGATTGTCCGCGAGCACGCGCGACTCGATGACGAGAGCCTCCGGTTGCGTCGCGCGCGAGCACGAGACAAGCAGCGAGCAACCGGCAAGGAGCAGCGGGCGGAACATGGTCGCGCACCTACTCAACGCACGGGTTCACCGCAAGCCGTCAGCGTCTCGCCTGCGCGGACGCGCGGAGGTCGAATGCGGCGAGGTCGCCGGCATTTGTGCGAACGTAGAGGCGGCCATTTGCGAGCGTGGGCGTGGCGTAGCACCGGCCTTCCACGGCCTTGAATCGCGCACCCGGCTTCAGCTCGGCAATGCTCGTGGGCGCGATGACGACTTCGCCGTCGCGCGTGAGGAAGAGCCAGTGCCCATCGGCGAGGATGAAGGTGCTCGTCGGCACCGCGTCGCTGACCCAGCGGCTCACGCCGGTCGCGGCATCGACACACGTGAACTCGTGATGGCCCCGGCGTTTTTCGTTGAAGGCGAAGAGGCAGCCGTCGTGCGGGATCGCGGTGTTGAAGAGCAGCGCGAACTGCTTGTGCGTCCATGCGGCGCGGACATTCGTCGCGGCGCCAGCGTCCCAGTCGAGCAGCGCGGCCTCGTCGGTGCCGGTGTTGCTCACGAGGATGCGGTGGGCGACAAAGACGGGCGTGACCGTGTTGGTGAAATCGCGCGCGGTGGTGCGGTGCGACCACACCACACGGCCATCGCGCGGATCGAAGACGTCGAGCGCCTCGCCCTTGAACATCGCGACGTAACGCCGCCCGTCGCACGTGAAGCCGCGCGCGGAGCTGTAGCCCGCTTCGCCGGTGCCGGACTTCCACCGCACCTCGCCGGTCGCGGCATCGAGCGCGGCGGTCGAGCCGGTCTTCCCCGGCGCGGCGCCGAGATCGACGAAGACCGTGCCGCCCTCGACGAGAGGGCTCTGCGCGTAACCATAGACGGGGCGTTTGCCGCCGAGATCGGCGACGAGATTTTTCCGCCACGCGAGCTTGCCGGTGTTTGTCTCGATGCACACGAGGTCGCCCTCGCGTGTGAGCGCGAAGATGTGCATTTCCACGACCGTCGGCGTCGCGCCGGGGCCGTTCGGGACGATCGGCATTGCGTGCGCGGCCGTGGCGCACGCGATCGAGTGTTTCCACAGCTCCTCACCCGTCGCGGCGTCGAGCGCGAAGAGGTTCTCCGTGTCCTCGCCGTCGTTGCCTTGCGTGAAAAGCCGGCCATCGACGACGACGCTCGAACTCATCCCCTCGCCCACCTTCACGCGCCAGAGCGAGCGCGGTCCCCCGGCGGGCCAGTCCTTGCGCCAGCCGGCCTCGCTCGAGATGCCGTCGCGATTCGCTCCCCGCCATTGCGGCCACGACGCACCACCACTCGGCTCGCTCGGCGCTTTCACATCCTTCGCCGCGGTGCCCGTCGGTGCTGGCGCAATCGCAGCGGTCGCGGGTTTGGCGTCGAGATCGACGAGTTCGAGCTCGGGAATCTGGCCCTTGCGGCTCGATCCGCCGACGGCGACGAGGCGCTGGACGGCGAGCGGGAGCAGGCGGTGGAAGAAGCGGGGCTTTGCGAGTTTGCCGATCTCTTCCCAGCTTTGTTGATCGGCACTGAGCGCGTGGATTTTCCCCGAGAGCGGGCTGGCGAGCAGCTCGCCCTTCGCCGCGCACGCGGCCATGCCGAAGCCGGCGAGCGAGCCGTCCGGCAGCAGCGGGCCCCGGCCCCATGCGCCGGTCGCCGGCTCGAACCAATCGACGCGGCGCGACGGATCGTCGTCGTTTTCCATGCCGCCGAGAAACCAGATGCGCTCGCCCAGCGCGACGGCCGCGAGTGCGCGGCGCTTGAACGGCTGCGGGATCGTGGTCCAGCCTTTTTCCGGCGCGCGAAGGTCGATCGTCAGGCCGGAGGTTTGCAGACCCGGTGAACCGTCCCGGAACCGCCTCCGCGCGCGGCAAATTCGAGGGCCAGGAAGTTAAGGTGTCGTGAGTGTGAAATCGGAATCGTCGGTCTCGGCGGCCTGGTTCGACCAGCGGCGCATGTCGCTGAGTTGCTGGAAATCCAGCAGCTCGACATGTCCATCGAGCATCGCGGTGATCGCACGGTCGTCGTAGCGAAAATCGACCTGTCCGAACATCGTCGCAGGGGCGCCGCGTTGGTATTTGCGCGGCCAGCGGCGCGCGGTCAGGCTCGGCGCTTCGACCTTGAAATAGCCGGGCACGCGCTCGCCGTCGCTCTCGAAACACGCGGACGCGAATACCACGAGTGTCTGCGGGCGCACCGCTTCGCCGAGCCGCGTGACGCAGAAGTCGCCGTAGGCATTGAGCGCGCGCGGATTCTCCGGGTTGAAGGAGCCATAGTCGCCGCCGACGAAGACGGTGTTCATGCCGAAGGCCGGTGAGACGCTGACGGCATAGACCCACTCAGCGTGCTCGCGCTCGCGATCGCGGCGCAGCCGGTCGCGTAGCCGACCGCGAACGCCGCCTCGGTCACGTTGTGCGTGCCGGCGCGCAGCAGCTCCGCCGCGCGTTCCATCCGCACGCGACGGAGGAACTGCGGGATCGTCATCCCCGTCTGCGCCGAGAAAGTGCGGCTGAGATAAAACTGGCTCACGCCGACTTCGCGCCCGAGCGCGTCGAGCGATGGCGGATTCTCGAGCTGCGACGTGAGCAGTTCTTTCACGCGCTCGACGCGCTCGTGCGCGAGCCGCTTCTGCCGTTCGCAAAACATCTCCGGCGCCGGCGCGAACAAAAACTCCGCGATAAGTTCGAGCACCTTGCTTTGAAACCACAACGGCAGCGCCGTCTGCGCCACCGGTGGCTGCGAGAGCCGCGAGGCGAGTTGCTCATGCGCGAGCGTGAGCGCCCGCGGCCCGCCGATGCCGCTGCGCGGACGTGCCGCGAGCGCGCCGGTGCGCACGATGTCGTCGAGCGCGCGCTCGGCGCCAGCGACCTGCCGAGCGAGGAAATCGCGCTGCAACTCCAGCGTCAGAAAGTGGTGCCGCTCGCCCTTCGCACGACGAGCGACGAGCGGCTCGCGAGCGTGCGCGTAAGCGACCGCGGTGCCCGGCTTCACCACCACCAGTTCGCTACCGCAGCGCACTTCGCCGGTGCCAGCGAGGTTCAGGCACAGTTCCAGGCTCTCCGGGTGAAAGCTGCGGCTCCAGTCCAGCTCCCCATCCGTCTGAAACTGGTGCTGCTCGATGCTGAACCCCAGCGATCCGAAGCCGCCGAAGAGCAGCCGCCAACCCGGGCGCACGTCGTCCCATGCGCCACCTTCGGGCGAGGCAGGTTGAGTAGGAATCAATGCGACGGCGGCAGGCACGGCGCGAATGGTTCCTTATTGCGACTGAATCGCAACTTGTTCTTTTCCTTCTTGCCGCGAGCGTGCGCGCCCTTTCCCGATGCGTCCTCAGCTCGCCACTTTCCTGCCGCTGCTTGCGGCCTTCGGCTACACGTTTGCAGCACTGATGCTCAAGCGGGCGACCGAGCGCGGCGTCGGGCCGTGGCGTGTCACGTTCATCACCAATTGGGTCGCGGCGCTCGTCTTCGTGCCGTGGTGGTTCGCCGGCGGTTCGGCCTTCACGTGGTTGAATTTCACCCACGCGCTCATCACCGGTGCGCTGTTTTTCGTCGGCCAGATCCTCACCTTCCTCGCGCTGACTCGCGGCGATGTCTCCGTCACCACGCCGGTGCTCGGCACCAAGGTCGTCTTCGTCGCGTTCCTCGCCGTCATCTTCGCGGGCGATCATCTCAGCGTCGAGCTCTGGCTCGCCGCACTGCTCACGACCGTGGCGACCGCGATGCTCGGAATGGAGCGGCGGGTCGATTCCGCGCGCGTCTGGCCGAGCATCGCCTTCGGCCTCGCCGCCGCGATGTGCTACGCCTCGACCGACGTGCTCATGCAGCGCTGGGTGAAGGACTGGGGCTTCGGCCATTTCGTGCCGGTGATGTTCCTGAGCATCGCCGTCTTTTCGTTCACGCTCGTGCCGTTTTTCAGCGCGCCGCTCGCCGCGATGCCGCGCTCGAGCCTGCGCTGGGCCGTCGCCGGCGGAGCGACGCTCGGCCTGCAAGCCACCGGCATGTCCTACTCGATCTCCGTCTTCCGCGAAGTGACGATCACGAACATCCTCTACAACACGCGCGGCATCTGGAGCGTGGTGATCGTGTGGGCGATCGGCCACTGGTTCGCAAACACCGAGCGCGACCACGGCCCGCGCGTGATGCTGCGGCGCCTCTTCGGCGCGCTGCTGCTGCTCGGCGCGGTTTTCCTCAGCCTGCGGCGGGGGTGAGCCGTGCGCGACGCAGAGCGAGAATCCCGAGACCGAGGGCCAGTATCGCGCCGGCACCCGGCTCAGGCACCGGCATCACGCTGCTCTTAAAATACACCTCGTCGATCTCGAACGTGCTGGTCGTGGCGTTCACGGCGCCCCACGCGTAAAACCGAAACTCCAGCGTGCCGGTGAACGCGTTGACCCCTGCATCGGAGAAGTTCGCCACGCCTATGTTTGCACCGACGAGCGAGAGATCGGTGCCGAGCTGGAAGCTGGAAGCGAACCCATCGTTGCTCACGTAGAGCGCGAGTTGAACCGGGCCATTCGCGTTACGTTGATAGGCGAACTCCAGCCGCTCGAGGTCGAGTTGATAGCCCGCTTCGATCGCGAGCGTGAATCCGACCGCGGGCGTGTTGGCGAGATCGAGCGTCGGGCTGGTGGAGAGCCCGCTCGTCGAGCCGGTGCCGATCTGAAAATCCTGCGTGATACTTCCTCCGCCTCCGGTCGGCGCGAGGGTGAGCGTCCCCTGCCCCTGGAGCACGCCGAACGCGCTCAGCGTCGTGTGGCTCGGCGCAGTCAGCGGCGCGGTGGTGTAGCCCGCGGCGTTGTGCCCGAACCAATAGCCGCCGAGTTGACTGGTGGCGAGCGTCGCATCGCTGGCGTCGTTGACGGTGAGATTTCCGGGCGAGCTGAGCGCGGTGTTGCTCGAGGTCCAACTGGCCGCCGAACTGACCGCGGCGAGCAGCTCGGCACTCGTCCCGCTCGCGACTCCGTTGTATCTGGCGTTGTCGTTGGTGTTGGCGATGGCGACCGCATTGACCCCGCTGGCGAGAGTCATCGGCAGGTAGGTATCGGCCGTGACCGCTGTGCCCGTCGCGATGAACGGCGCGGCACTACCCCATCCGAGAGCGCCGAGGAATTCCGGGGCCTGCGGAGTTCCCTGAAACGCGAAAAGATTGTCGCCGGCAAGCGCGAGTCCCCAGTCTCCCAGCGCTTGCACGTCTAACGATACCGCGGTGCCGGCGGCAATATCGGCGGGCGCGACGTAGATGAACACGCCTTCCGTAAAGGCGCCGGTCGCACTAAGCCGCCAGTCGCTCCATCCGCTCGACGCCGTCCCGATCCGGGCCGCTTCGCTGAAGAAGATGACCGTGCCCGCCGAGATATTCTTGAGCGGCGCAAAGGCGATCGTGTCCGGGGCGGTCGCCTGCCCCATCAGGAAAATCAGGTCGCCCGCCGCGAGCGAGGATTGCGCCGCGCTGGCCGGGACGATCAAGCTCTCGCAAGCAGTCAAGCATGCGCAGAGAAGTGCCAATCGAGGCGGCGAAGGTCGGCGCATGTTTAAGGAGGGCAGCTCCGCGAGCTTCGGCTCGCGCACCCCGATTGCAAACAGCCCTTTCGCCGGGACGACTCCGGGAAACGCAGCGCGTGCATTCGCACCGGATGGACGTTTCCGTCGAGCCCGTCGCAGAAAATATCCGCGGCGGGTTGCGACGGCGCGCGGGCGCCGCCAAGGTTCCACCATCGTCATGCACAAAGACCCGACCCACACGAAGCGCGAGTTCCCCCCGTTCAGCCTCACGCGACTGCTCAGCACGGTCTTCGACCCGAAACCCGGCGAGCGCGTGTGCGTCCTCATCGACCTCGAAGACCCGCGCGACATCACGGACTTCCGTTTTCTCCAAAACCCGGTGCTCACCATCCAGCGGCATGCGCACGATGTCTTCCACGAGGAACTCAAACGCGGCGTGCTCGGGCTCGAGCACGGCGGGATGTTCGCCTACGCGATCACCGGCGGCAGCAATCTCGACCTGCCCGAGAGCTGCTTCGCGCCCGATGGCCGCGAACTGTCGCTCGTCGGGGACGTGCTCACGGCTCACGACCTCGTGCTCTGCATCTCGACGTATTCCGGCACCGCGCCGCTCACCGCGCTGGCAAAGATCCACGGCTTCCGCGGCGCGACGATGCACGGGATGAACGAGGTGATCCTCAGCAGCGGACTCGCCGTCGATTACTTCGAAGTCAGCGCGCAGGCGGAAAAGCTGCGCGTCGGCATGACGCGCGCGGACTGGGTCGAGATCGACTTCGCCGTCGGCGCGGGGCTCCACACGCTGCGGCTCGAACTCGCAAAGCAGGAGGCACAGAAAAGCCACGGCCTGTGCCGCGGCGGCCCGGACATCGCGAACCTGCCCGCCGGAGAAATCTACTACGTGCCCGCGGGTGCTGAGGGTGAGTTCCCGATGCGCTACGAGGACGGCACGATCGGGCTCATGCAAGTCACCGGCGGACGCATCACGCACGCGACACTGCTGCGCGGCGAACAGAAGACGATCGACACTCACAACGCGAAGCTCACAAGCGACCCCGTCACCGGCGAACTCGGCGAGCTTGGCTTCGGCACGCAGGAACTGCCGGTGAGCGGGCGCGACATTCAGGATGAAAAAATCCTCGGCACGCTGCACGTCGCCACAGGCCGGAGCGATCATCTCGGCGGCAAGCTCACGCCGGATCGCTTCGCGAGTAAGAAGAACGCCACGCACGACGACATCCTCTTCGCCCCGCACAAGACGCCCGAGATCGCCGTGCCGCAGGTGCGGATGCATCGCGAAGGCGAGACTGTCGTGCTCATCGAAAACTACGCGCCGGCGGCTTACATGCGCGGGCTGCTCGGGCGGTGAGCATTTACGAGAGCGACAAGCTCCTCGGCGAATACCTGCTCTTCCACTACGGCAGCGCCGATGAAGTCGCGCCGCCCGCAGGCGCAGAGCACGCGCTCGACTTCGCGGTGCGCTGCGTCGGCGATTGTGCGGGCACGAGAGCGCTCGATGTCGGCTGCGCGGTCGGGCGCTCGACGTTCGAGTTGGCGCGCGTCTGCGAGAGCGTGATCGGCATCGACTACTCGCGGCGCTTCATCGACGCAGCGGAGACGATCCGCCGCGATGGATCGCTCGGCTACGAACGCACCGACGAGGGCACGCAGACCACGCGGCTGGTCGCGCGGCGGCCGGAGGTCGATCCGTCGCGCGTTTCATTCGAGGTCGGCGATGCGATGGCGCTGCGGGACGATCTCGGCGAGTTCGATCTCGTGCTCGCGGCGAACCTGATCGACCGGCTCGCTGACCCCGCACGTTTTCTCGCGCGGCTGCCGGCGCTCGTGAAGCCGGGCGGACAGCTCGTGATCACATCGCCTTACACGTGGCTCGAGGACTTCACGCCGCGCGAAAAGTGGCTCGGCGGATTCCACGGCACGAGCACACTCGACGGCCTGCACTCGGCGCTCGGCGCGGCGTTTGAACTCGCCACCGTGCGCGACCTGCCCTTCCTCATTCGCGAACATGCGCGCAAATTCCAACTCAGCGTCGCCCAAGCCACGATCTGGCGCCGGCGCACATTCTTGATCCGATGATCTCCCGCCGTGCTGCACTGCACTCGATCGCGGGCGCGCTCCTCGCGGGCTGCGGGAAATCCGAGCGTCCACTCATCGTCGGCATGGAGCTCGACTACCCACCATTCGAGACGCGCGACATGGCGGGCAAGCCCGCGGGCATCAGCGTCGAGCTGGCGACCGCGCTCGCCGGGAAGCTCGGCCGCGAGTTGCGCATCGAGAACCTGCCCTTCGCCGGGCTCATCCCCGCGCTGAAGACGGGCAAGATCGATCTCATCGTCTCGTCGATGACGATCACGGACGAGCGCCGGCAGAGCATCGATTTCAGCGAGCCATATTGGCAAACCGGCGTCGGCTTCGTGACCTACGAAGGCTCCGGCCTGCGCACCGCCGCGGATCTCGCGAAGCCGGGCGTGAAAGTCGTCGTGAAGAGCGGCACGACCGGCCACTTCTACGCGCGCGACCGCAAGCTCGACTTCTCGATCGTCGATCGGCTCGCGATCGCCACGCTCGAAGTCGCGCAGCGCAAGTCGGCCGCATTTCTCTACGATCAGCTCACGCTCGTGCGCACGGCGGAGGAACAGCCGGGCCTCGTTCCGGTGCTCGATCCGCTCCAGACCGAGCCGTGGGGAATCGGCATCGCGAAGGGACGCGACGATCTGCGCGCGCAGGTCAACGCGTTCATCGCCGAGGCGCGCGAGCGCGGCGATTTCGCGCGATGGGCGGAGCAGTATCTCGCGAAGGAACTCGCCGCCGCGCGCAAGTGGGGCGGCACCATCATCCACTGAGCGATGCCGACCGATTGGGAAGCGCAGTATCAAAAGGGCGAGACGCCGTGGGAGAAAGGCGCGCCGAGTCCGGGACTCGTGGATTATCTCGCGGAGCATCGTGTCGAGGGCCGCGTGCTCGTGCCGGGCTGCGGGCTCGGTCACGATGTGCGCGCGCTCGCCGCGCAGGGCGCGGAGGCTGTCGGGCTCGACATCGCACCGTCGGCGGTGGAGACGGCGCGCCGCATTCAGCCCGCAGGCACCGAGCGCTACGAACTTGGCGATCTTTTCGCGCTGCCAGCGACGATGCGCGGCGCGTTCGACTGGGTGTGGGAGCACACGTGTTTTTGCGCGATCGATCCGTCGCTGCGCGCGGCCTACGTGGAGGCGGTGCATGGCGCGCTCAAGCCCGGCGGACATTTGCTCGCGGTGTTCTATCTCGATCCCGGGAACAGCTCGCCCGGCGAAGGTCCGCCGTTCGAGGTGTCGGTCGCGGAGCTCGACCGACTTTTTCTTCCGCGCCTCGAGCTGCTGCGCGAATGGCTGCCGGCGCGCGCGTATCCCGGTCGCGAAGGGCGTGAGTGGATGCGACTGCTAAAACGCTCCGGCCCGTAGATCGCGAAAAGCCGCGCCGAGCGAGTCGAGCAGCGCGGTCGGGCGCAACGTCTCGGCGGATTCACGGCCGGAAAAGATCGCGCACTCCGCGGCGCGTCCGATGAGCCACGAGGCGAGTCGCGCGGCGGCGTAGAGCGTGAGGCCTTGCGCGGCGAGCGCGGCGATGAGGCCGGTCTGCACGTCGCCGACGCCGCCGGTGGCGAGGCCGGGGTGGCCGGTCGTGTTGTAGCTGAGCGGATGATCGCGCTGGCCTACGAGCGTGCGCGAGCCCTTGAGCAGGAGCACATGCGGCCATCGCTCGATGAAGGCGCCGACCGTCTCGCGGCGCGTGCGCTTCCGCGGATCGAGCCGCGCCATCTCGCCGGGGTGCGGCGTGAGGACTCGCGGACCGGCGCAGCGGTCGAGGACCGTGAGGTCGGTGGCGAGGTGATTGAGGGCGTCGGCGTCGAGCACGGCGGGCTGCGGCGCGCGCGCGATGAGGTCGAGGACGGCGGCGCGATTCGCGTCGCCGAGACCGGGGCCGATGGCGAGCACGTCGTGGTTTTCGGCGAGGACTTCGGCGGGAGAGTCGATGGGGCGGACCATCACCTCGGGAGCGCAACGACTCGCGCATGGGTCGTAGAGGTCGGATGGGACGTAGAGCGCGACGAGGCCCGCGCCGCCGCGCACTGCGGCTTCGGCGCACAACACGGCGGCGCCGAGATAGCCGCGTGAGCCGGCGACGATGCCGACGCGTCCGCACTGGCCCTTGTGCGTGTCGAAAGCGCGCGGCGGGAGCAGTGGGGCGAGCGCGGTCGCGACGGTGTCGCCCGAGCCGGTCGCGCGTGCGGTCAGTTCATCGAGCGGGATCACCGCGAGCCGGCCGACGTGATTCGTCGCGGTGTCGGCGACGAGGCCTTTCTTTGCGAAGCCGATGGTGAGCGTGGTATCGGCGATCACCGCATCGGGATCGAAGGCGCCCGAGTCGCCGTCGAGCCCGGTCGGCAGGTCGAGCGCGAAGACGTGCGCGTTTTCGTCGCGGCGCAGGCGATTGATTTCGCGGCACGCGCCGAGGATCGGCTCGCGCAGCGCGCCGCCCGCGCCGATGCCGAGCAACCCGTCGAGCACGACGAGTGGACGCGAGCTTTCAGCAACGGAAGCCTCAAGCCGCTCGTGCTGCCGCAGCGTGAGCGGCGCCCACTGCTCGCGCGGGAATGCGGGCTGCAAGTCGATCGCCCATCCCGCGTGCGCGAGGTGCCGCGCGGCGACGAGCGCGTCGCCACCGTTATGCCCCTTGCCAAAGGCGACGACGCAGCGGCCCGGCGCGGAATAGAACTGCCGCACCGCGCGCGCGATGCCGGCGCCCGCTTGCTCCATGAGCGACCCGGCGGTGATGCCGTCGGCAAACGCGCGTTCTTCGAGTGCGCGCATCTCGGAACAAGTCAGAAGCATGAGGTCGTTCTAGCAGGCCGCAGCCTACCGCGCCACCGCCTCGCTCAGCTTGCGATCGATCTCGGGTTGTGAGAGCCCGGCGCGCTTGAGGTAGGCGGCGTAAAGTTCGCGGGTCCGATACATCTGCGCGGGCTCCTGCTTCGTGCGGCGCTGGTTCTTCGCGAGGATTTGCAAGGCTCGTTCATAGCCCTCGACGGTGAGCGGGTCGTCGCCGGCGCCGTCGGCCCACACGGCGAGGTTGTGGAAGAGCACGGCGAAAAGCGGGTCGTCGTCTCGAAACCATTTTGCGCCGATTTCGGCGGAGCGCTTGAGATACGGCAGCGCCTCGCGCCGGCGATCCTGCCGCGCGATCGAAAGGCCGAGACGATGCACGGCGTCGGAGTGATCCTTCGCGCGCGCGTCGGGCCGGCGATCGTAGATCTGCACGGCGCGGCGCAGGAGCGGCTCGGCGTCGGCGTTGCGCTTTGCCGCAAGGAAGGTGTAGCCGAGCCGGTCGAGCGCGAGCGCCAGGCGCAGCGCGTAGTTTTCACCCGCCCGCTCGAAGATGGAGATGGCGCGACGCGCGACGGCTTCGGCCTCGGCAAACTTTTCGCTCTCGACGAGCGCGGCGGCGAGTTCGGACGCGGTGTCGGCGACTTCGACATCGTCGCGACCGTAGGCCCGCTCGTAGATGCCCATGGCTCGGGCGAGCAGCGGCGCGGCTTCCTCGTCGCGCTGCTGGCGGGCGAGGCTGGCGCCGACGTTGTGGAGCGCATTGGCGAGGCCGGGCGAGTCGGGTGGCAGCACGCGCTCGCGGATGGCGAGGACTTCGCGGGCGAGCTTGAAGGCGTCGTCGAAACGGTCCTGCGCGTAGCGGAGACCGAAGGCGGCGCCCTGCACGCGTGCGTAGCCTTCGGGGTCGCGCGCTGGGTCGTGGCGGCGGCGCACGTCGCCGAGGGCGCGCTCGGCCCTGCCCCAATCCTTCGCGGCGATGAAGCCATGGATTTCACGCAGCGGGATGGCGAGCGGATCGACGGGCGCACTGGTGGAGACAGTCGGCGCGGCGAAGCGACCGTGGATCATCGCGGCGAGGGTCGCGTCGTAGTCGTTGCGGCGCGAGTCGGCTTCGACCTGCGTCGCGAAGCGCTCGAGCGCGGCGCGCGTTTCGGCGGCATCGAGGCCGCGCGAGCGGGCCACGCCATCGGTCGCGCGGGCCACTTTTTCCTCCGGCGTTCGCGTCGATTCATCCTGGATGAAACGCAGATAGATGGCGTCGGCGATCTGCCGTGGATCGATGCGCGCCGCCGGTTCGCGGCGAGGCGAGTCCTCGGGCGCGCGGTCGCGGACGAGTAGGGAGAAAAGCAGGGCGGTGAGCGAGCCGCCGGCGATCCACAGCCAGGCGGGGAGTTTTCGCGGAGCGTTCGCTGCGTTCATTTGGTGCGTGGTTTAGGCGGCGAGGACGGTGCGCGTCAATGCATCGCCCGTGGGAGGAAAAGTGGACGGGTAAACGGGAATAACCTGACCCGGGATTATGCACTTCACGAAGGTTCCACGACTCGCCCCGTTTCGTGACGTGAGGAACGCGTGTTTCCGTTAGAGCACAGCCTGTGCTTTGACTGAACCAGTCGCCGCCGTTTGATTCATCCGGTAAAATTAAACCAGCGCGACTCTACTTCGTCTTTTTCTTCGCAGCCTTCGGGCGGCTCGCCTTCTTCGGCTTAGCTGGCGGGACGGCGATTGCCGTGCGCATCAGGGCGTCGAAGCTACGGCCTGTCTGCGCCTTGGGTGAGAAGCGTTCGAGTTCGGTCGATTTCTTTTTCACGGCCAAGACGGTAGCCCATGATTTATACCTGCGCCATTGCTTCCTTACCGTCATGCCGTAACTGCGTATCAAATCGGCTTGACGCTTCCGTATCGCGCGCCACAGTTGAGCGGTCATGGACCATCTCGAATCTCTCACCGCACTAGAAAAACGTTACGCCGACGCGCATCGTGAATATGCTGATGCGCTGGCGCACGTTCGGTCATTGATCGCCCTGGAGAAGCGGCTTGATGGTGGGGCGTCTTCCCCCCTTTCTATTGTGATTGGCGATACTCCCCCGGCATCTTCCGACAACGTGCGGTCAGGCGACGAATTTGCATCGCTTACAAAGGCGGAGGCCGCCGAGAAATTGATTCGCGAGCGCGGCGATCTTCGAGTTGAAGCGATTTTCAATTCAATGAAGGCGCGCGGGCATCCAGTAGCGACCGTGCGGGCGCTGGCATCCATGCTGAGCGCGGATAAGCGATTCGCGCCGCGCGGTGGGGGCGTATGGGGTCTGCGCCAACCGGAGCTTTCAGCCGCATGAAAAAACTTTCCCCGGAGTGGTGCAAACACTCCGGGGAACCAAGACCTCGGTGTCCGAAGGCGGCGACTCCAACTCGCCGCCGGGAAGGGTCCAATCCTTCCGAGCAGGCGCCGGGGCATCCGCCACTATAGTTTAATTGCCGGTCAAAACACCCGCTTTGGAAGCGGGAGAATCGGGTCCGATCCCCGATAGTGGCTCATTTTCTAAAAATTGCAAGCGCGACCTACCGGCCCTCGAACAATTCTGGCGCTCTGGGTTTGTGGCGCTCGTGCAGTTTGAAAACGCTCGCATAAAGCATCTCAAGTGAGGAGAGATTTATCCCGCGATACGTAAGGTCGTAGCGGATGCGCGCGAGGCGTATGGACGAATCCGCATCGGAAGGCAGAAGAACATCCCCATACATCGACAGGTAGCTACATCCGATCCAGAAATTCAACCCGGCAGAAAAAGTATTCAGCTCCTCAATGGCAATCCCAGGAATGACAAATTGCCGAACGTAAACAGGCCTGAGCACAGCAACCCAAAACGAAAACGCTGCCGCTATCTTTGTCTTCCTGGGCGAGTCGGTGTTTATGCGGATACCGAGCTGCGCGACCTGTCTTTGAATCTCGACTCGGGTCGGGTGTGGGAGCTTGCAATCTCCCTCCATCGCTTCCATCGAGGCAAAAAAACGATTCACGCCAAATGCATCCCGGTTAAAACGTCTAAATACCTCACGCAAGGCAAGATGATCGAACGCCAAGTGCCCTTTCAGTGCGGGGCAACTATCTCTGACATAAATGCCGGCCAAATTGACAAACGCTCCGCAAGCGTTAGCGGCCATCAGGGGGTTTTCCGCATCCAGCCGAGGATTAAAAACAATCTTGAGATTGTTGTTGATCTGCTGGTCTAGGGAGACATTTCCCTCAGCCTCGTTCTGGCTGTCCGAAGGCATGAAATTGTCAGCCTAACCGACAAGATGTTTCCCAGAATCCCAAATCGTCCGCGCAAGCTGTTGTGTCACCCCGGTCGAAGTTTGCGCCTCAATTGAGTCGTCAAACTGTGTCTTGTTGTCGGGTTGGAATCCGGGCGTGTATGGGAGCGCCTCGAAAACCTCCTGAGATGGATAATCCATCTCATCTGGAAACAAAGGTTGGTAGGGCATAAGGGCGCGCATTTGAGCAGTGCTGAATTTGGTGTCAACAAAGTTTATCGCAGGAAAGATGCCCTCAGGTCGTGTAGTTCTCATTTGGTGAGTGGTTTATACGTGAGCCGCTTCCCCGCGCACTTCTTCAGCCCCTCAACGGTGCGTGCGCCGTCTGTGGTCTTGCGGTGGTCCCACTTGAAATCCGTTTCTCCAACGTAGCGGTGCAAATGCTTCTTCGAGACGTGGTGAAAGCTGCCGACAATCGACCGTTTGAGCAGGCTGAATGAGCTTTCCGCGTGGTTCGTCGTGGTGACTGTGCCGTCCGCCTCTTGCCGGCAGTATTCGCCCTTCGAGTGGTTCACCATGCGGTGCTTGTAGATCGTCTTGCTCAAACCCCGGTATGGCATCGCTTCATCGGTGTGGACGTTTGAGTCGTCGGCCACATTCTGAAAAATCGCCTCGCGCAAATTGCGGGCAGTGACGTGCTCCATGACGAAGGACCGCTTGCTCCCGTTGCGCTGCACGAGAGACACAACGGCGGTTTTCGGACTGATCTTCGAGCGCACCTTTCCGCTCTCATCGACATACGGACGCGGCTTGCCGCCAACGTAAGTTTCATCAACCTCAACCGTCCCATCGAGCAAATTGGTGAACGCTGGGTCTTGCATCGCGTGACGGATGCGGTGGCAGAGAAACCACGCGGAGCGATACGAGCCGAGCCCAAGGTGCCGCTGCATTTGAAGCGCGCTCACGCCCTTCTTCGCGCCGGACATGATGAACCACGCGACGAGCCAGAGATGCAGACCGATGTGGCTGCCCTCGAAGATGGTCCCGACCGTCACGCGGAATTGCTTCTTGCACGCGCCGCACTGCCACAGCCCGGCCCGCACGGTGCCGCGCTTGGCCGCGCTGATCTTCCAGTGCGTGCCCTGCTCTGCATTTGAGCAGTGCGGACAGACCGGACCATCCGGCCAGCGGATTGCCTCGAAGTATTCAAGCGCACGCTCTTCCGTGTCGAATCGCTTCATCAATTCCGGCAAGCTCAATTCGTCTGGCGTTGGCAGGAGCGGAGTTTTCATGCGCCTAGATTGGCGAGCGTGGAACATTTGTCAAGTGCATAATCCCGACCTGACCGAATGGGTGAGATTTTCACTTAGCAAAAGCGGGCCACCCGGTTTACCTGCCGGGGAACCTCAACTCCCCAAAAGCCATGTTCGGAAGCAAACAAAAGAAAAAAGCCGCCTGGGTCCTAGCCGCATTGGAGCGCTTCGAGCGCCCGCTGCTGCAGTATGCCCTGAGTATCGTGCAGGATCTGGATCGTGCGCGCGACATCGTGCAGGAGACGTTCATGCGCCTGCACAACCAGGAGCAGAAGAACATCGAGGGGCATCTCTCGCAGTGGCTTTTCACCGTGTGCCGCAACTGCGCGCTCAAGTGCCTCAAGAAGGAGGACCGCTACATTTACGTCGAGGAGCAGGAGTTTGAATCCAAGAGGTGCGAGAACCTGACGCCGGCCATGGAGCTGGACCGCAAGGAGCAGGTCGCGCAGGTGATGGAATACGTAAAAGAATTGCCGAAGAACCAGCAGGAGGTCGTGCGCCTGCGCTTCATGCACCACCACAGCTACCAGGAGATCAGCGACATCACCGGGTTGAGCGTGGGCAATGTGGGTTTCCTCCTGAATGCCGCCATGCGGAACCTCCGGTCGAAGTTCGATCGCGAGGAGAAAGACGAGAAAATCATTTACCTGACCAAAGCAGCATCGTGAGAGGACCACTTTCAGACCAAGACCTGACCAATTACGCGCTCGACGAGTTGCTTCCGCGCGAGCGGATCTACGTCGAGTCGATGCTCGCGGCGTCCGAGGAATGTCGGAACGACGTATGCGAGTCGATCGAGATGGCCCGCCTGCTCGAGCAGGGCTACGAGCGGGAGATCGTGGCGGCGGAGATGCGTGAGCTTTCGCTGCGGTCTGAGCAACGGGCGGAATTGACCCGGCCTCATTTTACCGCGCGCTATTTTGTCCGCGACGTGGCGGCGGCGCTCGGGCTGGCGGCTTGCGTTGCGTTCACGATCACTCGCGTCGATGCGGAGTCGCTCATCGGCGCGCGCCATGCGGTGACGAAGGTGGCGACGGTTTCGAGCCAGGCTGCCGATACGATGTCCGCTGCCGCGCAATCGCCCGATGGCATCGACCTCGCCAAGGCGCTCGCGTCGCTGCGCGAGATGGCGGAGGAGAGTTTCATGCCGGTGGGCGCGGACGTTTTCACTGAGCCGCAGCCGATCTGCACGCCGCCGACGCGCCTCCTCGAGAGCGCACAGCTCGCGAGTTTCGGCGACATGATGCCCTGACGCGCCTCGCGCGCGGAAGCAGGTGGGATTATTTGACGGGTGTGGCTTTGCCCGGTTCGCGTGCGGCGGTCGATTGGGTCTTCGTGAGCGAGTCTCCGAGTTCGGCGCGCATCGTTTGAGCGATGACGAGCAAGCGCGAAAGCTCGGCGGGATTCTTCGCGGCGACGTTTGTCTTTTCGCCGGTGTCGCTTTGCAGGTCATAGAGCTCGGCCTCGGTGATCTTCGCGTCGGTGTATTTGGCCGGGATGCCGCCGGTGCCGCCGGACTTGCCTCCGAGCGTGCGATAGGCGTGCGGCAGTTGGAGCTTCCAGCGACCGCTGGCGAGGGCCTGGAGTTGGTTGTTGGCGTAGTAGAAGAAATACGCCTCCTGCGGCGACTTCGCGCCGGGCGCGCCGGAGATGAGTGGCCAGCCGTCCTTGCCGTCGATCTTGCGCGGCGGCAGATCGGCGCCGGCGAGCTTCGCGATCGTCGGTAGCAGGTCGATCGTGCCGAGCGCTTCGTCGGTCGCGGTGCCGGCGGCGATCCTGCCCGGCCAGCGCATCACGCACGGCACGCGGACGCCACCTTCCCAGCAAGTGCCCTTGCCCTCGCGTAGTGGACCGGCATTGCCGCAGTGGTCGCCGTAGCTGAGCCACGGGCCGTTGTCGCTGGTGAAGACGACGAGCGTCTTCTCGTCGATCGCCTGCTCCTTGAGCGTGCGCAGGATTTCGCCGACCGACCAATCGACTTCCTCCATCACGTCGCCAAACAGCGAGCCGGTCTTGCCCTTGAACTTCTCGCCGACGAAAAGCGGCACATGGACCATCGAGTGCGCGAGGTAGAGGAAGAACGGTTTCTTCGCGCTGCGCTTGATGAAATCGACCGCGCGTCCGGTGTAGATCGCCGTGAGCTTCGTCTGGTCCGCGGGAGTGACCTCTTCGTCGATGACCTTCTCGCCGTCGATGAGCGGCAGCTTCGGATACGCGCCCGGCTTCGCCTCGGGATGATGCGGCCACATGTCGTTCGAGTAGGGCAGGCCGAGGTATTCATCGAAGCCCTGTCGCGTCGGGAGAAACTCTGCTGGTCGCCCGAGGTGCCACTTGCCGACCGCGCACGTCGTGTAGCCCTTCGGCTTGAGCACCTCGGCGATCGTCATTTCGTCCGGGTGAAGGCCATTCGGCGAGCCCGGTCCGAAAGCGCCATGCACCCCGACGCGCCCGTGGTAGCACCCCGTCAGCAGCGCCGCGCGCGACGCCGAGCACACCGGCGACGACACATAAAAGCGCGTGAACTTCCGCCCCTCCGCCGCCATGCGATCGAGGTTCGGCGTGGCATAGCCCTTCGCGCCGAAGGGCCCGATGTCGCCGTAGCCGAGGTCGTCGCAGAAGATGACGACGACATTCGGCAGCTCCGCGGCGCGGAGATTCACCACAAAGGACACGAAGAGCACGAAGCGGAGGAGGAAGCGCATGGGACGTGGAAGCTGGCAGCGCTTTGCGTTTTCTCCGACTACCAAAAAGCAGCGGGGCCGAACATCGGATGACGTTCGGCCCCGCGGTAGTTTCCGGCGCTGGTGCGCCGCGGATTAGTTCACGTAGGCGAGCTCGTTCGCGAAGAGCAGCGCTTGCGCGTAGGCTTCCCACGCGGTCTGCGGACGGCGCTCGACGGTCTCACCCTGGTTTTGGATGGGACCGAAGTTCGGGTCGCTCCGCTTCGGCTTGAAGCCCTTCGTGGATTTCTTGTCGGATTTCTCCGACTTCTCCGAGGCGGACGCCACGGGCTGCACGTCGGCGACGGCCGGCGTGCCTTCGACTTCCTGGATGAAGCTCCGCGCGATGGACATCTCCTGCGCCGACGGCATGCGCTGGAACATGATGCGATACATCCAGCGGACTTTCTCGTCGGTGCTCGTCGCCTTCACGATCTCCGGGCGGGCGGCGATCTTGCGCGAGATGTCCACGGCCATGGAGCTGTTCATGAGGAAGAGCGCCTGCTGCGGCACGACGGTGGTGGTGCGCTTGGAGTTCGGCATGTCGGGGTCGCTGAAGTCGAAGTTCTGCATCAGCTCGGGCAGGTTGCCGCGATCGACGTAGCCATAGACCGAGCGGCGGTAGCTGTAAGGCTCGTCGGTGAGGTTCACCGGCTTGCCGCCGATGGTCTTTTCGAGCTGGCCGCTGAAGACGAGCAGCGAGTCGCGCATCGACTCGAAGTCGAGTCGGCGGATGTTCGCGCGCCAGAGCAGGTGGTTCATCGGATCCTTCGTCTCGTAGGCTTTGTTCGTCTCGGTGCTCTGCTGATAGACGGCGGAGAGCATCACGATCTTGTGCATGGTCTTCATGCTCCAGCCGCTCTCCATGAACTTCGCGGAGAGGTAGTCGAGCAGTTCGGGATGCGAGGGCTTACCGGCCATCACGCCGAGGTCATCGGGCGTGGTGACGAGGCCTTCGCCGAAGTGATGCATCCACAGGCGGTTCATCGCCACGCGCGCGGTGAGCGGGTTGCCCTTGTCGGCGATGGCTTTCGCGAGGTCGAGGCGGCCGCTGCCCTGGGTGAAGGGGATGGGCTTGTGATCGGGCGAGAGCACTTCGAGGAAGCCACGCGGGGCGATCGGGCCGCGGCTCTGCGATTCGCCGCGGATGAAGATCGGCGAGTCCTTCGGGTTCGGCTTGTCGGCCAGCACCATCGCCTTGGCGGGTGCGCCGGGATGCGTGATCTCGAGCAGGTTGATCTCGCCGAAGTTGAGGTTCGCGCGGCCCTGGATCTGGTTCGGCCACGAGAGGTAGCTCGACTCCATCGCGTCGCGGGTCATCACGCTCGCGGGTTCGATGACGAACGGTCCGCGGAGCAGGTCGATGAGTTCCTGGTCGAAGCCGTCAACGGTCGAACTCGTGGCGTTCTTCACGGCCGCGAACATTCCCTTGGCCTGCTCCTTCTGGGCTGTGATGAGGGCGGCGTAGATCTTGACGGCATCATTGACGCTCGTGGGCGGCGTCGCAGTCATGGCCTCGAGCACGAACTTGTTTGCGCCACGCGAGGAGGCTTGCTCGGGCATCCGCCCGTATTTGCCCTTCTCCTCGCCCTTGGTGCTGGAGATTTTCCGGGAGAGGCGGTCGCTCATTTCGCTGCCGCGCTTGGCGAAGTCGGCGACGTCGAACTTGCCGCGTTGCTTGAGTTCGTAGAGCGGCGCCCAGACGCCGGGATTGGCGGCGAGGCCGCGGGCGAGGAACTGGACGAACTGCGGATGGAGGTCGTGCTTGCTGATGAGCTTGTTGCGCTCCTTGGTGGCGTCCGCGTCGCTGCCCTTGCCCTTGCTGGAAAAAGTGAGCGCGGCTTGTAGATACGGCTCCGGCTTCTGCCAGAAGTCGACCAGGAATTTCTCCATCCCGCCGTAATAACGGCTCTGCATCTCCTTCACGGCTGCGTTGAATTTCTCCTGGTAGTCGGCGAACTGATCTTTCTTCGACATCGCCAGCACCGGCCCGTGATCGGGCTCGATGACGCTCGCGAAGACGCCGTGCAGCGCGTAGTAATCGCGCGTCGGGATCGGGTCGAACATGTGATCGTGGCAGCGCGCGCACGACACGGTGAGGCCGAGGAGGCCTTTGCCGACGACGTCGATGCGGTCGTTGATGACGTCGTTCACGCTGCGGAAGCGCTCACCGACGGTGAGGAAACCGAGCGCGGCGAGGCGCGGGTCGCCGTCTTTCACGTTGGGCAGTTGATCCGCCGCGAGTTGCTCGATGACGAACTGATCGTAGGGCTTGTCGTCGTTGAACGCCTTCACGACGTAGTCGCGATAGGTCCACGCGTTCGGGAAGCGATACTCGGTCTCGCGGCGCGCGTTGCGTTCGCCGCCCTTGGTGTCGCTGTAGCGCGCGGTGTCGAGCCAGTGGCGGCCCCAGCGTTCGCCGTAGTGCGGCGAGGCGAGCAGCTTGTTCACGACCTTCGCGAAGGCGTCGGGCGACTGGTCCTTGATGAAGTCGGCGACTTCATACGGAGTCGGCGGCAGGCCGATGAGATCGTAGTAAGCGCGGCGGATGAGCGCTTCCTTGCCGGCCTGCTTGTTCGGCACCATGCCGTTGGCTTCGAGCCCCTGCGCGATGTAGGCGTCGATCGGCGTCTTGCACCAGTTGGCGTTCTTCACCGTCGGCACGGCGGGCTTCACCACGGGCAGGTAGGCCCAATGATGGCGTGCGCTGTCGGTCAGCCCGGTGAGCTTGGTCTTGGTCGCCTCGTCGGCGACGCGCGGATCGGGCGCGCCCATCTTCACCCACTTCGTGAGCACGGCGATCTGCTCGTCACTGAGCTTCTCGCCCTTTGGCGGCATCTGCAGGTCGGCGTCCTTGTAGCCGATCGCGGTGATGAGCAGCGATTTCTCGGGATGGCCGGGCTCGATGACGGCACCGCTATCGCCGCCTTTTTGCCAGCCGTTCTTGGTGTCGAGTGAGAGGCCGCCCTTGACTTTGTTTTCCTCGAGCGAGTGGCACTTGTAGCACTGCGCGGAGAGGATGGGCCGGACCTTCGACTCGAAGAACTCGGTCTGCTCGCTGGTCAGCGGTGCATCGGCAGCGGCGAAGGCCGTGCTGCCGAGTGCGAGTAGGATGATGGATTTGCGCATGAGAGTTTAGGCGATGACGTCCTTGACCACGTTGCCGAAGTTGTCGGTGAAGCGGAAATCGCGGCCGTTGTAACGATAGGTGAGCTTCTTGTGATCGAAGCCGAGCAGGTGCAGCACGGTCGCGTGCAGGTCGTGGATGTGGACCTTGTTGACCGCGGCGCGCGCGCCGAACTCATCGGTCTCGCCATACACGGTGCCGCCCTTCACGCCGCCGCCGGCGAGCCAGCCGACCATCGCGCGGCCGTTGTGATCGCGGCCCGGGTTTTCGTTGCCGTTGCGGTCGCGGGTCACGGTGCGGCCGAATTCGCCACCCCAGATCACGAGCGTGTCGTCGAGCAGCCCGCGCTGCTTGAGATCGGTGAGGAGCGCCGCGGCGGGCACGTCCACTTCACCGGCCTTGCGGCGCATGGCGGTCTCGAGCGCGTTGTGGTGATCCCAGCCGCCATGCTCGATCTGCACGAAGCGCACACCGCGCTCAACGAGCCGGCGGGCGATGAGCATCTTCGCGCCCATCGGGCCGTTGCCATACATGTCGCGGATTTTCTGCGGCTCCTTGGAGATGTCGAAGGCGTCGGTCGCCTCAGTCTGCATCTTGAAAGCCATCTCGAAGGCCTGGATGCGCGCCTCGAGCTGCTCATCCTTCTGCAGCGTCGCCGAGTGCATCTGGTTGAGCTTCTGCGCGAGGTCGAGCTGCGCGCGCTGCGTGCTCGTGCCGGTGAACTGATTGCGGATGTTCAGCAGCACCTCCTCGAGGCGCATGCCGGGATTGTAGTTCACGTTCACGCCCTGCGTGACGCCCGGCAGGAAGGACGCCTGGCGCCACTCCGGCTTGCCGCCGAGGGTGATGAAGCCCGGCATGTTCTGGTTCTCCGTGCCCAGACCGTAGAGCACCCACGAGCCCCACGCCGGCTTCGGAAGCTGAAGCGAGCCGGTGTTCATGAACCGCTGCGCGACTTCGTGCGCCGGGATGTCCGTCCACAGCGAGCGGATGACCGCCATCTCATCGACGTGCTTGGCCAGCTCCGGGAAAACCTCGCTCACCTCGGTGCCCGACTTCCCGTGCTTCTCGAACTTGAACGGCGAGCCGTAGGCCAGCCCCGTGTGGCCGGGGATCTCCTGCTCGTGATGCTTCTGGAGCAGCGGCTTCGGATCGAAGGTATCGACGTGCGACGGACCGCCCGAGGCGAAGATGTGAATGACGCGCTTGGCCTTGACCGGGAAGTGCGGCTGCTTGGGAGTCAGCGGCCCCTTCGCCGCGCCACCAGTCGCAGCCCCGGCGGTCCCGCCGAGGATCGAAGCGAGGCACATCGCCCCGTAGCCCATGCCGGTCTTTTCGAGGAATTCGCGGCGGCTGGCGCAGAGGGTCGGGAGATGTTCGAGTGGGTTGTAATTCGGGATGGTATTCATGTCGGTAGGTTTACGAAGTGGTCGGTGTATCGTTGCAATGTAATAGCAGCAGACGGCGCCGGGTCGCTTTAAGTCGGACTGTCCCCTTGGGTAGCGCCACGCCCGCCCAGTCCGGCAGGCCCGCGAAAATCACGGCCAGCGAGGTTTACGAAGCGAGTCCGGGGCGTCCACCCCGCGCATCATCCGCTGCTCAAGCGAGATCGAAAAGCAGCGCCTCCGCATCCTCGCTCGCGCGGAACGTGAGCCGACCCGCGGTTTCCGTGCTCGCGCCGTCGCCAGCCGCGAGCGCCGAGTCATTCAGCGTGAGCGCTCCACCGGCCACCTGCACCCACACGCCGCGACCGGGCAGAAGCTCATGCGTCACCTGCCCGCCCGCCTTCAACCGCAGGCGGAAGATGTCCGCGTCCTGATGGATCGTCGCCGAGCCCTCGCGCCCGTCGGACGAAATCACGAGCACCTTCTCCGCGCTCTCGTGCTCCGGCTTCGGATGCCACTCCGTGTAGCCCGGCGCCAGCCCGCGCTTCGCCGGCGTGATCCAGATCTGCAGGATGTGCGTCGCCTCCTTCGCCGGATTGAACTCGCTGTGCTGCACGCCCGTCCCAGCGCTCATGAGCTGGATTTGCCCCGGTCGCAGCACGCTCCCGTTGCCCATCGAGTCCTTGTGCTGGAGCGCCCCGGCGAGCACGTAGGAGAAGATTTCCATGTCCCGGTGCGGGTGCATCCCGAAGCCCATGTGCGGCGCGATGTGGTCGTCATTGATCACGCGCAGCGAGCGGAAGCCCATGTGCGCCGGGTCGTGGTAGTCGGCGAAAGAGAACGTGTGCCAGGAGTCGAGCCACCCGTGTTCGGCGTGGCCGCGGTCGGTTGCTTTGCGGATGGTGATCATGCTCCGACTCTGCCGCACGCGCGCCGCGGCGCCCAATACCTTCTGGCTCGCGCAGCGATGCCTTTCCGGCATGATTCGCCGCAATGGAACTCCGCCACCTGCGCTACTTCGTCGCCATCGCCGAGTCGCTCAGCTTCACCAAAGCGGCGGCAACCGTGCGCGTCGCGCAGCCCGCGCTGAGCCGGCAGCTCCGCGACCTCGAAGCCGAACTCGGCGCGCGCCTGCTCGAGCGCAACTCGCGCGGCGTCTGCCTCACGCCGGCGGGCGAGACCTTCGTCGCCGAAGCCCGCGCCGTCCTCGCACGCGCCGACCAGGCCATCGCCGCCGTGCGGCGCGCGGCGAACACCGAGGTCATCCACATCGGCTACGCACCCACGCTCGCCACGCCGCACCTGCCCGGCGCGATCGAACGCTGGAACGCGCTCCACCCGCTCGCCCGCGCCGAATTGCACGATCTCTCAACCGCCGAAATGCTCGCGGGTCTGCGCGCGGGCAAACTCGATGTCATCATCGGCGCGCGCCCGGCCCGTGAACCGGACGCCATCGAATCCCAAACGCTGCGCGCGGAAGGCATGGTGCTCGCCCTCCCGCCACGCCATGCGCTCGCGAAAACCGTGACCATCCCGGTCGCAAAGCTCGCCGACGTCCCGCTGATCACTTTCGCCGCCGCCGACTACCCCGAATACGTCGCGCACGTCGCGGCGTATCTCCGCAAGCACCGCGTGAAGTTCGCCCCCGTGCAGGAGTTCGATGGCGTGATGAGCCTCGTCGCCGCCGTCGAGTCCGGCGTCGGTGTGGCGCTGGTCTCCGATAGCATCACGTGCCTCTTCCCGCGCCGCGTGCCGCTGCGAATCCTCAATCCCGCGCCCGCGCGCTTCCCCATCGCCGTGAGCTGGCGGCCAAAAGCCGCGCCGCCGCTCGTGCGCGATTTCGTGGCCGCGCTCAAGGAATCGGGGCGCCGTCGCCCCGGCCGTTGATGGCGATGCCCTCGCCTCAAATCGTGCGGATGATGATGTCGTCCGCGTCGTCCGTGCCGCCAGTGGCGCCGGTGTCGAGGACGTTGGGGAAGCCGGGGACCGTGGTTCCGTTCACGATGATCTTGCCGAGGACGGCGGCCTGGATGGCGAAGTTGTGATTCACCGCGCCATTCACAGCCACGGTGCTGATCGTCGCGCCGATCGTGATGGGGCCGATCTTCGATGTCTGCGCCACCAACCCGGCCATACCCGCCACGTCGTCGCCGTCTCCGAGGATGCCATTCACGGCAGCGATTCCGGCCGAGATGGTGTTTTCCTCGAACTGCGTCTTCACGTTGATCGCGCCGATGCTGGCGGGTCGCAAAAAGACGTCCGCGTTCGCCCCCGCGCCGCCGACGGCGAAGTCCGCGCCCAAATGCGCGCCAGCCAGCAAATCAGTGATCGTCATCCCACCCGGCGCTGTGACTGCGCCGATGTTTCCGGCGGCGGACAAGGTGAGAGCTTGCAACGTCCCGGAGACCGTGACGTTGCCGAGGCCGAAGGTTTTCAGCGCAGCTATCTGCGCGGCGGCAGTTGGCAAATTCTCCCATCCCCGCAGCGCGAGGCCCGCGTAGATCCCGCCGCTGCCGATGCCGGCGCCGGATGGCAGCTTCGGAGTGGCGACGGTCACCGGGCCGATCCCAGCGGCGGCGACGAAGGAAAAGTTTCCGATGCCGCTGCCGGACTTGTTGCCGGTGTTGGCAAAATTCAGCGTCACCGAGACTCCGGCGATCGCGCCGGTGCTGGCGCTCAGACCTGAATCCGCGATGCCCGTGAGCGAAGCGTTGCCGCCGTCCGCGGCCGAGGTCAGAGCGACCGCTACTTTGCCGATCCGTGCCGCATTCACGCTGACGTCGCTGATCCCGGTCGCCGTGTTGTCGCCTTTGCGCACGATGTTCGCCCCGGCCAGGATGCCGGGCGGTGTGGGTGCGGTCGAGATCTCATAGGCCTCGAGCGAGCCGTCGGTCGTGGTGATCCTGCCGATGCCACCCACGGTCGCGATGAGGTCTTGCTTCGTGGCGCTGCCGGCGTTGAGCACGTCGTTGAAGACACCGCCCTGGAAATGTTTGGCCGTGAGCGCGCCGATCGACGCTGCGCGGATCGCGCCGCGGAAGTCGAACTTCGGAATGCTGATCGCGCCGACCGCACTCGTCGTGTCGATCGCGAGATCGAAGTCGTCGTTCACCTTTACCTTGAGCACCTGCTTCGCCGTGCCGCCGCTGCGGAGGAGGACATCGTCATCCATCTTGTCGAGCGTCAGCGCGCCGAGCGCGCCCTCGACGCCGATGGTGCCGGCGAAGGTCGTGCCCTTGCCGAGCGTGATGCTCTTCAGCGCGGAATCGGCGTGGATCGAGCCGACCGTGACGCCACCGCTGGCGGGGAGCACTTTCACCGCGAGCGCCGACTTCGCCGTGGCGCCATGGATCGCGATCTGGCCGATCTCGTCGCCGTTCCGCAGCAGGTCGAACGTGCCGCCGCCGGTGAGCGTGACGATGACTTTGTCGCCGTCGCCCTGGGTGAAGGAAAACGTCGTCACGTCGTTGGCGAGCGCCGTGTTTGGCGAGAACTCCGCGGCACCGATGTCGATGGCGTCCGAGTTGTCGAAATCGCCGTCGAGTCGCCGCCCGAAACCTGGCCCGCGCTGGTCGTGGCGCAGCGCCTCGCCGAGCGGCGTTTCCCCCGCGGCATTGCTGCCCGCATCGATCACCGGGCTGCCGGCCAGCGGCAGCATCGTGAAGGTCCGCCCGCCATTGTCCTGCAGCGGCCCGAGCTTCGCACTGAGCGGCGTGGCCGCGGTGCCGATCCGGTTGCCGCCCACGCCATTCGTGATCCCGGTGAGCGCGGCGTCGCCGATACCGATGAAGTTGTTCACGCTCCCCGCAGCGATGGCCCCGCGGATGTCGTCGGGTTCGCTGCCGGCGGCGAAGTTCCCGGCGACGATCGTGTTGCTCATGGTGAGCGTCGCGCCGGCCTCGATGACGATGCCGCCGGCGCCGTTCCCGGCACTGCCGCTCGCGTCCACATTGCCGCTGATCGTGCTGTTGACGATCGTCACGGTGCCGCCTTCGAGCTTGAGGCCGCCCGCGCCTTCGTTCCCCACCGCGGTGTTGCCCGCGATCGTCGAATTGAAGATGAACAACGTGCCGGAAATGTTCCGGATCGCGCCGCCACGCCCTTCGCTCAAGTTGCCCGAGAGGATGCTGTGGGAAATCGTCAGCGCGCCGGTGTTGTTGATGGCTCCACCAAAAAACTGCGGCCCGAGACCGGAGTTCCCCGAGATCGTCGTGCCCTCGATCGACATCGTTCCGGCATTTTGAATCGCGCCGCCGTCGCCATCACTCGCGCCGCGATTGCCGCTGATGGTGCTGTCCACGATCGTGGTGCGGGTCCCGGCCGTCGCATCGATCCCGCCAGCGTCCTCGACCGAGCTATTCCCCGCGATGAGTGTGCGGAAAATCGAGAGCTTCGCGTTCGCACCCGTCGTGGCGATGGCTCCGCCGTTCGAGGTGGCGGCCTCGTTGGCGGAGTTTTCCAGCAGGCGGCTGTCGGTGATGGTGAGGTCGGCCATGCCACCCGTGTTGAAAATGCCGCCACCGTCGCGGGCGGCATTCTGCGAGACGAGCACGTCGTCGAGACGGAGCGTCGTCGAGTTGTGGATCCCGCCGCCGTCGCCCCCCGTGACGTTGCCGGCCTTGATCGCCAGGTGCGCGAGCGACACGGACTCGGTCGCCGCCGTGATCCGCAGCACGCGCGTCGCGCCGGAGCCGACGAGCGAAATGCTCTCATCGAACGAGCCCGGCCCGGTGATGCTCAGCGCGCCGCCACCATCGATGAGCAGCTCGCTCGTGAGGACGATCGAACCGCCCCCCAGTGCCGGAGCAAAAGTGATCGAGTCGTGCAGGAAATCGCCGCGGAGCGCATCGCCGGACGGCTGATTCGTCGTCGCCGCGAGGACCGCCTCGCGCAACGTCAGCAGCCCGTCGGAAGCGGGAGCGCCGTCGAGGAGCGAGTTCACGACGAACGTCGCCGGTGCGATTCGAGCCTCGAGCGGTTCGATGTGGGTGTGAAGTGGCGCAGCCTGTTTCCCCTTTGTCAGTTTCATGGGCGGACAAGGAGCCGGGACGTCCTCACCCCGTCGATAAAAAACGGACGCGGGCGCCCGGGCTCCCCGCTTACCGCGCCACTTCGCGCACGAAGAAGTCCGGCGTCTGGCCGATCGCGAAGCCGGCGGAGTCGAGGCCGGGGGTAAGCGCGACCTTTACGCCGCCGATGGTTACGCTGTTGATCTGCTGCGCCACGATGCCGAAGCGGTCGCCGGTTTCGAGGGTGCCGCGCACCTGGCCTTTGATGGTGATGCTCGCGATGATGGCGATCACGTTCGTGGGGCCGCCGGCGATGAACTTGTCGTCGCCATTGCCGAAGAAGCCGGTCGCATCCAGCGCGCCGGCCCGGGGGATGAGGCCGGCGGTCACGCTCGATGCAATCCAGTCGCCGCCCACGCTGATCGCGCCGATCTGCGCGTGGCCGTTCACGGGCACGTTTTCCGCCGCGAAGCCGGCGAGCACGAGCGCGCGCTCGAAGTCGCCGCCGACTTTCAGGCTCGTGATCGCGAGCGACGCGAGGCCGGTGAGCGGCCCGGCACCGCGGATGAGATACGCTTGCTCCGCCGTTCCGATCACGTCGCCCGCGATGCTCACCGGCCCGAGCGTGCCGCCGGCGAGGATGCCGCCGGAGAAGACCGCGTCGCCCCCGCGCGCGTCGCCGCCGATGCTCACGCTCGCGATGTTCGCGCCGGGATTGGCGGTGAAAAGGAGCGCGCTCGCGCTGCCCGCGCCGCCGATCTGGTCGCGCTTGATCGCCACCTTGCCGATGCCGGTGCCCGCGAAGAGTGCGCCGCTGAAAATGCCATCCCCGCCGCGCTGGTCGCCGCCGATCGTCACCGCGCCGAGGCTGCCGGAAGTGGCCAGCGAGCCGGGGAACGCGAACGCGCCGCCGAGCGCGCCGCCGCTGAAGGTGCCCGCGCCGCCGAGCATCGAGCCGCCGACGGTGAGCGAGGCGATGGCGGGCGCTTCGACGTAGCCGGAGAGCGCGCCCGCGCCGCCGACGAGATCGCCCCCGATCTTCACCGGACCGAGGCCGTCCTGCGCAGCGATGAGGCCGGAGAACACCCTCTTCCCGCCGATGACCGAGCCGCCGACGGTCACGCTGGCGGCGGTGCCGGGCGAGGCGCTGTTTAGAAACAGAAGCAGCGCCTCGCGCACGTCGCCCGCGACTTTCACCGCGCCGGCGGGGCCGAAGATGTCGCTCCGCAGATTCCCACCGGTGTCCTGCGTGCGCCCGCCGAAGACGCCGAGGCTGCCGAGCGTGAGGCTCTTCACGGCGGGGTCCGCGTCGCCATCGCCCGCGACGATTTTGCCGAGGTCGCCCGAGATGGTGACTGCGCCGAGGTCGGTGTTGCTCGCGTTGAGGAAGCCCACGTTCACCTTGCCGTCGCCGCCGCCGGCGCGCTTGGCGGTGAGGCTCACGTTCGCGCCGTCGAACTCGGAGAGCGTGCCGGCCACCGACCCGACGATCAGCGAGAGCAGCCGCGCGCTCGGGTCGGTGGTGCTGTTCGCGAGCAGTTGAAAATTGCCCTCGGCGAGCGTGCCCTTGGTCACTTTCAAAGTCACCGCGTCGCCGTCCACATCGGTCCACGTCGCGGTCTTGCCGTCGGTCGAGATCGTCGGGTCGATGAATTCCCCGCTCGGCCCGCCATAGATGACGTAGGCCGCGCCGAGGCCGCCGGTCGAGTAGCTGCCGGGAGCGCCGACGAGCACGTCGGCGAAGCCGTCGCCATTGACATCGCCCGCGGCGCTGACCGCGAAGCCGGCGAAGTTGCTGGCGGCTTCGCCATGAATCGTGAAACCGTTCGCTCCATCGAGCGTGGCGGGCGAAAGCGTCGCGCCGAAGCCGCCAGCCCGTCCGAACACGACATACGCGCTGCCGCTCAGGGTGGGCGCGTAAGGCACGCCGACGACGAGATCGGCAAAGCCGTCGCCGTTCACATCGCCCGCGCCGTCCACGCTGAAGCCGGCAAATCCTTGCGACACAAGGCCGGGGATCTGGAAGCCATCAGCGCCGTTGAGGCCGCCGAGCGGGATGGAGAAATCGGCCACCGGCGCGGGGGTGAAGCTGGTTTTCCCAAAGACCACGTAGGCCGCGCCGGCGTTCGTGACATTGCCAGGATCGCCGGATTCCCCGCCGAAGATCATATCGTCGAAGCCATCGCCATTCACGTCGCCGGCCGCGCCGACGGCATACGTGGCGAAGGTGCTGGGGTTGGCCGAGGTGAACTTGACGCCCGCCGTGCCCTGGAGCGTCCCGAGGCCGATGGAAAAGCCCGCCGCCGGCGTGGCGGTGAAGCTGGGCCGCCCGAAGACCACATAGGCCGCGGCGTCGCCGGTGCTGGCGGAGTCCGCGCCCACGAGCATGTCGTCGAACCCGTCGCCATTCACATCGCCCGCCGCGCTCACCGATTTCCCGGCGGTATCGCCCACCACCTCGCCCAGCAGCCGGAAGCCATCCGTGCCATCGAGCGTCTCGAGGCCGATGGTGAAACCCGGCGTCGCCGCGCTGGCAAAGCTCTGCCGCCCGAAGATCACATAGGCCGCGCCCCGACTGTCTAGGCCAGTCCGCTCGACCCCGATGGCGCCGACGATCACGTCGTCGAACCCATCGCCATTCACATCGCCGGCGCCGCTGACCGAGAAACCCGCGCGGTCGTTTTGCGCCCCGCCGAGCAGCTTGAGACCATCGGTGCCATCGAGCGCCGCGAGTGCAATGGAGCCGCTGGCGAAGCTGCTCCGGCCAAAGACCACGTAGGCCGCGCCGGCGCTTAGCCCGCCGGGACGATCCGCCTCGAGGGCGCCGACGATGACGTCGTCGAAGCCGTCGCCATTCACATCCCCAGCGGCGCTGACGGAAGACCCGGCGTAATCGTTGTCGGTCGAGCCCTGGAGCTTGAAACCGTTGAAGCCGGTGAGCGCCGTGAGCGTGAAGCTGCTCAGCCCTCCCGCCTGGCCGAACACCACGTAGGACGCGCCGCGGTCGTCACCGCCTTCATCGGAATTATAGGCGCCGACGATGAAGTCATCGAACCCATCGCCATTCACGTCGCCCGCGTCGCTCACGGCGTGCCCCGCGCGATCTCCCCCCGCGACGCCGCTCACCTTGAACCCATCGCCGCTCGCGAGCGCGCCGAGATCGAAGGCAGCGGGAAAAGCCGTGCGCGGCCCCGCGGCGGGCGTGGCGGTGAAAGTGGGCGCCGGTGCCGCGGTGGTGCGCGAGACTTCCCGCACCACGAAGTCCGGCGTCGCTCCGACGGGGATCGCCGCGAGGTCGTTCGCCGGGTCGGCGGTCGTGCTCTTCGTCAGCGGCAGCTTCTTCCCGCCGATGCTCACGCTGCCGATCGTCTCGGCGACGACGGCAAAGCGGTCGCCGTCCTCGAACGTCCCGCGCGCCGCGCCCTTGATCGTGACGCTCTTGATGCTGGCCACTCCAGTCGCCGGGCCGGCGGCGATGAAGGCATCGTCGCCATTGCCGAAGATGCCGTTCGCATTCGTCGCACCCGTGTGGGTGAGCAGCCCGGCGGCGGCACTCGACGCGATCCAGTCGCCGCCGACCGTGATCGCGCCGATCTGCGCGCGACCGTTGAAGCCGCCGCCCTGGTCGCCCGCGTAGCCGCCGAGAATCTGCCCGCGCTCGAAGTCGCCGCCGATCTTCACACTCGCGATGGCCAGCGACTTCGCGCCGGTGAGCGGCCCGACGCCAGCGATGACGTAAGGCTGCTCCGCTGTCCCGACGACATCGCCGCCGATGCTGACCGGCCCGAGCGCGCCCTCGGCGAAAATACCGCCCGAAGTCGAGGCGCTGCCCGCGCGCGCATCGCCGCCGATCGACACGCCCGCGATGGCCACCGCAACGGTAAGATCCCCCGCCACGATCGAGCCGCTATTGACGCCCGCGCCGCCGAACTGGCTGCCCTTGATGCCGACCCGGCCGAGGCTCTGCAGGGCCAGGATCGAGCCGCTGGAAAAGCCCGCAGCGCCGACCAGATCGCCGCCGATGCTCACGGGGCCGAGGGGGCCGAGGATCTGCACCGCGCCGCTGTTCGTCGCGCCCGCGCCGAGGATCGAGCCGCCGACGGTGAGCGAGGTCAGGCGATCCGCTCCCAGGAAGCCGCTGGAAAAGCCCGCGCCGCCGACGAGGTCGCCGCCGATCTTCACCGGGCCGAGCGTCTCAGCGATGATCTGCCCGCTGCCGCTGCGCTTCCCGCCGATCATCGAGCCGCCGATGGTGATGCTGGCGATCGTCCCCGTGCCCGCGGTGGCGGCCTGCACGCCGAAGAGGCGGCCTTCGCGGAAATCGCCCGCGATTTTCACCGGCCCGGCAGGACCGGCGACGAGGAAACGCACTTCGCCCCCGGTGTCCTGGAGGCGCGCGCCGAAGAGGCCCACGCTGTCGAGCGTGAGGCTCTTGAGCGCCATCTCGTCGGTCGCGTCGCCGACGAACATCCGCGCGAGGTCGCCGCCGATTTTCACCGCGCCGAGGTCGGTGTTCGAGCCGCGGAGAAAGCCGAGGTTCACCTTCCCGTCGCCGCCGCCCGCGCGCTTCGCGGTGAGCGTGATGTCGGTGCCCTCGAACTCGGACATGCCGCCGGGCGTCGTTCCGACATCCAGCTTCAGCAGCCGCGCGCGCGAGTCGGTGGCGCTGTTGGCGAGCAGCGAGAAGTTGGCCGCGTCGAGCGTGCCCTTGGTCACCTTCAGCGTCACCAGATCGCCGTCCACGTCGGTCCACGTCGCGGTCTTCCCGCCCGCCGCGATCGTCGGAGCGACGAACGTCCCGCTCGGCCCGCCGAGGACGAGATACGAGGCGCCGCCGCCGCTGTTCGGATTGATGCCGGCCACGAGCACGTCGGCGAAGCCGTCGCCATTCACGTCGCCCGCGCCGCTCACTCGCCGACCGATGCTATCGAAGTTTCCCTCGCCCACGATGGTGAATCCATCGGTGCCATCGAGCGTGGCGAGATTCGGCGGCGTGAGGAAATTTCCCGCCTTGCCAAAGACCACGTAGGCCGTGCCGGGATCGTTCGCCCCGCCTCCATTGAGGGTGCCCACGAGCAGGTCGTCGAAGCCGTCGCCATTCACATCGCCCGCTGCGCTCACGGCACTGCCGGTATTGTCCCCGGCTTCGACTCCCGCGAGCGCGAGGCCGATATCGAGACCAAACCGCGGCGCGAAGCTCCCGCTGCTGCCGAAGAGCACATACGCCACGCCCGCGCCGCTCTCCGGGCCTCCCGCACCATCCCGCGTCGCGCCGACGAGCACGTCCGCCAGGCCATCGCCATTCATATCCCCCGCCGCGCTCACGGAAATGCCCGCGTTGTCGTTGTCCATCGAGCCCTCGGCGCGGAAGCCCGTGGCGCCGCCCAGCCCGTTCAGATCGATCGTCGCCGGCAGCGCGCTCCCGCCGAAGACCACATACGCCGCGCCGCGATCGTCGTTGCCGACTTGATCGGCGAAGGGCGCCCCCACGACCACATCCGCGAAGCCGTCGCCATTCACATCCCCCGCGCCCCTCACGGCACGGCCCGCCTGGTCGCCGCTGCCGACACCGGCCAGCTTCACGCCCGCGCCGGCGGCCAGCGTCGTGACGCCGATCGTGGCCGCGAAGCCGTCGCGCTTTCCGAACACCACGTAGGCCGCGCCTTTGCCGTCGGCGTTCACGTCCCCGAGGATCACGTCGTCAAAGCCATCGCCGTTGACATCCCCAGCGCCGCTCACCGAGGAGGTGGCGCCGATCAGCACGAAGCCATTGCTGCCATCCAACGCGAAGACGGAGAACTGCGGCGCGAAACCGCTCGCCTTGCCGAAGATCACCGCCGCGGCGCTGCTCGTGTTCACGAGGATATCGTCGAAGCCGTCGCCATTCACGTCACCCGCCGCACGCGCGCCGTCGAAGCCCGAGCCACCGGTGATTTGGAAGCCGTCGATTCCGGTGAGATCGCCGAGGTCCACGTCCCGCGGAAATCCCGACGCGCGGCCGAAGATCACATAGGTGACGCCGGTATTGAACGCGCCGATGAGGAAATCGCCGAAGCCATCGCCATTCACATCCCCCGCCGCGCCCACCGCCGCGCCCGAGGCATCACCAGAGGATGCGCCATTGAAGGTCGAGCCGTTGGCGCCGGAGAGATCGGCGAGATTGAAAGTGCCGGAGACAAACGCCGGCGCGATGCGGGTTTCGAGCGGTTCGATGCGGGCGCGCCCGGCGAGTGGTGTGGTTCTCATAAGCCGGGCGCGCCTATCGCCCACGCCACGCGATTCGCAAAGGGCGAACTCGCCGCCCGTGGCTCACGTTGTCCTCAACGTGACTGCCGAAGACAGGTCGAGGCGGACACACACTCAGCCAGCGCGCTCCGCGCGGGCAGCGTTCAATTCACGTTGAGGACAACGTGCGCCACCTACTCCCCGCCGCCGATCGCGCGCAGAAAGCGGCTGTATTCCTTCGGCTCCAAGCGCAACACGTCGGCCGCCTCCGCGCTCGACGGCTCCCACGTCCCATCCGGCAGCTCCGCGGCAAACTTCACGTCGTCGAAACGCAGCACGATGTGCCAGCCCTTCTTCGCGAGCGTCAGCCGCGCGGGCGTGTGGTCGGGGCGAATCCAGAGCCGCCCGGTCCAGCCCGCGGCCTTGATCGACTCGGCCAGCTCCGGCATCAGCGACACATCCATCACGCGGCACTCCACGCCGTCGAGCATCTCGCTGCCGAGATCCTTGATCGTGAAAAGCGCCGCGAGAAACACGAGCTGCTTCTCGGGGAAGGGCAGCTCGAATTCGCTGAGCTTGAATTTCTTCTCCGCCGGCGGCAGCTCCTTGCCCGCGACCGCCGCATCGAGCAGCGCGCGCGCTTTCGCGCCGGGCGCGATCCAGATTTTCTCGTCTTCGCGCACGAGCGTAAAGGTCCCGCCGAGCAGCGGCCCATGCAGGCGCAGCTTGTCGGGCATCTGCACGGCGATCTCCGCGCTCGCGCCGTTCAGCTCCGCGGGCAGGTCGCTGGATTGCTCAATCCGCACCTTCAGCGTGAACGCACGGTTGCCCGACTTCCCGTCCTTCGCGATGACGCCGAGGAAAGGCATGATCGTCTTCGAGAACGCGTCGTAGCGATTCTCCTGCGCGCGGATTTGCGGGGCGGTGAAGACGAGGAGGAGAAAGATGAAATGGCGCACGTGAGGATTGGTCTTGGCAAAAGTCGGCAACGCGCACTACAGCAAGCCCGCTCCGATGGCGCCAACGCTTTTCGCGAACCTCATTCTTGCCAACACGTCCAGCGCCGGCGGCCTGATCTTCGCGCTCGAAAACTCGACGCTGCCCGGCCGCCTCGTGCTCGTCGCGCTCTTCGCCGGCTCGGTCATTGCGTGGACCGTCATGGTCACGAAGTTCCGCGTTGTCCGCCGCGCCGACCGCGTCCGCGAGCGCTTCCTCGCGCTCTTCCGCGCCGACCGCCAGCCGCTGCACCTCTTCTGGGAACGCGCGCGCTTCGAGGGTGCGCCCGTCTTCTCCGTCTATAAAGCCGGCTGCCGCGAGCTCTGCTTCCAGTTGCTCGGCAGCGCCGAGGTCGATGAAACCTTCCGCGCCCGGCTCGAGACGGCGCCGAAAATCTCCGCCTCGCAGATGCGCATGGTCCAGACCGCGCTCGAGCGCGCCGTCGGCGAGAGCGCGCTGCGCCTCGAGTCGCAGATGATCTTCCTCGCCAGCGCCGTGAGCGGCGCGCCCTTTCTCGGCCTGCTCGGCACCGTGTGGGGCGTCATGGATACCTTCTCCGATGTCGCCCGCGCCGGCTCCGCGAACCTCGCCGCGATGGCGCCCGGCGTGAGCGCCGCGCTCATCACCACCGTCACCGGCCTGCTCGTCGCGATCCCCGCGATGTTCGGCTACAACTTCCTGCTCACCACCATCCGCGCGATGGTCGTCGAGCTCGACAACTTCGCCGCCGAGCTCGTGAGCGCCTTCGAGCACCGCTACGTCGATCACGGCGGGGAAAGGAAACGCCTGTGATCGGCGATCCGTATTCCGTGATCGGAAAAGTCGCGCAGCCGTGCGGTTACCGATCACCGATCACCGATCACTGATCACGATTCCGAATGCGCCGCTACACCAGCCGCCAGTCCTTCCAGACGCTCAGCGAGCTCAATGTCACGCCGCTGCTAGACCTCGCGTTCGTGCTGCTGATCATCTTCATGATCACCACGCCGCTCATGGAAAACAGCGTCGATCTCGTGCTGCCCACCAGTGACGCGGCGAAGAACCAGGTCGATCAATCCGAGGTGCAAAACATCGCGATCGACCAGAACGAAAGCCTCGAGCTCAACGGCCAGCCGACTTCACTCGACCAACTCGACGCACAGCTCGCCGCCCTCAAGGAAGCGAACCCGGACGTCGCCGTCGTCGTCCGCGCGCATCGCGACCTCGCCGTGCAAAAGCTCATGAACGTGATGGACGCCGTGCAGCGCGCGCAGATCAAGCGCGTCGGCGTCGTGACGAATCCCGAGCGCCCGTAGCCATGCCGCGCCTGAGCCAAGCCGAACAGGAGACGCGCCTGCCCGGTGCCGAGCCGGCCTTCGCGAGCGAGCAGCGCGAATTCCGCCGCACCGCGCTCGTCGTCGGCGGCGTCCACCTGCTCGTGCTGATCATCTTCGGAGTCGTCGCGAAATTTCAGCCCAAGCCGCAAATCGAGCAGATCACCTGGCTCGATGGCGGTGCCGCCGGCGGCGAACCCGAGACC
>JBEBGD010000180.1:0-5907 GCA_040081625.1 Chthoniobacteraceae bacterium
GAAGGGCGGCTCGGGGGAGAAGGCGAGGCGCAGGACTTCGTTGCCCGCTTCGCTCAGGGCGGAGAGCGGCTTGAACTGCACGCTGCCGGCGGCGAGATCGGCGGGGGAGAGTTTGCCGCCGAGCAGTTCGTAGCCGACGGCTGCCAGCGAACGCACGGCGCGACCCGCGGCGCCGCCAGTGGCGCGCGGTGCATCGACCAAGGTCTGCCCACCGGCCCACGTCTCGCCGGCGGACACGGCACCGCGACGCGAGAGCGGGTTGATCTTCACGGTGTGATCCGGCCAGCGGTCGTGCGGCTCGTGCAGCCAGTCGATCCCGGGCTTTGCGGGAAAGCCGACCATGACGCGGTGCAGCGCGATCTCCGTCTCATCGACGCCGCACGCGAGCACGTGGTCGAGCCCGGCAGCGGCGGGAACGAGAAGCGCGACGACCTCGGGCGCGGCCAGTTCGCGGCGGGCGCGCAGCAGCTCGACCAGCGACCCGCCTTCGATCCACTCCATCACGAGGAAGCTCGCGCTGCCGACCGTCTCGATCGCTTCGATGCGCTGCATATTCGGGTGCGGGCGCGGGACGAGCAGCTCGAGCATCCGCTCCAGCGCGCTCATCGACTCGGTGGAAAGCGTGAGCGACTCGTGCAGCACGACGAGCCTCACGTCCTGCGCGCGCGTCTGGTCGTGCGCGCGGAAGATGCGCCCGAGGTTTGCGTCGCCGCGTGCCTCGATGATGCGGTAGCGCGCGGCGACCAGCTCGCCTGGCTCGAACTTCACCGCGTCGCCGCCCATCAGCGCGGGATCGACCTGCGTGTGGTAGCTCTCCTGCGAATCGGGCGCGGCGAGCGGCTCATTGGCGGCGGCGAGCGCTTCGGGGGAGTCGAGTTCGCTCACGCAGCGGGCGATCTCGCGGCGCAGTTCGGCGGCATTCTGCGGACGATCGAGCGCCTTCTTCTCGAGCACGCGGCGGAGCAGACGCGCGAGCGGAGGAGGCACGTGCAGCTTCTCGAAGGGCGGCGTCTTCGAGAGGTGCGCGCTCATGACCTGCGCCATGGAGCCGGCGAAGGGCGTGCGGCCCGCGAGCATGAACCAGAGCGTGACGCCGAGGCTGTAGATGTCCGAGCGCACGTCGAGGTCGCGCTCCTCGAGCTGCTCGGGCGAGGCGAAGTGCGGGGTGCCGACGAAGCCGCCCATCGAGAGCGTCGCGCTCTCGTCATCGGGCAGCGACGACTTGGCCAGGCCGAAGTCGATCACCTTCACGAGCACGTGATCATCCTCGCGGATGACCATGAGGTTCGCGGGCTTGATGTCGCGATGCACCAGCCCGTGCGGCTCCGCGGCGCCGAGCGCCTTGGCGACTTGATCGACGATCTCCAGCGCGAGCTTCGGCGGCAGCGGGCCGCTGCGCTTGAGCATCGCGTCGACGGTATCCCCATCGATGAACTCCATCGCGTAATACCACGTCTCGCCCGCCTGCCCGAGGTGATAGACGGCGGCGACGTTCGCGTTTTGCAGGCGAGCCGCCGAGCGCGCCTCGCGGATGAAGCGCTGCCGCGCGATGTCGCTGTGCAGGTGCGATGCGGCGATGACCTTCAGGCAAACGGGGATGCGCAGATTTGTGTCGAGCGCCTTATACGTCACGCCCATCGCGCCGCGACCGAGCTCGAAGAGCGCGCCGTCGTCGCGCGTGAGGACTTCGTAGTGGTCGAACCGGACGGTCTCGGGCATTGCGGTGGACTACCACAGACTTGCCGCGCTAATCAAATCAACCTTGGCGGATTCGGATGCGATGCACTTCGACGATGAGCAGCTTGCCGCGGTAAAATTCGCGCGCCGGATTCGCCGCGAGGAACGCGGCCAACCCATTCATCAACGCGGGAATGATCTCGGGGTGATTGTGCAGTTGAATTGAAACGATGCCGCCGTGTTGCGCGGGTGGATACGCGACGATGTCGGAGAAATCGCCATTGAGCGACACGAGCACTGCATCCATCTCCCTCGCCTTCGCGAGCACTTGCGGATCGGGCGCGCGAATCGGCAGCACCTCGCGCAAGAGCATCACTCGATGACCGCGCTGCCTCAGTAGATCAGTGATCTCCGCCGGCACGCACTGGTCGCTGAGGAAGGCCAGGCTCATGCCGCCGCATCGAAGTCCGCGAGGTCACGCGCGTAGTGTAGGGCGGCAAGCACGTCAGCCGCAGTGAGGTCCGGAAACTCGATCGCGATCGCCGCCGCATCCTTGCCAGCCGCGAGATAACCAAGGACGAGCGCCACCGGAATGCGCGTCCCAACGATGCACGGCTTGCCGCGCAGAATGTTCGGATCACTCACGATGCGTTCACGCCAGTTCATGCCGCTGAATTAGTTCCGAGTCTGCCTTCGATCAACCCTTCACATTCCCCCCGCAGCACCCGGCACAAGGGGTGCCACTTCGGGCCGCGATCTATCAGCTCGATGGCGCGCCGGGCCAGCGTCCCGGCTTCCGCGCGGGCGGCGCCGGCGGCGAGCGCGGTGGCGAGGCTAGTCAAGGTGCTGGCGAGTTCCAACGGCGGGACGCCGGCGGACTTCTCCTCGATCGCCAGCGCGCGGCGGAGCAGGGCGGCGGCTTCGGCGTGGCGGGATTCGACTTCGAAGATCGCGGCGAGCTGCTTGAGCGGAGCGACCAGTTCGGGGTGGGCTTTGCCGAAGGCTTGTTCGTCGAGCGGGATGGCGCGCTGGTGCAGGGCGATGGCTTCGTGGTGCTCGCCGCACGCAGCCACGGCCACGGCGAGGTGGTGCAGCCGCGCGCCGACGCGGGCGGGTGGGCAGTGAGGAAGTTGCTCGTCGATCTCCAGCGCGCGGCGGTAGAGCGGCACGGCTTCGCGCGGACGATGGAGGACTTCGAGCAGGCTCGCGAAAACGTGCGCGGCGATGGCGGTGCGCGCGTGCATGCGGCCGCTCGTGCGCTCCTCGGTCTCCAGCGCGCGGCGCAGCACGGGCACGGCTTCGGCGAGCTGCCCGGCCACGCGCTGGCAGGAGGCGAGGGCGAAGAGTTCGGTGACCAGCTCGCCGGGCCGCGTGGCGGGTTGCACTTCGAGGATGGCGATGGCCCGGCGGTGAAGCTCCGCGGCTTCCGCGAAGCGACGCCGGTCGTGCAGGATCGCGGCGAGCAGGCGCAGCTCGGGCACGAGGTCCGGGTGGCCGGGCTCGCACGCGCGCTCGGCGATGGCGAGCGCACGCCGCTGGAAGTGCTCGGCCGCGCCGGTGCGCCCGCAGTCGCGCAGCCATTCGGCCACGCCGCGGGCGAGGCTGGCGGCGCGGACTTCGAGCGGGTGGCCGTTTAGCTGGCCCAGCAACACGCGGCAGTGGGTGACCAGCCGCGTGCGCACCACGGCGGCGCTGGCGGTCTGCCCGGTGCGCGACAGCGCGCTCTCCATGAGGGCGCGCGCGGAATCCATCGCGTTGGCGGTCTGCTCGGGGGTGAGACGGTCGCGCACGATCTCGCGCACGAGCCGGTGCACGAGCACGAGCTGGCCCTCGTCGGCGAAGGTGACGAGCCCGAGCTTCTCGAGTTGACCGAGCGCGACGCGCGCGGCGCCGGCGTCATTGGCGCCGGCGATGAGCGATTGCGGGATGCCTGTCGGCTGCGGTGCCAGGCACACGAGCACGTAGAGCAGGCCGCGCGCGGTGGAGTCGAGTCGCGCGATGCTGCGGCGCACGACGCTCTCGACGACGGGCAACCACCCGGCGGTCTGCGACGCGCCGCCGCGCGCTGCGGCGCCGACCTCCGCACCCAGCGCGGCGAGGAAGGCGTCGGGGGTCTCGCGGGAATCGGCGATCGCACGGGCGGCGAGCTGGAGTGCGAAGGGTTGCTGGCCGAGCGCGGCGGCGAGGGCTTCGAGCGGACGCAGCTCGGCGGGCATCGGTTCGCGCCCGTGGATGCGCGTGGCGAGAAGTGAGACGGCGGCTTCCACCGCGAGAGAGCCGACGCCGATGCGCGTGGCGCCGGGCACTTCGCGCGGCTGGCGTGTGGTGATGATGAGCGCGGCCCGCTCGAACCACGGGAGCATGGACTCGAGTGCGATCCACGTGGCCTCGGTGTCCACGCCGTCGAGGATGATGAGGACGCGGCCGGCGTGTTCGTCCGCGCGCAGCCACGCGCGGAGTGCATTGAGGCGCACGCGGTGGCCGGCGATCTCGTCCTTCACCAGGGCGAGCGAATCGCCGTGGGTGAGCGCTACGAGTTCGCTCTCCAGCTCGGCGCCGCTGACCGCCGGCACGTGGAAGACGAAGTCGTAGCGCCCGCTTTCATACAGCCTCCAGGCGGCCTCGACGGCGAGGGCGCTCTTGCCCGCGCTGGCGCTGCTCGTGGCGAATTGCGGCGGCGGCTCGAGCACGACGACGGGGCCGGCGGCGAGCGCATCGCGCACCTCGGCGAGCGCGCGGTCGCGCCCGAAGAGCTGCTTGCCGCGGGCGGCGAAGGGCAGCCGCGCGAGGCGGCGCCGCACCATGATGCGCGGACGCAGGGAGCGGATGAGTTCGCCGAGTTCGTCGAGGCCGCCAAAGGTCCAGTGCTCGCCGCCACGCTCGATGGCGCGGCGGTGCTCGTGCTGGAGCGTGCGGGCTTCGTCGTCCTCGCGCGCGTGCTGTGCGACGGAGGTGCCGGGGCGGGCGACGAAGCTGAGCACTTCCTTGTGGAGCGCGCGCGCCACGTCGTATTCAAAATGTCCGAACGAGCGCCGCGTCGCGCCGTGCGTGCGGTGCGTGGGCTCGGGGCCGAAGGCGAACGCGGTGAGGTGGAGCACCGCGTCGCAGTGGCCGATGGCGACCTTTAAGATGCCATCGAGCGGGCCGTAGCTGGCGTTGAGGTCGGTGTGCTCGACGGCGTGCGCGCCGAGTTCGCGAAGCGCCGCTTTGACGACGTCGCGATACGGATCGAGTTCCTTCGGTGTGGCCGAGATGAAGACCTCCGGGCGGAAGACCATGGCGGGCAGAGTAGGCGGCAATCGCCGCGCGACAATCCCCGACGTGGCCCGCACGTCGCACTTGTATATTGCATGGGGTGCGAGTTATCGGTGCGCGGATGTCCACCTCCAATCGCTCGCTCGGTCTCGCCGCACTCGGCTGGTGGCTGGCCTCGCGCGGGCTGGCCGAGCCGATCGAGGAGTCATTCTCGCGGCTCGACCCGTCCGGCGTGCAGCGGCTCGGCAAAGCGAGCCGCCTCGCCGCGCTGGTCGCCGCCCGCCGTCTCGCGCAGGCTCTCCGGGATGAGCCCGGCTACGGCGGCGGCGAGCTTTTCTCCGGGAGCAATGCGTGGCTGGACCGGCTCGAGACTGTGCTCAACGCGCCGCGCGCCGGCTACCGGATGGAGAAGGCGCTCGCGGGGGACGCGGAGGACTTCGCGCTGCTGCTGGAGACCGAACTGCCAGCCGATCGCGCGGTGATCCTCGCGGCGCGACTCGCGGAATGGCTGCACGCGCAGGTCGGCGCGAACGACGAACCGGCGGCGGTGGCGGACTTCCTGGCGCAGGGCTGGCCGATCGCACCGGGGGCGGATCGGCACGTGAGCTACCTCCAGGAGTTCCAGGCGAACCTGCACGCCGAGCTCTCGGATGCGCCGCCGGAGATCACGATGCCGCTCGGCGACCCGGGCGAATTCCTCGCGTGGCTCGACAGCGAGGCCGGCCAGCACGTCAGCGTCGCGGAGACGGCGCCCGGGATTCCCCCGCCTGCTCCACCATCCGATCCGACGGATGAGCGATTCACCGCGTCCGCGAGCGTCGCGCCGGTGCCGGACCACGCGACCGCAGTGGCGGAGATCCACGAGCAAGCGACGCGCGAACGGCGCCGACTGCGCATCGGCGCGCTGCTTTTCCAAGTGGGCTGGCTGGCGGTGATGGTCGTGGCGTGGCAGCTTTTCCAGAAGCGCCGCAAGGT
>JBEBGD010000096.1:0-20786 GCA_040081625.1 Chthoniobacteraceae bacterium
CAATCGCGAGCGCAGTCAACCCAGGCCAGCCGCTCACCCGCTTCACCCCCACACCGGCGCCCGCGATGCCCGCCCCACAGCCGGCTGCAAAAGCGCAGCCAGCCGAACAGGAGCGCGAAGGAACCCATGAACTGGAGGAAGTGCGCACGATGTTCCGCGACTTCCGCACACGCCTGGGGGAAAATCCGATCGGATCAAACGCGGAGATGATGAAGGCCATCATGGGCGGCAACGAAGCAGGTGCCCGGCTCGGTCCGCCGCCCGGCCAAGGGATCAACGAGAACGGCGAGTTGATGGACCGCTGGGGCACCGCCTACTTTTTCCACCAGCTCTCAAAGGACAGAATGGAGGTCCGCTCCGCCGGCGCGGATCGGAAAATGTGGACGGTGGACGATCTAGTCACGCATTGATTCAGCGACGGGACGGGTCGGCCTTCGGCGCGGGCGGCGACACAGCTTGGATAGCCGTGGCTCAGATACCCACTCAGCGCTGCACGCGCGCGGAGCCACCCTTGGCGAAGGCTTTCACCTGCTCGACGGTCGCCATCGTGGTGTCGCCGGGGAAGGTCGTCAGCAGCGCGCCGTGCGCCCAGCCGAGCTTCACGGCTTCCTCTTCCGGCACGCCGTTGAGCAAGCCGTAGATGAAACCGGACGCGTAGCCGTCGCCGCCGCCGATGCGGTCCACGACATCCAGTTCGCACATCGGCGACTGGAAGGTCTTGCCGTCGATCCATGCGACTGCACCCCACGTGTGGCGGTTGGTCGAGTGGACTTCCCGCAGCGTCGTCGCGACGACCTTCACCTTCGGGAATTTCTTCACCGCCTTCTCGATGACGGCGAAGAACGCGCTCGGGTCGAGCTTGCCCTTCGACTCGACATCCTGCCCCTCGATGCCGAGGCCCTTCTGCAAGTCCTCCTCATTGCCGACGAGCACATCGACATGCTCGACGATGCGCGCGAGCACTTCGACCGCCTTGCCGTGGCCGCCCCAGATGTCCCACAGCTTCTGCCGGTAGTTCAGATCGAAGGAAGTCACCGCGCCCGCGGCCTTCGCGGCCTTCATGGCTTCGATGATCACTTCGCCAGTCGTCTCCGAGAGCGCCGCGAAGATGCCGCCGCTGTGAAACCAGCGCACACCCTGGCCGAAGATCTCGCCCCAGTTGAAGTCGCCCGGCTTGAGCTGGCCGGCGGCTTCGTTGCTGCGGTTGTAGAAGACGACGGGGGCGCGCACGCCCTGGCCGCGGTCGGAATACACCGTCGCCATGTTCGGCCCGCGCACGCCGTCGTGCTTGAACTGCTTGTAGAACGGCTTCACGCCCATCGCGCGCACGCGCTCGTGGATGAGGTGACCGATCGGGTAATCGACCATCGCGCTCGCGATGCCGGTCTTGAGCCCGAAGCAGTCGGAAAGATTCGCCGCGCAGTTGAACTCGCCCCCGCTGACGTGGATCGCGCACTCCGTCGCTTTGCGGAACGGGATGATGCCGGGGTCGAGGCGATGGATGAGCGCGCCGAGCGAGAGGAAGTCGAGCGCGCCTTTGTCAGCGATGTTGAGGCCGTATTTGGTCATGATGTGCGTGGGTTGATCGTGGTTAGCGGTGAAAGCGGAGGGGCGCGCATTTTGGCAAAGTGCGCGCGCTTGTCGTGGAAAAATTTTGCGAGGTGCCGATTACGCTCCGCCGTCGCACGGCTCGACACTCCCCTGCTCCGTCCCACCCGCTGCCGCTACTCCTCACGATGCCATGCTCAATTGCGGAACCGATGTCCGCCGCTTCGCCTGATCGAGCCGCGTCTTGCGCACGGCGACGCCGATCGCCAGCCTCGCGCATATGCGTTCCATCATCCCCTTCCTGCTCCTCCTCACGTCGTCCGCTCCCGCCCAACTGCCGCCGTATGATGTCTTCCCGCCCGCCGATTCACCCTACTACCGGGTGCGCTACGAAGCTTCGACGACGCCCGGCGAACTCGCCTTTCCCGTGAACTACACGGCCTGGCTCCCGCCGGGCGTGAAGACGTTGCGCGGTGTGATCGTGCATCAGCACGGCTGCGGCGAAGGCTCGTGCAAGTCGGGGCTCACCGGCGCCTTCGATCTGCACTGGCAGGCGCTCGCGAAGAAGCACGGATGCGCTCTGCTCGCGCCATCCTACGAGCAACCGGATAAAGCCGATTGCCAGCGCTGGTGCGACCCGCGCAACGGCTCCGACGCGGCCTTCCAAAAATCCCTCGCCGATCTCGCCGCGAAGTCCGGCCATCCCGAACTCGCGAAGGTGCCGTGGGCGCTGTGGGGTCACAGCGGCGGCGGCCACTGGGCCGGCGGCATGGTGCTGCTGCATCCCGATCGCGTCGCCGCCGCGTGGCTGCGCTCCGGCGTGCCGCCTGTGAAAGCCGCGGAGAACAAACCCGCGCCCTACTCGATCCCCAACGCCGCGCTGCTCGTGCCCGTGATGTGCAACCTCGGCACGAAGGAAGGTGTGACCGTCAAGGAGGGCCGCTTCGCAGGCGTTTGGCCGGGCAACGAGATTTTCTTCACGGCGATGCGCGGCAAAGGCGCGCTCATCGGTGTCGCCGTCGATCCGCTCACCGCTCACGAATGCGGCAACCAGCGCTACCTCGCGATCCCGTGGCTCGACGCCTGCCTCACCGCGCGCCTGCCGGCGAAAACCGGCGCCCCATTGAAACCGATGCCAGCATCCGGAGCGCAGCTCGCGCCGCTGTATCTCGGCGAAGGCGAAGTCGTCGCGCCCGTGCCGTCCGCGAAATTCTCCGGCGCGCCGGAGAAATCCGTGTGGCTGCCGAATGAGGCGATCGCGAAAGCGTGGGCGCAATTCGTGAAAGACACCGCCGTGGCCGACCCCACGCCGCCGCCCGCGCCGACGAACGTGCGCGTGAACGGCAAAGACATCACGTGGCAAGCCGACGCCGACCTCGAGAGCGGCCTCGCAGGATTCATCATCGAGCGCGACGGCGAACTGCTCGCGAACATCCCCGAACAGCCGAAGAACCCATTCGGCCGACCGATCTTCCAAGGACTCCAATACAGCGACACGCCCGTGCAACCGCTCGTGCAGATGCGCTTCACGGACACGAACGCCGAGCCGGGCAAGGCGCACCGCTACCGCGTGATCGCCGTGAACACGGCGGGGCTGAAGTCGAAGTGATCGCTCGCACCCACGCGCCATGCGGTGGGCGCATTGTTTGATTGAACCTGACGCCGGCTGACAATTTTCTCGTTCGCGCCGGCTCAATCCTGTTTCCTTCCGCGCCGATGCCTTCCCATCTCGTCCTTGCCCTCGACCTCGGCACCTCCTCGACTCGCACGGCGATTTTCGACGCGCACGCGAACCGCATCCTGCCGACCACGACACAGCAGACCTACAAGCTGATCACCTCTCCCGACGGCGGCGCGGAACTCGATCCGACCGCTCTGATGAGTGCGGTGCGGCATTGCCTCGACCAGACGATGCGCGTCTATCGCAGCGACCCCGCGATGCGCACGCGGGCCATCGCCGGCATCGGCGTGTCGAGCTTCTGGCACAGCCTGCTCGGCGTGAATGCGAAGGGCGACCCGGTGACGCGCGTCATCACGTGGGCCGACTCGCGGTGCCGCGCGGACGCGGCGGCGTTGCGGGAGAAGTTCGGCGAGAAGGCGCTGCACGCACGCACCGGATGCATGGTGCGCGCGTCGTTCTGGCCGGCGAAACTCAAGTGGCTGCGCCGCACGCAGCCGAAGGTGTGGGCGCGCGTGAAGCAATGGATGTCCCCCGCCGAGTGGCTCCAGCTCAAGCTCACCGGCGGCGCGCACTGCGCCCTCGGCATGGCGACGGGCACCGGGCTCTTCAATCCGTCAACGATGCAATGGGACGCAGAGCTGCTGAAGACATGTGCGATTTCACCAGCACTGCTGCGGCCGCTCAGCGACGCGCCGCTTCCGGTCGCCGGCCTGCTCGCGCGGGAGTTCCCCGAGCTGCGCGGCGTTCCGTGGTTCCCCGGCATCGGCGACGGCGCCGCGAGCAATCTCGGCTCCGGCGCCACGCGACCGGGCATCGCCGCGATCAACTTCGGCACGAGCGGAGCGCTGCGCGTCATTCGCGAGACCGGCACGCCGCGCGCGCCGTTTGGCGTGTCGTGTTACCGCGTGGATGCGCGGCGCTACCTCGTCGGCGGCGCGATCAGCAACGCGGGGAATCTGCGCGCGTGGGGACTTCGCGAGTTGAAGCTGCCCGACGACGCGGCGCTCGAAGCCGAGCTCGCCCAGCGCCCCGGCCCGGCGCCGGGCCTGAGCGTGCTCCCGTTCTGGAACGCGGAGCGCGCGCCGAAATGGAACGAGGAACAGCGCGGCGCGATCGTCGGCATCACGCACCACACCACGGCGCTCGACCTCCTTCAGGCGATCACCGAGGCCAGCTACCAGCGGCTCGCGCGCATCGCGGAGCTGATCTTTGCGACGGAAAAAACGACGCCGAAGCTGATCGTCAGCGGTGGCATCCTCCGCAGCGCACAGGCGCTCCAGCGGCTCGCCGATGTCTTCGGGCAGCCACTCTACCCGAGCGAGGAAATGGAAGCGTCCATCCGCGGCGCCGCCATCTACGCGCTAGAACAACTCGGCGACACGCCGACCGCGACAAGGTTCGGGCCGCCGGTGAAACCGCGTGCGCAATACGCGAAGCTCTACGCCGAAGCGCGCGAGCGGCAGCGGAAAATTGAGGCGCTGCTGTAGCAACGGCCCTCCGGGCCGTTTCACGCCGCAGAGCGGCGTAGCTACAATTAAAACCCCATCCCGCCCATGCCCGGCGGCATGAGCTTGCTCATCTCGGCTTGCGACATCGCCTTGCCGTCCTCGATCGCCTTCTTCACCGCGGTCAGCACGAGGTCCTCGAGAAACTCCACGTCCTCGGGATCGACGACTTCCTTCGCGATCTTGATCGAGATCACGTCGCCCCCGCCATTGGCGACGACGGTGACCTTTCCGCCTCCAGCCGTGGCCTCGACGGTTTGCTCGGCGAGCTTTTCCTGCGCGGCGAGCATCTGCTGCTGCATCTGCTGCGCTTGTTGCATCATCTTCTTAATGTTCATGTCGGTTTAGGCGGGTTGGATTTCGGCTTTGAAAATTTCGAGCGCTTTGCGGATCAGCGGATCGTCGCGGAAGTCGGCGGCGGGATTCTCCGGCGGCACCGCTTCCGTCGCGACGGCGGGAGCGATGCCCGCGCGCTTGATGAATTTGACCGTGATCGGCCGGCCGGCGATCTCGCCGAGCAGCGAGTCGAAGAGTTTGTGATTCGCGGGCGTGTCGAGGAGTTCGAAGGCGAGCGCGTCGTTCGCGTCGATACCGATGGTCGCGGACCCGCCGCGGACCTCGAGCAGCACGGCACGCTCGATATTAGCTGCCTGCAGCGGGCGTTCGCGGCGCACGCGCTGGATCAGCGCGGACCAAAGCGAAGCGGGATCGAGTGGCGGTTCCGGCGCCTCGGCGATAGCAGGCGATTTTTCCACGAATGCAGGGGCCGGAGCCGGGCGGGGAGCGGGTGTCTCTGGTTTGGCCGCCGGCGCTTCGACTGCGGCAGCCTGCGGCGGCTTCCGTTCAGGCTGAGCCGGCTTTTGCGGCGCGGGTTTCGGCGCGGGCGCGGGCGCACCGCCACGCATTGCGGAAAGCGCGTCGAGGACTTCGCCGAGCGTGGCCTGGCTGAGTGTCTGGATCGCGCGGATGACTGCGATCTCGAGATGCATCTTCTTGTTCGGCGCCCACTTCATCCGCTGCTCGGCCTCGGCGCAGCGTTCGATGAGGTCGAGCAGGCGCGCCTGGTCGATGCGCCCAGCCTGATCCCGCACGGTGGCGAGAGTCTCCGGGCTGAGTTCCTCGCGCAGCGCGTCCGGGTCCGCCTGCGAGACGAGCAGCGAGCGAAGGTGAGCGATGAAATCGCCAAGCAGGCGCGTAAGATCCCGGCCGGCCTCGGCCTCGGCATGAACGGTCCGCAGCGCAGCCGATGCATCGCCCGCGAGCAGTTGTTCGCAAAGCTGCGCGATGGTCTGCTGCGAGGTGAAGCCGAAGACGCGGAGCACGTCGGGTTCGTCGATCTTGTCGCCGCAGAACGCGACGAGCTGATCGAGCATCGACTCCGCGTCGCGCATGCCGCCTTCCGCTCCGCGCGCGACGGCCTCGGCGGCGGCGCTGGCGAGCGCGATGCCTTCCTTTCCGGCGATGAACAGGAGATGGTCGCGGATGAGTGCGGTCGGGATGCGCTTGAGGTCGAAGCGCTGGCAGCGCGAGAGGATCGTCGTCGGCACTTTTTGCACGTCGGTCGTCGCGAAGATGAAGACGACATGCGACGGCGGTTCCTCGAGCGTCTTGAGCAGCGCGTTGAACGACGAGGTCGAGAGCATGTGGACCTCGTCCACGACATAGACCTTATACTTCCCGCCGACGGGCGCGTATTTGACGTTGTCGATGATGATGTCGCGGATCTTGTCCACCTGCGTGTTCGAGGCGGCGTCGAACTCGAGCACATTCATCGAGCGGCCCTCGGCGATCTCGCGGCACACCGGCTCATCGGGATCGAAATCGACCTTCGGGCCGTCGGTGCAGTTGAGCGCCTTGGCGAGGATGCGCGCGGTGGAGGTCTTCCCGGTGCCGCGCGGGCCGACGAAGATGTAGGCGTGTGCGAGCCGCTCCTGCGCGATGGCGTTCTTGAGCGTGCGCACGATGTGATCCTGCCCGATGACTTCATCGAAGGTGCGGGGGCGATATTTGCGGGCGAAGACCGTGTAGCTCACAGCGCGAACTGTTCAGCGTCGCCGTGCGCGTGTCGAGTGGCGCGACTGGAAAAATTTTCGTGGACGCTGGCGCGCCTCGCGCCCACTACCGACCGCACATGATCGGACATCTGCTCGGCCCCGAAATCCAATCGCTCATCGAGATGCGCAACTTTGCCGCATTGCGCGAGGTGTTGGTGGATTTCTCGCCGGCGGATGTCGCGGAGATCGTAAACGACCTGCCGGAGCAGGACCGCGCGATCGTCTTCCGGCTGCTGCCGCACACGCAGGCGGCGGATGTGTTCGAGTATCTCGATCCCGATGCGCAGACCGCGCTGCTCAAGGCCATGGGCGCGGGTGACGCGGCGCGGATCCTCAATGAAATGTCGCCCGACGACCGCACCGCGCTGCTCGAGGAGCTGCCCGGCACGGCGGTCGCGCAGATGCTTCAGCTCCTCTCGCCGGAGGAGAAGAAGATCGCGCAATCGCTGCTCAATTATCCCGAGGGTTCTGTCGGCCGGCTGATGACGCCTGATTTCATCAAGGTCGGGCCGCAGTGGACGGTCCGGCAGGCGCTCGATTTCATCCGCGATCACGGGAACGACTCGGAGACGCTCAATGTCATCTACGTGACCGACGATCGCGGACGGCTGATCGACGACGTGCGCATCCGCGAGTTTCTGCTGCGCCCGCTCGATACGATCGTCGATGACATTCATGACTCGTCGTTCGTGGCGCTGCACGCGACGGACCCGCAGAGCGAAGCGCTCGAGCTTTTCAAAAAATATGACCGCAACACGCTGCCGGTCGTGGACAGCGACGAGAAGCTGCTCGGGATCGTGACGGTGGATGACATGCTCGACGTGCAGGAGGAGGAGGCGACCGAGGACATCCAAAAACTCGGCGGCACCGAGGCGCTCGACGAGCCCTACATGGACACGCCGATCGGCGAACTGATCAAGAAGCGCGCGCCATGGCTCGCGGTGCTTTTCCTCGGCGAGATGCTGACGGCGACGGTGATCGGCTACTTCGAGCACGAGTTGCAGCGCGCGGTGGTGCTGGCGTTGTTCATCCCGCTGATCGTCTCGAGCGGCGGCAACTCCGGCTCGCAGGCGTCCACGCTGGTGATCCGGGCGATGGCGCTGGGCGAGGTGACGCTGCGGGATTGGTGGCGCGTGCTGCGGCGTGAGATCGCGTCCGGCCTGATCCTCGGCGCGATCCTCGGGGTGCTCGGCGTCGTGCGCGTTGTGGTCGCCGGGCATTTCGCACCACAGACTTACGGTGCGCACGGAGTGCTCATCGGCGTGACGCTGGGAGTGACAGTCGCGTCCGTGGTGCTCTGGGGAACGCTTTGCGGTTCGATGCTGCCGCTGATCCTGCGCCGGCTCGGCCTGGACCCCGCAACGTCGAGCGCGCCGTTTGTCGCCACCCTCGTGGATGTGACCGGGCTGCTGATCTACTTCAGCGCAGCGATGCTGATCCTGCGCGGCACCGTGCTCTAGCTACGGCGCGACGTCGTCCTCGGTGTTCGGCTTGCCGTCCTTGCCAGCGGAATAGAGGTCGAAACTATCGGGGTGTTTGACCCCGGGGTTCGCGTAGAAGAACTCGCGGCCCCATGGGTCGCGCGGCACTTCATCGAGAATCTTTTTCCAATTGAGCGGACGCGGCTCGGACTCGGGGCGGGAGACGAGCGCCTTCAAGCCCTGGTCGGTGCTGGGAAAGTTTCCGGCGCTCATCCGGTAGGTCACCAGGTTCATCTTGATGGTGTTCATGTTCGCGCGGGCGGCGGTCTCGCTGCCGGTGTCGAGCACGCCGATCTGGTTATAGACGAGCAGGCCGGCGAGCAGCGCGATGATCGCGACGACGAGCATGATTTCCATGAGCGTAAAGCCGGCGCGTGATGGGGTGCGGAGTTTCATAGGATTGATCAGGGCTTGATGTCGTAGTCCAAGAGCGCCGAGGGATGTTTGAGTTCGATCTCGACGACCCGGATGACGACCGGGGTCGCCTCCTCATTTACGCGCAAAACAAAAGTATTCAACCCGCCGAGCAGCATCGGCCCGGGCACGATGACCTGTCCGCGGAGCCAGCCGGTGTAGCGGAAACGGAGGCTCTTCTCGAGCGGACGCGCCTCGCCGCGAAAGGCGGGATCGGCGAGATCGGGAAAGGTGACACTCGCGGTGCCGAGAGGCTGGCCGTTGATGAACGCGTGAGGCAGCGCTGTCGGGTTCGCGCCGAGGATTTCAAATGTCACCGCGGCGAGCAGCGGCGGCGCGTTGAGCGTGAACTCGTAGGCACCGTCGGGAGCGTGCCGGGGATCGAGCGTAAGCGGCTCGGCGTCGAGCGTGGCGCGCACGCGGCCGAAGAGGAGATTGTCTTCTTCCGAGACAGGCATCGGGCCGGGCACACGGAAGGGATCGAGCAGATTGTCCGGCTCGGCGAAATCGAGCGCGTGCCAGATGCTGTCGCGGCGCAGCGCGCTGACGAAGGCGCCGCGCAGATTACTGCCGTCTCCGGGCGCTTCCACGTCGAGGTAATCGAGCGCACCAGCGGGCACGATCAGCGTCTCGGAAGTGTCCACGCCGAAGCCCTGTCCGAGCGGTCCCGCCGAAAAGGGCTGGGAGCCGGTCTCCGTCCAGCCGGTCACGCTCGGGCCGGCATTCGGCAGGTCTCGGTAAAAGAGGCGGAGCTGAAGTTGATCGCCGAGTCCACCGAGATGGCGGAGGCGGATGCGATAGACGGTGCGGCCGGTCGCGTCGGCGACGCGCTGCACGCCCTCGATCCAGATGGGCAGTCCCGGCTTCGCCGCGCCGGGCCGAGTGAGCGCGCGGAAATCCAGCCACGTCGTGAACGGAGTCGGCTGCACTTTCAGCTCCTGCCCATGCACGCCCGACGCGATGAGGATCGCGAATGCGAGGCAGGAGAATAGCCGGCGCGGAGGAGACATTGAGCGGCGCAGAAGTGGCCGCGAGTGCGCTTCACCGCAAGCTAAATCCAAGTCGCTTTGAAGATGAGCGGAATGCCCGCGCCTGATGAACGTGGAGCGGTCGATCTCAGCTTGAAAGGCGACTGGAACAGATCCCGATCATTGGATGCGGTTGCGGAGGCTGTTGCTCATGCCGAAGACGGCGCTGAGGATCGCATACACGACCACGCCGATGACCGCCGCCATGACCAGCAGGATCAGCGGCGGGATCAGCGTCGAGACGATCCTGACCTGTTTGTCGAGCTCGCGGTCGTAGATGTCGGCGATGCTGTGCATGGACTGCGCGAAGCGGCCGGATTGCTCGCCCACGGCCATCATGTCGCCATACAGCTCGGGGAAGATCTGGAACTCGGCGACCGCGGTCGAGAGCGTGGCGCCATCGACGACGGCGTTGCGGACGTGCACGAGTTTCTGGCGGATGAATTCGTTGCCGGCGCTCTCCTCGAGCAACTCGAGCGCGCGCAGCAGCGTGACTCCATTGTCCATGAGCGTGCCGAGCGTGCGGGCGAACTGCGCGTAGAAGCGGTGCCGGATGAGGATGCTGATGAGCGGCACGCGCCACACGAAGGCATCCCACGCGCGGAGGCCTTCGCGCGAACGCGTGGCGGCCTTGAAGAGCATGCGCCCGCCGATGACGGCGATGACCGCGACCCACCAATAGTGCGTGATCGTGTAGTTCACGCCGAGGAGAAGCTTGGTGGCGTTTGGGAGTTCCTGGCCGGTCTTGACGAAGAAGTCGGTCAGTTGCGGCACGACCTTCACCATGAACAAGGCGATGAGCAGCGCGCCGACGACGACGAGCAGGAAGGGATACACGAGCGCCTGCTGCACGCGGTCGCGCAGCGATTTGGCTTCGCCGAGATAGATCACGAGGCGGCGCAGGATCTCCGCGAGCGCGCCGGAGACTTCGCCGGCGGCGACCATGTTCACGTAGAGCGGTGAGAAGATTTTCGGGAACTCGCGAAGCGCCTGCGAGAGGCTGCGGCCCTCGACGAGCGCCTGGTGCAATGAACGCGAGATGCCGCCGAGCTTCGGGTGCTTCATCCGTTTCACCATCACGCCGAGCGCTTCGTCGAGCGTCATGCCCGAGGTCAGCAGATGCGCGAGTTGCTCGGTGAAAAGGTGGAGCTGTGTGTGCGAGAGATTTTGAAGCTCGCCGACTGGCGCGGGGCGGTCAGCCGCGGGCGAGGACTCGGTCTGCCTGCCGGGCTTGCTCTCCACGGGTGAGCTGACAGGCTCGATCTTGATCGGGAAGCCGTGTTCCTTTTCCACCTGCCGGATCGCGGCGGCGCGGTCGTTGCAGGTGATGAGGCCGTCCACGAGCCTCCCATCCGATCCCTTGGCGACGAAGCGAAATTGCGGCATGGCGCGGAAGCTATGGGCCTAAAAGCGAAAGGCAAGCCGGGTGGCTTGCCTTTCACAAAAGAGACGTGCGCCGGGGATTATCGGCGGCGACGAACGAGGGCCAGCAGGCCGAGGCTCAGCATCAGGCCGGTGGACGGCTCCGGGACGTTGACCAGACCGAAGTGGTTGGTGCCGCCTGCACCCGCCGCATTGACCGGGAATGTTCCCGCGATCAGGCGCGCTTGCGCCTGCAACGGCAAGTTGTCTCCAGTGGTCAACTGGTTCACATCCGAGAAAACGGTTCCGGGGGCACCTGGGTCCGGATCGGTCGGCAGGGTCCAAGCGCTGGTGTTTAATGTCAGCAGCGCGTATTGCGTCGCTGTGTCCCTGCTATTCTGCGGGTTGGTGGTGTTAACGGTGGAATTGAATGCCCAAACGTAGAGCAGTTGACCCCCAAGTGCGTTTTGGCTGGCTCGCGTATCGATGTTGAACGTGCTCCCGCCATAGCCAGTGAAGCCGTCCGTGGCCCCCCTCGCAACGCGCGCGGTGTCGAGCACTTGGAAGTGCTGGAAGAGGTAGCCCAAGTTATTGGCGTTTGCCTCGACGGTCGCCAAAGGCACGTCAAACACGCCAACCTGAACCAAGTTGTCTTGCGCGAGAAGGACGCCGGGGCCTAGAGCAAAGCCGACGGTTTCCTGAGAGCCCCAAGTAACGCTCGCTGCGTTAAGTCGGGCGGCACTCGCGAGAGCGCAGACGAGAATGGCAATCTTTCGATTCACGGTTTTTCGGGGGGTTGGGGGTTGGGATTAAAGCGTTGCCGGATGCTGGGGAATGATCCAATTGAACCCTGCGTTGATTCGCACGACGAGAACCGCTGAACCAACGGGGATCGAAGCGCCATCTTCGGGGGTCGAAGTGCTCGCTGTGCTCCTCCAGCCCGTGCCGCCGATGCCGCCCGTCTTGTAATAGTATGTGGTGTATCCGGTCCCGTTCCACAGGAGCACCTTGTCAGCCGACGAGGCGCCGGTGCCGCCGAGAAGACCTGTAGAGGCGTTCGCCGTGTAGATTCCGGAGGTTCCAAGTGTCATCGGCGCTGCATACGGGTTGGTCACGATGTTCAGGCCGGTGGAGATCGGATACGAGCTTACCCCGGTCTTCACGGCGCCTGCCAAAACCACCGGAAGCATCGAAGCGGTCTTTCGGGCGATAACCATTCCATCGTCGGGATAGATGATCGCGTGTTGGCGATCGACCGACGTGCTGAGAGTCGAGCGCCATCCAGTGCCACCGATGCCGCCGGACTTGTAATAGAAAACGTCGTAGCCAGCGCCAGTGTAGATCGAAATCGTGTCCGACGACGATGCGCCGGTGCCCGACGCAAGCCCAGCAGAGTTGGTCGCGCCGAAGACGCTGCCGAGCGTCCAGTGCTTGCGAATCTTGAACGTGACTCCCGGAGCGACGCTGGCGGCGAGACTCTGCACCAACGTGATCGTCATGCCCGTGGCACTGCTGATGTCGTAGGTGGTCCCGGCTGCCGGCCCAGAAGTGATCTCGAGGAAATACGGAGTCGATGCGGTGACGACGATGCCGTAGCCTGCCGGAGCTTCGTTATCGATGACCGTGGTCGTGCCGCCGCTCGCGGTTTCCGCGCTGCCTTGATAATCGACTGGCCGCGTGAGGCCGAGCGCGGCGAAGGTCAACTTTGAGTCGGTGCCGGTTCCGGCGGCGACATTCGAAGTCACGAATCCGACCGGATCAGTCGTAGCTTCCTGAGCGATGACAGAAATGCTTGCGGCAAACAGAATTGCGGCAGCAAGGGAGGTGAAGGACGGGGCGAGGGGCTTCATGGCGTGGTCTTTAAGCGGAGGTTTGGGTTCGTGCAAGAGGGAATATGCGGAGTTTTTCGGATGCTGGTTCACGTAATCTTATATACGCGGATCGCTCCGGTTTGTTTCACGCAATTTCCGCGATCGCCGCCGATCTCATGCGGGCGGATCACTTCGCGCCGGTCCGCCTGAGCTGAATCCAGAGCAGCGCTTTGAGGCCGAGTTCAAGCGGGTCAAACGGCTTCGGGATGAAATCATTGCCGCCGGTGAGGACCGCCTTGGCGCGGTTCTGGAAGGTGGTCATGCCGGTGAGAAAAAGGATGGGCACGGTCGCGTGGGCGTCGGAGTTGCGGATGTGCCCGATGAGATCGAAGCCGCTCATTTCCGGCAGGCCGATGTCGAGGAGCACGAGATCGAAGACCGAAGTCTGCACGGCGCTGAGGCACGCGCTGGGAGAGTCTGCGATGTGGGACTCGAATCCCGAATAATCCAACGCGGCAGCCACGAGCTGGCCGACGAGCGATTCGTCATCGACGACGAGGATCCGGCTGCCACGCGCGGACTGCACCGCGCGCGGAGTGAACTGGCGCAGATGCGCGCCGAGGAAATCGATGACCTGCCCGAGGGTGTGCATCGAGGAGCCTGAGATTCCCTCCGGCAAATCGAGGCGCTCGATGACCAGGGCCTCGAACGCGACGGCGAGTTCCGCGAGGCCGGGTTCGTCGGCGAGGTGGAGCAGTTCAGCGAGGCCGTGGGCTTCACTCGCCATCCGGCGTCGCACCTCGGCCAGGCCCGGCTCGCGGCCAAGCGTGTGGATGATCTCGTGGAGCGCGACGAGATGCGCGAGGGCGTGCGGCAACCACTCCGCCGGGGCCGGCGGCACCGGCATCGCGGGTGCGCCCTGCAAGCGGGCCTGGGTGTGCGCGAGCAAGGCGAGGGTCTTGAGCGGGGCCTGCTCGTGCGTGAGCAAACGGCATCCGCTGGTCCCGTTTGCGGCTGCGGTGAGTTGGCTGTCGAGCAGCGGCAGCACGACCACCGGCGGAGCGGCGGCGGCGCGCTGCACGCGTAGATTGCGCATGAATTCGATGCCGCCCATTCCGGACAATTGAAGGTCGAGGGCAATGATGACGGGCTGCGGTGTGCGCAACTGAGCGAGCGCGCTTTCACCATCGCGAACGCTGACCACATCGAGCCCCACGCCGGAGAGAGTGCGGCGATAGAACAGCTCGATCCCGGGAGATTCGACGACGAGAAGGGCGCGAGGTTGGCTCATGATTGCACCGCTGAGATAAGCAGAAGCAAGGCCCGTCGGTTTGCGGGAGTTACCGAAATGCGTCCGCTGCAATTCCACGCAAAAATCTGCTTGAGCCGTCGCAAGTGCCCACTACGTTCCGCGCCCGCTTGATCCGGGCACCGTTAGCTCAATTGGTAGAGCAAGTGACTCTTAATCACTAGGTTCTGGGTTCGAGTCCCAGACGGTGCACCATTTTTCTCCCGGGACTGCGTCTGCGGGATGCGCATGAATGCTCGCGACGCGGGCGATTCGCTACTCTCGCGACCTGCGTGGCGACAAGCCGCGCGACCGCTCACTGCGAGTCCCCGGCGGCGGGCTCCCACCATGTCGCGAGAGTTCGATAGGTGGTCTTGTAGAGCGGCTGAAACTCTGAGGGATCGGCATCGATGGTGAAGGAGATCTGCCGTTCGGCATCGAGATTGATGAGCAGGATGCTCCGGCAGAATCGCCGGCCGAAGTGAACGTAGTCGAGGCCGATCTCGAAGCTGGTCCAGCCTTGAAGCACGACAGGATTGACCATCTCCCACACTTCGCTGACCTCGGTGGCACCCGCCGGAACCATGGCGAGGGCGATCTCCCGCAAGGACTTCAGGCCACCGGCGTCGAATCGTATCCGGGCCTGCTCCGCGGGCGAAGCCTGGATGGTTACGCTGGCCTGGGTGGAATCCTTCGGGTGGAAGATCGCGGCCCGAGCATCGCCGGATCGCGCCCAACTGGCGGGAGGGTGATAGTAGATGCGCCGGGGACCATCGGAGAAATACATCCGCTTGATCGGGACGCCGTCATCGACGGTGTCGGTGAAATTCAGGGTGAAATCGATCGCCGGCGCCGGGGCGGTGAGGAGAGTGAAGATGAGGACGGCTGCAAAGGTCCTGGTTGTTTTCATGTGAACGGAGAATGGATCGGATCAGAATCGCTCCCAGCGTCCGCGCGAGTATTGCAGGCTCTGGAGAGTCCCCGGCGGAGGCTGCGTGAGAAACGCCGTGTCGAAGCCCCATCTGCGCCCCGGCGGTGAGTAGATGTTGGCGGTGTCGAACATGCCGTCGAAGTTCTTGCTGTTGAAGATCTGCACCATCGAGCCGAGGTAGGTGAGATCCTTGCCCGACCACTTCTCGAGGAAGCGCGGGAAGTTGTGCGGGCCGCCGCTGTAGCGGCCACTGCCGCCGTCATTCGACGGGACGATACCGCTGAGGATTGCGGTGTTGACGGTGGTGTGATCGGCGACGCGGCCGGCGAGGGCTGCGGTCGAGTTCCCGTCCACCCATGCGTTGGAGAGGATCATCACGGCATCGGCCATCACAGCCGTGGAGCGCTTGACGTATCCGGGAGCGGTCGGGCTGTCGGTGCCGGTCGGGTTCCCTGCGTTATTGGCGGGGACAAGGCTCGGATCATGGACACCAGCGCCGGTGACGCCGCCGGTGTTGTAGTCGCCCTGGATATAGACGGCGTTCTGGCTGGCGACGCTGAGGTCGCGGCTCAAGACCGCGCCATTCTGGAGACGCACGGCATTTTTCCCGGTCGGCGTGACGTCGTGGATGTAGATGACGCCGTTGAAGCTTGCGCCCATGCCCACGAGCGCGCCATCGAGCGCTTTCATGTCCACGTTGGTGAGCGAGACGTTCTCACCCTCGCGCCAATCGTAGATGGGCGTGGAACTGACGTTGAGAGCGGCGCGGATGGCGGTGTTGGTCGCGGCGGGCAGCGCCGCATCGCTCCCGTCGCGGACGACGATGCGGTTCGGGTCAGCGGCGGGCTTGGTGCGGTCGATCGTGACGCGCACCGAGGCCTGATTGTAGAAGCGCATACCGGCGATATCCGCGGGATCGGGAGACGAAGTGACGGGCGGCTCGATAAACTCTCGCGCGCTATCGTTGTTCAGGTTGGCGTCGATGGTATCGAACAACTGCGCAGGCTCGGCCCCGAAGGGCTCCATGCGCTCGGTTTTCTGAAGCTGCGAAGCGAATGTCGTGCTGATGCTCGCGGGCAGGCCGTCCGACCAAAGGGGTGGATTGGGCGGAGGGGGCGTCGTCTCCATGAACGGGTTGAACTCCTCGTGGTAGTCGCCCACATACGACACGTTGGAGAGGAACTTCAATCGGTCCGCGGCGCTCGTCGCCAGCCAGAGGTTGCTGTTCGTATGCACCAGGCCGTTGATGGTCATCTGCGCGCCGGGGTGCAGTTCGATGTCGTGTTCAAAAAAAATCGCGGCCTGAAAAAGCGGCACGCCAGTGAGCTGGAAGGTGCGCCCGAGCGTGACCGGGACCGGCCCACTCCGTGAAGGCACGGACGCGGTGACCCGCGCACTGTAGAAGCTGCCATTGCCTTTCCAGCCAGGGTGTCCCGGAATCGTGGCCAATTGCACGGCGACGGGATTCGTGATGATCGCGTCCGAGGCATCCGTGGTTTCCCCCCACTGGTTGGCATTCGCGACGCTGAAATCCGAGAAGGTGACCGCGCTGCTCGCAAAGCCGGAGTGGAGCGCGCTCGTCGGTGCCGCGATCGTTACCTGGCTGTTATTCGGGGGACGCAATCCATTGTTGCGGACGGCGTTTTTCCACGACGCGTAGGCGTATTCGAGCGCGCCGTCGGCCGAGTTCAGCGCGCGGGTGAAGGACTGCTCGCGATCGGTCATCCGCCCGTTGTGCGCCGTCGAAGTGAGGGCAATCCCGACGAGCGCGGCGATCAGAACGAGAGCACCCATCGCGACGAGCAAAGTCGCGCCGTTCTCATTGGATGATTGCTTCTTCATGTCTCGTATGTCGTCAACGGCGGTCACTTGGTCATCGCGGATCGGAAAGCCACGGTCGTCGTCAGGTTTTGGAAGGTGTAAAAATCATCGATCCGTCCTCCGTGTGCCGGCGAGCGCAGGCGCAGCCGAACGTCGATCAATCGCCTCCCCGCGTCGGGGTATTGGAACGGGAAGGCATTGGTCTGCGCGCCCACGGGGAGCAGCGCCGCGACGCGATTGAAGTTCGCCTGATTGTTGAACGCAGAAGCCCCATCCTGCACCACGCTCATCGCCCGCGGATAATGGCGAAACGCAGCATCGACCGAGATGAACGCCATCGGAGCGAGCAGGAAGCCTTTCGAGCCGGCTGGAATGACCGTGCCCGACGCCGTGGGCGGCGTGAACCCGCTGCCGACCGACGACGCAAACCAGATCGTGTAGCTGCTGCCGGACGCCGAGACACTCGAGATCAGGCCCTTAAATCCCAAATCGGCCATCGTGATCTTGTCACCCGCCTGCGGAGCGGGCTGCGCAGCGGTCTTGGTGATCGTGAAGGACATCGCCGTGGCAGGGACGGCGACGGGCACCGCGTAAGCTCGCGAAGACTTCGGGGAGAAAAAGCGGATGCCCTCCGCAGGGCCGTTGCCGGAGACGGTCGCGCCCGCGGCATCGACGAGCACCGGGACCTCGGCCGCCGCAGTCACTTTGAAGAGAAGCTTCTCGGTCGAGCTGACGCTGTCCCAGAGCGTCCGGTTGGTCGAGACGTTCTGACCGTAGAGGATCATGCTCGCATTGATCAGCGCGACGATCACCCCACCGAGCACGGCTACGACACCGCTGGCGACCAGCAGTTCGACCAATGTAAATGCGCGATCCGCTCGCGTGACGCGTTTCATCAATCCGGTGAGCGCAGCGAGTAGGACTCGCAGACGTGATTTGAACCGCGATACGTGTAACTCACCCGCGTGGTGACCCGGACCAGTTTGAGCGTGGCGTCTGCCATCGAAACCGAAGTGGTCCGCGTGCCTGAGACCGCGCCAGTGCCGGCCGGATCGGCGTAAACATTGATCGATTCCGTGGAGGTCACGGTGTCCACACTCGGGACCGGCCACGTCGTCCCGAAGCACGCCGGCATCACACTCGGAGGGCTGAACGGCGACGCCACCATCACGTCGATCCGTTCCTGACAGAGTGCGAGACCGGCGGTCCTGCTGCGGTTGACCTCCGCCGCCTGATTCGCCGAAGTCAGGCCCGAAAGCGCCGCCCCCGCGCCGATCGCGACAAGCAGAATTGCGATGACGGCCTCGATCAGCGCGATGCCGGATGTCCCTTTGTGCGCTTGCAGCCATCCAAGTGATGTAGATCCGGGAAGTAGGCGCATTGGATTGATGCAGGTAATGTCTTCCTTATGACAGCAGCCAGTGTGCCCCCAGTCGGCCGCACACGCTTCAGGCATCAATCCTCCACGTCGGCGCATCGCCCGGAGTCGCCACCATCCGCCACGGATTTCCCCCTCCGGGAGCTGGCACGATTGCCGCTATGTTCACCGACAAGCGACGTTGAGTGACCGGAAGCTCCAAGCACAATAACCGCATTAATGCTTCCAGAGTCACTCGGCGTCGTTTTTTTTGTCCGGATGAATCGCGCCGGTGAACGACTCGTGGGCATTGCACGCGCATCCCGGATTATGCTTCGCTGAGTCATGCCTTCCCCGACACCCGACGCACTCGAGAACCTCGACCGCCTGCACCACCTCCACCCCTTCACGACGCACGAGGAGCTGCACGCGCTGGGCACGCACATCATCACCCGCGGCGAAGGCTGCTGGCTGTGGGATGCGCGCGGGCGCAAGCTGCTCGACGGGCTCGCCGGCCTGTGGTGCGTGAATGTCGGCTATTCCTGCGCCGGGATCATCGACGCCGTCAGCGAGCAAATGCGGCGCGTCCCGTATTATTGCTCGTTCTTTAATACCACCACCGAACCCGCGATCCGCCTCGCGGAAAAACTCGCGTCACTCGCGCCGCGCGGGCTCGGGCACGTGATGTTCAGCAACTCCGGCAGCGAGGCGAACGAGACCGCGCTCAAGCTCATCCGCGCGTATCACAAACTGCGCGGCCAGCCGCAGCGCACGAAGATCCTCTCGCGTGAGTTCGCGTATCACGGCGTGACGCTCGCGACGACGAGCATGACCGGGCTGCCCGGCTGCTATAAACCCTTCGACCTTCCCCTGCCCGGCTTCGTCCACGTGCCCGGCCCAAACGCCTACGCGGCCAATCGCGAGCACGAACCCGCGGCCTACGCGCGCTGGTGCATCGAGGAAACCGAGCGCATCATCCAGCGCGAAGGCCCGGAGACGATCGCCGCGCTTTTCGCCGAGCCGATCCAGGGCGCGGGCGGCGTGATCGTGCCGCCCGAGGGCCACCTGCGCGCGCTGCGCGAACTCGCCCGCAGCCACGGGATCCTCTTCGTCGCCGACGAAGTCATCACCGCGTTCGGCCGCGTCGGCGATTGGTTCGCGAGCACGCTGTGGGAACTGGATCCCGACTTCATCGCCACCGCGAAGGGACTCACCAGCGGCTACCTCCCGCTCGGCGCGACGCTCGTGCGCGACGAGATCGCAGACGTGCTCATCCACGGCGGCTACCTCGCGCACGGCTTTACCTACAGCGGCCATCCGACCACGTGCGCCGCCGCGCTTGCGAACCTGCACGTCATCGAGCGCGACAAACTCGTCGAGCGCACCCGCGACGACAGCGGTCCGTATTTCCAGCAAAAGCTGCGCGCCTTCGCCGGCCACCCGGCCGTCGGCGAGGTCCGCGGCCACGGCCTCATCGGCGCGATCGAACTACTCCCGCGCGAAGGCAAAGCCGCGCTCACTCCCACGACGATGCTCGGCGTAAAAGGCGCGAAGCTCGCACGTGAAGAAGGCGTGATCGTGCGCGGCATCCGCGACCTCATCGCCATGTCCCCGCCGCTCATCATCACGCACGAGGAGATCGACGTGATCTTCGCCGCCGTCGGGAAGACGCTCGATCGGCTCTGGGACTGATCGCCGGGCCGCGGGCGACGCCGGGAGAGCAGGCCGCCGAGAACCCATCCCCCATTGGCCCGGAAACTGCGACTCAACGCGGTATCGCTGCCACCACAGCACCCGAGCTACCCGGCTCGCACCCATCATCATCTACCCGCCATGCGCCGAAAACCAATCACCCGCCCCGGAGGCTTTACCCTCGTCGAGATCATGATCGTCGTCGGGCTCGTGGCCTTGCTCGCGGCGATCGCGCTCCCAAGCTTTCAGCGGGCGCGCAAGCGTTCCCAAGCCGTTCACATTCTCGAAGACCTACGGATCATCGACGCCGCCATCGACCAATATGCCATCGAGACGAACAAGGCGGGCTCCTCGTCGGTGGGCTGGAATGACGTAAAGACATATGTGAAGACCGGCAGCCGGCTCTACAACTCCAACGCGACGGACCTCATCGGAAACTACTTTTTCGGAGGCGTTATCGAGCAAGGCGTCAGGATCTCGACCGCGTCCTACGATGCATTGTCCGACGTGGCGCCCCTGGAGTTCTGGTCGCCCTACGGCGTAGAAGGTCTCTAAGCCGCGCCGACGAGCATCACCCGCCCGGCATCACCCGCGGCCACATCTCCCGCATCATCGCGTAGCCGAAGTGGCCCTGCGCGACGGTGAAGTATTCGCTGCCGGGCCAGGTCCGGTGCAGCGCCTCGATGTCTCGCGCCTCTGCCACGCGGTCATGATCGCCGGCGCAGAAAATCACGCGCGCGTTTTCATCCAGCGGCGGCGCGTGCATCGGCGAGACCAGTCGGAAGTGCGGCTCGACTTGCGCCTCGCCGATGC
>JBEBGD010000097.1:0-20596 GCA_040081625.1 Chthoniobacteraceae bacterium
CCCCGGACGGGGTGCGAGGAGACGTGCGCTTCCGGCACCCCGTCCGGGGTGCATCGAATGCGATGCAGGATCCGGGGGTGTTACCCCCGGCTAATTTCCGATCAGCCCTCCGGGCTGCAATACAGCGTGGTGCTCCTGTTGCGATCGTCATCAATCGAAACGGATGGTGGCGCTGCGGCCGTGCGCGTCGAGGCCCTCGATCGCGCCGAGGGTCTCGATGGTGGCGACGGACTGCGCGAGCGCGCGTTCGCCGAGGCGCACGAGGCTCGTGCGGCGATGGAACATGTCGGCGGTCAGGCCGGGGAAGCTGCGGCCTGCGCCGCCGGTCGGCAGCGTGTGGCTGGGCCCGGCGAGGAAATCGCCCGCGGCCACCGGCGACGTGCCGCCGAGAAAAATCGCGCCGGCAGTGCGGATGTCGGCGGCGAGTCGGTCTTCGTCGCGCGCGACGATGCTCACGTGCTCGGGCGCGAAGTCGTTCGCGAGTGCGACGGCATCCTTGAGGGACTTCACGAGCACGAGCGTCGCGCCGTGCGCGAGCACGCCGGCGAGGTGTTGCTGCCGGCTGAGCGTCGCGAGTTGATCGGCGATCTCGCGCTCGACGGCGGCGAGCAGCTTCGCGGAGTTCGTGGCGAAGACCATGAGGCTGCCCTTGCCGTGCTCGGCCTGGGCGAGAAGGTCGGAGGCGATCCACGCGGCGTTCGCGCTCGCATCGGCGATGACGAGCACTTCGCTCGGTCCCGGCAGCAGATCGATCGCGACGGTGCCGAAGACCTGTCGCTTTGCCTCGACGACGTAGGCATTGCCGGGGCCGAAGATTTTCTGCACGGGCCGGATCGTCTTCGTGCCGTGCGCGAGCGCGGCGATGGCTTGCGCGCCGCCGACGCGATAGATCTCCGTCGCGCCGGCCACGCGTAGCGCGTAGTGCAGCGAAGGATTGATCGATCCATCGGGCCCGCTCGGTGTTGCGACGACGATCTCCGGGCAGCCCGCGGCTTGCGCGAGCGTGCAGGTCATGATCGCGGTGGACACGAGCGGCGCGGTGCCGCCGGGCACGTAGATGCCGACGCGGTCGAAGGGGTCGAATCGTTCGCCGACGAGCGCGCCCTGCGCGTTCTTCATCGTCCAGTTCTCGCGCAGGCTGCGGCGGGCGAAGGCGAGGACGTTGGCGTGCGCGATGGCGACGGCTTTTTTCGTGCGCGCGTCGGCTTTCGGGCTGCCGGTCACGCGCAGCTTCGCCGGAGTGAGACGGGGGCCGCCGAACTGCTTCGTGAACTCGATCAGCGCCGCGTCTCCGCGGCTGCGCACCGCGGCGATGATTTCGCGCACGGTCTTCTCGACCTGCGGGTCCGGCTCGCTCACGCGCTTGAGGCGGGCGAGCGCGGCGGCGAAGCCGGGTTGATCATGGCGGATGACTTTCATGCGACGGGAGCGCGGTATGTAGGGAGTGCGGCTCCTTTTGCAAACGCCAGTCTGCTTCTGCTTCTTCATCTTCATTTGCTTCTCCGGCGAACACGATCGGACGCGGAGGCGAAGCAGATGAAGATGAAGAAGCAGAAGGAGGCTTCTCGCCGCGCCGCAGCCGTGCATGATGCCCGGGTGAACCGAACCATCCTGACCTTCGCCTTGTTCGTCTTCGCGCCGCCTGCCCGCAGCGACGACGAGAACAAGCATCCGATCGATGCAAAGGTCGCAGCCATCTTCGACAAGGCGCAGAGCACCGCGGCGATGATCGACGCCGCGGACAAGGCGCTGAAGCTATGGGACGCCGAACTGAACCGCTGCTACGGCGAGTTGAAGAAGAAGCTCAAGCCCGACGCGTTTGCGGCGCTCCAGGCTTCGCAGCGGCAGTGGCTCGTGTTTCGCGACGCGCAGCTCAAGTTCATCGGGGAGTTCTACGGGCAGTTCGACGGCACGATGTATCGGCCCATGGCGGCGCACGCTGTCATGGAAGTGACGCGCACGCGGGCGATCGAGCTTCACCGCCGGCTCGGGATTCTGCGCGAGCATGGAGGGTAAGCCGCCACTTGACAGTGCGCCCGCCGTGCTAAGCATTGCGGCACCTTGAATCCGACCGACCGCTCGCCCGAGCCCGCCGCCACGCCTTCGCGTCCGCGCTGATCGTCCGCTTCCCACACCGCATCCCCAACCATGCACTCGTTATCCACTCTCGATCCCGCCCACGTCGATCCACCGGCGACCGCCGATTCCCTGGGAGCATCGCTCGCGCACCGTGACCTGCGCGAAGGCGATTACTGGCGGGCCATTCCGGCCTACGGCCAGACGACCGCTGCGGAGTTTGGAGATCATCGGTGGCAGCAGCGGCACTCGGTCACCACCGTCCGTCAGCTTCGCGACACGCTCGGGCCGCTCGTGCCGGAAGCTTTTTACGAAGACCTCGAGGCCGGCATCGCCGCGGCACCGATGGCGCTGCGAATCTCGCCGCATCTGCTCGCGCTGATCGACTGGAGCGAGCCGCTCGCCGATCCCATCCGCACGCAATTTCTCCCGCTGCACTCGCAGCAGGTGGCGGATCACCCGATGCTCCAGTTCGATTCGCTGCACGAGCAGGAAGACTCGCCGGTGCCCGGGCTCACGCACCGCTACCGCGACAAGGCGCTCTTTCTGCCGCAGGACTCGTGTCCGGTGTATTGCCGCTTTTGCACGCGCAGCTACGCGGTCGGCCACGACACGCCCGAGGTCTCGAAGCTCAAGCTCACCGCGAACCTCGCGCGCTGGGAACAGGCGTTCGCTTACATCGCCTCGCAGCCGCAGCTCGAAGACATCGTCATCTCCGGCGGCGACAGCTACAACTTGAAGGCCGATCACCTCGAGTTGATCGGGCGCCGCCTGCTCGAGATGCCGAACATCCGCCGCATCCGTTACGCGACCAAGGGGCTCGCCGTGCTCCCGCAGAAGATCCTCACCGACCACGCGTGGACCGATGCGCTCACGCGAGTCGTCGAGCTTGGCCGCGAGCGGCACAAGGACGTGGTCGTCCACACCCACTTCAATCACCCGAACGAGATCGTCGGTTGGACTGCGCAGGCGATGGATCGGCTCGTCGAGCGCGGCATCCACGTGCGCAACCAGACCGTCCTCCAGCGCACCGTGAACGACACGCCGGCGACGATGCAGCTCCTCGTCAAGCGCCTGAGCCATGTGAACGTGCATCCGTATTACGTCTATACGCACGACATGGTGCCCGGAGTCGAAGACCTGCGCACGCCGCTCGCGACGGCGATGCTGCTGGAGAAGCACGTGCGCGGCGTGACGGCTGGTTTCAACACGCCGCAATTTGTGACCGACACGATGGGCGGCGGCGGCAAGCGCGACGTTCACAGCTTCGAGCACTACGACCGCGCGAGTGGCATCGCCACCTTCACCAGCCCCGAGGTGAAGCCGCGCAAGAAGTTCCTCTACTTCGACCCGATCGCCTCGCTCGACGATCAGCAACGCTGGCGCTGGACGCAGCCGGGCGAGCGGCGGGCGATGATCGACGCGGCGCTGGGGGTGTGAGGTTCGTCAACGCAGCGAAACTACGGAACGGATTACCCGTCCGTCGAACGCTTCATCCAAAGGAACAGCTCCTCGACTTTGTGGCGTGCCCACGGGGTCTTGCGCAGGAACTTCAGGCTCGATGGGATGCTCGGGTCGAGGTTGAAGCAGCGGATGTCGATCATGCGGCCGAGTTCATGCCAGCCGAAGTGATTGACGAGTTGCGTGAGCATCGCCTCGAGCGTGATGCCGTGGAGTGGGTCGCGCGGGTGCGGTCGGTCGGCCACTAGATCACCGTGCCGGAATTTGTCCGCTCGCGGGCCGATTCGCCGGGGCGGACGGGCGCGACCTTCACCACGTTTTCCGAGTCGTAGTCGAGCAGGTGCAGCCAGTCCTCGGTGATGTCGCTCGGCGGGAAGATGTCGTTGTTCGCGTATTCGTCGTCGAAGGCCAGCCGCAGGTCGCCCTCGGTGATGCCTTCGACGTTGTCGGTGCCGATGCTGGCGATGGCGCGCTTGATGGCGGTGCCTTTCGCGCGCTCGACGATCGATTGGAGGATCGCGCCGCTGATCAGGTCGCCACGGAAGAGCGTTTCCTTTTTGCCGCTGCGCAGGGAGATGGAGAGGAATTTGTTCTCCTCGCGCCGGGAGAAGATCGTGTCGATGAGGCCGTCGGCGAGCTTGTCCACGGCGGCCTGCACGCTGCCGGCTTCGCGCACGAGCGTGGGATCGTAGGGCAGATCGGCGGTGAGATAGATGCTGATAATCTCCCGTGCGCCGGTTTTGTCGGGCCGCGTGACTTTGATTTTCCGGTCGATCCGACCGGGCCGCAGGATCGCTGGGTCGATGAGGTCGGCGCGATTCGAAGCGAGGATGATGACGACTTCGTGCAGCGACTCGATGCCGTCCATCTCGGTGCAAAACATCGGCACGAGCGTGGAGAGGATGTTCGAGAAGCGCGAGGCGCGGCGGGTGCCGAGGATGCTCTCGGCTTCGTCGATGAAGAGGAAGGGGAGGAAGCCCTCGCGACGCTTTTCGCGCGCGGTGGCAAAGATCTCGCGCACCATGCGCTCGCTCTCGCCGACCCACATGTTGAGGATTTCCGGCCCCTTGATGTGCATGAAATACTCGCGCATTTCCTCGCCGGTCTGAGCCTTGAGTTGCTGGGTGAGATTGTAGGCGCACGCCTTGCCGATGAGCGTTTTGCCGCAGCCGGGCGGGCCGTAGAGGAGGAAGCCCTTCGGGGTCTGGTGCTGGAAGCGGCGAAATAAATCCGGGTGCATCAACGGCAGCTCGATGGCGTCGCGGATGGCGGCGAGTGCGGGCTGCTGGCCGCCGACTTTTTCCCACGGCAAATCCGGCACTTCGTCGAGAAAGTATTCGTCGCGATGCGGCCGCGCGAGCGCCTCGATGGCGATGCGGTAGCTCGGGTCGGTGCGCACTTCGTCGCCGACCTTGAGCTTTTCCTTGAGCAAGAGATCCCCGCGCTGGAGCACGAGCGATTGCGCACCGTGCTCGGTGCCGACGCGGAGGCGGTCGGGGCCGAGGACTTCGTTGATCTTCACGACGGGACCGGATTTGTCGAAGCCGAGGTCGCCGACGATGACGTAGGCTTCGTTCACCAGGACGCGCGTGCCGCGGCGCAGGCCGCGCAGCTCGACGCGCGGATCGACGTTGCAGAGGTAATCGGAACCGCCCACCACGATGAGCGCGCTTTCCGCGCTCTGCGCGGCCAGGAAGGTGCCGATGCGGTTGGCCGGCGAGCTGAGCTTTTTGACGACCGCGTCGAGCTTCTCGATCGTCTGGCGCGCCTCGATCGTCATTTCCTCAAGATCGCCGACTTCGAGGCGAAGGTCGAGCAGTTCACCGCGGACGGGATCGCCGGGCGGCAGCGATGCGATGAGACGATCAATCTTCTCGACGAGCGAGAGCTGCTCGTCGCCGGGTTCATCGAAGTGGAGAGAGTCTTCCATCGGCGAGTTTAGCGGAGCATACCGCTGGCCAGCGCGTCCCGCAACCTTACCTCGCAACTTTGCCCGCGGATCCAGCACGCAGGCTCGTCCGCGTGCGGCGGTATGCGCGGGAGGGCAAAAATTCCTGCGGCAGCGTCGGCTTTCGCCGCTAAAATCCGCGCCGTGAAATCCCGCATCCATTGCCTGCTTGGACTCCTGCCGCTCTTGCTCTCGCCCGCTCGCGCCGAGAACGCTGTCGTCAATCTCTCCCACTACGACGAGATGCGCCCTGACTTCGCGAGGATGTCGGGGGAGGGGATCCTCGCGGTGATCCACGAGGCGACGTATCCGAAGTTCGTGCGCGACGCGCGATATGCCGAACGGCAGACTGCCGCCGCGCGGGCTGGGTTGCTGTGGGGGGCGTATCATTTCGCGGACGCGACCGATCCCGAGCGGCAGGCGGATTATTTCATTTCAGTCGTCGGTGGACACTGGCGGCAGTCAGCGCAGCGCCCGCCGGGTGTGCTGATGGTGCTCGATTTCGAGCTGAATAATCACTACCCCGGCGGCACGATGACGCCCGTGCAGGCGGCGAAATTCGTCGAGCGAATCCGCGAGCGCACCGGCCGCTACCCCGGCGTGTATGCGAGCGAATACCGGATCAAGGCGATGCTTTCAGGCTCGTCGACGACCGCTGCGGTGCAGCGCACCCTGTCCAACTGCTGGCTGTGGATCGCGAACTACCATCACACGCCCGCCTCGACTCATCCGTGGCAGCGCTGGATGCTCTGGCAATACACCGGCGACGGCATTTGCGACCTGCCTCGCTCGAAGTATCCGATCAACATCGCGAACATACGCAAGGCCGAGCGGAATCTGTTCAGCGGCAGTCGAAGCGGGTTGCGCTCGTTCTGGTCGGCGAACGCCTGGGTGCCGAAATCCTAGCGTTACTTTTTGCCAGCGCTCTTCGCGAGCGCCGCGGCGTCGTCGGCGAAGGTCTTCACGGTTGCCGTCCACTTTTCGACGATGGCCTTTAGTTCCGCGTGCTGGACGCTCTTTGCCCCGGACTCGAAGACCTTGAGCAGACTCTTCGCTTCCTTTTCGGCGAGCTCCGCCAATTCCTTCTCGAACTTGTCCACCTTGAGTTTGCCAAGGCCGGCGACCTTTGTCTTGTCGGAGCCCTTGAGTTGATTGGGCAGGGTTTCGCCGTGGTTCGTGGCGACTGTCGCGATTTCGCCCCAGATCTTTCCGCCGTCGCCGCCCATCGCGCGGGCGAGCTTCTTGAGGTTGTCGGACACCGGATTATCCCGCTCGAAGCCGCGCTCCTTTTCCGCGAGCTGGGTGAGAAAATAAACGCCCTCGAGCGAGTTTTTCACGAAGGTCTTGTCGGAACTCGCGAGCGGCTTCGGCTTCCCTGCAGGAGTGGCGGGAGCGGGCGTGGCGGGGGTGGCTTGCGCGAGCAGGAGCGACGGCGTGGCGAGAAGGACGGCGGCGAGAAGGATCGGAAGTTTCATAAGGAGTGCGCCTTTTCACCACATTGCTCGTGCGGACGCAAGTGGCGAGATGCCGCCCCGTCGCGAGCGGTGTCGCCAGGCGCGACCGGCTCTGGCTGGACGCAATCCGGCACGGGGAAATCTCCAGCTCAATATTGCGAGCGCTTGGCACGAGGCACATCCGCTGCTCCATGTCCGGGCTCCTATTTTGACCACGGACGAATGAGTCTGTTTCCGATCCTCCATCTCGTCCGCCCCCTGCTCGCCGCATGCCGGCTACAGTGGCGCGGACGCTGCGGCGCGCTTTGGCGCGTCAGGGGCTGGCTCGTCGGATGGATGCTCGTTCTTGCGACCTCGGCGTCATCTTTGGCGATCGAGCCGGTCGAGGGGAATGCCGAGTTTCAGCAGAAGGCGCGGTTGATCTGCAATTTCCTGCGCAACTGCAAGTGGCCCGATCGGCGGTTCCCGGCTCCGGATTCGCCATTCATCATCGGCATCTACGGCAGCGACCAGATCAGCGAGTTCTTGCGCGAGAACATCCAGGATCGGCTCGTGCAGGGGCGACCGGTGCAAATCCGACGCATCTCGCAGAAGCAGGAACTGTCGGTCTGCCATCTCGTCTTTGTGAGCCGCTCGGAGCGCGAACGGCTCAAGCTGATCATCTCGGAGACCCGGCGGGAGAATGTGCTGACCGTGGGGGAAACGGAAAACTTCCTCGCCAGCGGTGGCGTGATCCAATTCACCGGCAACGGCGCCCAGGTCCGCTATCAGGTCAGCCTCGAGGCGGCACGGCGCGAGCGGATAGAGCCGAACGGCTTTGTCCTGCGCATGGCCCTGCCTCAATCGGCTGCGCGACGACCGGAAGTCCGACGCATTGTCGGGACCCCCTGAGCCATGTTCGCGCTGCGCAATATTCCCATTCAACGCAAGCTGCGCTTGGTCATCCTCGTCACTTGCACGACGGCGCTGTGCGTGGCGTCGAGCGCGCTCTTTGCGCTCCAGTATTTCTTATTCAAGCGCGACCTCAGGCACGATCTCGCCTCGGCGGCGCAAATCGTCAGCGGCTTGAGCGCGCCGACGATCGCGCTCGGCGCGCCGGAGACGACGCAGGATTTCCTCGACGCGCTCGCCGCGAAACCACACATCACGGGCGCCTTCGTCCGCACGAGCGATGGCAGTGTCGCCTCGGCATACGGACGGAAATGGGAGCACGCCGACGATCCGCGCCAGCTCGGCGACGGCTTCCACAACGTCGCCGGCGAATTCATCTACGTGCATCCGATCCTCAACGACGGCGAACGCGTCGGCACGCTCGTCCTGCTCTCCGACTACAACGCGGCGTCGATTCGCCTGCACGCTCTCTACGCCGGCATCCTCGCCGCGGTCCTCGCGGTGTCGGTGCTTGTGGCGGTGATCGTCTCGTCGCGGCTCGAGCGGCTCATCTGCGGGCCGATGCAGGCGCTCGCCGAGACCGCGCACCGGATCGCTTCGCGCAGCGACTACTCGCTTCGCGCGAAAAAGGAAGCCGCCGACGAAGTGGGCGACTTCACCGACAGCTTCAACTCGATGCTCGAGCAGATCGAGAAGCGCGACGTGGCGCTCAACCACGAGATCGTCGAGCGCACACGCGCCGAGGGCGAGGTCCAGCGCGTTCACCGCCAGCTCATGGATGCCTCGCGACTCGCGGGCATGGCCGAGGTCGCGACCGGCGTGCTGCACAACGTCGGCAATGTGCTCAACAGCGTGAACGTCTCGGCCACGCTCATCGCCGAACGGCTCGGCTGCGCGCGGGTGGAAAAGCTCGTCCGCGCCGTGCAGCTTCTGCGCGAGCAAAACGGGACGTTGGCCCGGTTCCTCGCCGAGGATCCGAAAGGCCGCGTCCTGCCCGCCTACCTCGTGGAAGCCACGGAGCAGCTCGCGAGCGATCGTGCGTCCGCGCTCGCGGAGATCGACCTGCTGGTCCGCAACATCGAGCACATCAAGGACATCGTCGCCATGCAGCAGAACTACGCGCGCGTTTCCGGGATGATCGAGACGCTCGACGCACGCGGGTTGATCGAGGACGCCATCCGCATGAACCTCGGCGCCTTCGAGCGGCACCGCGTCACCCTCGAACGCGACTACGCGGAGGTCGCGCAGATTTCCGCCGACAAACACAAGGTCCTCCAGATCCTCGTGAACCTCATCCGCAACGCGAAATATGCCATCGACGAAGGCGGCACCGGGGAGCGGAAAATCACCACGCGCCTGCGGATGTGCGACGAAAACATCGTCGCCATCGAGGTGATCGATACGGGCATCGGCATCCCCGCGGAGAACCTCACGCGCATATTCGCCCACGGCTTCACGACTCGCGAAGAGGGCCACGGCTTCGGCCTGCACAGCGCCGCGCTCGCCGCGCAGCAAATGGGCGGCTCCCTGCGCGTCGCCAGCGAAGGCCCCGGCCATGGCGCCACATTCACGCTCGAATTGCCCGTCGTCGCCCCGGCGCGCGAGCCAGTCGCTCCGACTTTACCCGCATGACGATGGACTCCGCACCGCGCATCCTCATCGTCGATGACAATCCCGCGATCCACGAGGACTTCCGCAAAATCCTCCAGGACGCGGGCACGCGCAACGTCGCGATCGAAGCGATGGAGTCGGTGCTATTCGATCAACCGGCGCATAGCCCGCACGAGACGCGGTTCGCGCTCGAGTTCGCGGCGCAGGGCCGCGAGGCGCTCGGAAAAGTCGAGCAGTCCATCGCTGCGTCGCGTCCCTACGCGTTGGCGTTTGTGGATATCCGGATGCCGCCCGGCTGGGATGGGATCGAGACGATCGAGCATCTGTGGAAGGCCGACCCGGCACTGCAAGTCGTCATCTGCACGGCCTACTCCGACTACTCGTGGGAGAAGATGATCCAGCGGCTCGGCGTGAACGACAACCTGCTCATCCTCAAGAAGCCCTTTGACAACGTCGAGGTCCTCCAGCTCGCGTGCTCGATGACGAGGAAATGGCTGATGACGCAACGCGCGCGGCTGCGAATGGAGCAGCTCGACGCAATGGTCGCCGAGCGCACCACCGAGCTGCGCCGCTCCGAGGAGCGCTTCGCCGTCGCCTTCCAAGCCAGCCCCATCGGTCTCGCCATCCAGTCCATCGACGAGGATCACTTCGTCGATGTGAACGCCGCCTTTGCCGCGCTCGCCGGCTGCACGCGCGACGAGATCATCGGTCGCACACCCATCGAGTTGCGACTGCTGATCGATCTCGGCGAAGACGGCGCGAACTCGCAGCGCGAGCGCAGTGCGCGACTCTCCGTCCGCGGAAGTGAACCGCGGCACGTGCTCGTGGCGACCGAGCGCATCACTCTCGGCGGTGCGCCGCACGCGTTGCTGATCGTGCAGGATGTGTCCGAGCGCGTGCAGCTCGAATCGCGGCTGCGGCAGTCGCAGAAGATGGAAGCGGTCGGCCAGCTCGCCGCGGGAGTGGCGCACGACTTCAACAACCTGCTCACCATCATCGAAGGCCACGCCAGCCTTCAGCTCGCGAGCGGAAATCTGCCGCCCGATGCCGTGCAGTCGATGGAGCAAATCGAGCACGCCTCAGAACGCGCGGCGAATCTGACCCGGCAGCTCCTCACCTTCAGCCGCCAGCAAGTGCTGCGGCCGCGCGTGCTCCATCTCAATGAGGTGATTCACGGCCTGCTCGGAATGCTCGGGCGCATCCTCGGCGAACGCGTGGAGCTCGTGTGCGACTTCGCGACCGAGCTCCCGCTCATCCATGCAGACCAGACGAGCATGGAGCAGGTCGTCATGAACCTCACCCTCAACGCCCGCGACGCGATGCCCGGCGGCGGACGCATCAGCTTCTCCACGGCCGAGCGCGACCTGCCCGCTGCTGCCGAGGGATTGCGGACCGGGCGTTACGTGTGCCTGCGCGTGGTCGATACTGGCGTCGGCATGTCGGACGCGACGCGGCTGCGGATCTTCGAGCCCTTCTTTACCACCAAGGACGCGACCAAAGGCACCGGGATGGGCCTCGCGACCGTCTATGGCATCATCCGCCAGCACGACGGCTGGATCGAGGTCGCCAGCGCGCCTGGCGATGGCGCGACCTTCAGCGCCTACCTGCCCGTCACCGACAAGCTGCCCGATCTCACCTGCCCGCCACCCTCGCAGCCCGCCACGCCGGGCGCGCACCAGACGGTCTTCGTCGTCGAGGACGACGCCTCGGTTCGCTCGCTCGTGCGCGAGATGCTCGAATCCTACGCCTACCGCGTGATCGAGGCGGAAAGCGGGGATGCAGCGCTGGCGCGCTGGCCGCAGATCCGCGACGAAGTCGAACTGCTGCTGACCGACATGGTGATGCCCGGTGCGCACAATGGCCTCGAACTTTCGCGCCGGCTGGTCGCCGACAAGCCCACGCTCAAGGTCATCTACACGAGCGGCTACAGCCCTGACCTTTTCTCCGGCGAGATCGATCTGGCCGAAGGTCGCAACTACCTGCCCAAGCCCTACCTCACCTCGCAGCTCATCGGCATCGTTCGTCAGGCGTTCGAGGGGAATTGAGCGGCATCGAGCGCGCGGTGAATCGATTGCTTGCACCGGTTGCGGCCCGCATCTAGCCTCGGCGCCTTCGCGAAACTGGCGGGGTAGCCAAGTGGTAAGGCAGGGGTCTGCAAAACCCCTATTCGCGGGTTCGATTCCCGCCCCCGCCTCCAATCAAGCATCCATCAGTCTTTGCGGCTGAGCAGGAGCTTGAAAAACTGCAAAGTTCGAACTGAAGCGCGGACACGTCCCCGGTTTCCTGCGCGTTTCCCGCAGCGTCCAAAGTGGCTTTGCGCGTGGTGCCGCAGGCGGTGGCGTCGAACGCGGAAATGTGGAGCAACGAATCTGCCTCATCGTGCTAACCGGCCGCAGTCCGGCGGCGCAACTGACCGCACGCCGCGTCGATGTCCGGGCCGCGTGAGCGGCGGAAATGGGTAACGAGATTTCTCGCGCGCAGGACTTCGGCGAAGGCTTCGGCCGTTTCGTCCGACGACGGCTCGTAAGCGATGCCGCGGAGGCTGAGGCCGGTGGGATTGTAGCGCAGCAAGTTGATGTGCATGCGGCGTGGGCCGAGCAATTCGGCGAGGAGACGGGCTTGCTCCGGCGAGTCGTTCACACCGGCGAGCAGGCAATACTGGATCGTCACGGGTCGTCCGCGGCGGGCTTGAAAACGATCGGCCGCGGCGAGGATCTCCGCGATGGGAAAGCGTTTCCCCACCGGCAGCAAACGGGCGCGCGTGGCGTCGTCGGGCGCGTGCAGGGAAACGGCCAGGTGGATGTTCAGCGCGGAAGCGGTCAGGGCGTCGATGCCGGGCACGATGCCGACGGTCGAGACGGTGATCTGCCGCCAGCCGAGCGCGCCGAGGGAATTATCCGCGAGCCGCCGCACGGCCGCGAGGACCGCGTCGAGGTTGAGCAACGGTTCGCCCATGCCCATCAGGACGACGGTCTGAAGCTTGCGACCGACGGCCTGCGCCTCGCGCCGCAGAGCTAGGAACTGCTCCACCATTTCGCCGGCGGTGAGGTTGCGCTCGAAGCCGGTCTTCGTTGTGGCGCAAAAGTCGCAACCCATCGCGCAGCCCACTTGCGACGAAATGCAGCCCGCCGCGCGGTCCGCGCGAAAGTCCGGCATGAGCACCGATTCGACGGTGCGTCCGTCGGCGAGGCGAAGGAGCAGTTTGGTCGTGCCATCGGAGGCGACCTGCCGCGCGGCGAGTTTTGCTGCGCCGTGCGCGAACTCCGCGCGCACCATTTCCACCAAGCCCTGCGGCAGCGCTCGCGAGGTCGAGTCCGCGATTTCATCGCCGGAGTAAAACGCGCGGAGCACCCGCGCCGCGTGGCTCGGGTTGTAGCCCCACTCCGCGAACCGTTGCGCGAGGGTGCCGATTTCAAAATCGGCGAGCGCGGCAAGTTGGGAGATGGAGGACGACACGCTGGCGCATCTAGTCGAGCGAGCGCCGCCCTGCAACGCGATCGCGAACGACTCCGAGCGGGAATTACTTGTCAGCCTTGCTCAAGCTCCGTCTGTTTCGACCGACACACTCATGGCGTCCAACTACACCGAAGCGAGCATCAAGACCCTCAGCTCACTCGAGCACATCCGACTCCGCCCGGGCATGTATATCGGCCGCCTCGGCAACGGCGCGCACGCCGAGGACGGGATCTACGTGCTGATCAAGGAGACGATCGATAACTCCATCGACGAATTCATGATGGGGCAGGGCCGGAAGATCGAGGTCGAGATCACCGACCGCAGCGTGAAGGTCCGCGACTACGGCCGCGGCATTCCGCTCGGCAAACTCGTGGACTGCGTCTCGATCATCAACACGGGCGCGAAATACGACAGCGAGACTTTCCAAAAAGCCGTCGGCTTGAACGGCGTCGGGCAGAAGGCGGTGAATGCGCTCTCGCTCAGCTACCGCGCACAGGCCATCCGCGAGGGCGAGACGAAGGTCGTCGATTTCGAGAAGGGCAAGCTCAAGACCCAGTCGCGCGTGACGAAGACCGACGAGCGCAATGGCACGCTCGTCGAGTTCACGCCCGACGAGGCGCTCTTCGGCAAGGACTTCAAATTCCGCACCGAGTTCATCGAGGACATGCTTTGGAACTACGCGTTCCTGAATCGCGGGCTCACGCTCATGCTCAACGGCAAACCTTTCCGCTCGCAGCACGGCCTGAAGGACCTGCTCACGAAGGAACTCAGCGGCGAACCGCTTTACCCGATCATCCACCTCGAAGGTGAAGACATCGAGATCGCGCTCACGCACGGCAATCACTACGGCGAGGAATACTGGTCGTTCGTGAACGGCCAGCACACCACGATGGGCGGCACGCACCTCGCCGCATTCCGAGAGGCGCTCGTCGCGACGGTGCGCAACCACTTTAAAAAGGACTACGACGCCGCGGACGTGCGGCAGTCGATCGATGCGGCGATCGTGGTGCGCGTGCAGGAGCCGGTCTTCGAGTCGCAGACTAAGACAAAACTCGGCTCGACCGAGGTCGGGCCGAAGGGACCGACGATCAAGGAGTTCGTCGGCAAGTTTCTGCAGCAGTCGCTCGACACCTTCCTGCACAAGAACCGCGCGGTCGCAGAGGTCATCAAAAGGAAGATCGAGGAGAACGAGCACGAGCGGAAGGAACTCGCCGGCATCCGCAACATCGCCAAGGAACGCGCGAAGAAAGCGTCGCTCCACAACAAGAAGCTCCGCGATTGCCGCCTCCACCTCGGCGACAAAAACCCACGCGCGGAGGACAGCACGATCTTCATCGTCGAGGGCGATTCCGCCGCCGGCTCGCTCACCGCCACGCGCGACGTGCAGACGCAGGCGGTCTTCGCGCTAAAAGGAAAACCGCTCAACACCTACGGCCTCACAAAAAAGGTCATCTACGAGAACGAGGAGTTTCACCTCCTCCAGTCCGCGCTCAACATCGAGGACGGTCTCGACGGACTCCGCTACAACAAGATCGTCATCGCCACCGACGCCGACGTGGACGGCATGCACATCCGACTGCTGCTGCTTTCGTTCTTCCTGCAATTCTTCCCCGACGTCATCCGCAACAACCACCTCTTCATCCTGCAGACGCCGCTCTTCCGCGTGCGTAATAAGAAGGTCACGAAGTATTGCTACAGCGAGCAGGAAAAACAGGCCGCCGTCGCCGCGCTCGGCGCGAGCCATGAGATCACGCGCTTCAAGGGCCTTGGCGAAATCTCTGCCGGCGAGTTCAAGGATTTCATCGGCGAGAACATCCGGCTCGACCCGATCAACCTCCATCACCTCCACAGCTCCGACGAGCTGCTCTCGTTCTTCATGGGGAAGAACACGTCCGAGCGGCAGGACTTCATCATCAACAATCTCCGCGTGGAGAAGGACCTGATCGAGGCTTAACCCTCCGCGATTTCAACGATGCCCAAACGCAAGAATCCGAACGGAAATCAAACCGAGCTCCCACTGGACGCGGCGCCTGCTGCTGCGCCTCCGCCCGAACCGATCGCGAGCGGCGCGGCCTCCGATGCTGTCACTGAGCCCCAAGCCGCGGCGCTCGCGCCCACACGCCAGAAGGTCCAGGACGAGCAGGCGCCGCTCGCGCAGAGCTACCGCAACTGGTTCCTCGATTACGCGAGCTACGTCATCCTCGACCGCGCCGTTCCGCACATCGACGACGGCCTGAAACCCGTGCAGCGCCGCGTGCTGCACACGCTGTGGGACATGGACGACGGGCGCTTCCACAAGGTCGCGAATGTCGTCGGCGCGACGATGAAGCTGCATCCGCACGGCGATGCCTCGATCGGCGCGGCGCTCGTGTCCATCGGGCAGCGCGGCTGGCTCATCGAGCCGCAGGGGAATTACGGGAACACGCTCACGGGCGACGATGCCGCGGCGCCGCGTTACATCGAGGCGCGGCTCACGGCGTTCGCGAAGGACGTGCTCTTCAACCCGAAGACGACGACGTGGCAGCTCAGCTACGACGGCCGAAACAAGGAGCCCATCACGCTTCCCGCGAAGTTTCCCATCGTGCTGCTCGAAGGCGCCGACGGCATCGCGGTCGGCCTCTCGACGAAGATCCTGCCGCACAATTTCAACGACCTCTGCCGCGCGGCGATCAATCATCTCCAGGGAAAAACCTTCCGCATCCTCCCCGACTTCCCGACCGGCGGCACCGCCGATTTCTCGGAATACAACGACGGCGAACGCGGCGGCAAGGTGAAGGTCCGCGCGACGATCGAGGAACGCTCGAAGTATCTGCTCGCGGTCACCGAGCTGCCTTACGGCGTCACCACCGAGTCGCTCATCGAGTCCGTCCTCGCCGCGAATGCGAAGGGGAAGATCAAGATCAAGCACGTGGACGACAACACGGCCGACAAGGTCGAGATCCTCATCCATCTCCCGCAGGGCTCCGAGCCGTCGAAGGTCATTCAGCAGCTCTACGTTTTCACGAGCTGCCAGGTGCAGCTTAATCCCGCCGCCTGCGTCATCGTCCGCAACCCGCAGACCGGCGACGACAAGCCGCACTTCCTCGGCGTGCGCGACATCCTCAAGACCAGTGCCGAAGCGACGAGGGCGCTCCTCAAGCGTGAACTCGAGATCAAGCTCGGCGAGCTTGAACAGCAGTGGCACTGGGATTCGCTCGAACGCATCTTCATCGAGGAGCGCATCTACCGCCTGATCGAGAAATCGAAGACCTGGGAAAGCGTGCTCGCCGAAATCCGCGGCGGCTTGAAGCCGTTCGTTCCCCAGCTTCGCCGCGAGGTCACCGAAGACGACATCGTCCGCCTCACCGAGATCCGCATCAAACGCATCTCCGCCTACAATCGCTTCCAGGCCGACGAGGCGATGAAGAAGATCGAGGAAGGGATCAAGGAGACGAAGGCGAACCTCAAGAACCTCACCGGCTACGCCGTCGCGTGGTTCGAGATGCTGCAGCAGAAATACGGCAAGGGCATCAAGCGGCGCACGAGCTACGACGAGATCGCGCAGATCGACGCGTCCGCTGTCGTCTCCGCGAACCAGCGTCTCTACGTGAATCGCAAGGACGGCTTCATCGGCCTCAACTGGCGCCAGCATGATTTCGTCACCGAGTGCACCATCCTCGACAGCGTGCTCTGCATCATGAAGGACGGCTCGCTCAAGGTCGCGAAGGTCGCCGACAAGGTGTTCATGGGCCGCGAGATCATCCACATCGCGATCTGGCCGAAAGACGGCGACTCGAATTTCTACACGCTGGTCTATCAGGACGGCGAAACGGGGAAGGCGTTCGCGAAGAAATTCCAGATTGGCGGACTCTCTCGCGACAAGCTCTACCCCTTGGCGAAGTCGGAGAAGTCGCGCGTCGTGTATCTGGAAATCAGCGCCACGGAGAAAGAGATGCCCAAGACTCTCCACGTCTCGCTGGATGGCCGCAGCGGCGCCCGCGTGCGCGAACTCGACTTCGATCTCTCACGAGTGCCCGTGAGCACCCGCAGCTCAAAAGGCCTCACCATCACCAAGTGGTCGGTTAAGGAGGTCAAGGCCGTGGCTCCTGCGCCTTCGCCGTCATCAAAGAGTCGGTCGAAGAAGTGACCCGCACCGACTTGAAACACCGCCGACACATCGCATACGCAGACGCCATCGCGGCGATGCTTGTCGGCGGCGCGATGGCAGGCGAGGCGCTGAAGCCGCACCCTCAGGCTGTGAAGAACACCCATCCGCCCGGCGAGGTGGATCGGCCTGAGATGGTGAAGTTCATCGTCGCCGACCTGGCGTCGCTGCCGGGCATCGTGGTCGATGAGACAGCAGCCGAACTGGTGGGCGAGTGGCAGTATTCCACGCACACGCCGCCATACGTCGGCCTCGGCTACCTGCACGATATGAAGGCCGGCAAGGGCGCCAAGTCGGTGACCTTCACGCCGACGCTGCCCGCCGCCGGGTGGTATGAAGTGCGCCTTGCTCACTGCTACAATGTCCGCCGCGCGACCAACACACCGGTGACCATCCACCATGCGGACGGCGACATTGCGGTGCGCATCAATCAGCAGGAGGAACCGTCACACGGGCGACTCTTCCGCTCGCTGGGCACCTTCCGTTTCGAGGCCGGACGCGCCGGTTGGGTGCGCGTATCAAACGATGGCACCGACCCCGCCAAGGTGGTGATCGCCGATGCGGTGCAGTTTCTGCCGGCGGAAAAGCCGCCGCGATGATGGATCCGAGTGCCTATTCCTTCTGATGAGCAGCGGCTTCTCCCGGATGAGGGAATCGGGTGGCCGACTGCCCGGCGTGCTCTGATCGGGGGCGTTCGCACGCGCCGCACTGGCACCACCCGTGCTAAACTCACCACGCACTTCATGAGCACCGCCGCCCTGTCTGGGCCGATCATTCCGTTTGCGCGGCGCACCGCCGCGGGTTTCGTCGCGCCATGATTCTTGCGGCCTGCTTTCTACTCGTCGGCTGGGTGATCGCGGTGCTGCTCACGCCGTGGACGATCCGCTTATCCCGCCGCGGCATCGGCATGGACGGCGCCACGGAGACGCGCAAGCAACAGGCCGAACCAGTTTCCCGGCTCGGCGGCGTGCCGGTGATGATCGCGGCGATGATCGGCCTCGCTGTAAGCGTGTGGATCAGCCCGAAGCCGGCCGCGGACTGGATGCCGGTCTTCGTCGGCAGCCTGCTCATGTTCGGGCTCGGACTGTGGGACGATCTCAAGCCGCTCGGCGCGCGGAAGAAGTTGCTCGGTCAGATCTTCGTCGCCTCGCTTGTCTTCTGGATGGGTCTGAGCATCGACAAGGTCACGTATCCCGGCGCGCGCTGGAGCGTGCAGCTCGACGGCTGGAGCTACTTCATCACCGTCTTCTGGCTCATCGCCGTGCCGAACATCATCAACCTCATCGACGGTTTCGACGGGCTCGCGGGCGGGCTGGGGCTCTTCCTCGCGGCGACGCTCGGCGTGGTGGCGATCCACAATGAGCAGCTCGAAGTCGCGTGGTATGCGTTCACCATCGCGGGCGCGCTCATCGGATTCCTGACGTTCAACTTTCCCCCCGCGCGCATCTACCTCGGCGACGGCGGCGCCTACTTGATCGGCTTCACCATCGCTGCGCTCTCGCTTACCAGTTCGAATAAGGCGTCGGTCGCCGCCGTGCTGCTGGTCACCGTCGTCGCGCTCGGCATCCCGATTCTCGACACGACCTTCGCGCTGCTGCGGCGCGCGATCCGCGGCTACCCGATCTTTCGCGCGGACGACGAGCACTTCCATCATCGCTTCGAACGGCTCGGGCTCGACAAGCGCCGCATCCTCATCGGCTTCTACGCCATCGCGGTGATCTTCAGCCTGCTCGGCTTGAGCATCATCTGGAGCCAGGGCCGTTCGCTGCCCATCGCCATCGGCGCGGTGTTCGCGCTCGCGCTATTTGCGTTTCGCTATCTCCACGACATCAGCGACTGGCGCGATCTCCGGCAGAAAGCCGAGCGGGTGATCAAGCGGCGCGGACACGTGCGATACGCGCTGCTCCAGGCGCAGTTGCTCGAACTCGAGATCGATCGCTGCAAGAACGGCGACGAGTTCTGGTCGCTGTTTCAGCACACCCTCCGGCGCGTCGGCTTCGTCGAGCGGGGTGAAGCCGCGGACGAGATCATGATCAGCGTGCGCTACAACGGCGCGACGCCATGGACGCTGCACGCGCCGACCGAGCACGGCACGCGCGAGGAATGGAAGCGCGTCGCGGAATGTTTTCGGCCCGTCTATGCCCGCGCAAAAGAGCGATGGCCGACGAACTGATCCCGGAACCCACGCGGCGCCAACGCCGGCGTCGTAGCGACGGTGACCGGAGCCCCGCGAAGCACGCGGCGCTCGTCGTCTTCGCGTTGCTCGTCACGCTCGGGCCGCTCGCGTTCGGCGCGGTCGATCGCGTCGTGCAGATCGCGCTGACGGGGTTGCTTGGGATCGGCATGTTGCTCGTGCCGCCGCGCGTCATCCTCATGTCCGCATGGATCAGTCGCGCGTTGCTGGCGCTGACGGCGCTCGTCGTCCTCAAGGAAGTCGCGCCTGCGGGATGGTTCGGCGCGGTTGGCTGGCGCACGACGGTCGAGCAATCGTTCGGCCTCGCGCTGCCGTGGACGCATCATCCCGAAGCGGGGCGCGCATTCGATGGCTGGCTTGCGGGTGCCGTTGCTGTCGGTTGGTTCGCATGGGTGCGCACGCTTGCAGCTGAACGCGAAGACCGGATGCGGCTCGCGTGGGTGATGTTGATCGGCGCGGCGCTCATCGCTGCCGTGTCCTTCGGCACCGCGACCAGCACGGAGTCGAAGATGATCCTCGGCCTGCGTTACAGCTCCGGCTGGATCGGCTTCGGGCCGTTCCCGAATCGCAACCATTCCGCGTGTTACTTCGCGATGGCCGCGATCCTCGGCGCGGGTTGCGTCGCGCGTTCCGGCGAGCACAGGCGCTTCGTGTGGCTCGCGCTCGGCGCGCTCATGCTCGGTGGCGTGCTTCTCGCGCTGCTGCGGACGCAATCGCGTGGCGGTATCGTCGCGCTTGGCGCGGGGTTCGCCATTTTCCTCGGCATTGTCCTGTTGAAGCTACGCAGTCGCAAGGTGCTCGCAGTCGCGGTTGCATCGGCGCTTCTCATCGGCGGCCTCGGGCTGCTCGCGGGCGGCAAGACGCTCCAACGCATCGCGGGCACAGGTCAGGCGATGGATGAGTCGGCCTCGGCGCGCGTGGCGATCTGGAAGAACGCGGCCACGATGTGGCACGACGCGCCGCTGCTCGGGCATGGCCTCGGCGCGTTCGCGTCCGTCTTTCCGGTGTATCAGCAGATCGCGCTCGAAGAAGTCACCGTGAAGCATCCCGAGAGCAGTTGGCTGCAATGGCTGACCGAACTCGGTCTCGTGCCGGTCCTGCTCGGCGCGCTCGCTGCGCTGGGCTTTGCGTTGCCGAATCTCACTTCACTCTTCGAGCGGCAGTCCGGTTTTTTCATCCGGGCGGCGGCCTTTGGTGCGGTGGCGGCACTGCTCGCGCACGCCGTCTTCGATGTGCCCGCGCACCGCTGGGGCACCGCCGGCTTCGCGCTCGCCGCGCTGGCGCTGGCGTGTCCCGCATCGTCCGAGGGACCGCGCGCACCGCGACTGGCCGCGCTCGTGCCGCTCGGCGTCGCTGGTTTC
>JBEBGD010000098.1:0-20562 GCA_040081625.1 Chthoniobacteraceae bacterium
ACGCTCGACCTTCCCGGCTTCCGCAAAAACCTGCGGCGGCTCGCGGAGCACGAGCTCTGCGCGATCGTCGTCGGCGCGGGCACGGGCGAGATCCACTCGCTCTCGACCGACGAACATTCCGCCGTCGTCAAAGCCGCCGTTGCTGAGATCGGCGGGCGGCGACCGGTGCTCGCCGGCGTCGGCTTTTCTCCGCAGACCGCGATCGACATGGCGCGCGCCAGCACCGCGGCGGGCGTCGATGGGATCCTCATCTTCCCGCCCTACTATCCCGGCGACCCGAACGACGAAGGCATGCACGCCTACTACGCGGGAGTCGCCGCGGCGACGAAGCGCGGCGTCATCATCTACTCGCGCGACTACGCGAACTTCTCGCCCGCCGCCGTCGAGCGTCTCGCGAAAATTCCGAACCTCGTCGCGTTCAAGGACGGCCAGGGCGACCTGCGCCGTTACCAGCAGATCATCGCGCGCGTCGGCGACCGGCTTCACTGGATCGGCGGCGCGGGCGACGACCTCGTGCCCGGCTACTACACGCTCGGCGTGCGCACCTACACGAGCAGCATCGCAAACGTCGCCCCGCGCATGTCGCTCGCGCTGCACGTCGCCGCGGCCAGCGGCGACCGCGCGACGCTCGACCGGCTCATGCGCGAATACGTCATCCCGCTCTACGACTTCCGCGCGCGGCGCAAAGGCTACGAAGTCTCGGTGATGAAGACGCTCATGGACTTGCAGGGCCAGGTCGGTGGCCGCGTCCGCCCGCCGCTCAACGACGTGAAGCCCGACGAAGTTCGCGAACTGCGCGCGCTCCTCGCGAAGTGGAAGAAGTGGCTGTGAGCACGCTCAACTTCGCCATCATCGGCACCGGCGGCATCACGCTGCAGAACCATCTCCCCGGCCTCGCGCTTTGCGGAGACGTGAAAGTAACCGCGCTCTGCGACGCGAATCCCGAGACGCTCGAAACCGCGCGCCAGCAGACCGGCGCGCCGGTTGCCTCGACGAGCTGGGAAGACATCGTCACTCGCGACGACGTGCATGCGATCATCATCGCCACGCCGAACTTCCTCCACCCCGACATCGCCATCGCTGCGGCGCGCTCGGGCAAGCACGTGCTCTGCGAAAAGCCGATCGCGCTCAACGCCGCCGACGCCGCGCGGATGGCTGCGGAGGCTGACAAAGCGGGGGTGCGGCACATGACTGCGTTCACGTATCGCTTCGTCCCCGCGATGCGTTACCTGCATTACCTCATCGGCCAGGGCGACCTCGGCCAGCCGTATCACTACCGCTCGTGCCGCTTGCAGGATTGGGGCACGCGCAATCTCGGCTGGCGGCAGCAGAAGCGCCTCGCCGGCACCGGCGAACTCGGCGACATGCTCAGCCATCGCATCGACTTCGCGCATCACCTTATCGGCCCGATGAAGCGCATCGTCGCAAACGTCGGCACGCTCACGCCGATCCGCGGCGGCGCGCCGAACGACACCGACGACTGGGTCGCGATTCTCGCGGAGTTCGTGAACGGCGCGAGCGGCGTGCTCGAAAGCTCAAAGCTCGCCAGCGGCATGAACGAAAGCGCGCGCAGCCCGGATCGCGTCGAGATCAACGGCAGCGCCGCCAGCTTCAGCTTCACCACCGGCGCGTGGAATGAACTTCAGCACGGCGTCCTCGGTGGTCCCGGTTTCAAGCCGCTACCGATCCCGCGCGAGTTCTACGTCTGGCCCGGCTCGCCGCGCGATCCCGGCGTCGGCGATCCGCTCATCGCCTTCCGTTACGACCAGGCCATCGAGTTCGTGAACGCGATCCGCGAGCAGCGCGATTGCAGCGTCACCTTCCGCGACGGCGCGAGCGCACAGGCCGTGATGGACGGCGCCGTGCGCTCGGCGGAGACGAAGGCGTGGGTGGAACTCGACGGCGCAGTTGCGTAGCGGCGCCTACTTCGCCTGCCGGAAAGCGAACAGCTTCGTCGCCGTGCGCACGTAGAGCGTGTCCTCCACGATGGCGGGCGTGGCGGCGACGCTCTCGCCGAAGTCCGCGCGCCAGAGCACCTCGGGCTTCTCACCGGCGGAGACGGTCGCGGCTTTGCCGTCGAGATTTAGCAGGTAGATGCGCCCATCGGCGGCGACGGGCGACGCGTAGAATGAGCCCGGCAGCCCGAGCCGCTGTCCCTCGTAGCGCGCGGCGCCAGTCGCGGCGTCGAAGCTCGACGCGAGGCCGCCATCCTTCACCATGAAAAGCGCGCCGCGGTAGAGCAGCGCGCTCGGCACGTAGGGCAGCGACTTCGTCTTCTCCCACGCGACGTGTGTGGTGGTGATGTCTCCGCTGCCGCCGGGCTTCACGGCCACGAGCCGGTTCTTCCCGCGCTTGAGGTAGCCGATCATGCCGTCCCACTCGTCGCGGCTGATGAATCCGTCCTTGTTCGTATCGTTGGAGGAAAAGAAATCCTTCATCGGTGTCTTCTCGGACTCGGCCTTGGAAAGCCTTCCGTCCTTGTCCGGGTCGTCTCCGATGAGCTGATCGAAAGTCGGCATCGGCATATCCTCACCCGCGGGCGACCAGCCGGCGAAATAGAGCATCCCGCCGCTCGCGACGGCCGAGCCGCAATTCACCGCCGGCAGCTCGCGCACGAGCCAGCGCTCGGCGCCGCTCGTCAGGTCGTAGGCCTTCATCATCAGGCCGCCCGGCGCGACGATCTCCTTCACGCCATCGTGCTCCCAAATCATCGGCGTCGAGTAGCCGGTCTGCATCGCTGGACGCGCGGTCTTCCACACCTGCTTCCCGGTCGCGGCATCGACGGCGAGGATTGCCGAGTCGGTCTTCAAATCGCGCACGAGGATCACGAGACCGTCCGCGAGAATTGGCGACGTGCCGGTGCCGAAGTCGTTGTTCGTCTCCGCCATCGGCATCGCATGACGCCACAGTTCCTTTCCCGCGAAGTCGTAAGCGATCAGCCCGCACGAGCCGAAATACGATACGACGCGCTCACCATCGGTCGTCGGGGTCGAGGCCGCCGGGCTGCCGTGCTTCGTCAGGAATGCCTCGATCTTCTCCGCCCCCGCATCGCGCCGCCACAGCTCCTTGCCGTTCGCGCGATCGAGACAGAGCGTCCACAGCTTCCCGTCGTCGTAAGCGGTGAGAAAAATCCGCCCGCCCCACACGCACGGCGACGACGGACCGGAAGGCGTGGCGACCTGCCAGAGCACATTCTTGCCGGGGCCGAACTCCACTGGCGGCTTCTCCGCATCTGCGACGCCCGAGCCCGCGGGTCCGCGGAAGCGCGGCCATGTGGGCGTGGCCGCGTGGAGCGGGAGTGAGACGAGTAGCGAAAGAGCGAGCAGCATTTTCATCGGCGCGGGTCTTAGCGTTTGTTCGGGACGACGGCGAGTAATCCTTGGACTGAAACATTCCGCCGTGGATCATCCGCGCCGACTTGGAATCCCGAGATCACGAAACCTTGAAACGCATTTTCACACCATGAACGCAGTCATCACCGGAGCAGGAAGCGGAGTCGGCCAGGCCACCGCGCTCGCGCTCGCCGAACTCGGCTGGAGCGTCGCCATCATCGGCCGCCGCAAGGCGACGCTCGACGAAACTCTCAAGCGCGCCGGCGATCTCGCGTATCGGCTCACGCCCTTCGAGTGCGACATCGGCGACGCGGACGCCGTCGCGGCGATGGGTAAGGCCGTGCTCGAGAAACTCGGCGCCGTCGATGTGCTCGTGAACGCCGCCGGCACGAACGCCCCGCGGCGCAGCCTCGAAGTGCTCTCGCTCGCGGACTACCGCATGATGATCGATACGAACCTCAACGGCGCCTACTATTGCGTGCAGGCCTTCCTCCCGCAGATGCGCGAACGCGGCGCGGGCACGATCGTGAACATCATCTCCGACGCCGCGAAGCAGGCCAGCCCGAAGGCCGGCCCGGCCTACTCGATGTCAAAAGCCGGCATGGTCGGGCTCACGCAGGCGATCAACGCCGAGGAGCGCGACCGCGGCATCCGCGCGTGCGCGATCCTACCCGGCGACATCGACACGCCACTTCTCGACAAGCGCCCCGCGCCGCCGCCGCCGGAAGCGCGCGCGAAGATGATGAAGGCAGAGGACATCGCCGCGTGCGCGATTTTTTGCGTGCAACTCCCGCCGCGCGTCGTCGTCGAGGAGTTGCTCGTGCGTCCGCGCTGAGCCGCGTCACGTCTTGAGCGCGCGACCGGTCGAGTGTTGGAAGATCGCGTCGTAGGCCGCGTGTTTGTAGAGGTCGCCGAGCGTCGGGTAGTTGAAGCACGCGCGGTTGAAGAGGTCCGCGTCGCCGCCGCAAAGCATCGCGATGAGTCCGATGTGGATGAGTTCCGTCGCCTGCTCGCCGACCACGTGCACGCCGAGCAGCCGCAGGTCGTCGGCGCGAAAGAGCAGCTTCAAGAAGCCCGCATTGTCGCCGATCAGCCGCCCGCGCGGATTCAGGTCGTAAGCCGCGCGACCCACGATGAACGCGACGCCAGCCTCCTTCAATTCGGCCTCGGTCTTCCCGACCATGCTCGCCTCGGGAATCGTGTAGATGCCCGTCGGCAGCAGCGTGGAGGCTTCCTTCTTCAAGATGCCGAACGCGTGCGAGACCGCGACGCGCGCCTGCTCGATGCCCGTCGCCGCGAGCGCGGGCGGGCCGACCACGTCGCCCGCGGCGTAGATGTGCGGAGCGGTGGTTTGGTAGAATTCGTTCACCACGATGAGTCCGCGCTTGCCCGCCACGAGGCCGGCGGCGTCGAGTGCGAGGTCGTCGGTGTTGCGGTTGCGGCCGGCGGCGACGAGCACATCGCTCGCGGCGAGCGTCGCACCGCTTGCGAACGTGAGCACCACGTCGCCGCACTCCGGCGCAGCGCATTCCGTCACGCGCTCGCCCCAGTGGAATTGCACGCCCGCGCGTTTCATCGTCGCGGCGATTGTCGCGGAGACTTCGTGATCGAGGAACGGCAGGAGCACGTCGCGGCCATCGACGAGGTGAACTTCGACGCCGAGCGCGGCGAACGTGCAGGCGTATTCGGCGCCGATCACGCCCGCGCCGATGACCACCAGCTTTCTCGGCAGCTCGGTGATCTCGAGGATTTCGTTCGAGTCGTGAACGTGCGGATGCTCGAAGGGAAACTCCGGCGGATGCGCTGGCGAAGATCCCGTCGCGATAAGGATGACATCGCCGCTCAGCACCTGCTGTCCGCCGTCGGGCGTGGTCACGCGCACCGTGTGCGGATCGACGAAGGCGCCGCGCCCGTGCATGCGCTCGATGCCGTGCCAGCTCATCCGGTGCTCGAACTGTCGCTGAATCGTGTCGCGCACCTCGATCTCGTGACGCATGAAGTCGCCGACGGTCGCCGACTTGCTGAGCGAAAGATCGATGCCGAGGAGTTTGCGCGCGCGCCAGCCGGAGATGACGAGCGCGCTTTCGCGCAGCGCTTTGCTCGGGATGGTGCCGGTATTCAGCCCCGCGCCGCCGATGTGCGTCTCCGTCTCGACGAGCGCGACGCGTTTTCCAAATGCCGCCGCCGCCAGCCCGCCACTGCAGCCCGCCGGCCCGCCTCCAAGGACGATGAGATCGAAGTGCGAGTCGGACATGGCGACGAGGTAGAGACGTTTCTCCGTCGCGGCAAGCGGCGCGCTGTGCATTCTCGGCGGATGCGAATTTGTCTCTTCCTCGCGTTTGCCTCGATGACCGGCTTTTGTGCCGACATGCTGCTTCCTTATCCCGCCACGCGACAAGCCGAGGTCATCGACGACTACCACGGCACGAAAGTCGCCGACGCGTATCGCTGGCTCGAGGACGACAACTCGCCGGAGACCGCCGCGTGGGTCGAGGCGCAGAACAAGGTGACGTTTGGTTTCCTCGAATCGATCCCGCAGCGCGACGCGATCCGCGCGCGGCTCAAGACGCTGTGGAATTACGAGCGCTTCGGCATCCCGCACGCGGAAGGCGGGCGCTACTTTTTCTCGCACAATTCCGGGCTGCAAAACCAGGCTGTGCTGCTCGTCGCCGATGCGATCGACGCGGAGCCGCGGGTGCTGCTCGACCCGAACACGCTCTCGACCGACGGCACGGTCTCGCTCACCGGATGGCAGCCGAGTGACGATGGGAATCTGCTCGCCTACTCGCTCTCGCGCTCGGGCGCGGACTGGCAGGAGTGGCACGTGCGCGATGTGCGCAGCGGGCGCGATCTCGACGACGTGCTCAAGTGGTCGAAGTTCAGCGGCGCATCGTGGGCGAAGGACGGCGGCGGCTTCTACTACTCGCGCTACGATGAGCCGAAGCCGGGCGAGGAACGCAAGGGCGTCGTCGAGTTTCAGAAGCTCTACTTTCACAAGCTCGGCACGCCGCAGTCCGACGACCGGCTCATCTACAAGCGCGACGACCAGAAGCAGTGGGGCTTCGGCGGGCAGGTCACCGACGATGGGCGCTGGCTCGTGATCCCGGTGTGGCACGGGACGGATCCGAGGAACGCGATCTTTTACCGCGACCTCGCGAAACCCGATGCGCCGGTGGTCGAACTGCTGCGCGAGTTCGACGCGGACTATTCATTCATCGACAACGACGGGCCGGTCTTCTTTTTCCAGACCGACCTCGATGCGCCGATGCGCCGCGTGATCGCGATCGACGTGACGAAGCCGGAGCGCGCGAACTGGCGCGAGGTGATCGCCGAGGCGCCCGACACGATCGAGGGCACGAGCCTCGTCGGCGGACGGCTCATCTGCACCTACCTGCACAATGCGCGCAGCGCGGTGCGCGTCTTCGGGCTGGATGGGAAGCCGCAGCGTGAGATCGCGCTGCCGGGCATCGGCTCGGCGAATGGCTTCGGCGGAAAGCGGAGCGATGCCGCGACGTTCTACGCGTTCACGAGTTTCACGACGCCGGCGACGATCTACCGGCTCGATCCGGCCAGCGGCGAGAGCACCGTCTTCAAGGCGCCGAAGGCCGACTTCGACGCATCGGAGTTCGAGACGAAGCAGGTCTTCGCCACGAGCGCGGACGGGACGCGCGTGCCGATGTTCATCACGCTGCGGCGCGGGCTGAAGCTGGATCGAAAACAGCCTGTGCTGCTCTACGGCTACGGCGGATTCAATATCAGCCTCACGCCGGGCTTCGGCGTCATGCGCGCGGTGTGGCTCGAGCAGGGCGGCATCTACGTGCAGGCGAACCTGCGCGGGGGCGGTGAGTTTGGCCGCGAATGGAATCTAGCCGGCACGAAGGAGAGAAAGCAGAACGTCTTCGACGACTTCATCGCGTGCGCCGAGTGGCTCATCAAGAATGGCTACACGTCGCCGGAGAAGCTGGCGATCAGCGGCGGCAGCAATGGCGGGCTGCTCGTGGGCGCGGCGATGACGCAGCGGCCCGATCTTTTCGCCGCGGCACTGCCCGCGGTCGGCGTGCTCGACATGCTGCGCTTTCACAAGTTCACGATCGGCTGGGCGTGGACGAGCGACTACGGCAGCGCGGATGACGCGGAGCAGTTCAAGTCGCTCTACGCCTACTCGCCGTATCACCACCTGCGCGCCGGCGCGCGTTATCCGGCGACGCTGATCACGACGGGCGACCACGACGATCGCGTGGTGCCCGCGCACAGCTTCAAGTTCGCCGCGCGGCTGCAGGAGTGCCAGGCGAAGGACGGCCCGCCCGTGCTCATCCGCATCGAGACCAAGGCCGGCCACGGCGCGGGCACCGCGCTGAGCAAGACGATCGAGGAGAGCGCCGACGCGCTCGCCTTTCTCGTGAAAGTGCTCGGCGTCTGCGACGATCGCTAAGCAAGCCCGCGCCTACTTGCGCAGGAAGACGAACGCGCCGGCTTTGTTGCCGACGACCACGTCAGGCTTGCCGTCTCCGTTGATGTCGCCGGCCATGACCTGGGTGCCGACGCCGCTGTTGTCGTCGATGAGGTGCGGCGCCCACTTCGCCTTTCCGCTGTCGCGCTTGAGCTCGAACCACCAGAGCACTTTCGGCGCATTCGGCTCCGGGTCGCCCTTCGGTCCGTGTGCCCAGTAGCGTTTGCCGGTCACGAGGTCCTTCAGCCCGTCGCCGTTCATGTCCACGAGATCCATCGCGTGGGGCTGGGAGAAGATGATGCCGGAGCTGCCGGCGACGGGTGGCTTGCCCTCGGTCCCGGGCGTGCCGGTGATGAGATGCCGGCGCCAGCCGATCACGCCGCCGTCGTCGAACTGCTCGAACCACGCGATGCCGTAGCCGTGCCCGGCGAGCGAGGTGATGATGTCGTTCTTTCCGTCGCCATTCACGTCGTAGGCAAACATCTGCGCGCCTCCTCCTCCGAACTCCGCGTCGTGCTTTTTCCACAGCGAACCGTCGAGCTTCGCGGGCTGCTGCCACCAGCCGCTTGATTCGAGGATGTCGAGTTTGCCGTCGCCGTTCACATCGCCGACGCCGATGCCGTGCGTGAAGCGGAAGTAGCGCGGCTTCTCCTTGCCGTCGGGCCCTTTGATCATGGGCTTCGGCGAGATGTCGCGCCACGCCCAGCGAGCCGTGGGATTCTTCGGGTCGTATTCCGCGTAGCCGACCGCGCCATTGCTCATCGCCACGATCTCGGGACGGCCATCGCCGGTGAGGTCGAGCAAGGTCGGCGACTCGTTGTCGGTCACGTCGAGCGCGACGTGCTGCTTCCATTTCCCGTCGCCGCCTTTCGGATTCTCAAACCACCACGACTCCTTGCCGGGGAAGCCGAGGACGATGATGTCGGTCCAGCCGTCGGCATTGATGTCGGCGCTGTAGGCGAGGAAGTTTTGCGAGTATTCGTTCTCGTTCGAGAGCGCGCCTTTGAAGCCGGGGATCGTCTCGGTGGTGCCGTCCTCTTTTTTGATCTGCGAAGTTTTCGAGTCGTCCCAGAACGTGTGCCGCTTGGTGAAGGCGGGCGCTTCAAACCAATACGGGCCGTAGGCCACGTCGATCTTTCCGTCCTTGTTGAAGTCGCCGGAGCACGCGCCCTCGGCCCAGAAGTGCGGGGTGAGTTGCTTGCGCTCCCACTCGCCGCTCAGCGGTGGCGGCGGCGTGGATTGCGCGAATGCGGCGAGCGGAAGTGCGAGGGCGAACAGTCTGAGGGCGGTGTGCATGGCGGGGACAATCCACCAGCACGGGCAAACCTTGGCCAGCGCGGAATCCGGACCCTACGTCAGCGCGCGCTTGAGCAGATTGTGCGTGATCCGCTGCACGCGCTCATCGGGCCCGTGCGGGCGGCTCCAGTGGCTCCACGGCAGCATGTGGCCCGGCGGGGAGGAGAGCCCTTGCACCCAGAAGATCGTCGCGGCGTTGAAGACGAAGTTTTTCTTCGGGCCGGGGAAGATGGTCGCGGTGTAGTGCGAGGGCGCGGTGCCGCCGGCCCACACGAGCCCTTCGGCGACGACTTCGAGGCCGGGGATCTTCGCGGGCGCGCCGTGGTGTTCCCAGCCGACGAGACCGGGAATGCTGTCGCCCGCTTTCATCCCGGTGCCCTCGAAGAGCCAGTGATCCGGCTTCGTGCAGGTCCAGTCGCCGCCGCCGTTGAACGGGATCACGGTGCGCGCGCCGATGATGAGCGATTCGTCGGGCCCGACGCGCTGGTGATCCTCGGTGAAAACGCGGCGCGCCTTCTCGACCTCGTCGTCCGGCATGGCGGAGAAATGCCCCGTGCGCTCGATCACGCGCTTGTTTTCGCTGAACGGCGTGACGGAGCAGACCGCGTTGCCGGTGAGCCAGAGCACGTTCACGCCGGCGTCGATCGCGCCCTTCACGGCGTGGTATTGCCGCACGTCCCAATACTCGTCGTGCCCGACGCTCAGGAAGGTCTTCGCACGTGTGATCTGCGCGGCGTCGAGGCAGTCGCTGTTCGAGCAATACGTCACGTCGTAGCCGTGCTCCTCGAGCCAGTAGGCGAGCGGGAACTCGAAGCAGAGCCACTCGCCCGAGCCGATGGAAAGCGGGTGCTCGTAGATCTGCGCATACTTCCCGTATGGCCGGTCGAAACTCGCCGCGACGCCACGCGCATGGGCGCCGCGCGGGTCGGTGTAGAGCGACGTGCTCTCCGGCCATTTGTTGTAAGCCTGCCACGTGTTGTCGCTGACCTGCAGCATCACGTCCGCCTTGCGCGTGTCGCGCACGACGAAGACGACGTAGCTCTGCCAATACGGTTTGTCGCCCGTGTCGGGAAGCGTCGTGAGGCGGCCGAGATAGACGCCGCTCGGCCAGTCGGCGGGAATCTTCAGCGTCGTCGTTGGCTCCCACTTGCACTCCACCAGACGCTTCTCGCCGACCGCCGGCACCGGCTGCTGCTTCCCGGCGAACGGGCCGAGCGTCTGCATCAGCCGCGCGCCGCGTCCGCCGTAGTAGCCGGTGCGGAAGATCTCGATCGTGAATTTCGCCGCCGGCGTCGTGCTCACGAAAATATCGATCGCCTCGCCGACGAGCACCGACTGCTTCGAGCAGTAACCCTCGATCGCCGACGCGCGCACGCCGGCCTGCTTGTCGAGCCGCACGCGCGTGAGCTGCCAGTCGATCGCGCCAGGCTTGCGATTCTCGTCGGCGATCAGCGTCGGCTTCGCCGCCGCGCCGGCGGGCATCGCGGCGACCAGCGCCGTGGCCGCGGTGGTGGTCTGGATGAATTCGCGGCGGGTCTTGCGGACGTTCATGAGGGTGGTGGTTAAACCGCTGAGTCCCGCTCGACCTTTGGGCGATTCCAAAGGTTCCGCGCGCTCGCTGATTCTCTCCGAACCAATGCATCCCACCGATCCCTCCCGCCGCCAGTTCCTCCAGACCACCGCCCTCGCCGCCGCCGCGATCCCGCTCGGCGCTCGCGCGAAGGACATCACCACCGACAAAATCCGCATCGGCCTCATCGGCTGCGGTGGGCGCGGTTCGGGCGCGGCGGCGCAGGCGCTCACCGCCGACAGCAACAGCGTGCTCGTCGCGCTGGGCGATGTCTTCCCGGAGCAGATCGAGAAGAGCGTGGGCGTGATCGGCGCGCAGTTTAAGGACAAGCCGGGCCGTGTGGAGGTGGCGGAGAACATGAAGTTCGTCGGGCTCGATGCGTATCAGAAAGTGCTCGCGAGCGACGTGGACCTTGTGTGCATCGCGGCGCCGGGCGGATTTCGCCCGTTGCACCTCAAGGCCGCGATCGACGCGGGCAAACATGTCTTTTGCGAGAAGCCGATGGGCGTGTGTCCGGCCGGCGTGCGCATGGTGCGGGAGGCGGTGGAGAGCGCGAAGCAGAAGAAGCTGGCGATTCGCGCGGGCTTCTCGATGCGCTACGAGCCCGCGTATCGCGAGGCGATGCAGCGCATCCACGACGGCGCGATCGGCGACGTGCTGGCGATCTATTCGACGCGCATGGGCAACCGGCTCACGCGCTTCGACGGCGTCCGCAAGCCCGGCCAGGGCGACCTCGAGTGGCAGCTCCGCAACTGGCACTACTTCAACTGGCTCTCGGGCGACTACATCATGGAGATCAGCGTGCACAGCGTGGACAAGATCGCGTGGGCGATGAAGGACGTGCCGCCGGTGCGCTGCGTGGGCACCGGCGCGCGGCAGCAGCCGAACGTGGGAGACATCTGGGATCAGTTCGACGTGACCTACGAGTGGGCGAACGGGACGATCGCCGTGCTCAAGACGCGCTATCAGGACGGTGTCTATAACGAACACAAGGACACGATCATCGGCACCAAGGGCCGCTGCCTTCTCGACAGCTCGAAGGCGAGCATCACCGGCGCGACGACGTGGCGTTACGAGGGGCCGAAGCTTTCCTCGCATCAAGTCGAGCACGACGAACTATTCGCCGAGCTGCGCTCCGGCAAGATCCCGAACGACGGCGACCGCATGGCGCAGAGCACGCTGATGGGCGTGATGGGCCGCATGTCCGCCTACACCGGCAAGGAAGTGACCTGGGAAAAGGCGCTCGCGTCGAAGCTCGACACCTTCCCCAAGAACCTCGCGTGGGACATGAAGCTGCCCGTCGGCGAGTTGCCCGTCGCCGGCGTCACACCGCTGATTTAACCGCGCCGATCACATGAAACGGTTCCTCCTTGCCGCGCTCTGCGCCATCGTCCCGGCACGCGCAGCGGGCACGCGCGATCTCATTCTTATCGCCGGCCAGTCGAACGCCGTTGGCTTCGACGCGAAGGCGAGCGAACTGCCCGCGGACGCGGCGGACATGGAGGTGATGTTCTGGTGGCGCGCGGGCGATCCGCCGCCGGACGAGCACGACACGACGAGCGGCGGGAAGTGGACGCGCCTCCAGCCGCAGCCGCGCGGCGAGCCGATGGCGAAGGACGCCGGCGTGCCGCGGCAATACGGCAACTTCGTCAGCCCCGCCGGATTCGGCCCGGAGGTCGGGCTCGCGCGCACATTGATCGCGAAGGCGAAGGAGCCGCTCGCGATCGTGAAGGCGGCGTTCAGCGGCACCGGCATGGTGCAGGATTGGAACCACGCCGACTCCGGTTCCGGTGGCTCGTGTTATCGCGCGCTCGTTTTCGAGACGAAGACTGCCATCGCTGCCGCAAAGGCGAACGGCATCACGCTGCGGTTGCGCGCGCTCGTGTGGGTGCAGGGGGAGAGCGATGCGAACGCGCAAGCGGCGCCGCTTTACGCGAAGCGGCTCGGCGAGATGATCGCGGCGCTGCGTGCGGAGCTCGGCGCGCCGGAGCTGATCGCGCTCGTGGGCGTGAACACGAACTTCGGCAACGGGAAGAACGCGTTCATGCCGGTCATCGTCGCGCAGCAGAAGCTTCTCGCCACCCAGCTCGCGCGCTGCGCCTACGTGGACACGAGCGGCCTGACGTATGCGAACGCCGCGCACTTTGACACGAAGAGCATGATCGCGGTTGGCCGGCGATTTGCCGAGGCGTTGCTCAATCTTGAAGCGAAGCCTGACGCGGCTGCGCCGAAGTGATTTGCTGCCGCTCATGAAGCTCCTCCCGCTCGCATCGCTCGCGTTTCCACTGCTCGCTGCTGCCGCGGATGTGAACTGGAGTGTCTATCTCGGCGACAAGGCCAGCAGCCACTATTCGACGCTCAGCCAGGTCACGCCGGAGAACGTCGCGAACCTCGAGATGGCGTGGGTGGTTCGCACGGGCGGCGCGGACCCGAACAACCGTTCGCAGATCCAGTGCAACCCGCTCATCATCGACGGCGTGCTCTACGGCACTACGCCGGACCAGCAGTTGATCGCGCTCGCGGCGGACTCGGGGCGGGAGCTGTGGCGCTTCGATCCGGCGTCGGTGAATGGCATCACCAAGGCCGGCGTGAATCGTGGTGTGGTCTTCTGGGCCGATGGCGCGGATCGCCGCATCCTGTATGCGAACGATCGTTTCCTTCACGCGATCGACGCGGGCACCGGCACACGCGTGCCGGCGTTTGGCGACGGCGGCTCGATCGATCTCAAGCGCGATCTTGGACGCGACATAACCGGTCTCGCACTCGGAGTAAGCACGCCGGGCGTCATCTTCGGCGATCTGCTCATCATGGGAATGCGGCTCGGCGAAGGCCCCGCGCCTGCCGCGCCGGGACACATCCGCGCTTACGACGTGCGCACCGGAAAGCTCGTGTGGCGCTTCAATACCATCCCGCTGCCGGGCGAGTTCGGATACGAGACTTGGCCGCCGAACGCCTACCAATACATCGGCGGCGCGAACGTGTGGACGGGGTTCGCGCTCGATGAAAAGCGCGGGCTCGTCTTTTGCCCGACAGGTTCGGCGGCATTCGATTTCTGGGGCGGGAATCGCATCGGGCAGAATGTTTTCGCGAACTGCCTGATCGCGCTCGACGCGAAGACCGGCCAGCGCGTGTGGCATCAGCAACTCGTCCATCACGACCTGTGGGATCGCGATCTGCCGGCGCCGCCGAACCTGCTCAGCGTCACGCGCGACGGGAAGAAGATCGACGCCGTCGCGCAGGTGACGAAGGCGGGGCACACCTACGTTTTCAATCGCGAGACCGGCGAGCCGCTCTTCCCGATCCGCGAGACGCCGGTGCCGGCGTCGGACCTGCAGGGCGAGTCCGCGTGGCCCACGCAGCCTTTGCCGGTGAAGCCCGCGCCGTTCACCCGCCAGCTCTTCACCTATGATGAGATCACCGACATCTCGCCCGAGTCACATCGGCAGGTGCTCGAGCGCTTCGCGAAGCTGCGGCCGCACACGCCATTCCTGCCGCCGAGCCGCGAGGGGACGATCATCTTTCCCGGCTTCGATGGCGGCGCGGAGTGGGGCGGCGCGGCGACCGATCCCGACGGCATCCTTTACGTGAATGGCAACGAGATGGCGTGGGTGCTGAACATGGTGGAGACGAAGCGCGCCGGCGCCGAACCGCTCGCGAGCGGCGAGGCGATCTTCACGCAAATCTGCGCGGCGTGTCATGGCATCGACCGCAAGGGCAACGCGGCGCAGAACGTCCCGACGCTCGTCGGAGTGGAGCAGAAGCTCAAAGCCCCCGACGTATTCGCGCTGCTCAAGACGGGCAAGGGAGTGATGCCGTCGTTCGGGTTCCTCACCGAGCGGCAGCAGCAGATGGTCGTCGATTATCTTCTCGGCACGGCGTCCGCCGCGGCCCCGGCGAATACCGGAAGCGGTCGCGATGAACTCGGCGGCGTGGATGTGCTCGGCTCGATTCCCTACACCACGACGGGCTACAATCGCTGGCTCGACGCGAATGGTTATCCCGCCGTGAAGCCGCCGTGGGGCACGCTCAACGCGATCGACCTGAACACCGGCGAATATCGCTGGCGCGTGCCACTCGGCGAATGGCCGGAGCTGACGGCCAAAGGCGTCCCGCCGACCGGCACGGAGAATTACGGCGGGCCGGTCGTGACCGCGGGTGGGCTCGTCTTCATCGCCGCGAGTCGCGACGAATGCATCCGCGCATTCGATCGCAGGACCGGCGCGGAGATTTGGAAAGCGAAGCTTCCCGCCGGCGGTTACGCTACGCCGGCGACGTATTCCGTCGGAGGCCGGCAGTTCCTCGTGATCGCCTGCGGCGGCGGAAAGATCGGCACGAAGAGCGGCGATGCTTACGTCGCGTTTGCGCTGCCGCCGGCATCGAATCCATGAAATCACTCGTCGCAGTTTTTGCAGCGGGCCTGCTCATCCTCGGCGTCGGCGCGGCGGAATCGGCGCCGAAGCCGAACATCCTCCTCATCTACGTCGATAACCTCGGCTACGGCGACCTCGGCTGTTACGGCAACGCGGAAAGCAAGTCGCCGCGCATCGACCAGCTCGCGCGTGAAGGCGTGCGCTGCACCGATTTCTACGTTGTCTCTTCCACCTGCACGGTCTCGCGCGGCGCGCTGCTCACGGGGCGGCAGCCACTCCGCAACGGACTCACGCATCAACTCGCGACGACCGAAAACTGGACCGGCATCGGCCTGCCGCATCGCGAGCGCATCTTGCCGCAGTATCTCCGCGATGCGGGCTACGCGACGGGATGCTTCGGCAAGTGGAACATCGGCTTCGCGGCGGGCAGTCGGCCGACGGAGCGCGGGTTCGACGAATTCCTCGGCTGCCGCTCGGGGAACATCCATTACTTCAAGCACACGTATCACGGCGATTACGACATCTTCAAAGGCATCGAGCGCCATCGCGTGAAAGGCTACAGCACCGACATTTTCGCCGACGCGACGTGCGAGTTCATCCAGCGCAACGCGGCGAAGCCATGGTTCGCGTATCTCCCGTTTAACGCGCCGCATTATGTCAGCTCCGTGAATACAGAACCCGGCGAGACGCCCGAGTGGCACGTGCCCGGAAAATATCTCCAGCGCTACGGCTGGCCCGCTGACGACAAGACCGAGAAGCATCGCTATCTCGCGCTGCTCACGGCGATGGACGAAGCCGTCGGACGCGTGCTCGATACGCTCAACGCGACCGGCCAGCGCGAGCGCACGCTCGTGATCTTCCTATCGGACATGGGTGCGATCCTGCGGCCCACGCACGGGCTCGGCGTCGCGTCGAATGCGCCCTTTCGAGATGGCGCGCCCGCGCTCTACGAGGGCGGCATCCGCGTGCCTGCGATCTTCCGTTGGCCGGGGGAGATCAAGCCAGGCACCGAATCTCGCGCGATGCTCAGTCATCTCGATCTGCTGCCGCTCTGCCTCGCCGCCGCCGGCGTGACTCCGAGCGCGGACCGCGTGCTCGACGGACGCGATCCGCTCCCGGCCCTGGCGGGCAAGGCGGATTCGCCGCACGAGCGACTGGCCTTCACCTACGGAAGGAATGCTGCGATGCGCGAAGGCCCGCTCAAGATCGTGCGCGGCACGGAGACGAAGCCGTGGGAGCTTTACGATCTCTCCGCAGACCCCTCCGAAAAGCGGAACCTCGCCGCCGACCGCGCGGGCGATGTCACGCGTCTCGATGCGACCTTTCAGGCGTGGCTCGCCGACGTGAAGCGCGATGCGAGCCCTCCCGCGCCACGGCCGCCGAAGCCGAAGCCATGAGTTGCCTCGACCGCTTCATCTCCCTCGCCATGACAACATCGACCACATCCCGCCGGAGCTTTCTCGCCACCACCGCCATCGGAGTCGCCGCGCTGCCACTGGCTCGGGCAAGCGGCGGTGCGGATCTGATCGCGAGCATCGAGAAAATCACGGTGCTTCGCGGACGCGATGGCACCGGGCCGACGTGGTTTCATCCGCGTGCCTGCATGGTGCCGGGCGTGTCTGGTGCGACGGCGTTCATGACGCTCCAGCACATCGCCGGCTCAGATTATTTCGGGCCGGTGCATTGGATGACTTCGACTGACCTCGGCCGGACTTGGACGAAGCCACAGCCCGTGCCCGCGTTGGGTCGCGTGAAGCAACCTGATGGCGTCGAGGAAGGCGTGTGCGACGTGGTGCCGGAGTGGCATGCAAAGACGAGGACTGTGCTCGCACTCGGCCACAACGTCTTCTACTCCGGTCCGGCATTCTCCCGCAATCAACCGCCCCGCTGGCCTATCTACGCCGTCTGGCGCGAAGGCAAATGGGGACCGCGCCGCAAGCTGGAGTGGAACGATCCGCGCGGGGCATACATCTACTCGAACAACTGCGGCCAGCGCGTCGCGCTGCCGAATGGCGACATTCTCCTCTCCTTCACGCACGGCGGCGTGAAGGACAAACCGCGCTCCGTCGCGAGCGTCATTTGCTCGTTCGATGGCGAGACGCTGGCGGTGAAGCAGGTGGGCGGGGAAATCCCGCACGACAAGGGTCGTGGCTTGCTGGAGCCGTCCCTCACGCAATTCAAGAATCGCTTCTTCCTCACCATCCGCGCCGAGGACAATCGCGGTTACGTCTGCGCCAGCGACGACGGCCTCCAGTGGACACCGAAGCAGGCGTGGGCGTGGGACAACGGCGAGCCGCTCACGATGTCCACCACGCAGCAGCACTGGCTGGCGCACTCGGAAGCACTCTGGCTCGTCTATACGCGCCAGGACGCCAGCAACACCAACGTCACCCGCTGGCGTTCGCCGCTCTGGATGGCGCAGGTGGACCCCGCGACGCTCCGCCTCCGCCGCGACACTGAGCGTGTCGTGCTCCCGCTCGTCGGCGACGGCGTGAAGGCCGCTGACCGCGTCGCCATCATGGGCAACTTTCACACGACCAACGTCAGTTCGAACGAATCCTGGGTGACCGTCGGCGAATGGCAGCCGAAGAACGGCATCAAAGGCGATCTGCTCCTCGCCCGTATCCGCTGGAGCAAGCCGAATACTCTCGTCAGGTGAATCGTGTGGCGGTCACCACGCCTGCTCGTAGAGGGCGATGATTTCGGCGGCGGTCGGGATGCGGGGATTGTTGGCGGGGCTGCCGGAGGCGAGGGCGTCGGCGGACATCTTGGCGACTTCGGTGTCGAAGCGGGCGCGGTCCACGCCGCGGCATTGGCCGAGGCGCGGGAGTTCGAGGGCGGTGTTCAATTCTTCGAGCCAAAGGATGAGCGCGGCGCAGGCGTCGGCGTCGGGCGTTTCCGATTTCGCGCAGCCGACGGTGCGGGCGATGGTGGCGTAGCGCGCGTGCGCAGAGGCGACGGAGAAGCGCGTGACGGTGGGGAGCAGGATGGCGTTTGAGAGGCCGTGCGGGAGGTGGAAAACCGCGCCGATGGGACGGCTCATGCCGTGGACGAGGGCGACGCTGCTGTTGGAGAAGGCCATGCCGCCGAGCGTGGCGGCGAGCATCATGCCTTCGCGCGCGGCGTGGTTGCCCGGCTCGCTCCAGGCGGTGCGAAGATGACGGGCACACAGCTCGATGCATTGCAGCGCGAGCGGGTCGGTGAGGGCGTTGGCCTTGCGCGAGACGTAGGCCTCGATGCCGTGCGTGAGCGTGTCCACGCCGACGGCGGCGGTGAGGCCGCGCGGCATCGAGAGCGTGAGTTCGTAATCCACCACGGCGGCGAGGGGCAGCAACGGCGCGCTGAGCATCATCATCTTCACATGCCGCCTGGTGTCGGTGATGACGGCGACCTTGGTGGCCTCGCTGCCGGTGCCGGCGGTGGTCGGCACGGCGATGAGCGGCAGACCCGCGTGCGCGATTTTGTGCAGGCCCATGAACTCGGGCAACGGCTGCGGATTCGCGGGGCGGATGGCGATGACTTTCGCGGTGTCAATCGGCGAGCCGCCGCCGACGGCGACGATGGCATCCGCGCGATGCGCATTCAGCGCGGCGACTCCGGCGGCGACGTTTTCATCGGTCGGGTCGGCTTGCACGGCATCGAAGACGGCGACGCTCATCCCGGCCTGCGTCAGCAGTTCGACAATTTCGCCCGCCACGCCGAGTTGCACGACGCCGGGGTCGGTCACGACCAGCACGCGCGTGCCGCCGAGTTCGCGCACGAGCCCGGCGAGCTGACGCCGGCAGCCGCCGCCGTGCAGAATCGTGGCGGGGACATCGAAGCGGCGAATGGCGGACTCGTGGAGCACGGCAATGGAGCGGTTGACCGTTCTTGTAACCGCGCGGACGTGCGCGCGCAATGTAGTCCCCGGCTTCAGCCGGCTCAGACGCCCATACCGGCTCAAGCCGGCGACTACTTTCCGCCGCCGTGCCCGGCGCGCCTTTCCTGAAAACGCTTTAGAAGTTGCCCGCGCGCTCCTCGTAATGTGTGGGCTTGTGATGGAGCGGCATCCCGCGTTGCAGCCAGTCGGCGTTCCAGCGAATCATCGTGTCGAGATTGATGACCGGGTCGCCGAACAAAGTTTGCGCTTCGCGACAATCGTTGTGCCACGCGGTCGGCTGCTCGCTGCCGGTGAAGATGGGTTCCTTGCCGAAGATTTCGCCGAAGCGCTGCGCGGCGGCGCGGACGTTCGTGGTCTGCGGCGTGCCGATGTTGATGGCGCGCGCGGGCACGGTGCCCTGGCCGAGGCAGCGCAGGATGTGCGAGATGGCGTCGCCCTGCCAGATGCAGTTCGCGACGCCGGTGCGGATGTCGATCGGCGTCCCGCTGCGCACCCATTGCGCGATGTCGCTGAGCACGCCGTAGCGGCAATCAATCGCGTAGTTCAGCCGCGCGAGGCGGCCGGGGCTGTTCGTCTTTTGCGAGAAGAACTGGAAGACGCGCTCCCGCGCCACGCAGCCGTTGGCATACTCGCCGAGCGGCGTCGGCGGCGTGTCGTCCGGCGTCGCGCCCGCGCCGGCCACGGGCGAGAAGGGATAGACGCACAGCGTGGAGAAGGCGACGAAGTGCGTGCCGCGCATCCGTTCGCCGACATACGCGGGCACGACGGCGTTCATCGCCCACGCGAACGGCTCGCCGCCGGTGACACCAAATTTTTTCCCGGCCATATAGACAATGTTCGCCACTTCCGGCAGTCGCGCCACCGCCTCGCGGTCCAGCAGGTCGCACGCGATGGTCTCGACGCCTGCGGCTTCGAGCCGGCGCTTCACGTCGGCGTCGGAAAAGCGCGCCACGCCGATGACGCGCTTCTTCGGAGCGGCGCGCGTGGCCATCATCGCGAGTGTGGGGCCGACTTTGCCGGCGACGCCGAGTATGAGGATGTCGCCGTCGAGCCTGGCGAAATCTTCGACCAGGCCGCGCGTCGGCGTGGAGAGGAATTCTTCAAGATGCGCCTCGTCGCGAAAGTGGTCGGGCAGTTTGGTGTCTTCGATGGTCATGGTCAGGAATTCAGCCAGCGGTCGAGGTTGGCGGCGACAAACTCGTCGTCGGTGAGATGCGGATACGCGGCGCACACGCGGTCAATCTCCCCGCTCTGGCCGGGCGAGAGGACTTCGTCGCGCTTGAGCGTCCAGATGCCTTCGAGCAGGCCCTGGCGGCGGAGGATTTCATTCACGCCGGGGATGCTGCCCGCGAATTTGTGCGCGGGGTCGAAGAGCGCGGCGTTCGCGTCGGTGATTTGCGCCGAGAGCGTGAGCAGTTCGGGTGTGATGGGCTCCGCGCCGTCGGCGACACGCAGCAGGCGCGCGTGCAGTTCCACCGCGCGTTTCGTCCAGCACGCCCACTGGCCGAGCAGGCCGCCGCGAATGCGCACAGTGCGCGCCGATTCCGCCGGACCAAAACGGAACGGCGTGATGAAGTCGTAGAGGATGCTGTCGTCGTTGCCCGTGTAGAGCGTGATGGCGTCCTCGCGGCCCGCGTCCGCGAGCGCCCGCGCGACATCGAGCG
>JBEBGD010000181.1:0-5790 GCA_040081625.1 Chthoniobacteraceae bacterium
CCTTCAGCGTGCTGACCAAGGCCGGGCTGAGTTACTCGACGCTCACCTGCACCGGGCTGCCCGCGGGTGATTTCCGCAAAGTCGGCGGCGGCGTCGGCTTGCAGAAGTCGGAGTGGAAGCGCGAAGTCGGCAGCATGGTTCCCTTCGAGGCGCAGATGCGTGTGCCGGAAGACGTGCTCGTCGCGGCTCGCGCCGAGAATGGCGAACTCACCGACGGCGACGTGCTCGCCAGCGAGGCGATCAAGACGATGCGCGGCAGCACGCTGCGGATCGGCGCGCAGACCTGGTATGGCGCGAAGATTTCCGCGGACGGTTTCGCCGGCCTCTCGACGCAGGTCGATGCGGGCAACGTCGTCAACGCCGGCGGCAACGCGGGCGCGGACAGCTCGAGTGTCTATCTCGTCAACCTCGCCGCGGACCCGGTGAATCCCGAGGGCGTCCACTACGTCCTGGGCAACAGCGGACGCATGAACTTCAAGGACATGTGGGGCGAGCAGCAGATCGAGACGAACCCCGGCACGAAGCTGTTCAGCAACGTGTTCACCAACAACTTCCTCGCCTACCTCGGCCTCGTCGTGCCGCGTCCGGAGGCGATCTACAAGATCAAGAACGTCGTCGCGGGCAGCCCGTTCACTGATCTCATCGGCGCGGAGACGAAGTCGCTCCTCCCGCTCGGCCTGCGCGGCGATCTCGGTTCGTGGCGCTGGTTCATGAATTCGACCGCGCACCACTTGCTGCACAAGTCGCGCATCACGATCGCGCAGAACGGCGCCGGTGCGTCCTACGTGCCCGAGCCCGTCGATGTCTGCGGCATCAAAATCCAGCTCACCGATTCGCTCGTCACCACCGAGCGCGCCGGCCTCAAGCCGTAACCGCCACTGTCATGCAAAACATCCGAACGCTCATCGACCAGAACCTCGCCAGCGAGGTCAACCTTCCCGCGGCCGGCGCCAGCGCCGTCACGCCCGTCATCGACACCGCGACCGAGACGCCCGGCCGGCTCGAGAATATCGAGCTGCTCGTCGAGCTGCCGGCGACGGCCAGCCTCGTCGAGGCCAAGGACATCACGCTCACGCTCAAGGACAGCGCGGACGGCGAGACCTTCGCGGCGCTCGCCGAGGTCCCGGCCATCGTGGTCACCGGAGCCGCGGAAGCCGCGGGCGGCGGCGCCGTGGCGAGCCGGTTCAAGATCCCGATCGCGTGCCGGCGCTACCTGCGCCTGGACGCCGAGGTCGAGGCCGCCGGCGGCGACAACACCGACGCGCTCGCCTCGTTCAAGTTCGTCTTTTAATCCGATGAAAAACGCCCGCTCCTTCTTCTTCGCCGCGCTCCTGGGCGCGATCGTGCCGCTCTGCCTCGCCGCCACGGCGAACTACTTCGGCGTCATCAAGACCGACAGCAACGGCCTCTGGATCGGCACCGCGACCGCGGACAAGATCGCCTTTCATGGCAAGGCTCCGATCGCTCAGCCGACCAACTCTGCCCAGGCCGCGCTCACCGATAGCACCGGCGGCACCGCCAACGGCACGCTCGCCGACGGGCTCACCGTCACCGCTCCCGCCGCGCTGACTGCCGCCGCTCCAGATGTCGCCACCGCCGCGACGGTTACCGGTTCGCTAACCGGAACGACCGACGGAGTGCTTGCCGACGTGGCCGACATCGCGATCTCGACCAGCGGCGGCAACACCTACGCCGACTCCGCGGTCAACACGGCCGTCAACGCCGCGATCCTTTCGGCCAACCTTCAGCTCAAGGAACTGCAAACCGCGTTGAATGAAGTCGTCGCCGACAACGTGAGCCTTCGCACTCAACTGACGGCGGCCGTCGCCGACATGGTGGCCGTGCAAGCCAAGGTCGCGTCGCTCGTCACCGACGACGGCGTTCAGAACGACAACGACAAGGAACTCGCGACGCTGGTCAACCGGCTCCGACTCGATCTCGTCAACCTCGGCCTGATCAAAGGCTCCTGACTTTTGCCGCGGTCGCGCCTGCGCGCCGCGCACCGTTTCCTGGTTGAGTGTCCCGGCGTCCGTCTCTCCGGTGGGAAGGGCGGCGCCGGGGCAAATCCTTTTTGCCATGCCTGAAACCGAAATCACCCGCACTCCCGAAACCGCGACACTCGTCGCGCAAATCTACGATCTCACTGCGCAGATCGACGATGCGAAGCTCAAGCTTGATGACGCGAAGGCCGCGCTCATCCTGCACGCCGCACCGCCCGCGCTCGCCGACAAGATCCGCGCTGAGGTCGAGCTGACGCCCGAGGAACGCGTCGCCCTGGCGACGGCCGTGGCGGGCAAGTATGCCGACGCCGGCGATCGCATCGCGACCGTCGTGGTGCCGACGCAGAGCAGCGAGGACTTCGAGCTATACCGCGCCGAGGCTTACAAAGCCTGGCTGCTCGCGCGCGGGTTGAAGAAGGGCAGTGCGAAGCTGGCGCGGCTGTTCAACGCCGAGCGCGAGCAGCAGGCCCGCGAGCTGGCCGGCGAGCACTTCCTCACGCTCTTCGATCGCTTCGAAGTCTTCGAGCCGTGCCGCGGCTTCGCGGAAGTCGCCACGCGCGTCTTTGGAAAAGCCCAGGCGAAGCTCGCGGCGCTCTTCGTTTTCTGCCGCGTCGAGAAGCCGCCGGCGTCTCCGCACGTGAAGCTCGATAAACCGAAGGCCGAATGACCAGCGAGTTCGACGAGTTCATCAGCGGCGCGCTCGACGAGGCGCTCGGCGTGCTCGGCACCACGGGCTTCATCATTGAGGGCCTCGGCGCGGTGCAGGGCGTGTGGAACGATCTCGGCCGCACCGAAGTCGTCGAGATCCATGGCAAGCGCGTCGGCTTCAGCTCGATGGTCGAGTTCACGCGCAGCCAGCTTCCGCTCGCCACTGACGAGCAGCTCGTCGGGCTCGAAGGCAAGCTCGTCACCCGCAGCTCCGACGGCAAGGTGATGCGCGTCGTCGGCCGCGTCGTGCTCGACTCCGCCACCGTCCGCTTCCCGCTGGACACCCGCCACAAGTGAACGCGCACGACACCGCCCTCGCCATCGCCCGCGCGATCGCCGCGTCGCCCGGGCTGCCCGGAGTGCAAATCTACGCGCACGACACGCTCGTGTTGCCCGGCGGGTTTGAGCAAAACCCGGTCGAGGAAATCACGCTGCCCGGGGTCTTCATCCGCGTCCGCTTCGACGGGTTGTGCGGATCGGGCACGATCGGGCGGGGCCGCGCGGAGATCACCGTCGAGAGCCAGAGCGACGACGAGAGCAGCGCCACGCACAGCGCGCGAGAGAAGGCGGTGCGCGATGTCATGGCCGACCAGGCCGCGCTCGAGCTCGGCTTCCTCTCCACCGGCACCGTGAAGCTGCTCGGTCGCCCCGCGCTCACCGACAACGAGCCGGACACCGAGGCCCGGGCGTTCAAGACGCCGCTCACCTACAAGCTCGGCGTGCAGACCTTGTAAGCGGCACCGCCGCCTTTGACACGCGCGCACCCGCGAACATGGCCTTCAATCCTGCACCATCGAACTGGATCCCGAACTGGTCGGAAGACGGAACCGACATCACGGTCCCGATCGCCAGCTTCCCCGAGCTGACCGCCGGCGAGGCCGACGCGGCCACCGGCGACATCCGCAAGCTCGCCTACGCGATCGCGGAGAAACTCTACATGAAGTTCGTGAGCGAGGCGGCCGGCGACGACGCGCCCGCGCAGATGCAGATCACCAAGGGCCAGTCGCTCAACCCGAGCACCGGCAAGATCACCGTCACCTACGCCTTCACCTTCGTCCTCACCCCGGCCGGGCTGGACGTGTCCGCGGAACCCTAAGAACCATGCCCGCCACTGACGTCAAATTCGGCATCTCCCGCCACACGGGCGCCCTCATCGACTCGGTCGAGACGACGGAGAAGATCGAGAAGAAAGTGCTCAAGGGGAGCAACGGTGTGGCCGCTCGCGTTCACGCCTACAACCCGACGACGAGCTTTTCGGTCAAGGGTCACGGCACGCTCACGCTGGTGCCAGGCGTCGGCAACGCGAACATCACCGACCTCGCCGGCGGGCTGAGCGTCATCGACGAGGTGAAGCGCTCCGAGAGCAACGACGACTTCGACGGCTGGGACTACTCCGGGGAGAACTTCCCGAACGCGCAGCAGGTCGTCTGACGGCGCCGCGGTTGCGGCCCTGACATTTTCAAAATCACCCGTTCATGCACAAAGGCTCAAAAATTTGGTCCCTCGAGGCGCTCACGTCCGATCCGCTCGCGACGCGCAACACGATCCTCTTCGCCGCGCTCACCGCCGTCGGCATCCCCGCCGAGCCCGATCTCTGCGGCGAATACGTCGAGGAAATCCACGGCGAGCGCGTGAGCGCGACCGTCTGGCGGCTGCGCGACCGTTCGCTCGACGGCAAGTTCCCGACCGAGGATCTGATCAAGCTCTGGAACGATCCCGAGTTCACGACCAAGCACCCCGAGCACCCGCTCGCCTACATCAAGTGTGCGTTCGAGAATCACACGCGCGCGGTCGCGTTCATCAAGGAGCAAGGCCCGATCGCCATGCGCCGCCGCGGGAAGAAGATCGCGCTCATCACCCGCCACACGTCGCCCGAACTCAAGGCGCGCATCCTCGACGAGCTGAACAAATGAGCGACCCGCTTCCACTTTCCGCCGACGAGCAAGCCGCACGCGATGCCACGAACCTGCGCTCGCTGCTCGGACCCGATGTGCCGCCCGGCCTCGAGGCAATGCTCGGCGCGTGCCGCCCGTTCACCGGCGCGACGCTCGCGCTGATGAAGCAGACGCAAAACGAATGGCTCAGCCGCGTGCCGCCGGCGCAGATGGAGAATCACTATTTCGCCACGCTCGGATGGCTATTCATCCAGAGCGCGCCGGAGAATCTCGTGAGGCGCGTCGTGTGGGATCTCACCGAGTTCCGCGCGGCCGTGCTCGAATGGGCCAACGCCGACGTGAACGGCAATTCACGCATCAGCCCCGAGCAGCTCGCCGCGGCCGACGCGATCATCGCGCACACGCTCAACCTGGTCGAGGCCGCGGACTTCGCGGTGACTGCGAAGCCCGATGAAGGCGGCACCGCGGCGCCCCCAAACTGATCGAGCCGGTATGGCTGGCGAGCTACGCCGCCATGCTGGCAAAGGCTTTCGGGACGACGCCGGAGTGGGTGATGTGGAATGTCCGCTTCGATCGCGGGCTCTTGTGGCAGCACGCGCTGCTGCGCGCGAAGGATCAATGGACCGTGCCGCTCGCGGCCGGCCTCGCTGCACCGCGCGCCACCGCCGCCGACTTCGACACGCTGCTCTGGCTATGAAAGGCGCGCTCTCGATCGACACCGCCGGCTTCAACAAGTCGCTGGCCCGCTTCGCCCGCTACTCGACCAAGGGCGGGCAGGAGCTGCTCATCGATGCGGCGCGAAACTTCGTGCGCCGCGTCATCGCGCTCTGCCCGCCGAGCACGGGCAAGGCAAACCCGGCCGCGCGCAAGAAAGGCGAGACCGCCATTGCGAACGATGTCTCGCATATCTTCTCCGCGGGCTCGCCAGAGTTCAGCGGGCGGGTCATCGACTTCAACGGCGGCCGCGTGGCGAAGGAGGAGTTCGGCCACGCCGGCGCCGCCGCGCTCGGCTTCGTCTATACGCGCGCGCTGGAGCGCGGCGAGATGGCCGAATGGCACTCGCACCGCCGCAACCGTGGCGGACGCGTGCCCAACATCGGCGAGTCGAGCCGCTGGAAGGGCGTGCCGCAGAACGGGGGATTAAATCGTGAGAAGGCCGCGCACCTGACGACCGGCCTGCGCACGCG
>JBEBGD010000099.1:0-20395 GCA_040081625.1 Chthoniobacteraceae bacterium
ATCTCGAAACGCGCGAGCTGATCGAAGGCGGCGAGCGCCGACTCGTGACGTGGACGCTCAAGGCGAAGAGCGTTTGCGGACGGCACGATGCCCGGAAGCTCATCGAAGCCTGGCACGACCCGGTGTGGACGACGCAAAACAACGAGCATCCCTTCGCCTACATCGCGACGGCTTTCCGAAACGCCGGTCTGCTCGCGATGGAGGTCGCGCGCCTCGCGCCAGTCGCGCTGATTCGCAAAGGCAAACGCTTCGCGCTCGTGCCGTTCGACGCCACGCCGGAGCGCCGGCAGGAACTCCTCACCGCTCTCGAACAATGACCGCCGACGAACGCACGCAGACCAACCTCGACACGTTCATCGCGCCCGCGCCCGAGGCCAGCGGCATCACACTGCGGCCATTCTCGGCGGGCACGCTCACGCTCTGCCGCGCGCTCGGCCTGACGATGGTGATTGGCGGCGACAAGGAGCAGCTCGAAGCACTTTCCGCCGACGACAAGCAGCGGCAGCTCACCACGTTCCTGTTCATCCAATCGCAGCCGCTCGATGTGGTGAAGAAGGCGGTGCAGCTCGCACGCGACGATCGCCAGGCGTTTGAGGACGAGTTTCTTCTGCCGTTCGAGCTGGAACTGCCCGTCACGGCGATGTTCACGGCGATGGCGCAACTCGAGAATAACCTCACCGCCATCGAGGCCGCGCAGATCGAAGTGCTCTCGCGGCCGAGCGGGAAGAAGGAAGCGACCCCGCCCCCAAACTGATCGAGCCGGTGTGGACGGCGAGCTTCGTCTTCACACTGGCGCGAGAAACGGGGTGGTCGGAGCACTTCATCTTCTGGGAGCTGCCGCTCGCGCGGCTCCTGCAATATCAACACTGCGCGCTGCGTGCTCACGATGTCTGGACCGTGCCGGTCGCGCCGGCTCCGACGACCCAACTCGAACGTCTGCTCACCGGATGGACGCCCCATGAATGCCCGGATGCGATTTGATCTGCGACAGATTCAGCGCGGCATCAAGGCGCTCGCCCCGCACGTGAAGAAATCCCGCCGCGATCTCGCCGAGGAAGCCGCGCGCGGATTCGTGAAGGAGATCGTCGCCATCTCGCCGCCGGCATCGAAAGGCAAACGCGGTAGCGCGGCGAAGAAGGCTGGTGAAGGCGCCATCATCGTCGATCTCGCCCGCGTGATGATCGCGGCGGCACGCCGCAAAGGCGTGACGCTGGGCGACCCGGCGGAGATCCACAAACGCCTGCGCGATCAGCGCACCGGCCGCATCAACCCGCGCAACTTGAAGCATCCGTATCCTGTGGACGCATCGGCATTGCGCGCGCTCAAGCGTGACCTGCTCAAGCGCGTCGGTGAACTCGCCGCCGGCTGGAACGCAGGCGCGCAGAAGCTCGGCGTGAAACTTCCCGCGTGGGTCGCGCGCCACGGTTCCGGGCGCAGCGAAGTCACCGTGCTCAACACCTTCCGCGTGTTCCGCATCATCCTCACCAACGCGGTAAAATACGTGAGCAACGTGGACGCCTACGACCGGCGCATCCAGTCCGCGATCAACATTCAGGGGAGGAAGATGCAGCGCAAAGCGGAGTTCTTGCTTGCGCGCGCGCTAAGAAAAGCCGGATGGAAGTGAGCGGCGCTTACCTCTATGACTCCAGCACAGATCCAATCTTTGGCCGATGGCGTTGCAAGCATCCTGCTTTCCCATGCCGCCCATGGTCTTGCCACTTCTGCGCTCGAAGGCATGGGTGAAATCACGCTGCGTGATGGGCTGATTGTTGCCGCAGCAGCAGTGGGTGCCCACACAAAACAGGCTTGGATACTAGACAGAGAGGTCTTGCCAGCGGGGTGGACCGACGCAGCGGTTGATCTGGTGATCTTCCGCCATGGAAATCAGAACAACACAAAGGAAGTCGGTGGCATCGAGCTCAAATGGTGGCGCCAGACCGACCCGGGAAATGCTGCAAATCGGCGGCGTGATCTGATACGCGATTTCATCCGTGCCGCCGCCCTATATTCGCTTGTAGAGGACTTCGCGTTCGTTTCTCTGCTTTCCACGGCGGGTTCATGGAGTGCGACCGCGACAACCAGTGGTTCAGATCGTGCCGCGATGACAAAGCTCGGTGCTGCCGGCTCACAGACATGGAACATTCCGAATATGATTAGTTCCAGCGCCATCAAAGGGGCCGTCAAGTCGTTGAGTGGAAAGGTTCCGATCACGAACATCTTTCATACAGAGTTACTGGCGTCGTTCTCTTTGAACAATGCAAGCGGGCTGAACGCGTTCGCGAAGGTGTGGCTGGTCAAGAAACCTCAAAACACCCAGTTCTTGCAGCCAGCGGAGATCGCTCTGTTGATACAATAGAGGTTCAGAACCCAAGAGTAGGATTTTAGGAGGGACGCTTTTGACATCGGCGTTGCGGTTGAGCGCCATGCCGAAAGCCACCGCCGTATTCGATGCCGACGACAGCCGCCTGAGCGGCGCGCTCGCGCGCATCAACGGCAAGATGCTCGCGCTGCAATCGCGCATCGCGAAGTTCGCCGTGGCGTTCATTGCCATCCGTGCGGCGGCGGGCGTTGTGACGGCGGGTTTCGACCGATTCAAGCAGGCGCTCGATGTCGGCGGGCAACTCAATGATCTCTCGGCAAACACGGGCATCGCCGTGGCCGATCTTGTCGTGTTGCAGCAAGAGTTCGCCAACGCGGGCAAGTCGGCGGAGGACATCGGGCCGGTGTTCGGCAAGATGGCGAAGACGCTCCAAGGCGGCTCGGCGGACGACACGATCAAGAAGCTCGGCATCAATCTCGAGGAACTGAAGAAGAAGACGCCCGCGGAGCAGTTCCGCACGCTCGGTGCGGCGATCAACACCATTCAAGACCCGTCGCAGAAGGCCGCGGCGTCGATGGAGATTTTCGGGCGCAGCGGTGCGGAGTTGCTTTCGCTCTTTTCGTCCGATGGCTTCGGCGATGCGGCGAGCCAGGTCGGCTCCCAAGCTCAGATCCTCGCCAAAGATGCAGCGCTCTTCGATGACGTCGGCGACAAGCTCGCATTGACCGGGCTGAAGGTGCGCGGGTTCTGGGTCGGCGTGGCGGAGAAGGTTGCGCCGGTGCTCAAGCCGTTGCTGGACAAGTTTGCGTCACTCGACCTCGCGAGCTGGGGACAGAAGGCCGGGGAAGCCGTTGCGTTCATCGTCCAGGCATTCGCGGATGGGAAGGTCGGCGACATCCTGTTCACCTCGGCAAAGATTGCGTTCGCCAATGCGGTGAACTTTCTCGCCGGAACGCTGATGGCTGTGGCGCAGGCGCTGTGGCAGGCGCTCGTCGAATCGGTGAAAAACGCCATCACGCTCTTCGAGATCGTCACCACGGCGGACTTCTGGATCGGCATGGGCAAATCGCTCATGGGCATTGCGCAGGGCTTCATCGCGTTCCTGCTAGATGGCATCGCCAAGCTGCTCGATTACCTCTCGGGCATTCCGCTCATCGGCGAGAAGATCGGCGCGGGTGCGAAGGAAATGCAGGGCTGGGCCGATACGGTTCGGCAATCCGGCCAGGAGAATCGCGATGCCGGCGGCGATCTGCTCGCGCCAGCTTTCGACAAGGCCGCCGCGCGGATGCAGGAGGCGTTCTCGAACATCGGCAACGCGATGAGCGAAGGCTTCGACAAGGGCAGCTCGCTGATCGACACGAGCGACTGGCAGGAACATCTCGATGACGCAATCGGCGGCGTGATGGATCATGCACAGGTCGTCTCGCAGCAGTCACGCGATGCAGTCGAACCGAAGCAATCAAATGGACCGATGATCGAGCCTGAAGAAGGCGGCTCGAAGAAGCCGGCGATCTCGGCAATCCAGCGGATCGGCGGTGGAGGTAATGCGTATGGCAGCGGCGATCCGATGCTCCGCGAGCAGCAGCGGCAGACGAAGGAATTGAATACGCAGACCGGGCTGCTCCGCGATGTGAAGCGGCTCCTCGATCGTTCGCCTTCGCCGAAAGCGACGTTGACTCCGGTTTTCGGCTGACATGAGCGAACCGTTGCGCACCACAGGGATCACCGGCGGCATTTCCGAGACGGGCATCGCGAGCGTCGATGTGCCGATCTACGTCGCGTCGCTGCTCGAGGCGCTGACCGTGCTGCCCAATCTCGGCATCGGCCTGCCGTATCGCTCGCGCGCGTTCGCGCAGGAAGACGACGGCACGTTCAAGGTGACGCTGCACTTCGAGGGACTGAGCGACGACGCAGCCGATAACGAGGAAGAGAAGGTGACGTTCGAGCTCGATACGTCGATGGCTGAAGACCCGATCCAGACGCATCCGTTTTTCGACAAACTCAAGAGCCGCTACGGCTGGGACGCGACGAAGGAACAGTTTTCGGAGACGCTGCCCGATGACGCACAGCAGGCCGCGCTCAGTGCCGGTGCCCAAGGCTCGAAGGCGAAGAAGAATCCGATGTTCGGCGTCGAGAGCTGGCTGGTGGTCGGCGCGGTGTTTCGCAAGACCTACGCGGCCCGGATCATTCCGGCGAGCATCCTGCGCGGGATTGGCACGATCGTGAGCCGGCCGCCGGGCATCGAGCAGTTCAAGATCCCGAATCCCGCGCGAAAGCGGAACTGGCTCAAGCTCGCGCCGAAGATCAAGCGGCGCGGCAACGCGGTCGAGATCACCGAGGAATACATGCTGTCCGGGCCGAACGGGTGGCTGGCCGACATGTATGGACAGTCCCAACTCGAAAGCGGCGGCGAATGATCATTCCGCAGTGGCCCGAAGCACGTCCGGGACAGGCAATCACTGCCGAGCTTTGGAACCTTGCTCGCGCCGCGCATCGCGCGAATCAGATTCTTGCTGGTCCAGGCATTCGCTTGCGACAAACGCCCGACGGCACGGTGATCAGCGGGCCGGATGCCGTCGCGAGTTGGGATCACCCATTTCGCGTGTCGCTGATCGGCGACAGTGGCGCGCTGATCACGCCGGGCTTCGTGAATCTGATTGAGGCGGAGATCGACGGCGAACCGCTGAGCGCCGAGCCGGCGCCGAAGCTCGAATGGAACAGGCCCAAGCTCGATGCCGATCGTCGCGGCTACATCGCCATCGAGGTGGAGTGTGACGAAAAATGGAACGTGAAGAAGACCGGCGTGAAGCTGGTGCAGGTCGGCTACCTCAGCTCGGAAAATGGAACCGATCCGCCGCCGGACGATGAGCAGAGCGCGGCCGGCGGTGTTCCGTCGTTCACAGGTCGTCGCGCGCGATGGCCGCTCGCAATGCTCCGGCAGCGCAAGGACGGCGGGCTCGGTCTTTTCCAAATCACCCACGGCGATCTCCAGTTCCGCGCGCAACCGCGCAGCGCCAAGGTGGATTTCGCACGCTGCTTTTTCTGGTGAGCACGATCGCGGTTCCGACGATTCCTGCCGCGGAGTGGAATAAGCTGCGCGCGATTACGCGCCGCAATCGTGCGCTCAGCGGCGCGAACGTGCGGCTGCACTGGAGCGCCGACGGTGTGATCATCTCCGCCGCGGTCACCGCCGAATACACGCACCCGTGGCAGCTCTCTTGCCGGTGGAAAGTGGACGAGAGCATCCAGCCCGCAGGCGGATTGTGGGCGGCGACAGTCGAGCCGGGTTTCGTCAACGGTCGCGACGTATTCATCTCGACCAAGCGCGACGAGCAACTCGTCGATGTGGCGCTCACCGACGAAGAGCCGCCCGAGCTGGAGATTCGGGGCTGGCGCGATCCGACGCAGCCGCAGGGCGCCAGCGCCACGCTCGATCTCGATCTGATCGTCCAAGGTGCGGAGGGCTACCCGCCGTTTTTCGATTCCCTCGGCGTGAAGCCCGCCGCGCGCGGTGGCAAAGGCTTCGCGGCGCTCGAAGGCGAGAGCGATCCAAATCGCACGCGGCAGATTCGCGCCGTGGACGTGGTGCTGATCACTCCACGCGTCGCCGCTCGCCAGCAGGTCGATGTGCTCAATCCGCTCATCGATCAGCAGGCCGTGCAAATCTCGACCGCATTCTCGAACAATGCGCTCAGACACAATCCGCATCACCGGATCGGAGTGTTCGGCAAATGGCAGCCGCCGCAGATGCCGACCGCGCTCGACCGGCTGATGGGCGCCGCTGCGGAGCCGGAACTCGACGAGCTGCTACTCGCCACCATCTACGTGGTCTCGCCGCCCGATTATCCCGACGACGCGAAACCGGATGCGAGCTGGACGGCTTACCCGCGGTATTTCGTATTTTGGAATCTCGCTCACGCGAATCGCAACCAGGTGCCGCAACTGGCACCGAAGCCGATCACCTTTTTTCTTCCGCTCGCCGGCGGTGTCGCACAGCCGATCATCAGCGCGCTGCTCACGCCCGTGAACGACGCAGCCGCGCTGATCTATGCGTATCTGGATTCGGCTGATTTCAGCGGGAAGTTCTGGGCGCCGAGTGGCATTGGGTTTGAGACGACCAAGCGCCCGCAGCCCACCACAGCCGCCGCCGTGAAGACCGGCCTCAATCCTCTGCACCGCCGCATCGCGCGGGAAGCGAAAGCCGCGGTTGAAAATGCACCGCCGCCGCTCAATCCGCCGTTTCCCTTTCGCCGACTCGCGTTCGATCCCTGGTTCTTCGTAGTGTCCTAATTCGATCGGTTTAGGCGCTTGGGCTATTGAGGAATTCAAGTTGGTCTTTGAGGGCTTGTTCTATCTGGGCTCGTTGCGCCAGAAATGGCTGCTCGACCAGCGGTAGGCGAGCATGCGCCTGACTGGACTTGGTGCTGGCGTAAATCCAAAAAGCGAGAGGCGTGGCGATGAACGCGATGACGCCGATGATCGGGGCGGCAGTCAAAGTAAGGGCCGCAACGAGGCTACCCGCGCCCAATATAAGGCAACCCGGTGTGCCGGTATCTGAACCGTGTTTGGCCCAGAATTCTTGGCGGGCCTTCTTAAGGGCTGCGTCCACAGCCGTGAGTTCCTCTCGAAGGCGTTTGACTGCTAACTCGGCTGCGGTGCGGTCGGTGCCATGCTGAACCCGAGCTACTGCCTCCTCAAGCGGCTTGAGTGATACAGTGCCGCCGCTCCGGCGGACTAACAGGCGATGCCCACAGTAGGCACAGGAAAAAACATCTAGGTCCGGCGTGATGTCAAGAGAAGCACCGCAAGAAGTGCATTTGAGGCTAATGGTTCGAGCGCTTCCACGATGTTCAACGTCGCGGGCCGATGTAGGTGCGAGGGGTGGTCGCGGTGCTTGTTTCTTTGAGGGTGTGTGGTCGGGAACGATAATTGGTTGGTTGCAGGAAGGGCACTCTCCACCCATGCCAGCTTGAGCCGCGTCAGCCGAGATATGTTGGGCGCAATGGGGGCACGAAAAGGTGAAGCTCATTGGCTATGGCTCTTCGGAAACCCCCGGTTTGCCCGCTCTCCACCATTCGTAAATTGATCGGTCATCTGGCCGAGCGGCAGGCCAAGTCGCCGCCGCCGCAACTACCGACTGGCGCATCTGCGGTCGATCGGTAATCGAATTATTCAGACCAACTCTGATCTCTTTCGGGAGCTGGCCTGAATCGACGCCGGTCAGGATGTTCTCATTGATCCACGCCTGGTGATCCTCATTGTTGGCGAGGAAGCACTCGAAGTCCACGAGCGCCCGGAGGCGCAATGCCATATCGCGAGACTCAAGCGGATTGCCGGCGCGGTGAATCCACCAGAATAATTTGCCCGCTGCGTCGGTGGGATTCGATGGCGACTGGCCGAGAGCCGCAGCGACATGGAGGGCCATTACCTGACCATCGCTACCCAGCCAAGACTCGATTATATCTAGCGGGCTTCGATCATTCATAGTTTTGGGTGCAGCGTAGCAGCGCCCAACTCCAATTAGACGACAAATGTCGCAGCAAAAAGCGACAGAGCGGCGGATAAAACGGACGGCGGCTGAAGCGGTGCGAGCGGAAACGCGACGGCATGGCGGACATCACTCCGGCGTCTCCCGCCAAAGGCAAGCCGGAACCTTCTTTCCTCGTTCCCAAGCTGAGGTCTTGGGGACGCGCCTTGCGCGGGGAAGCTCTGCTTCGCGGCTGGGGGCAGGAGGCGTGCGCGTGCCGAACCTGCCACCCACCGCGCTTTGACACGCGGTGGCGGCAGTGAGCGAAATCGTCCTGCCGCTTCTTGCCTCCATCACGCTCGAAAAGCTCACCGACCTCGATGGCGGCGAGCCGCAATTGCCGACGCTCAAGCTCGGCGACACGATCGTCTGCCAGCTCCGCACCTTCGATTCGAGCACCGGCGAGCGGATCGAAGTCTTCCCGAATGTCCGGTCGCTGCTGGCGTCAATCGGCAAGGTGATGGCGCCGCCGACCAAGGGCGAGGTGTTGCTCAAGCTCGGCGACGACGGAGAGCCGTTCGGGCCGATCACACTCGCGACGACGGATCTCGAGTTGAAGTCGATCCTCAATGCGGCCGACCTCGGCTTCGCGTGCGAGGAAGTCGAGACGGAGAACGACAAGGACGGCAAGCTCGTCGCCGGTCTGTGGCTCGTTCGTTTCGACACGAACGATCCGATCACCGACATCAAGACCGCGTCGAACAAGCTCCGGCCCGAATCATTCGCGCGCTGGCGGCCGTTTCAGATCGGTGACGTGTGGTGGCACGAGTTACGGCTGATCCAGGCGCCGCTCGCCTTCAACGAAGACGGCCACGACCGCGTGCTGCCTCCCGCGCCGAGCGTGCGCCGCATCCGCGAAGGCGGCGCGGTCGATTTCTCCGACCCGCTCAACCCGGTTGCGCTCAACGAAATTCAGGCGCTCGCCGTGCCGGTAATCGGCTTTGCCAATCCGTTCAATGGCACCTTCGTGCTGCGGTGGCGTGGGCGCGAATCGCGAATCCTCGGCATCCAGGACGGCCCCGAGCAGATCGCCGCGGCGCTCAACGCGATGTGGCAGGACAACAAGGCCCGGTTCACCGTCTCCACACCGGTCGATAACGAGGCATGGATCGAGTTCATCGGCCCGCTCGGTGGCGCGGCGCAGGATCTGTTCACCGTCAGCGTGAAGACCTTCCGGCCGGGACTGCTGACGTTCGCGATGTCGCTCAATCGCGCACAGATGAATGCGGCGTTGCGCAGCGTGGCCGAGATCAAAGTGCCGCTGGAGATTGAGATCGAAGTTGTCGATGGCGAAGACGGCAATCCCCTGGCGCCCGGCCGAATCCTGACGATCGCGCAACAGGAAGTAACGATTGTCCGTGAGCAGATTTGGGAGGAACTCGCCACGATCCGCACGATCGACTTTCTTCGGCCTTCGACGCCGCGCGATTACCGCAGCTTCAACGACTCGCAGGTCATCGTCGGAAATCAGGCGACCTACATTCAGGCGATCGGCGACGGCGAACACCGCAGCTTTTCGATTCCGCACATGCGCGGCACGGCCAACGGCACCTTCTCGCTGCGCGAGAACAGCGCAGGCGGCCGCTATCTGCTTCCCGATGAATTCACGCTGCGGCTGAGCACGGACGCGCCGGACCACGAGTTCATCCTCGATTTCCCCGAGGAGCTCGATCCTCCCGCGCTCAACGCCTACGTCTTCAACTTCACGGCTGCGGGTCCGGCGAGCGCGTTCATCGCCGGCCTGCACATCGGCATCGACCAGGTGGACGGACTCGATGAAATCCTGACCGCGTTCAACGAGCGCGTCAGCACCATCGAGGATGAACTGCCGCACTCCGGCCCACCGGTCGTTGTCGGCACCACGAGTGGAAGCACCGAACGCACGATCTCGCTGCCGAACGTCGCGGAGGTCTTTCCGGGGAAAGTCACAGCGGACGCCGCCACGAAAGCCACGAAGCCCGCGACGCTGCTGCCCGCCGTGCACGTCGAGTCGTATGTCGTGCTCGATCCGGGCGACGAATTGCCCGAGGCGACCGACAGCGCCGGCGAAGTGCTGCAAAACGACACCGGCGCCGCGATCCGGCTCTCGCTCCCGCGTGGGTGGAAGACCTCCGCGGTGCGCAGCGACTCGGTGCCGGACGGCGGCTTCCTCGCGAGCGACGGGCGCAATTGGTATCAAGTCATCCACGAGCCGGAGACGAATTCGTATTACCCCGCGCTCGCCGAACGCGTGCTATGCGCGGTGCCGATCAACGACAAGCAGCTCCGCCAAGGCGGCAGGCTCACGATGGCCGCGACGCTCAACCTCGCGACGATCAACGCGCAGACGGCTGCGGAATTTGTCCTGGTCGTGGAAACCGGCACAGTCCCGCAGCAGACAACGCCGGCGCCGACGGGCACGAACCTCGAGGACGTGGTTTGGAACACGGCCGCGCCGCTGCTCGCTCAGCGCATCGTCTTCAACTCGGTCGCGGTTGATCACCCATTCGGCGTGGTGCTCGCGCGAAACGATCTCGGCGTCTTCAACGCGAGCTATCAGCTCTACGGCGTCAGCTACGCGACCGCGAATGTGCCTGCGGCACCGAACTTCGCCCTGCGTGCGCGGCTCATCGAGTTTGACACCGAGAATAGCGCGCCGGCGAAGGGCTTCGTCTCCGTCGAGTTCAAGGCCGGCACCGTCCGCATCACCGCCTGATATGCCCATTCCCGTTATTGATCCCACGCGCTCAATCCTCGGCTTTCTCGAGAATCAGCAGTTCGAGTTTCAGCCCTACGCCACCGGCGATCCGTATTTGTGGACCGCGAGCGGGCTGCCGGATGGACTCGCGCTCAACTCCAGCACCGGACTCATCAGCGGCTCCGTGGAGATTTCCGGCGTGTGGGAAGCGCAGCTCAACGCGATCAACTATGACGGCACGAGCGCCGATGCGGTCGTGACCATCGGGATTCAGCCGGGACCGAAGGGCCGCTTCGGCTGCCCGACGCTGCTCGTGGAGACGAACACGGGGGCGGTGTTCATGCCCGGCCCCGAGGGCAAGTGGCAGCCGGTCATCGACGACAAGGGCAAGGTCACTCCGGCGCTCTGGCTCAAGCGCGGCGACATTCCGCCGATCATCGTCCAGTTCGCCAACGCGGACGCCTACGCGGACCTCGCCCTGACCTCGCTCAAGCTCACGGTCAAGCATCACGAGACGGAAGCCGTAATCCTGACGGTGGGCGGCCTCGCCAGCGCGAACAAGATGCTGCGCGTGGGTGCCAGCCGGCCCGATCTCGTGCATTACGTGATGGTCGATCCGATCGTCAGCACGCCGCTCAAAGACGCGCTCGAAGAGGAATCGGACGAGGACGGCACCTACTTTTACGGACTGGCTGAAATCGAGTGGCGGGTGGCGAACGCCATTGGAATCGGGCCGGCGACGATTGTTCGCACTAGCAATACGTTCGTCGTGGGCTGCGAGCGGGATCTTAACAATCCCGACTAATGGCGTGGTCGCTGACGTGGTGGCAGGCTGACCAGCTCGCGCGCAAGGGCCGCAAGGTCCGACGCGATCCATGGGTGAATCCTATCGGATGGATCACCTACAACACCGGCCTGTTCTTTTACCACGAAGAGCGCAACACCAAGCTGCCGGAAGGCGTCGCTTCGGTCGCGCCGGCTCGCGGGCGGCACGTCGTTCGCGAGAATGAATTCGGCAAGGACGAGTTCGAGGCGACGGATTGGACCGACGCCTATCCGCTGGCCTACGACGACGACGGCGGCGAAGACCCGCCCGGCGATGACGGCGGCGGCACGGGAATCGACCATCCTCCGAATGATGGCGGAAAACCCCCTATCGGCGGCGGAGACGGCGGCGGCGGCTCTGGAGGCGGCTCTGGCGGCTCTGGCGGCGGCGGTGACGACGACGACGACGATAGCGGCGGAGGCGGCGATGACGATGACGATGATGATGACGGCGGCGACGATGGCGATGGCGGTGGCGGCGGTGACGACGACCCGCCTCCGCCTCCTCCTCCGCCTCCGAATCCGCCGCCCGGTGGCGGCGGTTCGACCGGGGGCGGTATCGACGCGCCGAAGTGCTCGCCCGGCTTCTATTGGGACGCGGATCTGGAAACCTGCGTGCCAAGAGGCAGGAAAAAAAGCGCGGGGAGCACTGGATTCACGAATGCGACCTCGCTGCGAAGCATTGGCGGCTGAGGCGATGCATAACCCTGCCATCAAGGTGCAGACGATCGACATGGTGGCTTACCTGAATGTCAGCGTCACGGTCGTCTTTCGCAACGATTCGGACTCCGCGTTTTCGCTCACGGCTTCATCCGGCGGCAGGCAAGCCTCGATCGGCATGGTGGCGGCGCGCTCGGGGGAGCGCAACTACTCGGCGACGCTCAGCTTCGAGATTGGCCGGCTGACGCTCTGGCGTCGGCTGGCTGATGCGCGGTGGCCGGATGGCGTCCTGACATCGGTGTGGGCTCCGATCGGAAACAGCGGCGAATACGAAGGCCGTCAGATTCTCGGCTTCGGCCCGCAGCCAAAGAGCGCCGAGGATAACGCTATCAAGTCGCTTTTTAGCGGGCTGGACAACACTCCTGCGGCAAAAGCGCCCGTGATGATTACCGCCACCGGCATGGGCGGCAAGGATGCCGGGAGAGTCCTTCCCTACGAATTGAAATGAAGAACCTGACTTGGTGGCAGGCCGATCAACTCGCCCGCGCCGGAACTCCGGTGCGTCGCGTCGCTTGGGACATCAATCCGATCCGATGGATCACATATGAGACGGGGCTGTTCTATCTCGAAGAGCAAAAGAATCTACTGCTCGGCGACGAGGAAGTCGTGCCAGTCGAGCCAGCCCCGAAGCGCGTCGTTCGCGATGATGATTTCGGCTACAATGAATTCCTCGCGCTCGACTGGACCAACGAGCCTCCCATCAATACCGGGCCAGACGCCGCTGTCCCGCCGTCCTCGATCTTGACCAGTGTTAGCACCGGCCTTTCGGACATCCTCATTGGCGGCGCGATGCTGAAATCCGGTCGCGCCCTTCCGCGTCCGCCAGAGGCGAAAACGAGCAAGAACCATCCGCGCCTCGGCGAGATTCAGCAGCCCGTCGTGCCGGTCCTCAACTTCACGTCTGCGATCGACGGATTCAGCGAGAACATCGAGCAGTTCGAGTGGGCGGGCAGCGCGCGGTGGGAGCTGTCGCAGTCCGTCATGTATGTCGATGAGATCCCGCGCGTGTTTTACAACGAGCTCGGGATGGCGTTCATGGGGAGGATCTGGCTCGTCGGCGCGATTGCGCAGTTCTACACTTCGGCCCGGTATCGCACCAGTCAGACCCGTCCGTTCAAGTGGGTGCCGTGGCGCGTCGCTACTTCGATCCAACTGACGGGCACGATCATCAAGACGATGGAGGATCTCGTCGTGAACGGTGTGACGGGCATCCCGGTCGCCGAAGAGCTGCTTTCCGGGTGGGGCATGGTGTCAGGCATCCCGGTCACAGCGGACACGCGCAACCCGCTGCCTGCGGGAGTGATTCGGGTGCCGAACATCAATAACATCAGCGGACTCAAGATGGATTGGAGCTTCGCCGCCAGCGCCGAGTTGGTGCCCGAACTCGGCGAAGTTGCCATTGAAGGATCGGGCCTCGCGATCACGAATGAGTCATCGCTTCCGCCGGCCTCGGTCGGGCAGCCCTACTCGCAGACACTCACGGCCACGGGCGGCGTGGAGCCATACACGTGGACGATCGTTTCCGGCGCTCCGCCGCAAGGCATCACGCTGAGCAGCGCGGGCGTGCTCAGTGGAACGCCGATCGCCGCCATCTCGACAGGATTCACCGTGCGAGTGATCGACTCGGATGGGAACACCGTGACGAAGATGTTCACGCTCTCGGCAGGCATCCTGATCTCGCCAATTACGCTCCCGTGGGGCAGCGTGAACTTCCCCTACTTCCGCCAGCTCTCCGCGACCGGAGGCACCACTCCTTACACGTGGGCTATCGCGTCGGGAGCGCTTCCGCCTGGGCTGCATTTGACGAGCGCGGGAGCCATTAGCGGATTCCCGACCGTCTCGCTCGCTGCCGCATTCGTCGTGCGCGCCACCGATAGCGCCGGGCGGACAGGGACTCGCAATTACACCCTGACCATCTCGTGAGCCTGCAATCATCCGGCCCATCGGCCGCCATCATCACCTGCCACAACTATGGCCGCTTTCTGCGCCAGTGCCTAGACAGCCTGCTCGCGCAGTCGCTCCCGTTCGATCACATCATCGTCGTCGATGACGCCAGCACCGACGACACGGCCGCGATCTGCGCGCAGTATGCGTGGCGCGGCGTGAGGTATATGCGCGGCGAGTGGCGCAACTTCACGCAAGCGCGCCGCGCCGGTCTGGCCGCGATCGAGCACAAGGTCGGACGCCTCCGCTTCCTGCTCTTCGTGGACTCCGACAACTGGCTCTCGTCGAGCTTTCACGCCCAGTGCCGCGAAGCTATGCGCGATCCTCATGTCGGCGTCGCCTACGCGCCGATTCGTTACCACCGCGAGGACGGCACACCGAGCGGCGAGCCCGATCGCGCAGAGCCGTTCGATTACCGGCGGCTGCGAAATCAGAATTTCGCCGACGCTTGCTCGTTCGTGCGCGCCGAAGCCTACGAGCAAGCGGGCGGATGGCGCGACGTCGTGGGGCCGACCGATTGGTTGCTCTGGTTGATGATCACGCGGCTCGGCTGGACGATGCAGCTCGCGCCAGCCGCTACGCTCCACTACCGGCGCCACAGCGCCAGCATGAGCCAGGACTTCAGCCGCGCACGCTCGGTCACCGAAACCAATGTGCGCGTGATGCGCGAGGGGCACGCCGTCACGATCGTCACGCTCTTTTCCGGCCGTGACTGGAATCTCCCGCGCTTCATCGGCTCGCTCGCGGCGCTGGATTGGCCGCGCGAAAATCTGCGCATGGTCGCGATCGACAACTCCCGCGACGCGGAGTTCAGCGCGTGGCTGCGCCGCGCTCTGCCGCTCACCGGGATCGCTCACATCGTCATTGAGGACGACCGCGCGATCACGCCGACGCACAGCGCCGGCGAATTCGCCGACGATCGCGATGCGCGCAGCCGCAACGCCTACGCGCTATCCGCGCATCTCGCGCGCCTCTACGCCCGCGCCCGCGAAGCAATGCCGGCGGCGACCGATCTGGTCTGGTCCATCGAAGACGACATCGACGTGCCATCCGATGCGCTCGATCAATTCTGCCGCGTGCTGTGGGAACATCGCCGCGCTGGTGTGATCTCGGGATGCGTGCAAAACCGTTTCAGCTCGACGCTCATCGCGTGGGCGGGCAACTGGCCCGACTACGAGCGCACGGAAAAGTGCGCGCCCTTCACCGTCGCACCGCCACCCGGTGCCGTCGCACCACTGCTCAACAGCGGGCTGATGTGCACGCTCTTCCGGCGGGAAGTGTGGGATGAGATCGCCTTTCGTCCCGCGCCGATGTGGAACGAGCGGCGGCCGTATTACGATTGGGCGATCGGTCGCGAAGTCGCGCGCCTCGGATGGCAATGGCTGCTCGCCGGTTCCATTCGCTGCGGCCACTGGCAGCGCGACGGCACTTGTCTGCGCGTCGCACCTCCGCACGCGCGCACGCGGTCAAATGACACCGCGCTCGTCGCATGAGCTTCTTCAAATCCAAACTCTGGCCCTTCCGCAAAGCGAACGTCCTCGAGTTCGAGCAAGTCGCTGCCGAGCCCGACGCACCGGAGCCGAACACCACGCTCGTTTATTTGCGCACCGGCAGTCTGCGACAGAAAACGCAGAGCGGCGAATCCACGCTCGGATCTGGCAGCGGTGAACCCGGCGAGGACGGACGCGAGATCGAGCTGCAAAAGTCTTCGACGCACATCCAATGGCGCTACGTCAGCGATCCGACGTGGACCAATCTCGCAGCACTCACCGACATCACCGGCCCCGCGGGAACGAACGGCACCGATGGTGATGACGGTCGCGAGGTTGAGCTGCAAAAAACGGCGACACACATTCAGTGGCGCTATGGCGGCGGGGTATGGACGAATCTCATCGCGCTGGCAGACATCACCGGCCCAGCGGGCGCGGCCGGTGCCCTTAATCTAATCCGCGCGAGCGCGACCATTCACGGCCACACCGATCCCGGTTCACCGCCGACGTCGGCTCACATTGTTGTCACGTTCTTCGGCGCCTCCCAAGGCACGCTGCACCTCGTGTCTGGATCGGTCGATCGGACCTATACGTTCGCTTATGGTGATCCCGCGGATGGCACGGTGTTCATTGACCTGACCTCGCTGCCAGATGGGCCATCGGTTGTCGCGCAGCTCGCCACACAACTCGGCGACAACCTCACATCGACGACTGATGGCAACGCCATCCATCTCTACACGGTGGAAACCGGCACCAGCGCGACGCTCGCTGGCGAGCACGGCGGCGACCTGAACGTGTCCATCGATCCAGCGTCAGACAACGGCGAGAACGAAGTCCCGCCCTCGGGCGCGCTCGACGAGGTGCAGCTCATCGCCGCCGTCACGGGCAAGCGAATCAAAGTCATTGCGGCCGGCTTCTCCGGCTCACTCGTGCAAGCGGTCGCGCTCTCGAACACGGTCAGCGGCGATGCAACAGGCGGCGTGCTTGGAAACGGCAATGGCATCCTTTCGCCCACCGGCGACACGATCGACTCCTACTTTAATGGCGGCGTCGGCGGGGCGCTTAAGCTTCGGATGACTGGCGCCGCGCCGGTCGGCGGCACTTGCTTCGGCTGGGTCATCGCCGTCCAGGAATGAAAAAACGCATCGTCACGGACAACATCGCGGAACGAAACGAGCGCGCGATTTGACGCGCGCGCATTCGCATGAAGCTCCGTCTTACCCTCGCCATCCTCCTCGTTGCAGTTCTGCCGAGCATCGCTCTCGGCGCAGTCGGCGTCGCCACCGGCGCGATTCCATTTGAGCCCGCGGTCGAATACCTCGCGAACAAGAACATCGCGTATTGGTTTCTTGCGCTCGCGGCCATCGCAATCGCGAGCTGGTCGTTCATCGTCCGCTGGCTGCTCAATCAGCTCGAAAGCCAGCGCAACGTAAATGCGGACGTGACCAACAAGCTCATCGCCTACATGGAAGGGGACCACGCGAAGATGATCGTCGTCACCGAGAAGGTGTTGCTCGTGATGGACAAGGTGCTGGAGCGGCTTGATGCGCGAGCCGCTTCTGCACGTAACGCGATCTCGTGATCGTCGAAATCCGACGCAAGTTCGTGTTGGCACGATCTCGATTTGAAAGGTGTGTGGGTGGTCCATTGACACGGCTTGGACAGCGATGAACACCCAACTGCAATCAACAGCATCGAACCCGGGCCTCGTGCGGGCTGAGGACTTGGCGAAGCGTTACGACGTTCACCCGCGCACGATCTGGGCGTGGAAAGATGCGGGACGGCTCCCGTTCTATCGGTTCGGCAGGAAGTGCGTGCGGTTCGATCCTGCCGCGTGCGACAAGGCATTGGAGCGCTTTCACGTGGCCTTCGTCTGAGCGGATGGGTCACGAAGTCTGTTGCGGCGCAAGTGCGAAGTATTGCTCGGCCTCCTGACGCATCACCAACTCCCGGTAATTCGAGAAGATCACCTGTGGGCTGTTGCCGGCTTCCAAGGCGACCTGCGCCACGTTTTGTGTGAACGCGACGCGGTAGGAAATGTAGGAGTGGCGCAGCACATTCTGATGCCACTCAATGCCGAGGGCTTCGGCCCGGCGTTGGACGCGTCGTTGCTCCCGCGCAAAGCGAATGATTCGCCCCTGGCAGCCGCGATAAGGCTCCAGCCAGCGCGAAAGATTCGGCAGCAGCGGCGCAAGACGACGCGTAGCGGTCTTCGACTTCTCTTTGCCAATGATGATGCAGTCCTGAGTCCATCGAATGTCTTCCCAATCGAGTCGAAGAACTTCGGCGTGACGCAAGCCGGCGAAGGCGGACAACGCGATGAACGGCAGATTGTCGGCATCGGCGTGACGCAGGATCTTCTCGATCTGCTCGGGTGTGAAGATGTGGATGTCGCCGCTGCGCACGAGTGCTCGTGGAACGAATTCAGCCTCCGTCTGTCGGTCTCGCGGCAGGTAGGCGCGTTTCTTGGCGTAGTTGAAGAGCGAAATGACCATCGCGCGGATATTGTTGCGTGACCGGGTGCCTACCCGCATCGACCGAAGCCAAGTCTCGATGGCGGCAGTGGTGACGTCACCGATCGGCATACCGAACGCCTTTCCGAGACGTTCGAGTTCATTTTTCAGCACGCGCCAATAGCGCGCGGAAACTCCGTCCTGCGCCTTCGCGGAAATGAATTCCTCAACCACTTCCGAGACGCTTTTCGCTGCTGTCGTGGCGCTGTGGCGCTTCACGAAAAACTCGACGACCTGCAACAGTGTGACCTCGCTCGGCAACCGCTGACGGACGTTTGCGTAGTCCTCCGCCGCGACATGCAGCGGAATCCCAAGCGGGCGAAGGTGAGACTGGGCGAGAACGAACGCGTCCCGATCGGCCGCGCTGAGTTGCAACGCGCGGTGGTCGCCAGCGGCGAGGCGCGCGGCAATGAGGCCTGCTTCCTCCTTGGCTTCGCGTTCGTTGCAAAACGAACGTCGGCAGCGACGCCCGCCTTCGTAGTAGTTGATGCACACCCGGCCGTCGCCGAGTCGATACGCCGGCACCTCGACCGACCCGCATTTGGCGATCACCCAGCGGGTGCATTTGCGGCGTTTTTTGAATGATGAGACAGAACGTGAACTCATGGCCTTTTGTCACGTTTCTGTCACGTCAACCGGCCACCGCCCCGCGAAGGGCTTAAATAATGGTCGGGGCGACAGGATTCGAACAGGAGGTTCGTATCCTTAGTGTGAATGGTTTACGTTTCGTGCGTCACGTCCGCGTCACGCGCGATGCACGGCGGGCAGGCCGGTGAAGCCGCACGCCGTGCGCAGCTCTGACATCGGGAAGGCCGGGCCGGGATCGTTCTTGCGCGACGGGGCGATGCAGTCATGGCCGGTGATGTCGTCGAGCTTGTAGCGCGTGACAAGGGCGAGCGCGACGCGGGTGCAGGCGGCGAGTTGCTCGGCGGGATAGGCTTCCCAGCGTTCGATCTCTCCCGGGCTGTTGCGATGCCCTGCCGACACGAGTGGGAGCCTCGTCCATCGCGAAGCGAGGGCGGGATCGTTCCCCGCATTCGCCAGTTCGATGCCGATGCCGATGCCGTTGACGCCGACGTAGAGCTTGCCGCCGTCGTTCGGATCGCGCCAGCGGCTCACTCCGGCATGGCCGCAGGTGCGGTTGAACGGCCGGCATTGGTAGATCGTCCCATCGCGGTCGATGACGATGTGCGCGCTGGCGCCTTTCGCGGCGGGCGTGCGCCAGAAGGCGATCGAGCTTTTCGCGGTCGCGCCGCTGGTGAAGTGAATGACGAGGACTCGGCGTCTCGGCATCGCGCTGCCTCCAGGGATGACATCGCGACGGATGCCTTCGAGCCAGTGTTCGGGATTGATTTTCATGGCGTGGTGACTTCGTGGATGCCGTGCTCATCGACGCTGAGCACGCGGGAGCGGCCGTCGGCATCGACGACGGTGAAGGTGTGCGGGTCGCAGCATTGCGCGGCGCCTTCGAGCGGCTTGATCTCCTTCGCGTCGCGCGGATGGAGCGTGAGCCCGACCCTGACCGTGCGGCCCTGTGCGTCGGCGGCCTCGAGCGAATAGCTGCGGTCCATTCGCGCGAGGTGGCAGCCGGAGAAGGCGAGGGCGAAGGCGAGGGAGAGGGCGTGGATTTTCATCGGTCGGTCAGGGAGCCTTCGTGGCGGAGGAGCGGGCTGCGGTGGAGAAGGGCGGGGCTGACTTCCCAGGACTCGGTGCGGGCGAGCAGGTCGAGGCCGGCGTTGCGGAAGGCGGCGAAGGCGAACTCGGAGCAGAACCAGGCGCGGTTGCTGCGTCCGCGATGGCGCGTGAGGAAGCGCGACACGCCGAGGTAGTCGTAGGGGCAGCCGAGTTCGGCTTCGCAAAACCAGCGGGCCTTTTCCTCGCAGAGTCCATAGGCGGTGCGGAAGATGTCGATGCGAAGTCGCGGCTCGCGGATGCAGGCGGCGCGCAGCTCGGCGAGATGGGTGCGCACTACGCCCTTGAATTCGCGACTCTCGAACACGGTGCCATCGGCGAAGAGGATGCTCGCGTGGTTGCAGGCGCCTGCCGTCTGCCACTTGATGAGCCGCGAGATGACGCCGGGGCCGTTGTGCAGGAGCAGTTTCACGGCGAGCGCTCGTGTTTCTGAATCCGCTCGAGAGTGGTGACTACCTTGTCGAGCGTCGTGCTCGCCCGCTCGAGGGTCGCGCTGGATTTCGCGTGATCGTCCTTGAGGTAGCCGATGAGTTCCTTGGTCACCTCCGCGTGGGCGACCCGCTGCAAGGCGAGCTGCGCGATGAGCCACTTGAAGACGATCGTGCCCGAGCAGATGAGCAGGATGGAGACGGCGGCAAACCACCACTTGAAATCGTGCATCGCGGCTTCGTCGATGAGCTTGCCGAC
>JBEBGD010000182.1:0-5740 GCA_040081625.1 Chthoniobacteraceae bacterium
TCGGAGCGGCGGCTGAAATAGACGGCGAGGCCGTCGCTGCCGTCTTCAGCGGTGAAGCAGCGGTAACCGTTGGCTTCGAGCGTGGAGACGACGGCTTCGCGGATGGGCGCTTCATCATCGACGACGAGGACGAGTTCGCCCTTGCCGCGCTCGATCGGCGCGGCGGTTTCGCCGGTGTCGGCGGCGACGGCGCTGCGCGAGGCGGGCATGTAGATCTTGAAGGTGGTCCCCTGCCCGACCTTGCTCTGCACGGCGAGGAAGCCGTCGTGGCTTTTGATGATGCCGATGACGGTGGCGAGGCCCAGGCCGGTGCCTTTGCCGGGTTCCTTGGTGGTGAAGAAGGGGTCGAAGATCTTGTCCATGACCTCGGCCGTCATGCCGGAGCCGGTGTCGGTGACGCTGATGAGCACGTGCGGGCCGAGCTTCGCGCCGGGGTTCATGCTGGCGAAGTGGGCGTCGATCTCGACGTTCTCCGCGTTGATATTCATCAGGCGCATCGCGTCGGCGCCGTTCTCGGGCGCGGGCACGCTCATGATGGCGTCGCGGGCGTTGACGCAGAGGTTTAGAAAGACCTGGTGAAGCTGCGTGGGGTCTCCGGAGATGAGCCACAGCTCATTGGGGATGTGCATCTGAATGTCGATGCAGCGTGGGAAGGTCTGCGCCATGATCTTCGAGAGTTCGCCGAGCAGATGCTTGGCTTGCACGGCCACGCGCTGCCCCTCGGCGCCGCGCGCAAAGGTGAGCACCTGCTTGACCACGCCGGAGCCGCGCTCGGCGCTGGTCTCGATGATCTTGAGCATGCGCATCGCGTCCTCGTCGTCCTCGAGGTTGCGCCGGAGCAGGCCGGTGGCCATGAGGATCGGCGAGAGGATGTTGTTCAAGTCGTGCGCGATGCCGCTGGCGAGAGTGCCGATGGATTCGAGCCGCTGCGTGCGCAGGAACTGGCGCTCGAACTGGCGCGCGCTGGTCACGTCGCTGTTGATCGAGAGAATGCGCGCGGGGCCGCCCGACTCGTCGCGGATGAGCGTCCATCGGCTGTTGACGATGACTTCGCGCCCGTCCTTGGTGCGCTGCTTGAGTTCGCCGTTCCATTCGCCCTTGGCGGTGAGCGCGAGGAGCGTCTCGGTGAAGGCCTTGCCGTCGGCCATGAAGAACTCGCTGACCTTGTGGCCGATCGCCTCCTCGGCGCTCCAGCCGTAGAGCCGTTCGGCGCCTTGGTTCCACGCCAGCACGTGCTCCTGGAAGTCGTGCACGACGATGGCGTCGGATGCGAGGTCGAGGATGGCAGACTGCTCTTTCGCGCGCTGCTCGGCCTGGTGCTGCGCGGTGCGGTCGAACGCGATGACGAGCACCGCATCGCGCCCACGGAAGGAGATCCGCAGCCACGTGCTTTCGACATTCATCACCGCGCCCGACTTGGTGCGATGCTTCCATTCAAAGGTCACGTTCGGGCCGGCGGCGACTTCGCTCTTCATCCGCGCGAGCGAGTCGTGCACCCCCGGCACATCGTCGTCCGGGCGGAGATCCTCGATGGTCATCGTGAGGAATTCCTTCTCGCTCCAGCCGTATTTGTGGCGCGCGGCGTCATTGGCCGCGAGGATCATCAGCGAGCGGTCGTCGAAGACCCACATGGGCAGCGGATTGCCCTGGAAGAACTGCCGGAAGGCGGCGTCGGTTTCCAACGAGATGGGTTCGCTCACATCGGCTTCGGCGATCATGGACGAGCCTGAGATAGCGAGAACGATGCCGCGGATTCCCCTCTCTTTTGGATACCGTCCTGAATTGAAACTGGGTGGCCGCGCGCGCCCGCCCCGTGAACGACTTCATCGGCCTGCCCGACCTCGCCCAGCTCCCCCCCACTGGCGCAAACACTGCTACAACGCGTGCTCCTCGCGATGAGACTCACGAACCGATCTTCACCTGCACAGCCACGCGGCGTCACGGACGACGCTGGCTTCACGCTGCTTGAAGTCGCCGTGGCCACCGCGATCCTGGCCGTCGGATTTCTGGGGATGTTCGCGACCTCGTTGCAGGCTGGAAAAATGGTGTCGGCCTCGGAGGAGGAGGCGCTGGTCGAGAGCGGATTGGAGCAGCGCATCGACCAGCTCCGCCTGCTCGAATGGCCGGAGTTGACCGATGGCACCGGGATCACGGCCAAGGTCTGGACCGCCCGCCCCGACGCCATGGCGGGCCTCACCGTCTCGCAGGAGACGCTCACCATCTCCCCGTCCGATGTGCCAGGCACTCAGACTCTCGATGCGACGTGGAACGGCACCTCGAGTCCCACGACGAACTTTACCGGCGGCACCGCGCTGAGTGCGGCGAGCGCGGTCAAGATCGTCGCCACGCTCACGTGGACCGGACGGCGCTCGAATCGGGGCCAAACTCGCAGCCTGGTGACCGTCATTTCACGAGGAGGGCTTTCCAAAAGTGATCGCCCGTAACGCCAGCCGGGGGCGCGCCGGTTTCACTCTGATCGAGATGCTCGTGGCGGCGGTCGTCTTCGGCGTCTTCATGGCCGCGCTCCTGAGGATTTGGAATACGCTCGGTGCGACGGCGATGAACACCACCGCTTACGCGCAGCGCCAGAACGACCAGATGCGCGTGTTCGACTACCTCAAGCGTGACATCCGCCGGGCGACGAATGTGGAAATCTACAACGGCGCGACGCTCGTCACCGGGACCACTACCTTCGGGAGCGAACTGCGGCTCACCATCCCGGACTACTATTCGGACTCGCGTGAGGAGGACAATGCGATCGGCACGAAGGTGCCGAACACGCCCGCTGTGGTTTCGGGAGACGTCGCATACGGGGCGACCCTGACCGTTCGCTATTACGCTCTCAACGGCGCCGGGATCCGCGACGAAGCAGGCACGGCGCGGACGGTGGCCAGCGCGGCCGGAGCCTTCGTGCTTTCATTCAAGCGGGAAACCAGCGGCGCCATCCGAAGCCGCGTCTTCTTCGACCAGCCGATGCGGGGCCGCGCCAGCCAGACGCTTCGCCGCACGGTCGAGACCATCTGCATTCCCCGCTTCGAACTCCAGCTATGAACCCCGCAGCGATGAAAACGAACAAGCTCCGGCGCCTCCCGACGCGACAGACCGGCTCCGCGATTCTCGGCGCTCTCGGCATGCTCGCGCTGACCGCCGTCGTGGTCGGCGCGGCGCTCCTCGAGTCCCGGAGCCGCTACCGCACCACCCACCACTCCGGGCGCTGGACGCAGGCCGCGCACGCGGCGGAGGCGGGTGCCGAGTTGGCTCTGATGAGTGCCCAGAAGGACTCGTGGGTTGCGGATGCCTGGGCTGGCGCACCCGGCGCACCGGGCGCCGCCCCGATTACAAAGACGTTCACACTCTCGACCGGCGTGCCGGCCACGGGGCCGATCAGGGCCAACCTCTCGGTCGATACGATCAGCATGGACGGGGGCCAGTGGCTCCGCATCCGCTCCACCGGAGAGGCGGACGTCTCCGGCGGCGCGCTCGCCGGACTGGACGCGCAGGATGTGATGCTCCGCAAACTGAGCCTGCGGAACGACCGCACGACCGGCGCCAGCGTGGGCGCCACTCCGATGGCGACGCGGACGGTCGAGATCCTCGCCGAGCCGACGAGCAAGTCTCCTTTTAAGCGAGCGCTCCTGCTGAATAAGAGATTCAACATGAGCGGCGGGACGATCGACAGTTTCGACTCCGGCGACCCGACGAAATCGACCGGCAACCTTTATGATCTCGCCAAACGCCAGACGAATGGCGACGTCGGCATCAACGACACCGAAGGGGCATCCAGTTTGGGCGGAGCCTACGTCTATGGAGACCTCTTCTACAGCGGGGCGGCGGTCACGAACACCACCAACCTGCAAGGGACCACCACGACCCCGTTCAGCGAACCCATCTCCCCGGTGGCCGCTCCCACTTGGACGACTTTCAACGCGTCACCCGCCGTCATCAGCAGCTCGATGACCCTCACTGGCGGCACGCAGGCAGCGCCGGCCAAATACAAAGTCAGCGCGGTGACCGTGGGCGGCGGCAAGGTCTTGACCATGGCTCCCCACGCGGTTGGTGCCGAGAGTTACATCGAAGTGTGGGTCACGGGAAATTTCACCACCTCCGGCAGCGGCTACATCCTTTCGGAACCGGGCGTCCATGTGACCTATCACATCGCGGGCGACGTCACGGTTTCCGGCTCCTCTTTCAACAACCAGAGCAACATCGCCGCGAACAACATCGTCAACGTCATCAGCGTGGGCGCAGCTTCCAATCAGAAGGTCACGGTCTCCGGAAGTGGCACGTTCATCGGCGCGATCAACGCTCCGGCCGCAGCCTTCACGAACTCCGGCGGCTCCACCTTTAGCGGCGCGCTGATCGGTAAGACGATGACCATCACTGGCGGCCTCACGACGATTCACTACGACGAGGCGCTCGGCAGGATCGCTGGCAGCGGAACCGGGGGCGGCTACCGCGTGAAGAGTTGGGTCGAGGCGGTGAGGTAAGCCGGCGGGCCGGGTTAAGAGACTGTTGAAATAATCCACAGATTTCACGGATGGACACAGATTCGTCCCGATAGTCCGTTCAGCTTCCCTGTGAGAATCGGTGCAATCTGTGGACGACGACCGAGGCATCATGTTTTTCAACAGGCTGTTAAGGAACGCGCCCAGCCACCGAAGGACGCTGCAAGGCTAGCGACTCAGCGATTTTCTCGGGATCAGCGCTGTGACATTCAACGCCGCCATCCGCCCGCCCGGATTCTCGGGATCTGGACGGATGGCAAAATCGAGCACTCGAACGAAGGCGTTCTGCTGCTCGAACTCGGCCACCGCGAGCATCAACCCCGAAACGTTCCCGGCCGCCTCGTCGATTGGCCAGCCGACGGACCAATAGCCGCGTCGAAAATCGGGGAGATCCGGCACGTCCATGGTCGTATTCAGGCGGACGATCACCACGCCACTGCCAACGCGGGCAAAATGCTCCTTCACCCGCTCGGGGAACCAGACCAATGCCGGGCCGGATGGGAGATCGCCATGCAGCGTATCGAGTTCATGGCGCTCACGACTGAACCTGGCCTCCAGCGTGTGAACCTCACCGATCGCCTTGCGCGCACCGTCGATCTGTTGCCTCAAAGCCGAGACGCTGCGACTGCCCTCGCTCTCCCGCTGCCTGACTGGAGCGATGGACCACTGATACCCCACGCATCCCGCCGCCAGCGCCAGACCGCACGTTAAGAGCGTATGGAATCGGCTGCCTTTCATTTTGGCTCCGGCAGATTCGCCGATGCGACCGAGACGACGATGACAAAGGCCGCGCGCCGCTGCCCGGCGAGCGCCCCGGGCGCACCCGGCTCGTCCTCGAGTTGCTCGAACCGCGCGCTCACCGGACGTCCGAGCGTGGTCCGCTTCAAGCCCTCTTCCATCGCCTCGCGAAAACGATCCACCACCTGCCGGGGCTGCGCGCCGCCCGCCGTGCCGGAGACCCGGATCTCGCAGGCACCGGAATCATCCGCCTTCGTCTGGGTGTGGACGTTCAGGATCTCGACGCCTTCCACAGTCGCCATGGCCACTTCGCGGAGCGCCGGAGTCCACCGTGGCCTGGCTCGATCGAGAGCGACCCGCGCCGGCTGGCCGACTATCGACTCGAGAGTCCGCCGTTGGGCGTTGGCCTCTTCAAGTCTCGGCGAGATGTCCGCCCACTCCCTCGCCAGCGCCGCACGCTCTGCCAGCGCGGCCGCGGCCCGTTCACGCGAGACCCC
>JBEBGD010000100.1:0-20156 GCA_040081625.1 Chthoniobacteraceae bacterium
CGCTGACGCTGCCGGCCTTCGTCCTGCCGGGCCAGCGCACGATGCCGGGCACGCGGATGCCGCCCTCGTAGATGGCGCCTTTTTTGTCGCGCAAAGGACCGGCCGAGCCGTGCGGATGCTGCGAGGTGATGGCGGGACCGTTGTCGCTGGAGAAGAAGACGAGCGTGCTTTCGCGCAGGCCTTGCGCATCGAGCGCGCGCATGATCTGGCCGAACGCGGCGTCCATCTGCGTGATGTTGCCGTGATGCGCGGAGTAGCTCGGATCGTCGGAGGGATAGAGCTTCGAGTATTTGTCGTCGGAGGCGATGGGCTCGTGCGGTTCGTGGAGGCAGACGTAGAGAAAGAACGGCTTCGACTTGTCGCGCAACTCCGCGAGCCAGCGGAGCGCCTCGTCGGCGACGATGTGCGCCGCGTAGCCCTCGATGAGGCCGACTTCCTTTCCGTTGCGCACGAAGTTGTCGGGGTTGCGATGATTCGGATACGCGTTGTTCTGCGTGGAGAACCAATGGTCGAAGCCGAGGTCGGATGGCTGCGGCTGGGTCGGCTTGTTGAACTCGCCGTTGAGATGCCACTTGCCGCTGTGGCACGTGGCGTAGCCCGCCTGCTGCAGGAGCTTCGCGACGGTGATCTCGCTGCGCCGGACATGGACGGGCGAATCCTCGGGAATCCAATCGCGCACGCCGACCCGCGCGGGCGTGCGGCCGGTCATCAGCGCGGTGCGCGAGGGCGAGCAGTTCGGACTGCCGGAGTAGCATGCGGTGAGCTTCAGGCTCTCGGCAGCGAAGCCGTCGAGGTGCGGCGTCTGCACGTCCTTGCAGCCGAAGCAGCCGATGTCGCCGTAGCCGAGGTCGTCGGCGATGACGACGAGGATGTTCGGACGATCCGCCGCGAGAGCGTTTGCGACGAGGGTGACTGCGGCGAGGAAAAGAAGGGATGGTCTGCGCATGGCGGTGATTACGCGCCGGACGGCGTGCGCGGAGCAACCACGCGTTGCTACAGCGCCATGAGCGGCGCGGGCACGAGGAAGGCGTGTTGCTCGAGCAGGCTGCGCGCGCCGTTCCACGAGAGGTAGGGCGTGATATACACCACGAGCGCGTAGGCGAGAGCGACCGGCACGATGGCGAGCCGTCCGAGCCAGCGCACGCTCCAGTGGCGATCCTGTTCGCGTCGCAGGGCGCGGCTCGTGGCCCAGCCCGTCAGGATTCGCGCGGGGAAGATGAAGGCCACGAAGAGCAGGCTCGGCAGCCATGCGAGTTCGCGCGGAGTGAGCTCGATCTTCAGCAGGTAGAGCGGGATCGCGAAGAGCAGCGTGACGAGCAGCGCCAGCCAGAACGCGAGCGGCGCGCGGCGAAAGCGGGCGCGCACTTCGCGCCACTCGAACATCGCGGCAAACCGACCGCTGTGCGCGAAGTGCGCCTGGAGAAAAGGCAGATGGATCGCCACGGTGAGCAGCATCAGCAGCGCGGGCAGCGAGAGCAGCGCGGCGCCGCCGACCGGCAGCTTCGTGGTCAGGAGCAGCAACCCAACCGGCGCGGCGAGCCACACCACGGCGCCGACGAATCCGCGCAGACCGAGCCAGAAATAGAACGGCAGACGCAGCCCGATCACGTAATCGATCGAGATGCGCTGGGCGTTGTCGAACTTCCCCGGCGCACGCAGCCACTTGAAAAACCGCAACGGTGCCGGCCAAAGAAAGTGCACCAGCCGTCCGCCGCGCACGCAGGCCCAGCCGATGTGCAGGAACGTGAGCAGGGCGACGACGATGACCGCGACGCGCAGCCCCGCCGCAGTCGGGCCGCCCGGCGCGATGATCTCCGCATCTCTCCAGAATCCCGAGAGGATTCGCGCGGGCCACAGGACGAGCCAGATGCCCGCGACCATGCTGCCCAGCACCGAGGCCTTCCGCACGCCGATGAAGGCGTCGCGCAACCGGCCCGTGCGCGCGACGGTGCCGCTGACGTTGAGCAGATATCCGAGGCTGAGAAAGTTGAGCACGGGGATCACCGAACATGCTGCGAGCGCGGCAATCACCGCGGCGAAACCGAACAGCCAGTCCAGCGCGGAACCGCAGCGGCTGAGCAGTCCGCGCCCCGGCGCTCCGATGAGGTCGATCGCCTCGGGCGCGCGTGTGGTGTCGAGGGAAGTGTCGGCGACAGTGGGCATGCTTGGGTGAGTGGTGGACGCTCAAACCCCGCGATCGGTCACAAAAAGTTTTCGCGTTCGCCGGTAACGTTTGCGCGCGCGCCGCGTCTCTACCCTCAATCCCGGCCTTGCCGCACTCGTCTCACTCAGCGTGAATTCCTTTCTCTCCGTCCAAAGCTGGCCCGCATGGTTGCGCAACGGCTTCATCGTTGCGCTCCTCGCTGGCGGCGCTGCGATCGAGTTGCGCTCGCTGCTTTCGCCGCCCGTCGTGGCGAAGGTCGCGGTCGAGCCCGCTGCGGATGGCGTGCGCGATACTACACGGGCCGTCGATGCGGCATTCGGGGTGGACTGGCAGAAGAACAATCTCACGCCAGCACCGGCCGCGGACGCGCTGGCCGTCGTCCGCCGCCTTTCGCTCGCGCTCACCGGCAGCATTCCCTCGCTGCAAGAAATACGTGCGATCGAGGCGCAACCCGAGAGTGAACGCGTCGGTTGGTGGCTTGCGCATCTGCTCGCGGATCGCCGCAGCGACGACTACCTCGCCGAGCGGCTCGCCCGCGTTTTTGTCGGCACCGAGCAAGGCCCGTTCATCGTCTATCGCCGCCGGCGCCTCGTCGATTGGCTCGCCGAGGAGTTGCGAGCGAAGCGGCCTTACGACCAGATCGTCCGCTCGCTGATCGATGCGCAGGGCATCTGGACCACCAACCCGGAGGTGAATTTCGTCACCGCAGCCGTCGAACCGAACAAGGGGCCGAGCGAGGAGAAACTCGCCGCGAAGGTCAGCCGCGCATTTCTCGGCGTGCAGATGGACTGCGTGCAGTGCCATGACGGGAAGCTCGATAGCACATGGAAGCAGCGCGATTTCCACCAGCTCGCGGCGTTCTTCGGGCAGAGCAATTTTTCGCTCGTCGGCCTGCGCGACGACCCGAAGCAGAAGTATGAGTATCGTTACCTGCGGAAGTCGGACGAGGAAGTCGTCCCGACCGTCGTGCCGTGGCAGTCGGAGCTTCTCCCTGAGCAGGGTGCGCCGCGGCAGCGCCTCGCGCAGTGGGTCACGTCGCCGGAGAACAAGCCCTTCGCGCGCGCGTTCGTGAACCGGATGTGGGCGTTCATGTTCAATCGTCCGCTGGTGCTGCCGATCGACGAGATCCCGCTGCACGGGCCGTTTCCGCCGGGCCTGGAGATTCTCGCGGAGGATTTCGCAGCTCATGGATTCGACGTGCAGCGTCTCATCCGCGTGATCGCCGGCACGCGCGTCTTTCAAATGCGCAGCGAATCCGCGGACCCGGATCACCCGCCCGGCGACGAGGCGGAGAAGCACTGGGCGGCATTTCCGATGACGCGCTTGCGCCCGGACCAGATGGCCGGAAGCGTGATCCAGGCGGCTTCGCTCAGCACGATCGACGCGGACACGCAGGTGATCTTCCGCCTGAAGCGCGACGCCGACGTGTCGAACTTCGTGAAGCGTTACGGCGATGTCGGCGAGGACGAGTTTGGCGATCAAAGCGGCACGATCACGCAGCGGCTGCTGATGATGAACGGCAGCATGATCTCCAGCAACACCGGCACGAATTTCCTCACCACCGCGTCAGCGCGAATCAGCATGTTGTCGCCCGATCCCGCTGCTGCCGTGGAGACTGCCTACCTCGCCGTTTTCACGCGACGGCCAAGCGCGGAGGAGGCCGATTACTTCACCGGCAAACTCGCGCAGGCGCGTGAAAACAAGTCGCGCTCAAGCGTGATGTCCGACCTTTACTGGACGCTGTTGAACTCGACCGAATTCGCCTGGAGCCACTGACCCTATGCTGAGCGCGCACAACGATCTCCACTCCGCCTGCGGTAGCAGCGACCACATCACGCGCCGCACGTTGCTCAAGGGCGCGTGCCTGACCGGGCTGACGTGGCTCACGCCGCTCGCGGATCTGCTCGCGCTCGAGGCCGAGAATGCGCCAGGCGGAAAGCCGGCGCGCTCCGTCATTCTGCTGTGACTGGCCGGCGGGCCGAGCCAGCTCGATACCTTCGATCCGCAACCCACCACGAAGATCGGCGGCGGCGTGCGCGCGATCGACACGGCGATCCCCGGCGTGCGCTTCGCCGCAGGGCTCGAGCAGACCGCGAGCGTGATGCAGGACGTGTCGCTCATCCGCTCGATGGTGAGCAAAGAGGGCGATCACGAGCGCGCGATTTGCAACATCAAGACCGGCTACCGCCCGATTCCCGCGCTCACGCATCCGTCCATCGGTGCGATCATCAGCCACGAACTGCCCGACGCGAAGATCGAGATTCCGACTCACGTCTCGATCCTCCCGAATCGCTGGCCCGCGCGCGGCGGATTTTTCGGAGCGGAATACGCCGCCTTCCAAATCGGCGATCCCGCCAAGCCCGTGCCGGATGTGAAGGCGGTCGCCGGAGCGGAAGGCATGGAGCGGCGACTCGCCGACCTGCAGGTGGTCGAGCGCGCCTTCGCGCGTGGACGCCGGCCCGATCTGGAGAAGACGAAGACGTTGCATCAACTCACGATGCAGAGCGCGCGGCGCATCATGAGCTCCGATCAGCTGAAGGCGTTCGATGTCAGCGAAGTGCCAGCCGCCGAGCGCGCCGCGTATGGCGACACGCCGTTCGGGCGCGGCTGCCTCGCGGCGGTGCGATTGATCGAGGCCGGCGTGCGGTGCGTAGAAGTCACGCTCAACGGCTGGGACACGCACGCGAACAATGCGGAAGGCCAGGCCGCGCAGGTGAAGATTCTCGATGCCGCCTACGCGTCGCTCATTCGCGATCTGAAACGGCGCGGCCTGCTCGATCACACGATCGTGCTTTGCGGCGGCGAGTTTGGCCGGACGCCGAAGATCAATCTCTTCGACGGGCGCGACCACTGGGCGAAGGGATTCAGCATGCTCGTGGCGGGCGGCGGTTTCGCCGGCGGACGACTGATCGGAGAGACCGATCCCGAAGGCGTGAAGGAAGAGCCGACCGATCCTATCCGAGTCGAGGATCTGCACGCCACCGCGCAGCACCTGCTCGGCATCGATTACACGAAGGAGATCATGACGTCGATCGGCCGCCCGATCGCGCTCAGCGACGGTCGTGTGATCCGGAAGCTCAAGTCGTAGCGCGCGTCACGGCAACTCCGTGCCGCACTGCTGGCAGAAGCGTGCGCGCGGGTCGTGGTCCTCCCATCCGCACTCACCGCAACGGCGGCGCGCGGAACGGTTGCGGGCCAGTTCGCGCCCCATCTCCGCCGCCACGACTCCGGTCGGCACGGCGATGATGGCGAAGCCGGTGAGCATGATCAGCGAGGCCATCATCTTGCCGGGAACGGTGATCGGCGAGACGTCGCCGTAGCCGACCGTGGTGATGGTGACGACGGCCCAGTAGATCGCCTGCGGGATGTTGCTGAAGCCTTCGTTCGTGCCGTGCTCGAGCAGATACATGATGGTGCCCTCGACGCTGACGAGCGCCAGGACGCTGAAGAGGAAGACGGAGATTTTCGTGCGGCTCGCGCGCAGTGCGTTGAGCAGCACGCCGGCTTCGCCGATGTGATGCGCCATCTTCAAGACGCGAAACATTCGCAGCAGCCGCAGCACGCGCAGCATCATGAGGTAGTGCGAGCCGAGCAGGAAAAGTTCGAGGTAGCTCGGCAGGATGGCCAGCAAATCGACTACGCCGAAAAAGGTTCGCGCATAGCGCGCGGGACGCCGCACGACCCAGAGCCGCAGCGCATACTCGATCGTAAAAACGATCGTGAAGACCCACTCCAGGATCCGGAATGTCGCTCCGTGCTCGGCGCGCAGCGAGTCCACGCTCTCGAGCATCACCACGAGCACGCTCGCGCCGATGATCCAGAGCAGCGCCACGTCGAAGGCGCGGCCCGCGGGCGTGTCGGATAGGAAAATGATCCGCCAGAGTCGCTCGCGGAATGGGCCGACGGCAGGCTTTTGAATTGGCGATGCGGGCGAAGAGTTCGGGTCGGAGTCGGCGGTCATGAGTTCGACGCCGCCATCAAAACGCACCGACTGGCCCACACGCGAGCGCTATGTGGACCTCAGTGCGCTCTCACGATCTGCCGGGAAAGCGAATGAGCGTCGCGTTGTCCTTGGGCGCGATGCGCCACGACGTTTCCACTTCCACCTGCCCGACCAACTCCGCCTCACTCATCCCGGCGCGCGGATCGCGTTGCAGTTTCCCGTCTTGATCCACATAAATCTTGATCAGGTATTTTCCGGGCTTGAGGGAAAGCGCATCGGCTTCATTTGTGCCGCGCGGCGCGAGGCGCGTGAGCGCGAACTGCCACCAACTGCCTTTTGGATTCACGAGCCACGAGGCGGTGGCGACGCGACGTTTGCTCCAGCCTGCATCGGTCCACGCAAAGATGTCCGCTTGCAGCGGAAGCTTGGCGAAGCGCTCGGGAATGTCGGTGATTCGCAGGCGCATCTGCGTCGGACGCCCGACTTCCGCGCCTGGTGCCGGCAGCGTCCCGGCCTTGGCGTAACGCCCTGTTTTGATGGCGCCGTAGTCCTCGGCGAAGGCGAGGAACTGCAGATACGATCGGTCGCCAGTCACCATCTTTCGCCCGCCCTTGTGCGACTTCTCGAGCGTGGGCTTGGTCAGCAGCGGGCTCCTCTCCGGGCGATCGAGATCGAGAAGGTCACTCTCGACGATCAAGCGCAACGTGCCGAGCGGATCGCCCGGTTTGATCCACGACATGAACTCACCGTGCTTCTCGACGAGTCGCTGATTCTGCTCCGGCGAGTGACAAGACGCGCAGCGGCCCATCTCGACCCAAACATTCTCGAGGAACGACGAGAGCACGCGGTCGGTGCGCGCATGGCGGATGACTTCGGCGGAAAGTTTCGGCCCGGCGGGCGAATCGGCGGGCTTCGTGGCGAGCACCTTCGGATCCTTCACCGCCGCATGAATCCACGCGCGGAAGGCCTCGAACTCCTGCCGGCGCACTTCGTCGCCGATCAAGCCGGGCTGATTTGGCCGGCGGCTGATGAACTCGAGGATCTTCGAGTTGTCCGGATGCGCGGTGTCGATGAGCCGGCCCTTGAGCAGCGCCGCGAACGTCTTTTCCTGATCGGGAAAAATGTAGTCCTTCAACTCCACCCCGCTGAGGTGGCACTCGGTGCAGCTCGACGGCTTCGCCGAATTGAAGATCGGCAGGATGCGCTTCTCAAAAAGCGCGCGCGCATCCGCCGTGGCGTCGAGCGGCTGGACCCACTCGGCGCGCGGCCTCGGCGCTTCGTCGGTGTAGGGCGCTGGCAGATTCGGCGTGAAGCGATTGATCGGATCGGCAGCGTGCCCGGTCTGTGCGACCGGGCGATCCGCGGCGGCCGGAGTGCCCTTCGGCGCATCCGTTTGCGCCGGTTTCTGAGCGCCAAAACTCGTGATGCCGAGACACAGCACCGCGCAGAGCGATTGAAGGAGGTGCGGATGGGTCATCGGTGCGTGTGGGTGCGCGAGTCGCGTCAGTTGGTGGACGGTTTCGGCGGCGCTGCGGCTTTCTCAGGAACCGCGGAGGCGGCATCGAGTTGCCCGAGAATCTTGTCCAGTTGCTTCGAGGCTTCGTCGAAACGCTGCTCGCGCATCAGCTTTTGAAATTCCTGCATCAGCGGCGCCACGGTCTGCATCACGCGCGCACCACCTTTTTCCATGTGATCGCGCAGTTGCGGGATCTTCGCCTGAATCTCGCGGTGCCTGTCTTCCGGCGCCGCGGCGCCCGCGGCGGTCGGGGAGGTTTGCTCCGCCTTGGCGGGCGTGCCGATGATGCTGAAGCTTACCGGGCCTTTCCAATCCACGTGCCGGCCAGCGGGGAGATTCGCGACCTCGGGGCCGCGACCGATCGCGCCCGGCAGACCCCCTGGATTCCACATGAGCCGCTCGTCGCCGTCGCCGCGCAGCAGCAGACTGACGAGGCGGTCGTTCTCGATTCGCGCGAACCCGCGCCACGTGAGCTGCACGTCGTTCTCAAATCCCGCCCCGTCGCCCTGCCTGCGCTCCGTCTTGACGGAGCCATGCGACTCGCCGGTGATGCGATACCAGCCGGGATGCCCGCCAGCGGTTTCGATATCGAAGGCCACATCCTTGTGATCGCTCGTGGCGCCCGCCGGATTGTTGAACGGGTTCACATCGAGCATGCCCATGTAGGCATACGTGACCCACTGCCGCGCGACTTGATCCGGCACCCGCACGCGCTTCCCGTCGGCCTTGTTCACGGCTTCCAGAAGTTGTCGCTGCGTGCCCGGAGTGATGACGAAACGATCCTGCGAATAATCCTCCTGATTGACCGTGTCTCCGGTCAGTCTGCCTTCCTCGATGACGCGCCGTCCGGCGACTTTCGCGATCAGCGTGCCGGGTTCGTAGATCGAATCCGCGGGGCAGCGAACCGTGTCGTCGTGCCCGCCGCCTTTCGGGACAGTCACCGTGTGGGCGGCTACGTCGTCGCGTTTCGATCCGGGGAAGCGTTGGTAGCGTTCGGTCATGAACGGCGCGGAGTTGTCGGGATGCACAGCGAAACGCTGCCGCGCGTGATCGAGAAACTTCAGCACCGACGCGTCGTCATCGAACATCAGCACCCAATCGAGCACCTGCCCGTCGGCGTTGAGCACGGCGATGCCCTGCGGCGCGGGACCCGACTTGCCGATCGCGCGCAGTAACTCGTTTTCGAGCCCCGCCGCCGGGCGGTGCATGTTTCCCGCCGCCACCGACACGGCGACGAAATCGGACTGCACACGACGGATGACTTCGGAGTTGGAGAAGACCGCCTCACGGGCGGCACCAGCGAAGACTCAACAGCGCTCTTCTGCCGGGTCGGAATTGATGAAGGCCCAAAGCAGGATGGGCTTCTTCTCCGCGCGCGCTTTGGCGATGCCGTCGAGCAGGCAGTAGTTCCAGTCGATCTCGCGCCAGACGAGTTTCGGCGGTTGAAGTGCGAGCAGTTCCGCGCGCAGCGCCTCGGGCGAATCGGCGGAGCGAAGCGCGCCGGCGGAACCGATCAGAGCGAGGGCGAGCGCGAGTGTGGAATTGCGGGAGGAGGATGTGCTCATGGTTCGTCGCAGGATTAGTGGCGCGCGCGGCGGTTTATATGACAGGGCGCGCAGGATCGGCGAGCCAGTTCGAACGTGTGTAGTCGCGGAAAGAATTACGCGCATTCTGCGCCGCCTCGGCGTGCTCGAGGCGCAGGCGGAGCGGAGAATCCCACTTGACGCCCGTGGGCGAAATTGGTGAAACGCGGGCCGGCCCGCGATCCCATCGTGGACACCGTCACCTCCATGCGGAGCTTGGACCCTTCGCCTGCAGCGATGCGGGCGGGGATGGAGGCGTTCGTGACGTGGGACGCGGTGAGGTAGGTGGTGGAAATCTTTGCTCGCGCCAAAGTTCGCGGGCGGTAGTTTCGCGGCCCTTTTTCCATGACCGCCACCAATCAACTCCGCCTCGGTCTGCCGTCGGGCAGTTTGCAAGAGCCGACCTTTGCACTGTTCGCGAAGGCCGGGTTCAACATTTCGGGCGCGAGCCGCTCGTATAAGCCCGCCGTCGATGACCCGGAACTGGTCGTGCGGCTGCTGCGGGCGCAGGAGATTTCGCGCTACGTCGAGCACGGCTTTCTGGATGGCGGCATCACCGGCAAGGACTGGATCGCGAACAACGGCTCGGACGTGGCGGTGCTCGCGGAGATGACTTTTTCCAAGGTGAGCAAGAACCCGACGCGCTGGGTGATCGCGGTGCCGGAGGATTCGCCGATCCGCACGGTGCAGGATCTCGCGGGCAAGTGCATCGCGACCGAAGCGGTGCCGCTGACCGAGCGCTATCTCGCCGAGCATGGCGTGAAGGCGACCGTGGAGTTTTCGTGGGGCGCGACGGAGGTGAAGGTGCCGGACCTCGTGGATGCGATCGTGGATGTGACCGAGACGGGGTCTTCGCTGCGCGCGAACAAGCTGCGCATCCTCGCGACGATCATGGAGTCGTCGCCGCAGTTCATCGCGAACAAGGCGGCGCTGGCCGATCCGTGGAAGAAGCAGAAGCTCGACAAGATGGTGCTGCTGCTGAAGGGCGCGTTTGCCGCGCGGGACAAGGTCGGCCTGAAGATGAACCTGCCCGAGGCGCGGCTCGCCGAGCTTCTCAAGGCGCTGCCGGCGCTACGCAACCCGACGATCGCGCATCTCGCGACGCCGGATTGGGTCGCGGTGGAGACGATCATCGACGAGGCGGTCGTGCGCGAAATCATCCCCCAACTCAAGGAACTGGGCGCGGAGGGGATCATCGAGTATCCGCTGAATAAGCTCGTGTATTGAAAAATGCCGTTTGCTGAGGGCTGGGCACCGTGCTTCTCTCCGCCCCCCTTAACCGCACACTTCCCACAAATGGGTTCCATCAAGAAGAAGAGAAAGTCCAAAATCGCAAACCACAAACGCCGTAAGCGCCGTCGTGAAAACCGGCACAAGAAGCGTTTGCGCTACAAGAGCTGACGCGTAGCGTGCGCGCCGATGAAACTGCTCCGCATCGGATTTCCAAAGTGGTCCGGGGCTCTCATCTGCGTATCGATCGCGCTCTGCGACGCCCATGCGGCGCCGCGCGCGACACCTGTGCCGGCGGGGAAAAAGGCGGCAACAGCGAAGGCCAAGGCGCCGGCTAAACCCACGCCTGCGAAGGCGACCCCTGCGAAGACGACAGCAGGGAAGCCAACGCCTTCCAAATCGACTCCTGCGAAGGCGACCGTCGCGAAGCCCGCGCCGGTCAAGCTCGCCACGCCCGCGCCCGAGAGCGCGCCGCGGCCGGATGAGTTTGCGGATGCATATCCTGGCGGCAGCAGGGTGGAGTCGGCGGATCTCGCGCTGACGGAGGAGGCCGCTCGCAAGGCGGACGCGCTCGCCACTTTCGCGCGCGGAGTCGTGGCCGAGGACAACGCGGAGACGGACGCGTCGATCGAGGCTTTCAAGAGGACGCTCGCGCTCGACCCCGGGCATACGGACCTCGCGCTGAAGGTGGCTTACGAACTCGCGAAGCGAAACGACGCGCCCGGCGGCATCCAGGTGCTCAAGGACGCCGCGAAGGCCGCGCCGAAGGATCCGCGGCCGCCGGTGTATCTCTCGCAGCTTTACGCGAAGTATCTCAAGAAGTCCGACCTCGCGCTCAAATACGCCGAGCAGGCGATCGCGGTCGATCCGAACCAGTTCGCCGGCTACCTCGCGCTCTACGAACTTCACGCGGCGGCCGGACAGGGGAAGAAGGCGGAGGAAGTCATCGAGCGCGCCAGCGCGGTGAAGAGCACGGATGCGAAATTCTGGGTGCAGCTCGGCGACCTGACGACGCGGCTTTATCTCAAGGAGGATGGCACCTCGGAGCCCGCGAAGCTCGAGCGGATGAACAGCCTCTACCGCCGCGCCGCGGAGCTTGGCCGCGACGACGCGGCGATCCAGGCGAAGGCCGGCGACTACTTCGTGCTCAGCCGGCAGGTGAAGGAGGCGATCCCGTTCTACCTCGCCGCGCTTCGCGGCGCCGGGAACAGCGACGAGCCGGCGCTGGGTAATCTGCGCGAGAAGCTGGCGCGTGCGTTTCTCATCACCGAGGACAAGGATCGCGCGATCGAGATGCTCGAGGCGATCGTGGCCGAGCAGCCGATGCGGTTCGAGACCTACGAACTGCTCGGCGAAATCTACCAGCAGAAGGGCGACATGGAGCGGGCGTTGCAAAACTTCGAGCAGACGCTCCTGCTCGATGGGTCGAGCGCGGAGAATTACCTGCGGCTGGCCGATCTCTACCTCAAGCTCAAGCGCTCCGACAAAGCGGTGGACACGATGCGCCAGGCCCGCGCGAAGTTTCCCGATGTGCCGCAGATCGGCGTGAGTTTCGCGGTGACGCTCAGCCAGGCCAAGCGGCACACCGAGGCGATGACTGTTTTCGCCGAGGTGAAGGTGGATGCCGATCGGAACAACTCCGAGATCCTGAACGCGAAATTTTACCTCCAATACGGAGCGGCGGCCGAGCAGGCGGACTTGATCGACAAGGCTGCGGAGTTGCTGCGCGAGAGCATTCGGCTCGATCCTGGCAATTCGGCGGAAGCACGCAATTACCTCGGCTACATGTGGGTGGACCGCGACCTGAACCTCGATGAAGCGGGCGAGTTGATCCGCAAGGCGCTCGAGACCGACCCCGACAATGGCGCCTTCATCGACAGCCTAGGATGGTTCCATTTTAAGAAGGGCGAATACGAGCGAGCGCACAAGGAACTGCTGCGCGCGCTGGAAAACTTGAAGGAGGAAGATCCGGTGATTCTCGATCACCTCGGCGAAGCCTCCCTTGCGCTGGGCCGGACTGCGGACGCGCTGAACTACTGGCAGAAGTCGCTCGCGATCGACCCGACCCCGAAGGTGCGCGAGAAGCTCGAAGCCGCGAAGCAGAAGATCTCGAAGTCCGCGGCGCCTGCGCGGGTCGAGGAGAAGTAGCGGCTGCCGCCTGGTGGACGGGGCGAACTTATAAGGCGGACGGACGGGGCGTCGGCGTCGCGCGGACTGGAATCGGAGTCGGAGTCGGTGCGTCCGGCTTCTTCTCTTCCTTCGGCTTCGTCTCCTTCTTCGGATTGAAGAGTTCCTGCGCGCCGGGGAAGTTCTGCATTCGATCGGTCATCTCCAGGTCGTGCATGATGTCCCGGACGATCGTGCTGGCGGGTGGACTCGTGAGCAGTGAGCTCTCGTCGAACTCGGCGATCGGTCCGCCGAACTCCCAGAGCTTGCCACCGAGCGCAGTGGCCGGATCGAAGCGCGCGACGGTGATCGTGCCGTCGGCGTTCCGGCGGGCGAAGTAACCGGCCCCGACCTTCTGGCCCGAGGGGACGAGCGTCACCTCGCCCTCGAGGATCGCGATCAAGTTGTCCGCCACTTTGCCGATCGTGCCGGTGATCGACGCCGTCATCGAAGCGGTCCGCAGCGTGCCGCCGCCGACGCCTTTCGGGATGTAAAAAATCAGCGAGCCGTGCGCGAGCGTGAGCGTGCGGGTGGAGGCCTCGAAAGTGAAAACCGTGTTCTGGCCGATGCGCACGATCGAGCCGTCGTCGTATTTGAGTTCCGCGCGCGCGTCGGTCTCGGTGAGCAGGTAAGACTGCGCCTTGACCACATCGCCGCTTTGCGCCGGTCGGTGGGCGCCTTCGGCCGCGCGACCGTAGCTGACCTTGTTTTGCAGCCGGGTGACGGTCGCCTGCGAATAAGGCACGCCCTTCTCGGCGAAAGCCGCGGCGGAAACGCAAAGCGAGGCGAGTAGAATGCGGAGCGGGCTTGGCATGAGCGTGGGCGCTTCTTTGCGGGCGGCGGAACGCGCCGTCAAGGAGCCAACGCACACCAATGCCGCCACATCTCGCGATACGCGTTCTCGATGCCGCGTGCGAAACGTGGCGCGTCCATGAGCGGCGACGCGCTCATCTTCGCCCGCAAACCGGCTCGCAGCGCGGCAAGTCGCGGGAGGTCGCGCGAGAGATCGACGGCGATCCGCACGTAATCCTCCTCATTGCGCGCGGCGAGTTCAGGGAGGCCGGCGTTCTTCAGGATACTGAGTCCGCCGCGCGAGATCGGCGTCGGGCCGGCGAGGCTCACCACGGGCACGCCCATCCAAAGCGCCTCGCACGAGGTGGTGTGGCCGGGGTAGGGGAACGTATCGAGCGCGATGTCGAGTTGGTGATGCATCGCGAGATACGCGGCGCGCGGCAGCCGCGGGACGGCTTCCATTCGCGGATGATCGAGCCGCGAGCCGCGTGCGAGCAATCGCGCGCCGGGCAGCGCGTCGAGCACGCGACTCCACAAGGCGAGCACGCGATCGTTCACCTTCGCGGGGTCGTTCAGGCAGCCGAAGGTCACGCGACCGCTCTCCTTCGCCGGGAGCGGGCCGACCGCCGGCGCGTCGTCGAGCGGATCGAAGCACCAGTAGGTATCCGGCAATGTGAACGCATCGGCCCCGACGGCTCCGAGATGCGGATCGGTGAAGTAATGATCGATCGCCCCGACGCCGGTGCTCGCAGGGTAGCCGGCGAAGCTCACCTGCACCGGCGCCGGCTTGTGCGCGAAGACGGGCAGGCGATTGCGCGCGAGGTGTTGCGTGAGATCGACGAGCACGTCGATCCGTTCGCGCCGGATCACCCCGGCGAGTTGCTCGTGGGTGAGATGCGCCACGTCGTGCCACTGCGAAGCGAGCGCGCGGAAGCGGGCGGTGATCGCATCGGCGGCGGTGACGTCGGAGAAGCAGACCACCTCCACGGCGGCGCGATCGTGTTCGCGAAGCAACGGCAGCACATTCCGGCCGATGACGTGGTCGCGGAAGTCCGGCGACACGTAGCCGACCCGCAGGCGACGGTCAGGCGAGCGATCGTTACCGTGTGGCTGGGTCAGCGGCACGGCGTGGTGCCGGTTCCATGCTCGCAACTCGGCGTCCATTTCCTCCGGTGTGAGCGTGGGATGAAACAGCGCGGTGAAGATGAGATTGCTGCGGACCTCGGGGCGGTGCGGCTCGCGCTCGAGCGCCGCGCGAAAACAATTCATCGCCTCATCGAATCGCCCCTGCGCGCGTCGCAGGAGGCCGATGTTGTTGTTCGCCATGAAATCTCCGGGCCGCAGCCGCAGCACCGTCTCGAATGCCGTGCATGCCTCGTCTTCGCCGCCCGATTGCGCGAGCACGATGCCGAGGTTCAACCACGCGTCGGCGTGCGCGGGATCGAGCGCGACGAGTTGCCGGTAGAGCGAAGCCGCCTCGCCGTAGCGGCCCGCGCGGTGATGCGTCAGCGCGACGTCGAAGGCCTGCCGCGGAGTCAGCATCAGCCCAGCCGCGCGATGAGATCCTCGAAGCTCCCCGCGTCCCGGATCGCGGAGTTGACGCGATCGAGCGTCGCGTCGTGCGCCGGATGCGCGAGCTCGACGGTGCGATTGGCGCCGTTCGCGGCGAAGACGAGTTCGTCCCACTGGATCGAGGAAATCTCGTCGTTGAAGCGGGCCACGGCGCGCCCGCGGAAAAAGGCGCGCGTGGTCTCCGGCGGCTGAAAGATGGCGCGCCGGATTTCGTCCTCATCGACGAAGCGGCGCATGTGGCCCTCGCGCATCAGTTCGTAGTAGAGCCCGTGTTCGAGCGAGACGTTGTGGTATTCGAGGTCGATCGATTGCAGCCACGGATCGCTCCACGAGAGGTTCTCGGCGTCGCGCAGCGTCTCGAGGAGAAACTTCTTCGCGACCCAATCGAGCCGGTCCTTGCACAGCCAGTAGTCGCGCGCGAGGTCGTTCAGCGCGGCCTCCCACTCGCGCAACGTCCACGCGGTATCCTCGTCGTGCGGGCAGTGGTCCTTTGCCGCCGCGAGGTAGAGGCGCTGGATGTCGATCGCGCTGATCTTGCGGCCGTCCTTCAGCTCGATGATCCACGCGTAGCTCTGGTCGCGGCTGATCTGCTTGGTCGCGGCGATCGGGTCGGCGAGCTCGAGCTGCGGCGCGTGGCCGGTCTCGATGAGATCGAGCACGAGCGCCGTCGTGCCCATCTTCAGCGCGGTCGCCCAGTGCGACATGTTCGAGTCGCCGGTGATGACGTGGAAGCGCCGGTAGCGAATCGCGTCGGCGTGCGGCTCGTCGCGCGTGTTGACGATCGGGCGGCGGTTCATCGTGTCGATCGAGCAGAGCACGCTGAAAAAGTCCGACCGTTGCGCGATCTGAAAGACGCCCGGCTGCCCCGCCATGTCCTCGCCCTCGATGCCGAGCTTCCCCGCGCCCGCGAAAATCTGCCGCGTGACGAGGAAGGGCACCACGTCGCGCACGATGCGATCCCACGGCACGCCGCGGCTCATGAGGAAGTTGTCGTGGCAGCCGTAGCTGTGGCCGACGAAGTCGGTGTTGTTCTTGTAGAGCCGCGCCTCCTGGCCATTCGGCAGCTTCGCGTTCCGCCGCCGCGCGCACTCGCCGAGGATGCGCTCCCCGGCTTTGTCCTGCGCGACGAGCTGCCGGAGCGTGGTGCACTCGGGCGTCGAGTATTCGGGGTGCGCGTGGTCGTTGTAAAAGCGCGCGCCATTGCTGAGCACGAGGTCGCTCTTGATCTCCTCGAAGGAAAGCGCGCGCGCCTTGTCGATCTCGTAGTAGGCGGCTTCGTCGGTGTCCTGCAGCAGCTCCTCGGCGCGAAAGCCGCGCGCGTCCTGGTGCGGGTCCTCGAGCGCGTAATCCCATTTCATGAGCGCGCCATGCTCGGTGTAGCAGCGCACGATCTCGATCGATTCGCGCACCACGTCCACATCGTCCATGCCATCGATGGTGATCCCGTATTCCGTTTCGATGCCGAAGACGCGTTTCATGGTGCGCGCAACGTAGCGCGAGGCTGCGCACATCATCAAGTGCGCGGCTTGCCAGTTGCGGCGTCGCGCGGTTGATTGGCGACATGTCGAATCCGGTGCTTCAACTCCTCGTCGGTGGCCGCTGGCTGAACACCGCGGAGCGTTTGCCGGTGGTCAATCCGTTCACGGGCGAGACGATCGCGAGTGTGCCGATGGGAAATGCCGGGACTGTCCAGCTTGCGATCGACGGGGCGGTGGCGGCGTTCGCGGAAGTGCGCGCGACGCCGGTTCACGCGCGCGCGGCGCTGCTGGAGAAAATCGCGCGCGGGATCGAGGCGCGGCGGGCAGAGTTCGTGGAGACGATCGTGGCCGAGGCGGGCAAGCCGGTGACTTACTCCGAGGCGGAAGTGGCGCGGGCGGTGATGACTTTCCGGTGCGCCGCGGATGAGGCGCGGCGCGCGCATGGTGAAGTGCTCGCGATGGACGCGCTGCCGCCGGGCGAAGGACACATGGGGATGGCGCGGCGCTTCCCGATCGGCGTCATCGCAGGGATTTCGCCGTTCAATTTCCCGCTCAACCTCGTCGCGCACAAAGTGGCGCCGTGCATCGCGACGGGGAACACGATGGTGCTCAAGCCGGCGACGAAGACGCCGCTGAGCGCGCTGCTGCTCGCCGAGGTGCTCGTGGCCGAAGGCGTGCCGGCGGGGCAGATCAACGTGGTTACTTGCAGCAATGACGACGCGCGTGCGCTGATCGCCGACGAGCGCGTTAAGAAGGTCACCTTCACCGGCAGCCCGGCCGTCGGCTGGCGGCTCAAGGAGCAGTGCGGAAAAAAGAAGATCACGCTCGAGCTCGGCGGCAATGCGGGCTGCATCGTCCACAGCGACTCGGACCTCGCCGCAGCGGTGCCGATGATCGCGCTCGGCGGTTTCGCGCAGGCGGGGCAGTCGTGCATCAGCGTGCAGCGTGTGGTGGTGCATGAGTCGATCTACGCCGACTTCCGCGCGCGGCTGGTCGATGTGGTCCGCGAGAAGATCAAGGCGGGCGACCCGCGCGACCCGGCGACGGTCGTCGGACCGATGATCACCGCCGAGGCGCTCGCGGGAATCTGCGCGCGCATCGAGGCCGCGAAGGCCGCGGGCGCGAAGGTCGTGTGTGGTGGCGGGGTGGTCGGCCAATGCCTCGAGGCGACGGTGCTCGAAGACGTGCCGCCGACTTGCGACCTGTGCGCGGAGGAAGCCTTCGCGCCGGTCGTGACGTTGCACCGCTATCGTGAGTTCGACGAGGCGCTCGCCTTCGTGAACGACTCGCGCTTCGGTCTCCAGGCTGGCGTCTTCACCCGCGACCTGAAGCTGGCGATGCGCGCCTTCGAGACGCTCGAAGTCGGCGGCGTGATGATCAACCAGGTGCCGACCTTTCGCACCGAGACGATGCCCTACGGCGGTGTGAAGGACTCCGGTTTCGGTCGTGAAGGCGTGCGCTACGCGATGGAGGAGATGACCGAACTGCGCTCGCTGGTGATAAAGCTTTAGGTCCACGCCTTGCGGCAGGGCCGATTCGGGGTAAGGTGGGTCACGCAACCATCAAGAGTGCCGTCTCCCAATCAAGACGGCAGCCAACCTGCGAGGGCTCCCAAGCCCGAGTAAGGTGGAAGCTGCGGGCCGAAAGGCTTGTGGCGATGTGCGGGGAGGGCATCTGCCTGAACCGAACCCTTGATGAGCCCGTGGTCACTCCAGCAAACCAACGAGACCGACTATGAAACTAAGCATCAGAACCAACCCGGCGAATCCGAACCATCATCTGTGGAATAACCACGGGACGTGGTTTGTGCATTACGTCGTCCATCCCACCCCTCTGACGAAGGAGCGCGTCCGCCGCTCGCTCGGGACCAAGGACGTGCGGGAGGCGCGGCGCCTGCGCGACCAAATCCTCCACGACATCGAGGATAGCGAGCTTAGCGCCGCAGCTTGAAGGCGAAGCTATCGACCAGCGCGAGCCAGCTCGCCTCGATGATGTTGTCGCTCACGCCGACGGTGCCCCACGTGTCTTCGCCGTCGGTGGAGACGATGAAGACGCGCGTGCCGGCGGCGGTGCCCTGCTGGCCGTTGATGATGCGGACCTTGTAGTCCTCGAGCGCGATCTTATCGATCGCGGGAAAGTGAGGCCGGAGCGCCTTGCGGAGCGCGGCGTCGAGCGCGTTCACGGGGCCGTCGCCCTCCTCGACGACGTAGGCCTTCTCGCCCCCGACGCGCAGCTTCACGGTCGCCTCGCATTTTTTCCACGCGCCGTCGCCGGTGCGACGGAAGCCGCAGTGGTATTCGTCCAGCTCGAAAAGCGGCTGGTGCGTGCCGAGCGTGCGACGGATGAGTAGCTCGAAGGACGCCTCCGCGGCTTCGAACTCGTAGCCTTCGGATTCGAGCCGCTTCACCTCCGCGAGGATTTTGCCCACCTCGGGCGCACCCTTGGCGAACTTGAAGCCGAGCATCTCGGCTTTGACGATGATGTTCGACTGGCCCGCCATGTCGGAGATTGTGATGACGCGTTCATTGCCGACGAGCGCCGGGTCGATGTGCTCGTAGGTGCGCGCGAGCTTCGCGACGGCGTGGACGTGAAGGCCGCCTTTGTGCGTGAAGGCCGCGCTGCCGACGTAGGGTGCGCGGATGTCGTGCGGCACGTTGGCGAGTTCATCGACGAAGTTCGAGAGCTCGCGCAGCCGCGTGAGGTCGAGCCCGAGATCGATGCCCATCTTTAGCTGAAGGTTCGGCATCACGGTCGTGAGGTTGCAGTTCCCGACGCGTTCGCCGTAGCCGTTGATCGTGCCCTGCACCTGCACGGCACCGGCGCGGATTCCGGCGAGCGCATTGGCGACGCCGACGCCGCCGTCGTTGTGCGTGTGGATGCCGACCGACTGGCCGAGCGCGGCGATCACCTTCGCGGTCACTTCGCCGACGAACTCCGGCAGCGCGCCGCCATTCGTTTCGCAGAGCACGATGAGATCGGCGCCGGCGTCGCGCGCGGCCTTCACGGTGCGCAGCGCGTAGTCGGGGTCTTCGTGGAAGGCGTCGAAGAAATGCTCGGCGTCGTAAAGCACCTCGCGGCCGTGCTTCTTCAGATACGCGACCGTGTCCGAGATCATCGCGACGTTTTCGTCGAGCGAGACCTGGAAGACTTCGGTGACATGCAGCGGCCACGTCTTGCCGACGACGGTGACGGCGGGCGTCTTCGCATCGAGGAGCATCTGCACCTGGGGATCGTCCTCGACCTTCATGCGGCCGCGGCGGGTCATGCCGAAGGCGGTGATCTTCGCGTTCTTCCAGGTGCGCTTGGCGGCTTCCTCGAAAAAGGTCGCGTCCTTCGGGTTCGAGCCGGGCCAGCCGCCCTCGATGTAGTGGACGCCGAAGTCGTCGAGCTTTTCGGCCACGCGAATCTTGTCGAGCACCGAGAACGAAATGCCCGTGCCCTGCGTGCCGTCGCGGAGCGTGGTGTCGTAGATGGTGAAGCGTGGCGTGGTCATTGGAAAAACGGGCGGCATGGGTAGCGCGGAAAACTTCAAAATCCTCGAGCCGCTGGCCGACAAACTCGGTGCGGCGGTGGGCGCATCGCGCGCGGCGGTGGATTCGGGTTTCGTGCCGAACGATTATCAGGTCGGGCAAACCGGCAAGATCGTCGCGCCGGAGTTGTATATCGCCGTCGGCATTTCCGGCGCGATTCAGCATCTGGCCGGCATGAAAGA
>JBEBGD010000101.1:0-19991 GCA_040081625.1 Chthoniobacteraceae bacterium
CACTCACGCCGTTTCAGGCCGGGCGCTAGCAGGCGGAAGCGGCCCCGCTCAGCCGCGCGGATCCTACTCCGGCGGCAGAAAGCCCCGCGCGAACCCGAGCGCGGCGACCACCTGCGACAGCTCCGCGCCCACCTCGCGCCGGATCGCCGTGAGCGCGCCCACATATTCCTCCATCACCCGCAGCGCATCCTCGCCCATCTCCTTCCCGGCAAAAAGCTCCGGCAGCCCCGCCCCGAAATCCAACCCGAGCTGCACCATCCCCGCCGGGATCTCCACGCCTAGGTCGTAGTTGCTCAGCAGCAGGCGCCGCTTGCGATGCGTCGTCTGCCCGCACGCATCCAGGAACCACGTCGGCGAGCCGGTCGAATCCGCGTGCAGCAGCGTCAGCAACTTCCTCTCGAGATGCCATAGCCGCAGCGGCGCCGCCTCGCTCACGCCGAAGGTGCGCAGGAAAACCACGGTCCGCAGAAAGGCGAGATAACACTCCGCATAGCCCGCGCCCTCGACCACCGGCAGCCCGAAGCGCGTCTGCATCCCGCGCAGGAGCAGCGGCGAACGATTCAGCAGGCGGGCGAGATCGCCAAAGGTGTGCATCCATCCCTCACTATCCCGCCCGTCCCGCGCGCACCATCTTCTTCCACAAGCCCCCGAGCGCATCCACACCATCGTCACCGCCCCGGCGCCGGAGTGAGGCCGGGGCGAATTTTTACCGTATCCTCCGCCGGCGCAAGGCGCGGCGCACGTCCCTCCGGGACGTAGGCCCGGCCACTCCGCCTAGCCACGAGATCGGCCCCACGGACGACGTGATGGGCGGTCAGCTCACTTCAGCTTCTCGGCGAGGAAGCCGAAGATGTCGGGGTGCTTCACGCTGGTCGCGCCGGTGTAGTTGAACTCGCACTCGACACCGGCGGCCTCGAGCGTCTCCGCGAGCTTCACGCCGAAGTTGGCGGAGTGCGGCGGGTCTTTCGCCGGCTGGCCGAGCGCGGGCGCGGAGTCGTAGAAAAGATACGTCGGCGGATCGTCGGGCGAGACGAGCGAGAGCGGCGAAAACTCCGCGATCCACGGCAGCAGCTTTTCGCGCTGTTCGAGAAAGTCCTGGTAGCCCGGCAGCGCGAAGGCGTGGTGGCCGTAGTCGTTGTTCGGGATCCATTCGCGCATCAGCGCCGGGTCGAGCGTGGTCTGCGGGACGAAGGTGAGCACGCACCGCAGCCGCGTGGATTCGCGCGCGATGGGATCGGCGCTCGTCGCGTCCGCCATGTCGGGATGAAACGCGAGCCACAGACTCGTGAAGCCGCCCGCGCTTCCGCCGCAACCGGCGATGCGCGCCTTGTCGATGTTCCACTCGCCGGCCTTGCTGCGGACGAATTGCAGCGCGCGCGCCGCGTCCTCGAGACACGCCTTCACCGGCGGATTCACGCCTTCCGCGATGGCGTCGGGGATGAAGCGGTAGTTGATCGAGACGACGGAGATTCCCGCGCCGACGCAGTTCGCGAGGAAGTCCGGGTTCGCCTTGTCGCCGTTCATCCACCCGCCGCCGTGAACGAAAAACAGACACGCGGTCGGCGACGCGGCGTCCGCTTTCCAAAAGTCGACCACCTGCCGCTCATGCGTCCCATACCTCACATTGGTCGCAGTCGGCATCTGCCCGTGAGCTGCCGCGACGAGCAGCGCGAAGACGAGCGCGCACAAGATCATGCCGGCGCGGAGATGCTCCCGTCCTTCACTCCCGCGAGCAGGTGCTCGCTGGCGCGAATCGCGAGCGCCATGATCGTGAGCGTCGGATTCTTGTAAGGGCTGCTCGCGAAGACGCCCGCATCAGCGACGGCGATGTTCGGGCAATCCCACACGCCGCTGAACGGATTCGTGACGCCGTCGGCAGCCTTCGCGCTCATGCGGGTGACACCCATCTCGTGATTCACGCTGCCGCCGGCGGTCATCACGCTGGTCGCGTCCTTGATCGGCTGGCGCGTGATCTTGCCGCCCGCGGCCTCGATCATCTCGGCGAAGGTGCGCTGCATGTGCTCGACCTGGCGCACCTCGTAGTCGTTCCACTTCCAATGGAAACGCAGCACCGGGATGCCGAAGCGATCCTTCTTCACCGGATCGATCTCGGCGAAGCAGTGCTCATTCGGCACCATCTCGCCGCGGCCCGCAGCGCTGACGAAGGAGCCGAAGTAACGCCGCGCTTCCTCCTTCAGCTTCGTGCCGAAGAGCGCGCCGCCATTCGGCCCGAGCGACACGCTGCCGCCCGGCATCCGCCGCCCGCCGCCGAAGGTCGTGTAGTAGCCGCGCGGCGAACCCGCGGCCTTCGCGCTGCGCGCCTGCACGTCGGACCACGGCGCGTAGAGGTGCGGGAAGGACACGCCGTCTTCGTTGTGCAGCGGCATGTTTTCGAGCGCGGGGATCTGCCCGCTCATGTCGCCCGCGGTGGAGTCGGCGAGCCAGCGGCCGAGGTGGCCGGTGCTGTTGCCGAGGCCATTCGCGAAGCGCGCCGAGCGGCTGTTGAACAAGATGCGCGCCGACTCGCACGCGCTCGCGCCGAGCACAACCGCACGCGCGGCGACGTGCTCTTCCTTGCCGGATTCCTTGTCGAAGAAATGCACGCCATTCGCGCGTCCCCGCGCATCGAGCGTCACTTCGCGCACGTGGGCGTTCGTGATTACGTCGAGGTTTCCCGTCTCGAGCGCATAAGGGATGAGCGAGGTCGTGCTTTGGAAGGCCGCGCCGATCGAGCAGCCGCGCGAGCACGGCGTGGCGTAGAAGCACGGCGCGCGGCCGGGCATCGGCTTCGTGAGCACCGCGACACGCGACGAGATCACCCGGATGCCGAGCTTTTTCGCGCCGCGCTGAAAGAGCAGCTCGTAAGCGCGAGGCTTCGGCGGCGTGTGGAAGAAGTCGCTATCGGGATCGTTCCGCAGCCCTTCCTTCGAGCCGAAGATGCCGACAATCTGGTCGGTGCGATCGTAAAACGGCGCGATGTCTTCGTAGCTGATCGGCCAGTCCACGCCGAGTCCGTCGGTGCTGCGCGGCTTGAAGTCGTCCGGCCCCATCCGCAGCGAGACGCGACCCCAATGGTTCGTGCGACCGCCGAGCATCCGCGAGCGCCACCACATGAAGTTCTGATCGGTCGCATCGCGCTTGGCAAAGGTTCCGTCCTGCCACTGCTCGCTGGCCTTGTTCTTCACCGTGTAAGGCTCGCCCTTCACCACCCACCCGCCGATCGTCGCGTCGAAGAAACCATACGGCTTGTCCGGCGTGTTCGCGCCGCGCAGCGGAGCATCGGCATTCGTCTGGAACATCGGCGTCTCGGTGACTGGATCGTATTTCCGGCCCGCTTCGAGCATGAGCACTTTCGCGCCCGCTTTCGCGAGCGTGAGCGCGGCCATGCCGCCCGCGGCGCCGCTGCCGACAACGACCACGTCGTAGCGCGCGGCGCGAGTCCTGGATGTGTTGAGGAAGGCCATGATGAATTACGCGAGTCCGACGTGCTTGAGCGCCTCGGGAGTCGGGCCGGGAAATTCCGAGAGCGGCACGTTGCCCGTGTAGCCGATCGCCTTCCAACCCTCCTGCGTGGAGAAGTAGCCACCCGCCACGCGATCACGGAAGAGCTTGAAGAAGTTGTAGCCCGCCTTCCGCGCCGGCGTGCCGTCCTTCACGATGTCCTCGACGATCGCCACCTGCCGCGCCGCGTCGCACTCCGCGAAGCCTTTGCCGGAGCGCGTCTTCGCCTCGCCATCGATCCACGCGAGCCCGGCGCGGATCGCCTTCAAGTCTTTCTGCTGCTCCTCGTAGGGCGCGCTCACCCACTCATCGATGAAGTCCGGCACACCGACCGCGCTCGCCGCGGGACCATATTCGTCGGCGGGAATGATGATGTCGCCGAGCGCAGTCACGATCCGCATTTCCTCCGCCGTGAACAGACGCGGCCACGGGATTTCCTTCCTCAGCAAATTCGGATCAGTGCCGATGCCGCGGATGTCGTCCGCGGCGAACGCCGTGATGTCGAGCGCCGTCGCCATCGCCGATGCGGCGAGGATTCGTCGCAGAGCTTCGCGGCGGGAAAGTGGAAGTGGGTTCATGGGCGAGCGCATCAACCTCTGCGTAGTCATACGACTTAGCCCGAACGAGGCAAAGCCCCTCGCCGCGACGCTTCACCCGTAAAGACTGATTCCGCCATCATTCGGCGACGCCTTGACCAATCCGACATTGCGGGCTGTTATTGCGCTCATGCGCCATCGCCCGCTTATTCGCCTGCTCGTGCTGGCGTCTCTGCTTGTGGTGGCGACCCTCGTTACGCTGCGCACGAATCGCGACGTGCTTCCCCCGCCCGCTGCGCCAGAGACTCCCGCGCCCCTCCCGCCGGAGGCGCGCGAAGCCGACGCCGTCGCGCCCGCTCCGCCGCCGGTCAGCAGCCGCGACCAGCGCGATTTCCTGCTCGCGGAGAAACTGCTCGCGCGGCTGAACGAGACTTTCGCGCAGGAGCAGGGTCGTCTGAACGAAGCGGTGCTCACCTTTAAGGACGCCGACGCGTATCGCCGCTTCCTCGCACGCGCCGCCGAGTGCGGGTTCAAGGTGCTCGGCCGGCTCGATCGCTTTCACACCGTGCGCGTCCGCTACGATTCGCTCGACTCGCTCACCGGCGACCTCGCGAATTTCTCCGGCGACTACAGCGATCTCGACGCGAATTACTTCGTCTATCCGCCCGACGTGCCGGAGCCCGAGGCGCGCTACGCCGGTCAGTTCGCGCCGATCGGCAATGGCCTGCTCGATTTCCTAGGCGTGACCGGCGACACGAGCAAGTGGGGCGCGGGCGTGACGATCGCCGTGCTCGACAGCGGAATCGTGGCCGACCCGACCTTCGGGACGAACCGGCTGCGCTTTGTGGATATCGGCCTCGGCATCGCACCCGAGGGCGACAACGGCCACGGCACCGCGGTCGCCTCGCTCGCCGGCGGCATGGCCAGCGACGCGATCGGCATCGCGCCCGGCGCGAACCTGCTGAGCATCCGCGTCACGGGCATGGATGGCTTGAGCGACAGCTTCTCGCTTTCGCAGGGCATCCTCGCCGCAGTCGATGCCGGCGCGCAGATCATCAACGTGAGCATGGGTTCGTATGCGAACAGCTTCGTGATGACCCACGCGATCGACTACGCGGCCAGCCGCGGCGTGCTCGTGGTCGCCTCGGCGGGCAACGACCAGGTCGGCCAGCTCACGTGGCCGGCGGCGAATCCTTACGTCATCTCCGTCGGCGCGGTCGATGCCGCCGAGCAGCAGGTCTTCTTCTCGAACTCCGGCGAGGAACTCAAGATCGCCGCGCCCGGCTACGGCTTGCAAAGCGCATGGCTCAATGGCCAGCGCGTCTTCATCGACGGCACCTCGGGCAGCGCACCGGTAGTCGCCGGTTCGATCGCGGCGATGATGTCACAGAATCCCGGCATCACAGCGAGCCAGGCGTGGGGCATCCTGCGCACGCACGCGAGCGACGGCGGCGTGCTCGGGCCGGACCCGAATTTCGGCAACGGGATCGTGAACCTCGGCTGGGCGATGAACCGGAACGATTTCGGGCGCATCGACACGGCGGTCTCCAGCCAGTTCTTCGACGCGAGCCGATCGGAGATGCAGTTCATCGTGCAGAACCGCAGCGCGCCGCACGTGGGCGGGCTCGTGCTCGAGGTGGACGCGGGGATTGCGCGGAAAAAGTTCACCGTCCCGCAACTCGGCCCCGGCGCCACCTACGCGGTGCGCGTGCCGGTCGATTACTCGACGCTGCAGTTCCTCGGACGGATCGACTACCGCACCACGCTCGTGAATCCGGCGGGAATCATCGACGTCCTCCCGGCGAACAACCAGCGCGCGAACCGCATCACGCTCATCGCGCCGCAGTAAGCCGCGCGCGCAAAGGCATGTGCGCTGCTGATTCACGTTGCGAAATGGAACACCACTGGACTATTGGCCGCGTCTCCATGGCCGCTGCCAATCCGCCGCGCATCCTCGCATGACGAAGCCGATCATCGAAATCGATCGCATCTCGAAGCTTTACCGCCTCGGGAGCATCGGCGCGGGCAGCCTGCGCGAGTCGGTCGCGCGCTGGTGGCGCGGAGCGGGCACCGCCGACCCGCGGGAGTTCTGGGCGCTGCGCGACGTGTCGTTCGAGGTCGCGCCGGGCGAAGTCGTCGGTCTCGTCGGCCACAACGGCGCGGGCAAATCGACGCTGCTCAAGATCCTCTCGCGCGTGACCGAGCCCACCTCCGGCCGCGCCGTGCTCCGCGGGCGCGCGGCCTCGCTGCTCGAAGTCGGCACCGGCTTCCACCCCGACCTCACCGGTCGCGAGAATATCTTCCTCAACGGCGCCATCCTCGGAATGAAGCGCGCGGAGATCGCGCGGAAGTTCGACGACATCGTCGAGTTCGCGGAGATCGGCGCCTTCCTCGACACGCCGGTGAAACGCTACTCGAGCGGCATGTATGTGCGCCTCGCCTTCGCCGTCGCCGCGCATCTCGACCCGGAGATCCTCATCATCGACGAGGTCCTCGCGGTGGGCGACGCAGCCTTCCAGAAAAAGTGCCTCGGCAAAATGCAGGACGTCGCGAGCGGCGGGCGCACGGTCATCTTCGTGAGCCACAACATGGCCTCCATGCAGGCGCTCTGCGATCGCGCGGTGATGCTCGAGGAAGGCCGCGTCGCCGCGCAGGGCGCCACCGCCACCGTGCTCGCGCGCTACCTCGCGCGCGGCGGCGAAGACAGCGACACGTGGACGCGCGATCCGGCGACGCCCGCGGACGGCAAGCCGCTGCGCTTTGAATCCGCGCGCCTGCAACTTGAGGGCGTCGCGCCCCGACAACTGTTGCATCTCGAACTGAAGCTCGCGACCACCGGTCAACACCGTCCTGCATTTGTCGCAGTGGACATCCTCAACGCACTCGGTGCCTCGATCATGCAGGCACTGCCGACGGTCACGCCTTTCGTCGCCGACGACGCGCCACGACACACGCTGCGGCTGACGATCCATCTTCCCCCGCTCATCCCAGGCCACTATCCGCTCAACCTCTGGGCCGGTTCGCATTTCACCGAGACGCACGACTTCGTCGAGCGTGCCCTTGGCTTTGACATCGACGCATCGCCCACCAAGGGGCGCAGTTTCGACCACGTCGCGGAGCGCGGCTACATCGTCCCCGAGAGCACGTGCGACTACCTGCCCGAGACGCTGCCGCAACCCGCCAACATCGACGCCTGATTTAAACGAAGATGCTCAACAAGCTCACCCATCGCCTGACCCGGAGCGCCGGAACCCGGCTGCGCGTTTACGCCGACAAGGCCGAGCGCCGGCTGATCGATCTCGCGTTCGCGAAGCTGGGGCTTCACCACGCAGCCGGCATCCGCACATGGACGACGCGCGCGCAGCTCGAAACACTTTTCCGCCTCGCCACCGAGCTGCCTGAAGGCGCCCGCGTCGTCGAACTGGGTTCCTATCTCGGCGCCTCGACGTGTTACCTCGCAGCCGGCGTGGCGGCGAAGAACGGACGCGTGATCGCCATCGATTCGTGGAACCTCGACGCCATGCCCGGAGAGCCGGCTGATGTGTTCGAGGAGTTCAAGCGCAACACGGCAGGCGTGGCGCACCTGCTGAAAATCGTGCGCAAACGCACGCAGGATTTGGTCGCCGAGGATGTCGAACCGCCTGTCCATCTTGCCTTCATCGACGCGGATCATTCTTACGAAGCCACGCGCGCCGACGCCGACTTCCTCGCGCCGCACATCGCGCCGGATGGAGTCATCGCCTTCCACGACACGACAGTCTTCGCAGGCGTCGGCCGGGTCATCGGCGAGTTGCTCGCCGGCGGGCAGTGGTGCCTCGCCGGTCACGTGGATAACCTCACATGGATCCGCCGTGCCAAGTGGCTACCGTGGCCACTGCCGCAGGTTCCCGGCACATCCGTTCCCACATGATGAGCACACCGGAGCTGAGCGTCGTCCTCTGCACGCACAATCCGCGCGCCGACTATCTCCGCCGCACGCTCGATTCGATCGCCGCGCAGACGCTCGACCGCGCGCTGTGGGAATTCGTCGTCATCGACAACGCCTCGTCGCCCGCGCTCGATGCGGACGGTCCGCCGCAGCGCCGCGTCGTGCGCGAGGAAACGCCGGGACTGGTCCACGCGCGGCTGCGTGGCATCCGCGAGACGACCGGCGCGTTGCTCGTCTTCGTCGATGACGACAACGTGCTCGCGCCCGACTACCTCGCACGCGCGCTCGCAGTCAGCCGCGACTGGCCGCAGCTCGGCACGTGGGGCGGGCAGACGATCGCGGAGTTTGAAGTCGAGCCGCGCGAAGAGTTGCGCCCGTATCTCTGGCTCGCGATTCGCGAGTTCGCGCACGATCGCTGGACGAATGTTCCCTTCACCCCCGACGCGATGCCCTACGGCGCCGGCCTGTGCGCGCGGCGGGCGGTCGCGGAGCGTTACGCGCAACTGCTGCGCGACGATCCGGTGCGCACGAAGTTCGGGCGCAACGGCAATCATCTCGCCGGCAGCGAGGACACCGACCTCGTGCTCACCGGCTACGATTCGGGCTTCGGCAGCGGCGTGTTCGCCGGGCTCAAGCTCACCCACCTCATCGACAAATGCCGCCTCGATGAGGACTACCTGCTGCGGCTCGTCGAGGCGACGACCTACTCGATCACGCTGCTGCGCTGCCTGCGCGGGATGCCGCCGCCGGGGCCGTCGCGCGTGCAACGGCTCCTGAGGTGGTATGAGTTCCTGCACGTGTCCGCGCTCACGCGCCGCTTCGAGCAGGCGCGGATGCGCGGCGAACGCTCCGCCGTCGCCGACGCGAAGGCGCTGCGCCCATGACGATCGAGGAGAAGCGCCGCATCGCCTGCCGCGAGCTGACGCGCATCATGCAGACGCGGCGCCCGTTTTCCTACCTGCGCCTCGGCGACGGCGAGCTGGCTTTCATGCTCAACGTGCAGCGCGGTCGCGAACAGTCGCCCGATTATCTCCGCACCTCCTGCGAAGTCGCCTACGACGGTCCCGGCATCGAGGGCCGCCATTACGAGCGGCTGCGCGAGAGCTACGAGAGCTGCGAGTATCTCGACTACCACGACAACGTCGCCTTCAACGTCGAGAACCTGCCGAAGCTCGATCTCGCGCGGCGCGAAGGGCTCTTCCGCAACGACTCGCCGGACACCGCGTGGATCATCTTCGACTGGACCTGGCACGAGTTTAAGACCTACGCCGCAGGCCGACGCTGCCTGCTCGTCGGCGCCGAAGCCTCGCTGCTGCGCGAACTCCACGCCACGCCCGCATATCGCGCGCTGGCGACACGCTTCTGGCCCGAAGACGGCGCGATCATCTTCCACCAAGTGCGCGGCGACGGGCGCGATCTCTCGGGCAATCTCGACCTGATCAAATCCGACATCGCCGCGCTGATCTCCGAGCATTCGATCGACACCGTCTTCCTCGCGCTCGGCGGCGCGGCGAAGATCGTCGGGCACGAACTCGCGCAGGAACTGCGCGTCTGCACGATCGACTGGGGCAGCGCGCTGCGGGCGCTCGCCTACTGCGGCAGCGCCGGCCCCGCGACGTGGCGCGCGAGCCACAGTCCATATCTTCTCCACGTCCCGTTCGACCTCCACATGGACGCACTCGAACGCGCGCATCCGTCGCTCCCGAAGGTGGACCTCGTCGCAAAAGCGCAGGCGCAACTCTGCCTCGAGCTGCAACGCAAGGAACCCATGCGCACGTTCCCCGCCGACGTGCTGGAGCCATCGCACTTCGACGCCGGGCCGGAAAATCTCGCGCGTTTCAAAGCCGCGCTGCGCGTGTATGACCGCCGCTACCGAGCACTCGCGAAAGGCGACCCGGAGGTGCAGCGCCTCGTGAGGGAGTTCGATTACTGGTGCCTGAAAAAGGGGCTCGGCTGGCGGGGCAAAATCTTCCGCGCCCTCGTGCGCGCGAAGTCATGGCTGCGCCGATGACACCGGGCCGCCTGCTCTATTTGCTGAAGACAAAGTTCGGCCACGGGCTGCGTGTCGCATGGTATCGCGACGTGATTCGTCCGCGCATCCTCGCGACGCCTCCCATCCCGGTGGGCGCCGATACGACGTGTGAAATCCACGCGCTTACTTCCGGCGATGACTGGCTGAACCTCATGTGGGCGCTGAAAAGTTTCCTTCGCGCGTCAGGCCGGCGCTACGCGCTCTGCATCCACGACGATGGCACGCTCGGCGCCGATGCGAGCGCGCACCTGCTCGCGGCCTTCCCCGGAGCGCGGCTGATCGCCCGCTCCGAGGCCGACCGGCGGCTCGCCGACCGGCTTGCACGCTATCCGCGCTGCGCTGCGTTCCGCGCCTCGAACAAGCTCGCGCCGAAAGTTTTCGACTTCGCCGCCTGTCTGGAGTCGGATCGCATGATGCTGCTCGACAGCGATATCCTCTTCTTCTCCAAGCCCGATGCGCTGCTCGCGGCGCTGGAGACCGGCACGGCGAATGCGTTGGGACGGGACTGGCGCTACGGCTACTGCTTCGACCTCGCGACCATCCAGCCCATGCTCGACTTCACCCTTCCACCGCTCATCAACTCCGGCCTTGGCCTCGTCCGCAAAGACTCGATCCGCCTCGATTGGATCGAGGAATTCCTCGCGCTGCCCGGCGTCGAGAACAACACGCACCGGATCGACGGCCACTCGCATCGCATCGAGCAAACGCTCATCGCGCTGAGCAGCGCGCGGTCCGGCTTCACGATGCTCCCAGCGGAATACGACGTGTATCTCGGCGCGATGCGCGCGGAGTTTCCATCGCGCCACTACGCCGGCCCGACCCGCCACCTCATGTATCGCGAGGGAATGCGGCGACTGGTCGATGCAGGCTTCCTCAAAACATCATGAAGATCGGAATCGTAGCTCCAGAGTTTCCACCGGAAGTCGGCGGCGTGCAGACCTACGCTTTTGAAAGCGCCCGTGCTCTCACGCGCCTTGGGCATGAAGTCACCGTCTTCTGCCAACCGCACCCGGAGGGCGAAGTGCAGACCACCGAGTTCCGCGTCGAGCCACTGCTGACCTTGCGCCGCAGGACCGATCGCGCGTTGCCCGAGCGATTCAAAATGGATGTCTGGCACAGCATGAATGCCTCATACGTCTGGCTGGCGCTCGAGACCGCGCCGGTGTTCGCGACGGTTCACGGCAACGATTTCCTCTCCGTCTATCATCCCGTCGCGCGACTCGACCTGCGGACACGCCTTGGCCTGCCCTTCGGCAGCAACCTCGACCGCAAGCTCGGCGACTGGCTCACGCGCCGCCTCCTGCGACGCTCATTCCCGCGCGCCCGTCACGTGTTCGCCAACAGCCGCTTCACCGAGCAGAAGCTGATCGAGACGCATCCGGATTGCGCCGGCAAAACGTCGGTCGCTTCGGTCGGCATCGCTGAGGATTTCAAGCACATCGAGCGCCCCGAACGCGCGCCCGGCCCGACGCGGCTGATCACCGTGTGCCGGCTCTCCGAGCCCGACAAAAACGTGCATATCGTCCTGCAAGCACTCGCGCTGCTGAAAGCCGATCACGCCTTCCACTACACGATCGTCGGCGACGGCTATCTCGCTCCCGGATTGAAGCGGCTCGCGCAGGAGCTTGGCTTCGCCGACCGCGTCACGTTCGCCGGTTTCGTGAGCAAGGAACAGCTCAAGGAACTGCTGCTCGCGAGCGACCTCTTCGTGCTGACCACCTCCACGACCGTCCACGGACATGAGGGCTTCGGCCTTGTCTATATCGAGGCAAACGCGTGTGGCTGCCCGACGCTCGCCGCGCGCCAGGGCGGCGCGGTCGAAGCAGTCCGCGAGGGGGAGACCGGATTCTTCGTCGATAAGATCACGCCAAGTTCGCTGGCCGACGCGATCCGCCGGTTCATTCGCGGCGAGGTTCGGTTCGATGGCGGAGTGTGCCGGAATTTTGCGCTCGGGTTCTCATGGGAAAATGTCGCGCGCCATTGCGTCGAGTTTTACAACATGGCGCTCGGAGGTCTCTGATGTGCGGCATCGCCGGCTTCATTGATCCGGCTCTCCCGCAGGAGGAAGCCCGCGCGTGGCTCGACCGGATGCTCGCGCTCATCGTCCATCGCGGGCCCGACGGCAGCGGCACTCACGTCGCCACGCCACTCGCGATCGGCATGCGCCGGCTGAGCATCATCGACCTCGAAGGCGGCGCGCAGCCGATCTGGAATGAGGACAAGACCATCGGCGTCGTCTTCAACGGCGAGATCTACAACTACCGCGAACTGACCGCGGAACTTCAGGCGGCAGGCCACGTCTTCCGCACCCGCTCCGACACCGAGGTGCTCGTGCATCTCTACGAGGAGCATGGCGACGCGCTCTTCTCGAAGCTCCGCGGCATGTTCGCATTTGCGTTACTCGACACGCGGCGCCGGCGCGTCCTGCTCGCGCGCGATCACTTCGGCCAAAAACCGCTCTACCTCACGCGCGATGCCGGCGGCCGGTTCGCCTTCGCCTCCGAGCTGAAGAGCCTGCTCGCGCTCCCGTGGGTCGATCGCGAATTGGACGGCGACGCGCTCGGCGTTTACGCGTGCTGGCTTTCGCTGCCGCCGCCTCGCACCCATTTCCGCCGCATCGAGAAGCTGCGCGCCGGACATTTCCTCGCGCTCGATCTCGACGATCCCGCCGCGGCGGTGCCGCAAAAGTTTTGGTCCTACGACCTCGCCTCGCCTCCCGACTGCACCGACATGGACGCGGCCGCGGAGACTCTCGATGCGACGCTTCGCGACTCCGTCGCGCTGCACCTGCGCGCGGACGTGCCGGTCGGCGTGCTCCTGAGCAGCGGACTCGATAGCCGCGTCATCGCCGCCTACACGCAGGAGCTTCATCCCGCGAACCTCCAGACCTTCACCGTCGGCTTCGGCGGTTCGGAATCCGAACTGCCCGGCGCAGCGAAGACGGCGCACGAGATCGGATCGACGCACCACTCCCTCGAGCTCACTGCCGCCGATCTCGGCGACAGCATCGGGAAGATCGCGTGGCATCTTGACGAGCCGGTGGGCGACCCGGCGGCGTTCGCGGTCTGGAAGATTTGCACCCTCGCGCGCGATCACGTGAAGGTGCTGCTCTCCGGCGAAGGCGCCGACGAACTCTTCGCCGGCTACGATGGCCGCTACCTCGGCATGCTCGCGACCCTCGCCCGCTCCGAATGGCTCCGCCCGCTCAGCCGGTTGCTCCCGCAGCACGACGCCGCGGCACGGCAGACGCGCTGGCAACGCATGCTCAGCCGCGTTCATTCAAGCCGCTCCGTCGAGATCGTGGCGCTGCGTCGTGAAGGATTCCCCGGCGACCCACATCACCCCCGTGGCCTGACGGGCTCACAGCTTCGCGGGCTGCGCGCGAAAAAGTCCGCCCTCGCAGACGCGGTCTGCCGCCCGCAACGCGATGTCTTGAGCGAGTTGCTTGCCTTCGATCTCGACTGGCAACTCGCGGAGTCGCTGCTGCAAAAGGCCGACAAGATGAGCATGGCCGCGTCGATCGAACTGCGCACTCCCCTGCTCGACCTCCGCGTCGCCGAACTCGCCGCCCGCATGGACAGTTCGCTCAAGCTCCCGCCGGGCGGCCCCGGCAAGCTCGTCCTGCGTCGCTGCCTTTCGCGCAAACTCAATGAACCGCTGGACCGCCCGAAGCGCGGCTTCCCCGTGCCGCTCGCGAGCTGGCTGCGCGGACCGCTGCGCGAACAGTGCGAGGCCACGCTCTTCGCCAGCGGCGCGACGTGCTTCGCGCACCTCGACCGCGCCGCGGTGCGCTCCGCGTGGGACCAGTTTCAGCGCAGCGAATGGGACGGCGCGCAGGTCTTCTACGCGCTCTGGCTCTACGAGACCTGGGCGCGCAGCGTGCCCGCCGCCGCACGCACGTGAAGCCGCTCGTCACCATCGGCATCCCTTGTTTCAACGCCGAACCGTGGCTGGCTGCGGCGATCGAGAGCGCGCTCGCGCAGACGTGGCCCGCCATCGAAGTCATCGTCGTGGACGACGGTTCGAGTGACCGCTCGCGGGAAATCGCGCGCGGCTTCGCCGGAAAAATCCGCCTCATCGAGACCGACCATCTCGGCGGCAATCACGCTCGCAACACGGCATTGCGCGAAGCGCGCGGCGAGTGGGCGCAATTCCTCGACGCAGACGACACGCTCGAGCCGGAGAAGATCGCGCGGCAATTCGCGGAGACGCGCGACGGCGCGGAGGCCGACGCGATTTACAGCCCGCACTGGTTCGAGCGCGGCGGGGGGCGGTGGGTCGCGGAGATCGATCCGTCGCTCGACCTCTTCGCGCAATGGCTCGCCTGGCAGCTCCCGCAAACCGGCGCGGTGCTCTGGCGAAAGTCCGCGCTCGATGCGCTCGGCGGCTGGAAGGAGGACCAGCCGTGCTGCCAGGAACACGAACTCTACCTGCGCGCCCTCAAGGCCGGGCTGCGCTTCGTCTTCGCACCGACGCCGCACGCCGTCTATCGGCTCTGGAGCGAAGACACCGTCTGCCGCAAGGATCCGCACCGCACGATCCGCGTGAAGACCGCGCTGCTCGACGACGCGCGCACGTGGCTCACAGAGCGCGACCGCTGGACAGCGCAGCACCAGCGCATCACCGCGCGCGCGTGCTTCGAGATGGCGCGCACGCTCGCCCGCTCCGACCTCGCGGAAGCCGCCGCCTACCACGCGGAGCGCCACGCGCGCGGTCTCATCGCAGTCGAGGGTCCCGCAGCGCCGCTGCCGTATCGCATCGCCCACACACTGCTCGGCTTCGAGGCCGCCGAGCGCATCGCAGCATCGATGCGGCGCTCCTAGCCGAGCCACGGAAAGCGCCGTTTCCGCCAGGCGGCGAAGCGATTCCAGAACGACTGCCGCGACTCGAACGCCGCAAACACATACCGCTCCGCGAGCCGCCGCAGATGACGCCGGCGCGGATGAAACGACTCGAGCGCACCGTCCCGCGTCCACTCGAGCCGCCGAAACGCCGCCATCTCCGGATGCACCTGCTTCACGTAGTGCCCGTAGGTTTCGTATTCGCTGAAGCGGTTGCTCGTCTGCGGCGAAAGGTTGCGCATGATCTTCCACGCCCAGTTTTCATCGCCGGGGCAATGCGCCTCGATCCGCGCCATCATCTCGCGGAGCACGCCCACCTTCACCACCATGTGCTGCGAGATGAACGAAAACTCGCGCGGCGCCACGAGCCCGAGGAGCCGCTCGTAGCTCTCGAAATACGGCTCGTGATACTCGTCCGCCTTCGTGAACCACGTCCGGCCCTGCTCATCGAAAAGGTCGATCGGCCGCAGCAACACCGTGTCGGCGTCCCAGATCAGATAGTCCGCGTCGTCGGGCAGCGAGAACGCGTAGGCGAACTTGAGCAACTGCTGGAAATACCAACCATTCATCCGCTCCGGGTAGGTGAAGCCCGCGCGTCGCAGCGCGTCGAGCGTCAGGCCGGGAATGAGCGCGTCCTCGTCGAGCAGCTTCACGTCCGGGCCGAGCTCGCGGCGGAACTTCGCGAAGTGGATCGGTGCCGTCGCCACCGAGATCGACTCCGCATGGAGATGCTCGCGCAATCCCGCGACCGCGAGCCGCAGGATGTGCAAGTCGCGTGGAAGGCAGCAGGTGAAGACCGGGATCGGCACGGCGCGACCAAAGCGAGCGACCGCGCGCGAAGCAAGGACGCGCTGCTTGCCAGTGCGCGTCGAATGGCGCACACGCTTCGCCCGATGTCGGCGCCCAGCTCTCCAACCCACAACACCAGCGGCACGCGCTGGCTGCTGAGCCACCTCGACTGCGGCGAGCTCGGCAACCGCCTCGTGAGCTATTGCTGGCTGCTGGCGCTCGCCTTCGAGCATCGCGCGGCATTCACGAATCTCGGCTTCTGGCGTTACGCGCGGTTCTTCGAGTTGAGCGACGACTTGATCGTGCGCCCGTGGGAAGCGCAACGCCCGCCGAACGCCGGCAGCACCCTCGGCACGCTGCGCCGCTTCCCGCCCATCGAGCGCTGGGTCCAGCGCCGGTGCCGCTTTGACGGCGACATCGTGTTCGACGTGCCGTCGCTCACACGCCGTGCACTCGCGTTCACCTTCTCGCGCCTCAGCCGCACGTTGCTCGACCCATTCCTCGACTTTCAGCACGACGGCGCCCCCGGACGTCCCGCCACGACACTCACGCTCGCGACCTTGAAGAACTGGTCCTGCCCGACCGACGACCCGTCCATCATCGAACGCCACGCGCCGGCGATCCGCGCCTTCCTCCGCCCGAGCGCCGCGATCTGCGAACAAGTCGCCGCCTTCCTCGATCCGCTCCGCCGCCGCCACCGCGCGCTCGTCGGCATCCACATCCGCCGCGGCGACTACCGCGTCTATCGCGAAGGCCGCTGGTTTTTCGGCGACGAAGTCTATCGCGCCGTGATGGAGCGCTTCGCCGAATTGCTCGGCCCGGAGGTCGGTTTCGTCGTCGCATCGAACGATCCCGTCCAGCCGCAGTCATTCGCACCGTTCGCCGTCACGCCCGCGCCGGGTCACCTCATGCTCGACCTCTTCAGCCTCGCCGGCTGCGACTTCATCGCCGGCCCGCCGAGCACCTTCTCCGGCTGCGCGAGCTACCTCGGCGGCAAGCCGGTCTTCTGGATGACCGAACCTGACGCGCGCCCCGCCGACCTCGCCGCGCTCAAGCCATGGGTGCCGCAGCTTTATTGACAGCGACGGCACGGAACGGGTTCTGTCACCGCACTCATGCGCATCTTCGGCCTGTGCCTCGTGAAAAACGAAGCGGACATCATCCGCCTGTCGCTGCGCGAGAGCCTGCGCTGGTGCGATGGGGTTTTCGTCTTCGACACGGGCAGCGAGGACGCGACGTGGGATCTGGTGAACGAAGTGGCGCGCACCGACTCGCGCGTAGTGCCGTTCAAGCAGGAGGCGCGCGTTTTCAACGACGCGCTCCGCGCGGAAATCTTCGCGGCGTTCCGCGACCGGGCGCGTGCCGGTGACTGGTGGTGCCGGCTCGATGCGGATGAAATCTACGCCGACGATCCGCGCGCCTTTCTCGCCGCAGTGCCACCGGCGCGTCACGTGGTGTGGGGGCTGTGGCTGCAGTTTCTTTTCACGGCGGAAGACTTGCCCCGTTTTGCCGGCGCCGATGACGCGGCTCCGCCCGAGATGACGCCCGAGCTTCTGCCGCGCCACTATCAGGCGAAGGGCGGCGAGGCGCGATTCTTCCGCCATCGCGACCGGCTCGCGTGGGACGGCGGCGCCTGGCCCGCGCATCTCGGGCTGATCGAGCCACGGCGCATCCGCGTGAAGCACTACCAGTATCGTTCGCCCGCGCAGATTCAGCGCCGCATCGACACCCGCCGCGCCGCCGCCGCGGCAGGCTGGCAGCACTTCGCGCACAGCGACGATGGGACGTGGCGCGAGAAGCTCGCCGACTCCGCGCAACTCACACTCGATCGCGGCGACGGCGAGTATGCGATCGACGCGAAGGAACTGACCTCCCACCTCGAGCCCGGCTGGCAGCGCGCGACCAAGCGCGTGATGCACGGGCTCGGCATCTGGCCGTGATTTCGCCCGCCTATTCCATCGTCATCGCCACCTACGAGCGCCCCGCTCTGCTGCGCGATGCGCTCGCAAGCGTCGCCCGGCAGACGCACGCGCCGGCGCGGATCGTGATCGTCGATTCCTCCACCGGCGATGAGTCGGAGAAGGTCGGGCGCGAGTTTTCACTGCCGATCCTCTACCGGCGCGCCGAGCGGCCAAGTGCCGCGCTCCAACGCAACCAGGGCTTTCGCGACGTGGAAACGCCGTTGGTCGCATTCATCGACGACGATGTGGTGCTCTCACCCGACGTCTTCGAAAAGGTCTGCGCCGTCTTTGCATCGCGCCCGGACACCGGCGGCGTCTCGGCGCGCGGCAACGACGTGAACCACCGCTCACCGAGCGGCCTGCTGCGCCGCTACTACCGGCTACAGGCCGGCTTCGACGACCCGACTTTCGGCGCGCGACTCTTCGGCCCTGCGATCAATTGCTTCCCCTGCTACGCGGAGCAGCGCGAGGAATTGATCCCGGCGGACTGGCTGAACCTGACGTGCGTGATGTTTCGCAGCGATGCGTTCGGTGCGGAACTGTTCCCGACGTTCGACGGCTACAGCTTCGGCGAGGACGTGCACCTCTCCGCGCGCATCGGGCGAAAGTGGCCGCTCTACTTTCACCGCGACGCCTGCTACGAGCACTTCCCGCAGATGAGCCCGGCCAAGCAAAACCATTTCCAGATCGCGCGGATGAGCGCCCGCAACCGGCGTCTCATCGCGCGCGATGTGCAGGGAATGTGCGGCTGGGAGCTGTTTTGGAAGGACACGCTGCACCGTGTATTCGTCAGCGTCTTCCTCGCGCGGACGCGGCCGTCCGGCTGGATGAAAAAGATCGCGGGCAACTGGCTGTGAGCCTGCGCATCGCCGTCGCCATCGCCACGCACAATCGCCGCGGCGAACTCGCCCGCACGCTCGATCACGTCGCGCGACTCGATCCGCCGCCGGATGAAATCCTCGTATGCGCGGACGGCTGCACCGACGACACCGCCGCACTCGTGCGGGAGAAGCACCCGAGCGCACGCCTGCTCGTGCATGAGACGGCACGTGGTTCGATCCCCTCACGCAACAAACTCGCGCAGGCGTGTGGCTGCGACGTGTTCGTGTCGCTCGACGACGACAGCTATCCGCTCGACCCAAATTTCATCGCCCGTGTGCACGAACACTTCGCCGCTGCTCCGCGACTGGCCGTGCTCGCCTTCGCGCAGCGTTCGGATGAGTTCCCCGATTCCCTCACGGCCACGAATTTCGGCGGGCGCGCATTCGTCGGCAGCTACGCGAACTCCGGCGCGGCGATCCGGCGCGAGACGTTCGTCGCGCTCGGCGGCTACCCGGACTTTTTCTTCCACGCCTACGAGGAGCCGGACTTCGCGCTGCGCTGCGTGTGCGCGGGCTGGCAGGTGCGCTACGAGCCGGCGCTGCTCGTGCGTCATCACTTCACCGCCGTGCAGCGGAACGAAATTCGCACGCACCATCGGCACGCGCGGAATGAGGCGTGGAGCGCACTCATGCGCTGTCCGGCTCCGCAACTTTTCGGCGTGCTGCTCTTTCGCGCGGTGCGCCAGTTCGCGTATGCGTGCCAGCGCGGGCCGGCGTGGATCGTCCGCGAGCCGGCGTGGTGGTGTGCCGCGCTCGGCGGGATCGCGCGATGCCTTCGCAAGCGCAATCCTCTGCCGTGGGGGCGCTATCTTGCGTGGATGCGGCTGGCGCGGGAGCCGATCGTCGCGGAGCAGGAATGGAACGCGCTTTTCGGGGAGCGCACGACTTGAAGATCTCCATCTCCGCCACCAACCCCTGCCACCTCTGGCCGCTCGCACGAGAACTCGCCGCGGCCGGCGCACTCGGCTGCTACTACTCCGGTTATCCCGCGTGGAAGCTCGGCGGCGCGGCGGACGTGAACGTGCGCACGCACAGCCTGCGGACGAACTTCGTGTATGGCCTGCTCAAGTTCGCGCCCGCGTGGCTGCGGCCCCCGTCGCGCTCGCTCTTCGCGTGGCAGGACCGCGGCTTCGACCGCTGGGTCGGCGGTCATCTTGAAAGCGCGGACTTCATCCACGCGATGCCCGGTCAGGCGCTCGAGACTTTCCGCGCGGCACGACGGCTCCGGATCAAGACCGTGCTGAATCACGCGACGGGGCCGGTGCGCGACTGGGTCGCGATCATGGACCCGGAATACGCGCGCGCCGGGCTCAAGCTCGCGGATCATTGCCCCTACGACGCCGCTTACTTCGCGCGGGAGGACGAAGAATACGCGCTTGCCGATTTTCACTGCGTCGCGTCGGGCATCGTGTGCGATCAACTCGTCGCGCGCGGCATCGATGCTGAACGCGTGTGGGTCGTGCCCTACGGCGCGGACCCGCGCGTGTTCCAGCCCGGCGGGGAAGTCGCGCCGGACTTTCGC